>CAYPWJ010000045.1:0-3059 GCA_964414415.1 uncultured Thermoplasmatales archaeon | reverse complement strand
AGCGGCTGCTCGACGGGATGCTCGGATTCGCCGCCGGCGTGATGATCGCCGCGAGCTTCTGGTCGCTGCTGGCCCCGTCCATCGAGCTAGCCCGCCTGCAGCAGATACCGGTGTGGCTGCCTGCAGCGACCGGGTTCCTGCTCGGCGGCCTTTTCCTCCGGGGCATCGACAGCATGCTCCCTCACCTCCACGTCGGGTACAGCCGGAGCGAAGCCGAAGGAATAGAGACAGGCTGGCGGAAAAGCACCCTGCTGCTGCTCGCCATCACACTCCACAACATACCTGAGGGACTCGCGGTCGGCGTCGCCTTCGGAGCCGCCGCCGCGGGGCTCCCGTCAGCCAGCCTCGCAGGAGCTACGGCGCTCGCCCTCGGCATCGGCATCCAGAACTTCCCCGAGGGGCTGGCCGTCGCGATGCCACTGCGAGGCGACGGCATGTCCCGCCCGAGGAGCTTCTGGTACGGCCAGCTCTCCGCCGTGGTTGAACCGCTCTTCGCCGTCATGGGCGCCGCCGCCGTGCTGGTCTTCCGGCCGCTGCTGCCATATGCCCTGGCCTTCGCCGCCGGCGCCATGATATTCGTCGTCGTCGAGGAAGTGGTCCCCGAGTCGCAGCGCTCCGGGAACACTGACCTGGCGACCATGGGCGCCATGGCGGGCTTCGCCATCATGATGACGCTGGACGTCGCGCTCGGCTGACGAGATGAAACCGTCACGGCTGAATCGACGGCCATCGTGTCCAGCAGAAGAAATCGACAGCGTTAAATATTCCGGCAGGGTTAGACGTCATCCATCATCCAGATGGACACAGAGAACAGGAGGGAAAAAGCATGGGTAACAATAAACCGCTCGGGGTAAAGATACTCTCCGCGCTGTATACGCTGAAAGCGCTCAGTTTCCTGGCTGTCGGTGCGATAATCCTTGTCGACGTGGAAATCATCGGGGACACAATCCTCGGCCACTCCGGCACGGTGCTGACCGCCGCCGGCGTCTTCATGCTCGTGGTCGGCCTCGTCGACATCGCCGTCGCCTGGGGGCTGTGGACGCTGCGGAGCTGGGCCAGGACGGTGGCGATCATTTTCGCCATACTCGGTCTCATCGGAGCTATCGCAGGAACGATACTGACGGCCGTCATCCATTCCATTATATCGGTCATCATACTGGTGTACCTGACCAGGCCCGGCGTCACATCAGCGTTCGAGTGACTGTCTGGTCTTCGCATCGGGCAATGCCGTCTGCACGCAGCAGGAAACGGGCAACGATGAATGCGTTCGGTATATGCCGGAGGGGCGTATCGACGGTGGATGCTGGACATGTTCGATGAGAAAAACGATATCCTCGCCCATGACTGAACGACAGCCGACGACGAACGTGCAGATATCCCGTCGGAAAGCGGCGCTCTGCAGGGGAACCAATGGATATGAGTCCTCCTCCCATCAAAAAATAGATGGAGACATGCTGCCTCCCGATGGTGGACACCATCAGTAGGCGGGTACAACAGGCGGGCATTCAGACTGGCATATAGCCGGCATTCCTGCGCAATATTACGCCGCCAATCACTTCCTGACCGTTTTCCCGGTACATATCCCGCATGTACCTACTCTTTTTTCACAGGTACGCCCTAACATGGTACCACCAGCCCTGAAAGCGGTTAACTATTTAAACAATCGTTAGATTATATTAGCATGTATAAATATGCAGCCGTCGTCGTGGCCCTCTTGTTGCTCGTGACACCCTACCACCTTGTGGAGGGACAACAACAGAAAAGTGACATCTCAGCCCAGGGGGACATCGTCAACATAACGGTAGGCCAAACCTGGGAGATGCTCAACACCGAGGAAGAACCCCAAAACGTTATAGACGACCGGACGTTCTTCGAGTACTTCAACGAGCGCATCGACACCCCACATCAGAACGATAAACCCATTCTGTTTCCCCTCTATCTACTGGAGCAGCCCCTGTTTTTAAACATATTCACCTCCATCTTCCAGGGCAACGATATCATCATATACTGCCGGAGCGCCAATAGAAGCTACCTCGGGGCGAAATTATTGATTGACAACGGATTCCAGGGCATCATCTACAACATGGCCGGGGGGATCAACGCCTGGAAAAGCGCAGGGCTTCCCACCGTCACGGGCTTTGGCTTCGGGGCATAGCCCACCATCTGCAAACGGCTGACAACACAAAAGACGGCCCGACGCGACAAACGATAGATATAGGAGGCCGCCAGAAAGCATCTCTCTGGCCAGCATCCCGTTTCAGCAACAGCGAAAGGAAGAGACTGCTGTCCTTCTCCCGTTGTCCTGTTGGTGTATGACAACACCGGCGGCTAGGTCCTTTTTCTCCGCCACACGGCCATGGCGACAAAGGCAGCCGCGAGCAGCAGGACGACCTGGAAGCCAGGAATGCCACCGTCTTCCTCTGTATCGACAGTGATGCTAATGGAATCTATGTCGGAGTAGGCTTCTCCATCGTATGCCCTCGCCTTTACGGTGTAGTCGCCATCATCCATCGTTTCAGGGTCCAAGGAATACGCCCAGTTCTCGGTGCCATCTGCCTCTGTCCAGTTACCGTCGCCAATCTGTACCTCCACCTTTTCGATGGTGTCATCGCCGTCGTCATCGCTTGCTTCCCCTCTGATAAACGTTGCATTGGTTACCTTCGACCCGTCCGACGGAGAGGTAATAACCACGGTGGGAGCATGATTGACAGGTACGTTATCCACTGTCACCGTGACGGAGGCAGTATCCGAGTGGTCCTCTCCATCGTAACTGCGGGCATATACGGTGTGGCTGCCGTTGCTGACCGTAGTGGTATCCCAACTATATGTCCATGAATCTGTTCCAGCTGCCGTCTGCCATGAACCGCCATCGATTTTGACCTCGACAGTCTCCACCGAGCCGTCACTATCTGATGCGGAGCCAGAAACGGTAATAGTTCCATTGACCGCACTGCCGTCGGCGGGAGCATCGATGGAGACAGTCGGGGGCTGGTTTATTGCGGTGAAGACAGCCGTGACGCTCTTATCGCTGTCCATCGTCACATCCACCGAGGTGCTGG
>CAYPWJ010000044.1:0-4803 GCA_964414415.1 uncultured Thermoplasmatales archaeon | reverse complement strand
GCGATGGCCTCCCATAAGTCATTTTCCATTTTTCTCAACGATTCTACATCACCCCGCCACAGCGACCATATAAATCCTTCGCTGCCGGCACCGGCCCACGAGATCGATGCATCACGGCTGTTTTTCCTCGTCGCCTTTCTCCTCGCCCTGCCACCGGGACTCAACGATGCGCTTGATTTCCCTGGCTTTCTTGGTGCCGATACCATCGATCTCCTGCAGCTCCTGGCAGGTCGCGTTGATGACCCGGCGGACGGAGCCGAAGTAGTCGAGGAGCTTCTGCGACGAGACGGCGGAGACAAAGGGTAGCCCCTCGACGACGTAGCGCTGCTGCTCCCGGAGCGACCGCGTTGGCGTGCTGCCACGCAGCGCCACCGGCGTACCCGTCTTGACCTGCTCGCGGTAGGCCATGCCGTAGAGGAGCCGTGCCGTCTCCGTCGGGTCTGCAGCGGTGAAAATCGAGAAGCGGTAGTCGATGACGATGGACGAGATGGCGCCGTAGATGGCCCGCTCGTGGATATCCCTGTCGAAGAGACCGTCGCCCTCGATGACCAGGGTGGGCCGTGGGTAGGCGTCGGCGAGTCGGCTGACCTGGTCGAACAGCCGCTGGCCGACCAGCGAGTCAAGGAAATCACCGGCGCGTTTTCGCTCGACGGCGATCCGGTCGCTGATGATGTAATCGCCGACGGGCAGCTGCTCCTCCCTGACGTCGACGCCACGCGCCCGCAGGATGGCGGGGATGCCTGAGCAGCGCTCGCGGTGGTCGACCAGGATGGAGATGTGCTCCGCCATAGATGGGGATGGTCTGGCTCTTTTTAAGTTTAACAGATGGAGAAGATGTGGAAAAATGAAGGGAAAAGGCGGGTTTTATTGTGGCAGCAGGTTATGGTAGAGGCATCTGACCGATGGGGCAGTCGGCGGGGTCTCGTCCTCGATGGAGAGACGATAGATGTGGGTGTCGCTGGCGCACCAGGCGTCGCTGGTCAGTTCTTTTAAAAAGGCTGCGTGCTCCTGCGATACCTCAAGCTCGATTGTTTCCTTGTCGCAGGCGTCGTTGATGGGAATTTTTTCGATGGTGACATTAACGGCTGGCATGGATTGCACCGCCGTTTCCATCGTGTCCGTTGCCCTCCCATTCAGGGTGCAGCAGGCGCTCAAGCATATCGTAGAGTTCGGTTTTCCGCTCCTGGCAGCGGGCCTCGCGCATATACCCGGCGACGAGCTGCGCCAGCTCTATCTGTGCCTCCGCATCGTTCCCGACTGTCTGGATGAGGTTTTGGCATTTCATTATGGTCACCTCCACATCGGGTTCCCCCCGATGTCTCAGTAATATGCAATTTAAAGTAACATATAAATATATATGCCACATTATTTTGTAACAAATTGTAAATATTTGGTGAAAAAATGAAAAAAAGTAACACGACACTGTTCAAGATAGGCAACGTGATGGGCGACATCCTCGACCAGCTGCTCATCGACGCCCGGCAGAGCCTCCAGAAAATCGCCGAGAAATGCGACACATATCGGCAAAAGGTCTGGCGGAAACAGAACAAACTCGAGGAATCCAACGCCATCTGGGGCTACACCGCCATCGTCAACGAAGAAAAACTCGGCTGGCGGCTGTTCATGGTCCTCATGAAAACCCGGCCGATGACCCAGGAACTGGCCCAACGCCAGATACAGCGAGTGCAGAAGGACATCCCCGGCCAGATGGACGTCCGGCTCATCGACGTCTACCACCTGACGGGCACCTACGACTGGGTCGTCATATTCGCGGCCAAGAACTGGGCGACCGCCCGAAAATATTTCGACAACCTCCGCCAGGAATACTGGGACCTCACGCTCGAAAAACCCGAGCTGAGCAACGTCGCCTTCACCCCCATCAGATGCGGCAAAGTCAACCCCGAGATAGAGCGCCTCACAGAGTTCGTCTCCCCCGACGTCACAAAGCTTTAAAGCCCATTCCGGCTTTACCAGCATGACACTGGTGGCGCCCTCCATCCTCTCAGCTGATTTTGCCCAGCTGGGCGACGAGATAAAAGCAGTCGAGGTCGCCGGAGCAGACTGGATACACCTCGACGTCATGGACGGCCACTTCGTGCCCAACATCACCATCGGCCCGGGCATGGTAGCAGACCTCCGCAGCGCTACAGAACTCCCGTTCGACGTCCACCTCATGATAGCACAGCCAGAGCGATACATCCAGGCGTTCGCTGACGCAGGGGCCGACAGCATCACCGTGCACGCCGAGGCAGCACACCACCTCCACCGGCTCGTCGGACAGATACACGACGCAGGGTGCCGCGCCGGCGTCTCGCTCAACCCCGCCTCGCCGCTCTGCCTCGCCGAACAGGTCATCGAGGACATCGACCTCCTCCTCGTCATGACCGTCAATCCCGGCTACGGCGGACAGCGCTTCATCGAATCGATGCTGCCCAAGATAGCTGAAGCCAGCGACCTGACCAGCGACGCAGCGACACAGCTTGAGGTGGACGGCGGCGTCACCGCGGAGAACATCGGAGAAATCAGGAAGCGCGGAGCCGACGTCGTCGTTGCAGGATCTGCCGTATTCGGCAGCCCGGACTACGCGGCGGCCATCAAAAAGTTGAAATAATTATGCCCCGATTGCCTAGCATGGGGCACAAACTCTGGGCGATCTTTGTCACGCTCACCGTTGCAGCAATAGTGTGGATACCCATCGCCCGCGGAGGCTGGGGGGTATACCACCAGCCCGAGTTCGACGAAGGACGGAGCATCGCAGCGTCAGATGACGCCGTATACGTGGGCGGTCTCTCTCTTGGTTCCTTCGACGGCTACCGGCTCCTGAAATACAATGCATCCGGCGGCGTGGCGTGGGAAAAACAGTTCTCAGTGCCCGAGCGACGGATTACGAGGGAGCGCTACCGGCACGTGGCCGTCGCCGCCGCATCCGGCTCGGTCACGATTGCATTCACCAACGGCACGTTCGACGTCAAAGCCTACCATGCCAACGGCACACGGCTCTGGCAGAACAGATGGCGCCGGCAGTGCAGCGTCACCGACATGGCGATCGACGGGAACCACACCATCGTTGCCGGGTGTGCCGACAGCGTCGCCAAATCACGCTACCACCTCGTGGCCTTCGCCGGAAATGGCGAGGTGGCATGGAACACCAGCGGACGCGGGCGCATCTACAGCGTCGACGTCCACGGTGACACGGTGCTCGCAGGCGGAGAGCAAGATGGCACCGGCATCCTCATATCATGCAACAGGACAGGCACCGTAACAGATAGCCGTAGCTTCGCTCCAGGGGCAATACGGGACGTGACAGCAACGTCGGACGGCGTCACTCTTCTCCACAGCACCGGGGACAACGTCTCGCTTCTGACGGCGCCGTCGGCGGCGGGGAACACAACCAGGCATTACTACGGGAAAACGGCGGCGGGGAACGACATGCTGGCGGCATATGGACGCGTGTTCATCGCTGGAAGCGTCTACAACCACAGTGCCCGATACCGTGATTTCCTGGTGGCGGAATACCTGCCAAACGGAACCTTCACCGATGTCATCCGACACAATGGAAACGGGAGCGGCAACGACGCAGCCTGGGGCGTCGCGGCATTCGACGGCGTCGTCGCCACCGGCGCCATTTACACCCAGCATATCATTCCACCCAACCAGGTATATATCAACCGGGAGATATACACCATCCCGTATCAGCCGGATAATCTCCCGCCGAGAGCCGGCTTTCTATGGAACCCTGAAAATCCGCGGGCGAACGACCATGTCTCCTTCACGGAAAACGCGACCGACCCCGACGGGTCTATCGTGCAATGGGGGTGGAGCTTCGGAGACGGCATCACGGCAACGCACCAAAATCCATCGCATGTTTACACCGACAAGGGGGTCTACACGGTGACGCTGACCGTCCGGGATGACGACGGGGCAACCGCCACGGCGACGAAAGAAATCGTGGTGGCCGAGGAAGAAACAACGCCCGGGTTCTCCGCCGCACTCGTATGCCTGGCAGCGACGCTGGCACTCGTGCTCCGCAGGCGATTAACTTTTAAATGAATCGGGCATTAGCATACACCTGATGCAGGGGTAGCCAAGCATGGCCAACGGCGCAGCGTTGAGGGCGCTGTCCCGTAGGGGTCCACGAGTTCAAATCTCGTCCCCTGCACTCATTTATTGTAGCGAAAAGTTCATCTGTCCGGAGGCGTTAGCAGAGACGTGAAACCATGTCCGTTTTCAGGAAGATGAAGAAAAAATTCAACATCGAGCTGGCCAAGATAAAGCAGGTTGCGATGGTGGGCAGCGTAGTGCTGCTCACGCTGAACCTCGCGCTGAACGCCTATCCATACCTCGCCTGGCGTGGCATTCACCCCTACCTTGGCGTCAGCGTGGTGTTCCTTGGCATCCTCGGCGGGATATGGCTGCTGGCTCACCTGTACATGAACGTGCTTGAGATGTACAAGGAACAAAAACTGGCGGAAAACGTGCTGTACAACCCGTATGCAGTCCATCAGTTCAACCCGTTTCAGGAGGTAACATGGATGCGGTACAACCTGACGGTGCTCGAGGCGCTGCACAGCCTGACCGGCGATGCAGCCACCCGGGAAAAGCTGCAGGATGCCATCGGTGCTGTCGAGCGATGGCTGTCGCTGGGCTACATCCCCCGGCGGGATTTCCCGACGCATCTCCAGCAGTATTACCTGACGCGAAGGGAGGAACGCATCTAGCGACACCATTAGATTAATATTGGCGAGGTCTATTCCGGGTCATGAAGAAGGGAGACTTTCTGTTTACCTCTGAATCCATGGCGGA
>CAYPWJ010000043.1:0-4855 GCA_964414415.1 uncultured Thermoplasmatales archaeon | reverse complement strand
TGTCCTCCCAGGTCATCTCCATGGAGTCCATGGTGGTCGTCTGTTCCTTCGTCCGTCTCAAGAAGCTGAAGCGGACCGAGCTGATGTTCACCGAGGTCTCGAGATCAACCACTAACCCCAGACTCTCCTTCGAGAACTGCTGGTCGTCCCACCGCGGGACGAACTTGTACCTGGTGACCGAATCGGTACCGACTGCGAGAGAGGGGGCCAGCAGGAGAAAGATACAGAAAAAAACCGGGAGCAACAGCTTCTTCACTTTTACATCCCTCCGAGAGTTATGGCCTCTCCTCTGAGAAGGAGCTGCAGCAGCACCCAGATCACGGGCACGCTCGCGAAGAAGAATATCGCCACGAAGGTGTAGAACAGCTCCCTGCCCTCGTCCTCCGTATCCTCCTCGTATCCGTACCCGAAGGCCCTCCTGGCCTGCATCTTTAGCAGCTGTGCGGTGAGCGACGCCGCTGCCAGTGCTGAACCTGCAGATAGCAGGATTACCGCGAGGGTGTATAGAGGATCGGAAATATGGTACCCTTCCAATCCCTCAACCGCAAAGGGGCCCGGGAACAACATCCTCTCGTGCTCTAGATAGCGCCGTAGAAAGCTCCTATTATGACGAATACCAGTGTTATCACGAGGCCTATGGCCAAGATCTCCATGGACCTTCTTTTCCATCTGGCCGCTTCTTCAGAATCCTCGTCGGATGCCTTCGCATACTGCATCCTGCCTAGGGCGACCACGAAAAGAACGGCGGTGACCGCCGGGGCCAGGTATATGAGGAGCTCGGCCACGTTCTTGATCTTCGTGTTCAGCGCGGTCGCGTTCTCCTCCTCGCTCGGGTCGTAGTCCATCCTTGTCTGGGCTGTCGCTCGGTTGCCTTCAGCCACCGCTCTTGACGGCACGTAGACCGTCAGGGCGAACATGGCACTAAACGTCATCAATAGGACAGCAATGGTGGTTATCTTTTTTCTATGCATGTTTTTCTAACCTCTTTTTTGGTCAAGTGATAGGAAAAAAAGTGCCCCACTGTACCCGGAGCGTCTCCAGAATGCTGTTTAAAGGGCCCAGTGAGGTCGATCTTTCTTTCCTATGGGAAGTTCTGTAGGGAGATATAAGGGTAAGATAAAATTTTTTTCGTTCTATGGAGATGTTTGAAGACTTTCTAGTCCATAAGATTAAGTATAATTAAATCTATTCGGGCCGTGCACCCGCCCCTCGCCTTTACAGTTAAAAACTGTATCTTTCATTTTATCAGGGGGCGGGTGTTTTCCTTTTCCTGGAGAAGTGGGTCTAGCACTATGGTCCAAGTCCAAGGCGTACTTTACCCCTCTTTCTCGATCCTGGCCTCGCTTTGATCCGGCGATGTGTAACTCACCCGGTATACCAGTTCAGAGAGCACATACTCTAATTCTTCTTCGCTTTGGATATGGATATGTAGAATGCGACGATAGATAGGCCTAACAAGAAGGTCATCACCGTAAAACCAGGGATCCCATCATTGTTATTCGAGCCGTCGGTTTTATTTTCCGCAGTGCCATTAGATTCCCCTCCCTCACTAGACTCTTTTACGGTCACGGTCAACGTATCCATATCACTGTTACCGGCTTCGTCTCTTACTGTCAGCGTCACCGTGTAATTGCCGGGCTGGTTGTAGGTGACAGAACATTGTTGACCTGACTTGGTCACCCCGTTGTCAAGATCCCACACATAGCTCGTGACTCCTACGTTATCAGAAGATGCTGATGCATTCAAAGTGAATTCCTCTCCGACTTTGACGACCCGATCCTCCCCTGGCCGGGCTACAGGATCGGTTTTATCTTCTTCACTGCTCTTTGCTCCGATGGTAAATTTGGAGAAACCAGGGGTGCTCGCTCTGCAATATATCTTGTCATCGGTATCTCTGTAGACAGTTCCGGACAACGCTCCCCAGGTGCCATCATGATACCTGTAGATTCCAATATCCTCCTTTGAGATGTTGTGTTGGTCCATCCAATCTTTACTCACGGAGAACTCCAAACTGGCGTTGGTTATCTCACTATCGTCCACGTTACCCACCGAGATCTCCAAAGATTGGTACACCTTTTCTGCCGGTACGTCCAATGACAGGTTCGTCACTTTCTCGATGTTTACCGTTACATCACTCTGATCCCCTTCGCACGACATCGAAAGCCCACTCAAATAGAAGTTGTTCAATCCCAAATCTAATTCTTCCCCAGAGTATATTTGCTCGATCTCTATATTTAGTTCGTTAGTGAACTCTATACTCTCCGGTATGTCAGAAACACCGCTGAAGGACCTGATTATCTCCTTCGCTGGTATATCGTCTAGAGTTATATTGGTGAAGTCAGTAAGCACGCTGTTTATCTCTTTCACCTCCTCTTTTAGCTCATCGCGGACCTCTTCTCCCAGCTCTTGGTAATTTAGCTCACCGATTTTCTCTTTCTCAAATACAATAAAAATATACCCTTCACTGGTCTGGTTGAAAAGGGATATAGGGATCAGCTTTCCGATCATCCTGTATTCTCCCGAGTAATTACTGTAAGGCTCGTCCTGGTGTCTAGAAGAGGCCTCAACAGTCAATAAAGTATGGCTGGAAATATTATCGAGTTCTATCTGATTCCAAGCTACTCCTCCTTCCAAAAGCACATCCACAGGGATATTGACACAAACAGGTCCAGAAGGTGTGGGAATAGGGAACCTGTCCTCGCTACAAGATGTGTAATGTTCAAGACTTTCTTGAACGCTTATAGTTCCGCCATAGGATTTCGATGTGAAGGATATGACCTCATTTTTATAGGAATCCGTGTTGTTGTATATATCCTCTATAGAGGTAACATTTTCGGCAGAGAAAGAGGTTGTGACGTCGTACAACACCGGTAAGTCCTCCTCCAATTGGATGGCGTCGCTACCGTTTGGGATAATATCCTTGAAAAATTCAAGTACCGGAGTCCCTGGAGTGAGCACTATCGCGTTAGTTTCGACGGTTGAATTGTACCAGTAATCTGTCTCAAAATCGAAAACAGGTAGCTTATCTCCGCTGAGATTCAAGGTCTCTTTTATGTCTGTTATATTTGAATCCAAGGTCAGATTCTTGGAGTTATCGATCGCCCTGTTGATGGAGGCAAACACACCATCTGCATCATCCGTTAGGTAACCACTGGTGACCGGGATGTCCAGACCCATGCCGGAATCAGGGTCACATAGTATAGACACCTGCCTTCTTATAGAGTCTATTTTCACCAGATTCAATTGATACTGGGATGGTGTAGACAATATCTCATCTATCGTGGCAGGAGTACCTGACTTCGTAAAAGTAACGTTATCGGCGATGATCACTTCAAGGCTGTTATTCGCCAGCGTAATATTGGTGGGCATCTGCCACCCTTCTATATCTGCCACACCTTTATTACTTTTATCTGATAAAACGATAGAAGTGCGGTCCTCTTCAGCCAGGATGAACTCATCGGTGGGAACATCTATCCCAAATTCCTCTAGCCTAGTCAAATTAAGGCTTCCCCTGTAATCATCTATATCATCTTCAACAGATTTTGGTACGGAGAAGGCAGCCCCCGATCGGTTTACAGATTCATAAATCGGAGTAACAGTACCTTCGGTTGTATTGGTACAATTTTTGTATATTGTAGACCCCAAATAGGTAGCCGTTATCTCGGCGGATTTTACAAGATTTACTTTTGGGGCCGTGAAAGTGGTTGTAGCTACACCTGTGGCATTTGTTGTGGATATTAAAGGATCGAGATAACCATTCAGCGTTGAAAACTCGATAGATTTGTCCTCCAATGGTGTTCCGTTGGAGGTCAACTTGGCTCTGATCGTCACGTTTTCTCCGGCGTCGATCTCAAATGATGTAGGGGACATCTCTATGGAAGTGGGATCTCTCAAATCCCCGCCCCTTGTCACCGGTATAACCACACTCATCACCAACGCCAAAACCATAACTAGACTGAGTTTAGAGAAGGCTTGTTTTCCAGACATGGTTTCACCCAATTTCATCCCTAAATATCTTTGGTTCCTATATAAAAATTTCCCACCCTTTACTCAAAAGAGAATCTGAATTTTATTTCACCTTAAAACAGGCAGGAGGCTCCTTTCTTCAGGGAGGAGAGGAATGCCACTTTCACTCACCCTCCCTTTGGATATTTAAATAGGAAAAGAATATTACTAAAGGTGGATGCGTCGAACAGTCAAGATCAAACTCTCCCTGGAAAACCGACAATATCTAGAGAAAACTGTACAACAATTCAAAAAAGCATGTCAAGTCACTGTCAATGCCGGGTGGAATGAACATGGACTTAAGACCACAAAACGCAATACACTACAGGAAATGGTGTACGAAAAACTCAGAGACCTGACAGATTTACAGGCTAATCTGGTTGTCAGAGCTGTTACTAGAGCTAAAGAAGCGATAAAAGGTTGTGTAGAACGGTTGAAACAAGGTTTGAAAGCAAGCAAACCTGAGTTCACTTCCGATTCAATAGCTTACGATAAAAGAACATTGAGTATCTATCTTGAAGATCGTAAATGTACTATATCAACCGTCAATGGAAGGATCGATGGTGAGTTCGTACTTCCAGAAGAACTCAACCATTACTACGACAAATATCTCAACGGAGACTGGAACATAACCCAATCTACGATAGAAAAACACGAGTATGAAGACGAAAAGCCGTTCTATCTACATCTAGGATTAGAAAGGGAAGAAAAAGACGAACAAACAGAAGATCCAACTGTAATGGGAGTTGATCTTGGCATAAACAATTTTGCTGTAACATCTACTGGATGTTTTTTTGAAGGCGATGAACTCTTCGATGAACGGAAACGCTTCGAGAAGATACGTGGTAAG
>CAYPWJ010000042.1:0-5682 GCA_964414415.1 uncultured Thermoplasmatales archaeon | reverse complement strand
GTGAGGATGGAACGCCTGGCGTCCGTCAATATAGCGCCCTAAAACGGGCACGGAGGCCGGCGATGCCATGTGGGCCGCCGCTCATCCGCATCCCTTCCCCCCTTTTTTGGCGGCCTTTTTCTACAGTGAGCCGCGGGTGGCTGCCTCGCTGCAGGAACAGTCTCGCTGTTCAGGGAGTGCCGCAGCAGTGTGGAGCAGGATGCCCACGGCCACATCGCGCATATCCTCGTAGATGGAGGCGATCTCGTCGGCGGTAAGGCCGGTCTGCAGGCCGGCGGCCATGTTGGAGACGACGCAGAGGGATGCGTAGCACATGTCAGCCTCGCGGGCCAGTGTCGCCTCGGGGCCCAGCGTCATCCCGACGACGTCGCCGTGCTGCTGCAGCATCTCGATCTCGGCGGGTGTCTCGAAGCGCGGGCCGGACGTGGTGATGTAGACGCCTTCGAACACGCTGCCCTCGGAGCTGGCCGCGTCGAGCAGCACCTCCCTCGTTTCGGGACAAAACGGCTCGGTCATGTCGACGTGCACCGGTGCGTCGTCGAAAAACGTCGTCGGGCCGGTAAAATCGATGAAGTCAGTCGGGATGACCAGGCCGCCCGGCTGGACGCCCTGCCGCATCGACCCCACGGTGCTGACGGCAAGGACGCGCGTTACCCCACAGTTCTTGAGGGCCTGCACGGTGGCGTGATGGTTGACCCGGTGCGGCGGGATGGCGTGGGTGGCGCCGTGCCGGGGCAGGAAGAAGAGCTCCCGCCCCTCGTGCTCGACCCGGGTGATGGTCACGGGGCCGTACTCGGTCTCGATGTCGATGGTGTCGCCCGGCATGTCGTAGATGCCGGTGCCGCCGATGATACCGATGCGCATAGCAGTGCATCACGGCAGCCCATATAAACATGCGGTTTTTCACAATAGTTAAATAGGACGGCTGCTTTCAGAGTTGGTCATGACAAAAGCACCCTGCGAAACCGTCGTCTGGGACGTCCTCCCCTGCCTGCGGAGCGCACTCACCCGCCGATTGAAACACGAGGGGATGCGACAGATCCAGATAGCCAGGCTGCTCGGTGTGAGCGCAGCAGCGGTGTCACAGTACCTGGCCAGGAAGCGAGGCTGCAGCAGCGAGGTGGAGGAGACGCTGGGCGAGGAGCTCGACCGGTCGACAGCGGCGCTCATGGACGGCGCCCCCGTGACAGAGGAACTCTGCCGGCTCTGCCGGATCATGCAGCGGCGGAGCGACGGCATCGAGATACCCTGCTGATAGCTCATATATTAGTACACAAGTGACCTGCATATTTATAAAAATTGTTATAAATCCCCTGTGTGTTGCTAGATGTATGTCGGAGGCTGGCAGACGCTGCGGCGTCTGGAAGGCACGGGTCAACTGGCTGGGCGGCAAGATAGACATTTCGCCGTACTGGTGGGTTGCACTCCCCGCCTGGATCCTGCCCGCCGTGGTCGGCGAGTGGACGGTCCGCTGCATGGGCGGCCAGCTGATCGGCGTCATCGCCGGCGGCAGCGTGTCGCTGTTGAAGAGCTACCATGATTTCTATCGGCTGATGGCCGCCTATATGCCGCAGCTCTCCGGGGGGATCCGATGGATGCGGCTCATTGCGGTTGCCGCCGTCGTCATACTCGCCATCGGGGTGCTCCTGCTCCTGGATGTCAACCCGGTCGCCGGGCTGCTCGACGGGCTGTAGCATATAGGCCGGGCATTTTTTTATACCGGGATGCCATGTGTCACCGTGGATCTCGCTGCTGTCGTATTGATCGCCCTGGCGCTGGCGATGGACGCGTTCGCCGTCGCGGTCGCCAGCGGACTCTACATCCGGCGTCTGCATGTCAACCATGCCCTGCGGATCGCAGGCATGTTCGGCCTGTTCCAGGGAGTGATGCCGCTCGCGGGCTGGCTGGCGGGACGCTCGGCGCGGCGGCTCGTCGCCACGCTTGACCACTGGATCGTCTTTGCGCTGCTGGCGGGCATCGGCGGCAAGATGATCTATGAGTCGCTTGTGCTCGACAATCGCGACGGACGACGGCCGGGTTTTGACCCGTTGAGCATGTCGTTTCTGCTGCTGCTGGCTGTGGCGACGAGCATCGACGCACTGGCCGTCGGTATCTCGTATGGCCTGCTGGCGGTCGCGGTCGCCCTCCCGGCCATTGTCATCGGCGTCGTCACCTTTGCTCTCTCGCTGGTGGGCGTCTACCTGGGCGACCACGTCGGTCATCTCTTCGAGCGCCGCATCGAAGCCATCGGCGGCGTCATCCTCATCGCCATCGGCCTCCGGATACTGATAGGACACCTGTGGTGAAAAGAAGATGGTGACGTTCTCATCCGGATGCGTCATCCCTGGCAAAGCATGTATCGAGCTATTTTTCACTGGAGAAAATGGCTGTATCGGGGGCTCTGAGGGCATCGCATTTCTATGGAAACGTCCGGGTGATGTAGAGGCTTGCTGCGGCGTCGAAGCATTCTTCCACGGTTCCGCTTCCGAAAGGAAACTCGCCTTCGCGGTCATAGCAGCGGTCGCTGTACTTGTATATCTGGAACTCCCAGGATGTGGGGTCGCCGTGGTATCGGAGGCGGCAGAGCTTTGACCTCGTGCAGTCCCGCTCCAGGTTTTCCTCCAGCCTCTTTCTCCGTTGCGGCGGCAGTTCTTCCTTGAACGACTGTATCATCTCCAGCTCTTTGCCTGTGGGGCCCTCGATCCAGTCTATATACAAAAAACGGCCTTTGAACCTGGTATCTATATCTTTCACTCCGTACCGGCCGATGTAGTTTTCCTCCACATGTGCATGCAGTCTTTCCAGCGTTTCCTTTTTCAATTCCTCGGAAATCGCGGGCTTGCTCATGGACGCCAAATGGGGAAGTGTTTTTGAACGTGTCGGACGGGGAATAATTAAAAAATCTGAGATGTTACGGATGTATGAGAGTTTATATGGGCAGCTTCCGGGAAAAAAATGTTGAGGGTACCATCAAACAGCTGCGGCGGAACGGCGTCAACGTCCATAAGCAGCCGGCGCTTCAAGTGGACGTTGACCATGCGTTTTACATGGAGGGAACGATACGTGAGTTGGAGGAAAAATACGCGGGGACGGAGTTGGCATCTGTCGTGGATGAATGGAAACAGTATTTTGATGCTGCCAGGCAGGTGATGGAGGACGGGATGAAGACCCAGGAGTTTGAAAGGCCACTCCTGGACATCATTATGCCGGAGCAGGAAGAGTACAGGGAGCTGGAGAAAAAGTTCCTTGGAAAAGTACGAGAAACGGCAGGTGTAATGGAGGAAAACGGCATGACATCCGTTGAAGAGAACATGGAAAAAACAGTCGGAGCCGTAGACCAGGTTCTTGAAGAGACGGTAGAGATGGAAGAAATGGATGAACGGGAGATGGAGGAATTTATCCGGCACGTAGACCGGGAAATCCAGACTATACTCACTCTGTATCGCCTGCTCGAGGCAAACGGGGTCGAATTCAGGGAGGGACGAATGTATGGCGCCATCCCGGATGACCCGGTTCTCAAGGTCAACATCGAAGCCGCCCCCGATGAAGCAGAGGAGTGGGATCTCGACCTAGAGGGATATTACTCTGTAACAAGGGTTGTCGATGTCTACCTGGATCTCATGGACTCGCTCTTCAAGGGAGATGAGCTGGAACAGATATACTGGACGGGCGGCAGGGAAAGCAAGGGTCTCTTCGAGGTGGGGATAGCCGGTCTCGTAGCGGCAAACATCGAGGACGCGGTCGACGGTAAAAAGGATGTTGACGCTTTTGTCGAGGAGGTGAAAACCATGGACCTGGATCACGGGAGAGTCATGATATCCGAGGAAGCTGTCCGCGGGATACTGGAGAGCCTGGACGAGGAGGGCATGGTAAAGCTCAAGCGGGGAAACGTGTATCCCGGTAAGTAAGGGTCCCGGCAACGCGGACGGTGAAGCAGGATGGAGGGTGGACGGCAGATAATGCGACGGGGGCGACCAGCCGGCGGCATTCCTTTGTTCTTTCTGCTCTTGCTGCTCCAGCGGCACCTCGAGGAAAATGTTTGTCTCTATCGGATATGCTGCCTTGTTGCTTCCGCTTGTGCTCCCTGGCTCGGCTGCCCGTGTGCTTTCCCAGCCCGACGAAGACCATGACGGAGGGAGGAACGACGACGGCGCGTCGAGGCACTCGACGGCGTCATCCTCATCGCCATCGGCCTCCGGATACTGATAGAACATCTGTGGTGAAAAGGTACAGCCAATGGACTTATAGCTGTGATGGCGTCGTCCGTGTAAGGTCTGTTCTGTCAAAGTCTGCGTCAAAGCTGACAAGTTTGAGGTCAAAGGTATCAGCAACGTAATACTGGACGGCGTCATCGAAAGAAAGATGTTTGTCCTCGGAAATAGCACATATCTCTACTTCGTCCTGCGGCGTCGTGGAATACGTCATCAATCCCTCAAAGTTCAGCAGGATTTCTAGGAACCGTCTGTATGCCGTTATACCTCGCAGTTTTTCCAGTATGACTGCTATTGAATGGAGAGAAAAAGATGTGACGACAGCCTGAACGGTGCCGGACTCGATCGCTTTCAACAGGCGGAGGCACTCCGCCTGTTCTTCCTGCTCCAGCAGCACTTCAAGAAAAATGTTCGTGTCAATCAGATATTCTGCTTCCACCATTTCATTGCCTCTTCCTGAAGTTCAAGCGAGGTATAGTCGTCTTTATAGTCGCGGAGCATGCCGACGAGCTCGCCGGCTCGGCTGCCCTGGTGTTTTCCGAGTCGGACGAACACCTTGACGGAGGGAGGAATGACGATGGAGTCTTCCATGGTTTCTTATTCCCTCGGTGGTATTTTAATGTTTACCAATTTTATCCAATGATTTCGTCTTCAGCGTCATCGGAATACGGAGACCGTAGCGTCTGCGGCAGCAACAATCAAAATATTCTCATTCACCTACACCAAACGTAACACTAGTGTTATGCGCGGTGCATATCGTTGAGAAAGTGAAAAATATTTCTTTTTCTCATAGGAACGAGGAGGCAGGGGGGGGGGAGGACGTGCAGCAGTGGCGTCTACCTGGGCGACCACGTCGGTCATCTCTTCGAGCGCCGCATCGAGGCCGTCGGCGGCGTCATCCTCATCGCCATCGGCCTCCGGATACTGATAGGACACCTGTGGTGAAAAGCAAGAGAAAAGCTCTATGGGCTTTCGAGACCGATAAGCCAGATGGGCACCTGGATGATGTATCTTAGATGAGGCAGATATTTCTTCACTTTACCGAATTTCATACTGCCTCTCCATGTTGGGTCATAATTGGCCTCCATTAATTTTTGAAATTGGCGTGTAGTAACGATATAGATGCCAACATCGATCTCGTTTCTATACGAATATGAGAGAGTTTGGAATTTCAACAGATCTATTCCCATAAAAGAGGGGTGAGAGAAGGCAACTTCGACACCAACTCGATTTTTCATAAAATCTATCTTTGCGGCAGGCTCATCCTCGGGGGCAAAAACGGGCTGCTCAGTTTCCCATCCTTTTTCAGTAAAGCTATCCTCGAATGCTTGGTTTAGATTCGGCCTTGTCATTTCGTTTGGATTCAACTCTATGGTGTCGATAATCTCTTTTACTTCCTGTTTTTGCGCCAGCCTGCTGTTGAGGACCTCTTCAGCAAACCGATATGACCAATCTCGATATCTCATTATTT
>CAYPWJ010000041.1:0-5894 GCA_964414415.1 uncultured Thermoplasmatales archaeon | reverse complement strand
ACGTGGAGGACGAGTCAGGAGACCAGAGCGAAATGCACTTCCAGTTCTTCTACGTTGACGACACCGCACCCGAAATCGAGAAGACCTACAGCCCCGAGCCCTGCGTCGGCAGCAACAACGAGATGGATTACGTGGCTAACACGACCACGATTACGCTGACCGCGGACGACGGCGAGTGGGATCTCCAGAATCAGAGCTGTCCGTCAGGCGTTGACTACATCGAGTACAAGATAGACGACGGCAACTGGACGAACTACACTGAGCCATTCACCCTTGAGGAATACGATGCGGGCGAACATACCATCAACGTCACCGCCTACGACATGCTCGGCAACGAGGACACTATCTCGCAGACGTTCATCATCTGTGATCCCCCGACCGTGGAGACCACCATCGAGGAGACAGACTACCATCATGAAGAGATGCCCAAGTACCAGATCGGCGAGGAGATCGACTTCACCGCCATGCCAGAAACCTGCAACGAAAACGTCACCATCGCCAACGTCACGTTAACCATTCAGTCTGCAGCCAAAGCAGAGTATTACTGGCCTGCCGGTATCGACCCCTACACGTTCAACATGACTCTGGACGATGGCAACTGGACGAAAACGTTCGCCAACACAAGCGAGACAGGCGAATACCACTACACCATCACCGTCGAGGACTGCACCGGGCAGACCGTGACGGCTGAAGGCACCTTTGCCGTGCTGCCAGAGTACGACATCGACGTCACCAGCATCCTGCAGCCCGACCCGAGCATATACCACGACACGGCACCGGCCTACATCAATGGCACCATCACCAACAACGGTCTCAAGGACTACAACAAAGAGATTAACGTGCATCTGCAGATCTACGAGGAGAAAGAATTCGATCTCACCGATTGGCTGTTCACAGACATTGAGGACTGCAACCTGAACAACTTCGAGATCTACGACCTGGACAAGGACACCGAGACGTGGACCATATCCGACGCTCGTGCATTCTCAGGGTCACAGAGCTGGCACAGCAACCCCGGCGACAGCTACGAGGCAGGTACACAAAATGTCCTGAAATGGACTGCCCATGGATCCAGCAACGAGCAGACCGACACGGGCATCTACATCCCGGAGACCGTCGACGGCCAGAAGGTCTACTTCGCGTATCTGAACTTCTCACAGTGGGCGCAAGGCGAAGAAAACCATGACTACGGCACCGTGTCCATCGAGTACAGCGAGGACGGCGAAACCTGGAGCCAGGAAGAACTCGCCACCGGCATCTACGACACCGAAGGTGAATGGGAGTACATGCAGCTCGACATCAGCGACTACGTCGGCCAGTACGTCAAGTTCAACTGGACGTGGCAGGCGGACAACACCGTCAACCGCGAGGGCTGGTACATCGACGACGTGGCCATCAAGCTCCAGAAGGGCTCACTGCAGCCGCTCAAAGTGCAGGGATACAAGTACGTCGACAGCCTCGAGCAGGGTCAGACCAAGGAATTCCAGTTCCCGCTTACGTTTGAGCCGAAGAACGACACCTACTACTACTTCGAGCTCTATTCGGACATCGGCGCAATCGATTACGACGGCGTCGGCGAAGAGAACGGCACCACAGCCGTCGATCCGCGCACCGGCTTTGAGTACTACATCCCCGACAACGGCGTCAACGAGAGCATCTACTTCGGCGACATCTGCGACAGCGCCATCACCTCGGTGAGCACCGACAGCGAATACGAGATGCCCGACGAGGGCGGCGTCGAGATACCGATAGATGTCACCGTGGAGAACACCGGCACCCTGACCAAGGACGTTCCCGTCGAGGTTTCTGCCTACGAGAAGCAATACGAGACACTGGCGAAAGACGACTTCGAGGGCAACCTCGACAAATGGGAGGTCATCTACTTCGGAACCGGAAACACTCCGTGGGAAAAGACTGGCTATGACTTCTACGGCGCAAGCCCGTACCATTCGTTCGGCTACATGACCAGCGGCCACCAGTACGGCGCCGGTGAACTGCCCTACGCACTGTTCAGCATGGGCGACATCGACTGGGAAGCCTACAAGGACAAGGAAGTCTTCGACATCAAGGCCAAGCTCAAATGGAACCTTGGACCAAATGATGTCATCGCTCCGGCCCTTTACTGCGGCACAAACCTCCGGCTGGTCAACGAGGACTCCTGGATCAATCCAGCCCCGAGCAGCAACGGCAAGTGGGTCACCATCCACATGAGCGACTTCCTGACACCGTACACGGCGGAAGGAGAACCCACCGACAACCTCTACGACATCACCAAGTCGATGATGGACGAATACGGCGGTAGCTTTGATGAGGCAAAATGGGGCTTCTGTGTGATGAGTAAAGACTGGTACGAGACCGAAGGACCATCTCCAGGCATGGATTGGAGCGGTGTACTGGTGGAAGACTTCGAGGTCTACACCGAATACCGCAGCGAAGAACCTGTCTGGACTGACACCGCGACGGTCGAGGACCTTGAACAGGGCGACACCCAAGATGTCCGCTTCTGGTGGAACACGACGCTGTACTCCGACTACATCATCACTGCGGAGACAACGCTTGGCTGCGACGTGAACGAGGATAACAATGAAGCCACAACATCCACCCGCATCTATGAGCAGATCTACGACGACGACTATGTGGATGCCAGCACCGAGGATCTTACCTACGGTCAGGCTGATAACTGGCGTATCGTCGAGGAGTGCACCGAGTGCGACGGCGACCATTACTGGTACAACGGCTTGGAAGATGGCACGGAATATGCGGCTAACGCTGATGACGTCCTCAGGATGCTGCCCTACGAGACAGAAGACAACAAGGAATACGTGAACACGACGACGGACACCTTCAACTTCTCGGAAGACGGCACCTACAGCCTGTCGTTTGCTGCCACAGTCGATATGGAACGCTCCAGCGCCGATATCTTTGGATTCCCCTCCATAGACTTGCCATGGGACTATCTGGTCATAGAAGTTAGCAACGATTCTGGCACCAACTGGTATCCGATAAAAGCAATCAACAACCACAGTGAGTTCACCACCCTGAACTACGAGCTTTACAACCCCAGTGGTACAGGTCTATTGCAGACGCCACACTATTACGGATCACCAGTAGAGTCGTGGTTCTGGTTCGGAGGATATCCGCCAATGTGCCCAGCCATCGGTAGGACTGATGACATGCAGTTCCGCTTCCACATGCTGTCTGATGGGGCTACCCAGGCGAAGGGTGCGTTGATCGACGATGTCGAAGTTGCCAAGGACGATCAGACGTTGTTCCAGGACGACATGGAAGACGGTGCAGCTAACTGGATTCACATGAAGAAACCCACCGGAGATATCTGGCATCAGGAAGACGGCACGTGGATAAACGCCGACGAATATGACAGCTGGTATAACGGCCATCTCGAAATTGAACACGCTTACGAGAGCTATTTCAATGATGTCGTGTACGACGTCGCAACCGCTGGCAGCTACCGGAACAACCTGGACAACACGCTGACGGTGACCTTCAACCTGACCAACGCCTATGAGTCCATCATCAGCTGGGAGCAGCAGTACGACTTCGCTGGCATGTATCCCGATGACTACGGCGTCGTCGAGATCTGGACCGACGGAGCATGGAAGGCTATCTTCATTGTCCAGGGCGGCACAGCTGGCTGGACGACCCAGAGCCTCGACATCTCCGAATACGTCGGCACCGACGAACTGACGCAGATGCGGTTCCGCATGATGACCAACTCCACCATCACTGGTGAAGGCTGGCAGCTCAGGAACTTCAACGTCGAAGGCAAAGTCGACAACCAGGCACCGACTGTCACCCATGAGCTCGATCCGATGGAACCCACCGGCAACCACGGCTGGTACACCGATCCGGTTACGGTGAAACTCAACGCGCAGGACAACATCGAGATGGGCGAGATCAAGTACCGCATCAACGGCGGCAACTGGCTGACCTACACCAGTCCGTTCACCATCAGCGACGACGGCGAGTTCACCATCGACTACTACGCGGTCGACGCAGTCGACAACAAGGGCACGACGCACAGCGTGAGCTTCAAGATAGATACCACGGAACCGTCGGGCAGTCTTGACTTCCCGCAGACCGGGTACATCTATCTGTTCGGCAACGAGCTGATGCCCAGGATACTGTTCAAGGACAAGGCGTTGATCATCGGTGGCCTGACTGCGACGGCCTCTGCAAGCGACGACATGTCCGGCATGGGCTACGTGACCTTCGAGACCGAGCAGAAGGGAGACACCGCCAACGTGGTTGCACCCTACGAGTACAACCTGCCGTTCTACTTCCCGTTCGGGTCCGACACGGTGACTATCTCTGCCACCGACGTTGCCGGTAACACCGCCACTGGTCTTGGATCGGTCGCCTACATGAAGATACTGTAGAACCGGAAAACCACCCACACCCCTTTTCCCCTCTTTTTCCCTTTTAATTTTTCTGTCTCACATGTCACGTTTACCCCATCGATACACTTAAAAACATCTTTCATATTGTAGAAGCAAGGTGTCATACATGTATGGAACGACAAAAAAAGCACTGCTGTCAGTTGTGCTGGCAACGGCTCTCGCTTTCCTCTTTTTTTACCCGGCTATCGGAGCAAACGGCAACGGTTCTCTCACCGCCGACTTTTACTGGGATGAAACCGATATACAGACAGGCGAGGTGGTGCACTTTCATGACAACAGCACACCTGCCCCTGACAGCGCCATTATCGCCTGGCAATGGAGATTCGGCGATGGCAACTCCTCAGTCGATGAAAACCCGACGCACACCTATGCCGACGACGGTGACTACGACGTCGAGCTTACCGTCATCGACGAGAACGGCTCAACCGACACCGCCACCAAGCAGATCACCATCCAGAACAGGCCGCCGACAGCCGACGCCGGCCCGGACCAGGTGGTCAACACCTCGCAGGTCTCATTCGACGGCACCGGCTCAAGCGACCCCGACGGCTCCATCGCCAGCTACACCTGGTATTTCGGCGACAACACCACCGGCACCGGTCCCACGCCGACGCACACCTACGACGACGACGGCCTCTACCTCGTCACTCTCAACGTGACCGACGACGACGGCGGCACAGACGAGAACACCACAGAGGTCTACGTCGACACCCAGCCGCCCAACACCACCTGCAACCTCAACGGGACAGCGGGAGACAACGACTGGTATACCTCCAACGTCACTGTCACCCTCACGGCGGAGGACAACCTCGGCGTCGACGCCGTCTACTACAAAATCGACGACGGCAACTGGACGCTGTACCAGACATCCTTCGCCGTCACGGCTGAAGGAGACAACCGCGTCTACTACTACGCCGTCGACGACGCCGGCAACAAGGAATCCATCCAGAACACGTCCATCAAGATAGACAAAACCAAGCCATCCGTCACCATCACGACACCCGAGGAGGGCTACATCTACCTGTTCGGCCGACGTCTCCTCCCGACCATCCGCGGGAACACCTACGCCTTCGGCCGCATCACCATCGAGGCCACGGTCGACGCGTCGCCTGCCGACACGGACAAGGTCCGGTTCCTCGTCGACGACGACGTCCAGTTCACCGACTTCGAAGAACCCTACTCGTGGAGATGGGGCATGGCCTTCGGCCGTCACACCGTCGGCGTCAAGGCGATCGACATGGCCGGACAGAGCAGCACCGTAGAACGTGACATCTCGATCATCAGCCTGCTGCCCGGCGGCCAGGGCACCACCGCTGCCTCCGCTGCACCGTCAGACGCCACCCTCTCATAGTCTTTTCCCTCATCAATGGGCCCGTGGGGTAGTTTGGAATCCTTGTGGCTTCGGGTAACCGACAGCGAGGTTAGAAAATGCCATTGACCCGAGTTCAAATCTCGGCGGGCCCATTACCTTTTTAA
>CAYPWJ010000040.1:0-5925 GCA_964414415.1 uncultured Thermoplasmatales archaeon | reverse complement strand
CGCAAAACTTTGAGCTCTACGACGAGGTCCACGAGATGATGCACGTCGGGCCGTAACCCGGCATCTCTTCCCCTTCTTTTTCAGAACACACGTTTATATAGTCACCCGGTATTTGCAGGCGATGGACGACACTGAATGGCTTGCCGTCCTCGCAATGGGCGCGCTCTTCCTGGCAGCGCAGTTTATCGCCCTCGCAGCGGTGCAGCCCTTCGAGGCGGCCGGCATGCAGGCCTTCGAAGATCCTGGGGACCCGATGAACATCCTGCAGATTGTGCTGGTCGTCGTCGTGTTCACCGCCGTCATCCTGTTCATCGCACGCTATCGCCGGGATGCCATCAGGTATATCATTCTCTTTGTGTTCTTCATGTCCCTCTTCTATATCCTGGAGGCCTTCCTGGCGATAGTGATGCCCGCCTTTGCGGTCCCACTCGCGGCCGGATACGCCCTGGAGGGGATTGCGCTGCTTGCATTGTATCCCGAATGGTACGTGGTCGACGCCATCGGCGTTCTCCTGGCCGGCGGCATCATCGCTATCTTTGCAACGTCGCTCGTCATCCCACTCATCCTGGCGTTGCTCGTCATCCTGGCCGCCTACGACGCCATCTCGGTGTACAAGACCAAGCACATGCTCAGCCTCGCTGACACGGTGATGGGCGAAAACCTGCCATTGCTCATGGTTGTACCGAAGAAAAGCAGCTATTCATTTCTTGAGCAGACGGAGCTCGGCACAAAACGCGACGCCCTGTTTATGGGCCTCGGTGACGCCATCATTCCTGGCATCCTGGGCGCAGCGGCTTACATCCACGCCGGTCTGGCGGTCGCCGTCCCAACCATCATCGGAGCCTTCATCGGCTATCTTTTCCTCATGCGACTGGCGGCTATGGGGAAGCCGCAGGCCGGCCTTCCCTGCCTCAACGGCGGCGCCATTGCCGGCTTCCTGATCGCAAGCATCGCGATGCACGGTACCATCATCGGCTTTTGATCCCTGCCGGGCTACGGACGCCAGCCGCACCGCTGGCAGATGATCCCGTTGCGATGCACAAGGGTCCCGCCGCAGTCCGGGCATTCAAGCTCACGGAGCAGCGTCGACAGCCACGCCTCCTGCACCTCGGGCTCATCGGCCTCCCGCACCTGCTCAAGCAGCTCACGCTGACGGTCCGTGGTCACCAGCGCGGCGAGCCGGTCGAGTGGCAGCTTCTCCGTCGAAGTCCCGGGAGGCTTACCGATCACCGCGGCCAGCACGATGCCGGAGACCAGCCCACCGACGTGGGCGAGATGCGCCACGTTGTCGGATATGCCGCTGAACACGTAGAGGGTCTCCATGCCGGCGAAGACAAGCGTGGCCACGATGACCGGCATACGGATGAACAGGATGATGAAGACCGGCAGCGGCATCACCACCTCATCGCGGGGGTACAGCGCCGCGAAGCTGCCCAGCACACCAAAGATAGCTCCGGAGGCACCGACCAAAAAGCCGGGGCTGCCAGGGTTGAACGCAGTGAAGAGCAACGCGCCAACGACGCCGGTAGCGACGTAGAGCACGAAAAAGCGAGTGCTGCCGACGCGCTGCTCAAAGGGGACGCCGACGAGGAGAAACACGATCATGTTCAGCAGGATGTGGGGAATGTCAGCGTGGACGAACAGCGAGGTAAACAGGGTGTAGAGCCGGAGCGGCTGCTCCAGGTAGACAGGCCGGAACGCCAGGTCACGGAACACCGGGGATGCTGCCATCGAAAGCGAAAACGGCTCCGCGGATGTCAACACCATCAGGAAAAAGATGACGAAGTTGACGACGATGATGGCCTGGGAGAGCAGAATGCGCTGCCTCGCTGCGTAGGCCAGCCCGCCGACGATGATGAGGCACGCGATGAGCGAGCCGACGTGGCCGACGAGGACTTCAAGCATGGTCAGTCCCTCCAGTGACGGACAAGCAGCATGGCAGCGGCTGCCCAGACGACGCCGACGGCAAACAGTTTACCATGTCCATAGCGCAACATCGATGTATCCTTCTCTTCTTCTCCAGCAAGATGCCAGTCGTGGTTAAATACCTTTGCGAAATATGCCGCCACCTCGCTGTTTTCGACGATGACGCCGAGCTCCCTGTTGTGGCGGACCGCATTCTCGTTCCAGTTTATCGAGGATATCAGCGTCGCGTTGTCCACGACTGCTCCCTTGGTGTGGACGTTGACCAGCGGCGACCGGTTGGTGTACAGGAAGCGCGCTGAAACGTTGTGTCGCTCGAGGTAGCGGCGCGTCGCGTTGTTGTCTTTGCAGCTCCCGGTATAGGCGGGATTTTGATTGAGGAGCATCCGGACGTCGCTGCAGCGGCGTCGATGCTCCTTGATGCAGTCAAGAAACGGGCTGCACCCGTCGCTCCACCACGCCTCGCTGTATGCCTGCTCCACGAGGATGCGTTGGCGCCCTGCATCCAGCATATTGCAGATGGCCCGCTCGGCGTTATCCGGCGCCGTCACCACCGTGCAGGCGAAGGTGCCGGTGATGGTGCGTGCCCGGCAGCATGGATGGTAGTCCCCCGCGGGAAGCCATTTGGGTGGCAGATACATAGACGGCGGTGCCCCGTATGTCTCGTTGGAGGCGTTGAAGGAAACGACGTCACGGCCGGCGAGGTCATCCTGCAGTATCCGCCGGAGGAACCAGGCGATGCGTTCGTTGCGGAGCACGATCCCCCATTCGCGGTTGCCGTAGCTCTCGGCGGGCGGCACGCCGGTGGCACCCCAGTTGGCAGAGCTGATGACGGCCGTGTGGTTGTCAACGACTGCATACTTTGCATGGTCGTAGGCGTAGCGTCGTCGTTCCTCGCCGTACATGTACCGGACGTCTCCTCCTGCCTCGGCGATGCGAGATGCAACCCAGCGTTCCTCGATACTCAGCCCGCCGACCGGCTGCCCCTCGAGCAGCACCGTGACGGAGACGTTACGGGCCGCCGCCTGGCAGATACAGTCGCACAGCCACGGGCTGGTGAACGTGTACAGGTTAAGGTAGATGCTGTCGGAGGCGCCGGCAATCACATCCTGTATGACGGAAAACGCGGTGTCGGGAGCGGCGAACACCGTCACGTTTCCCGTGAATGTGACCTCTCTGGGCTGCCACGTCGAGGCGCCCAGCCTCCTGCTGCGCCAGTCACGGCTGTCGTTGCTATCACGAGATACGTCCCATCGATGCAACAGCGTGCCCTCCCCCGGGGCTGGCGCCGGCGAACCGTTCCACCCCTCGCAGGGGTGACCGTCGCCGTAGACGACGCTGTCGACGGTATAGTTGTATCCATCCTTGAGGGACAGCGCCGCGCCGTCGTTTGAGAGAACGAACCATCCCTGCTCCTGCAGGTTGGACGTGGCACCGCCGTCGCCGTATTCATAGTCCGCCTTGATACCTGTTGCGTTGCTGAAGGCAGACGCGTTTTGCGCGATGTACATGGTCTCATGTGGGTCGATGTGGATGTTGGGGAACACGACGGCTGTCTGCTCGTCGGGACGGCGCCGCGGCGTCGTGGTGAGCCGCCAGTGGAAGAGGTTAACCGGCTGTCCCGTGGGATTGTGAAGACAGATGTATTCGTTGTCTCTCCTTGGATATGGATGTGGATATATCTCAGATATGAGCAGCTGCCGCGCCGTTGGGCCAGGCTCGCTGCGCCGGACAGTCACGGTGGTCGTGGCGACGTTGCTCGAGGCAGATGCATCCCGGAGCTCGGCGCGGGCGATGACGGTATGTGTACCCGTGACGCCCGTGGTGTCCCACGTGACACGTGGCCGGCGGTAGACGTTAACGCTGTCGTAGCGCCGTCGCGCGATGAGCGTTTTCTCGCTGACGACATCGAGATAAAAGGAGACCGTCACGTTCCGCACCACCCTGCTCCCGTGGTTGTCCACCCGGGCGGTGACGGCCGGGAGCGCACCCTCAGTGACGGAGCGAGGCGCCCGGATCCATGCCATCTCCAGGTCGGTGGTGTGGTCGGCACTGGCTGCATGCAGCGGGAGGAAAACCAGCATCGCGACGAGCATCGCTTTCCATCTCATCGTACCCTCGGCAAAGCGGGCCCGAGGGGATTTGAACCCCTGCTCTACAGCTTAGGAGGCTGTCGCCCTTTCCAGGCTGGGCCACGAGCCCGACGGCGATATAATGCCCGTGATTTATTAAGTGTTACTGGAGCGATATCGATGGCATGTATCGAAGCGAGACTCTCTTCCATATACCTGGATCACCTGTCTCGTCAGGGCACCGTGTCTACCCATGCCGCTTTTTCGCCGCGTCGACGGTACCAAGCGCCTATTCCCTGATGATCATGACTGGCCCGTCCGCATGATGCATAACCTTCTCGGATACGGAGCCGATGAGGATGCGGTCCAGGGCGGTCATGCCCTTGCTCCCCATAACGATGAGATCGTTTTTGCCGGCCAGCTCGATGATCTCGTGGTCCGGGATGCCCTCCACCATCTTTTTCTCGACCGTCACGTCCATCTCCTTCCCGATGCTCTCGACCTCGTCCAGCGCCGTAAGCCCCTCCTTCTCCAGAAAAGCATCTACGTTAAACGAACCCAGGTCCTCGGGTGACGGAATCTTGGCGATCAGCGATGAGTCGACGACGTAGAGCGCCACCACGTCGATGCCGAGATGCTGTGCCAGATAAATGGCCGTGCGGGCTGCTTTTTTTGCTCCCTCTGAGCCGTCGATGGGGGCGATGATTCGCTCAAATGGTTGTGCCATCGTCAAATAATGCCGGGACGGCATTTAAATGTATGCGCTACAGTCCTGCCTCGTCGCGGAGCACCGGCGCCAGGTCGGTCTTCTCCCAGGTGAAGTCGGAGTCGCTGCGACCGAAATGGCCGTAGTTGCTGGTCTTCCGGTAGATGGGGCGCAGGAGGTCAAGCTGCTCGATGATGCCCTTCGGCTTCGTCTCGAAATGCTCGTTGACCAGCTTGAGTATATCCTGGTTGGGGATGCGCCCGGTGCCGAATGTGTCCACCATCAGGGAGAGCGGCTCCGTGATGCCGATGACATATGAGAGCTGCACCTCGCATTTCTCGCATATCCCGGCAGCCACGAGGTTTTTTGCGATGTAGCGTGCCATGTAGGCCGCCGACTTGTCGACCTTGGTCGGGTCTTTCCCGGAGAACGCGCCGCCGCCGTGGCCTACCACGCCGCCGTAGGTGTCAGCGATGATCTTCCGCCCGGTCATTCCCACGTCGGCGACCGGGCCGCCCTGGACGAATCGACCGGTGTTGTTGATGTAAAACCTTGCTGTGTCGTTGAGCCATTCGCTGCACACGGGTTCGATGACCTCCCGCTGGATGTCCTCGCGGAGTTTCCCCAGTTCCACGTCTTCGTCGTGCTGCGCCGCGATGACCACGGACGTCAGATGCTGCGGTTGTCCGTCTTCGTAGCTGGCCGTCACCTGTGTCTTTCCGTCAGGCCGCAGATACGGCAGGATGTCCTCCTTGCGGACTTCCTCCAGCCGGCGGGCGAGCTTGTGCGCCGTCACGATGGTCAGCGGCATGTATTCCCTTGTTTCCGTGGTGGCGTAGCCGGACATCATGCCCTGGTCGCCGGCGCCGATCTCGTCGTCCTTGTTGACCCCCATCGCGATGTCCTCAGACTGGCTGTGGATGCTGGTGAGCACGCCGACGGTGTTGTAGTCAAACCCGTAGACCGGCTTGTCGTAGCCCACATCGGCGATCACGTCCCGCACGATCTCTGGAATCTCGACGTATGCCTCGGTGGTTATCTCACCGCTCACGATGACGAAGCCCATACCTGCCATCGTCTCGCAGGCCACCCGTGCATCGGTGTCCTGCCGAAGTATCTCGTCGAGGACCGCGTCGCTTATCGTGTCACACACCTTGTCCGGATGTCCCTCCGCCATGGATTCAGAGGTAAACAGAAAGTCTCCCTTCTTCATGACCCGGAATA
>CAYPWJ010000039.1:0-6551 GCA_964414415.1 uncultured Thermoplasmatales archaeon | reverse complement strand
GGGTGAAAAATTTATTATATCGCTCGCGCATAAAAGTGTATGAGATTCGGAAAGGTAATGGTCCTTTTTTCACTGGTGGTACTGCTGCTGCCGGCTGCCAATGCCTGCTTTGTGACCTCTGAATTGACGGCGAACGTCGAGCGGCCGGAGCCGATCCCGTCCGAGGGCGGAGACGCTGTCAGGGTCGAAGCGAACGTTACCTTTTCGTGGGGGTTCGGTGCTTTTCTGCCGTTGACGACGACGATACAGCTGGATGTCCTGGAGACGCCTGAATGGCTCTCTGTCTCGCTTGACAGAAACCAGCTATCAATCACTCCGCAGGGCTTCTTCGGCGGCGAGATCAGCAAGTCGGTGTATATGACCCTGTCGTCGGTGAAAGAAACCGAGGCCGGCGGCTACGACACCTTCACGCTCTCGCTTGAGACAGGCGGCAATCTCCTCGTGCAGGAGGCGTCCGACAACCAGACGGTGGAGGTCTCGCAGGCCTTCGTCGACAACAACATCACCGCGGAGCTCTCCGACAGAGACATACGCCTGGTAAAGGGAGAGCGTCAGCGGGTGCACCTCAACATGACCAATCTCTGCAACGGAGAGGTCGCCGTCCAGGTCGCCGTCATGAATCTCTCCGATGCATGGGAGGCTACGTCGACTTCGTCCGGCTTCGGCAGCACCCTCTACATTCCGTCCAGATATGAAGGGGAGAACACCGCGCAGCTTCCGCTTACATTTGAAGCCAACGAGGCGACCACCGAGGACATATGGCTGCAGATAACCTATCATTCAACCGACAACCCCGACAGGGGAGGGACCGTCATGCGGCCGATGTCCGTCCGGGCTGACACCGAGGGCATCCCCCTGGGGACCATCGCCGTGGTTGCCGTCGGCATCCTCGTCATCCTCGCCGTCGTCGCCGTGGTCTGGCGGAAATACCGGCTGGGATAACGTTTTAAAGCGCCGCCGGCTTTGCCGTCCATGGTGTCTTCGCTTGTCAGGCGGCATGAACGCTACCGTTTTTCCGGCGTCAACCTCATTGCCTCCGAGAACCGGATGACCGACGCGGCGCTGCAGGCCCTGTCGTCCGACCTGGCCGGCCGCTACGGCGAGGAATGGTACGGCGGCTACCGCTACGCTGCAGAAATCGTCGCAGAGGTGGAACAGCTCGCCGGCGATGTCTTCAATGCACGGCATGCATTTGTCACCCCGCTATCCGGCAACATGTGCGACCTCGCCGCGCTGTTCTCGTTTACCGGCCACGGCGACGGCGTCGCCGCTGTTCCAAAGGAGCAGGGCGGCTACCCGCTCGGCTACCACAAGTTCGGTCGTTCGCTGCTGCCGCTGCCGATGGATGACTACGCCATCCAGACAGCTGAGGCCCGCGAGCTCGTGGCGGAGCGGCAGCCCGCGATGACCATGCTCGGCGCCTCGACCATCCTGTTTCCTCATCCCATCGCCCCGTTCAAAGATGCAGGGCAGGAGACGCTGCTCTACGACGCCTCCCACGTCCTCGGCCTGATAGCCGGCGGCGTGTTTCAGCAACCACTGGAGGAGGGCGCCGGCGTCATGATCGGCTCTACCCACAAGTCGTTTCCCGGCCCGCAGGGCGGCGTCGTCCTGACCGATTCAGATGAAAAAGCGGCGGCGCTGGCCGGCATGCTCGAGTTTGACTTCGATGCAGGTATCGGCCTGGTCGACAACCCGCATCTGCATCGCGTCGCCGCGCTGGGTGTCGCGCTGGAGGAGATGCGCGATGACGGCGCCGCGTATGCACGGCAGGTCGTCGCCAACGCCAGGGCGCTGGCCGGGGCGCTGCACGACCGCGGGATGCCCGTCCGGTTTGCCGACCGTGGTTTCACCGAGACGCATCAGGTGCTGCTGTCGCTGGAGCCCGGCGAGGCACGTCGGCTGTGCCGCACGCTCGAGGAGCAGCATATCTTCATCGACATCTCCGGCCGTCTGGGCGTCGCGGAGGCCACCCATGTCGGCATGGAGGAAGGTGAGATGGAGACAGTTGCGCGTCTCATCGCCGCTGCATCGGAGGGCGAGGAGGTCCGCGACGAGGTGGCGGCGCTCGCCGCTCGTTTTTATCCCGATGGGGCGCAATCCATATAAGGGACGACGTGCTGCCACCTGTATGTTATCGAAGCGTCAGCGTGGGCGCTACGCCCGGCAGATAGCCGTTCCCTGCATCGGGGGGGAGGGGCAGGAGAAACTGCTCGGTGGCACCGCGGCGGTCGTCGGTCTCGGGGGTCTTGGCTCCGCTGCCGCGCTGTATCTCGCTGCGGCGGGCGTCGGCCGTCTGATCCTGGTGGACGACGACAGGGTCGAGGTGTCCAACCTGACCAGGCAGGTGCTCTACCGCGAGGCGGACGTCGGGCAGCCGAAGGTCGAGCGGGCCGCCGCCGTGCTTTCCAGCCTGAACGGGGACGTCGAGGTTGTCCCGCGGCGGGAGCGGCTCCGGGGGGACAACGCTGTGGAGCTGCTGCGGGACGCGGACATCCTGCTCGACTGTCTTGACAGCTTCGCCGCCCGCTATGTGCTTAACGACGCTGCGCTGCGGCTTCGCCGCCCGCTTGTCCACGGCGGCGTCGGCGAGCTGCATGGGCAGGCTTTGACCGTCGTGCCGGGCAGGAGTGCGTGTCTCCGCTGTGTGTTTCCCGGTTCTCCCGGGGAGCGTGAGACGCCGGTGCTCGGCAGCGTCGTCGGTACCATCGGGGCCGTGCAGGCGACGGAGGCCGTCAAATGGCTGGCGGGTGTCACGCCGCTGCTGACGGACACGCTTTTCGTGTACGATGCAGGCTGCCTCCACGTTGACCATGTCGCTGTCGAACGACGACCGGGTTGCCCTGCCTGCGGGGGGACGTGATGGAGGTCGTCGTCTCTTTTTTCGCGGCGCATCGCACGGCTGCTGGGGAGCGCCGCGTCACGCTCGACGTCGATCCGGGCGCCACGGTCGGTGACCTGCTCGATGAGCTCATGCGCCGGTATCCAGGTCTGGAGGAGCTTCGCTCGACAACCGTGGTCTCCCGCAATCACCGCGTGGCGGAGGCCGGTGAGACACTTGTGGAGGGAGACGAGATAGCGCTCCTGTCGCCGGTGGGCGGTGGATAGCGTGGCCGCTGCCTCGTGCACTGAACCCTTGTGCAATAAAAGGAGGAAATGGGAAAGGATAGGCAGAGAAAAAGAGTGTTTTTAGGAGGGGATGGGATGCACTCTAACAACTACCAGCCTATCCTTCCCGTAATAGGTATAGTCTTCCGTCATATATGTAGTTTTCGGAATTTTTTATAATATCGTGTGATGTTTCGATGTCGCCTGCCTGGCGTGGTCCATGGCAGGGGCTAAATTTTATAAACAAAAACACCTTTCCGTATACACCAAGGTGATGTTATGGACAGACGGGATAAAATCGTTGTTGCTGCAGGTGTCATTATCGTCATAATAGCGCTCATCGGCGTCGTGTATCAGGAGCAGGATGTCTCATCGGCGGAGAAACCGGAGCCGCAGTATGCCTTCAACGTCAACTGGGACAAGAAAACGGCGACGCTCCCCGGCGAGGGACACGTTGACAAGGGCGCAACCAGCCAGCAAAACTTTAGCGTCTCGGAGCACGGGCTTGACACCGTCACCGTCACCCTGAAGTGGACTGACGACTGGGCGACCGGCTTCATCATCCCCTGGAACTGGTCTGACATGCTGTCTCTCCGTGTCTCGGCGCCGTCCGGCGTCAGCTTGTCGGGCGGCGGCAAAGCCAGCGGGTATAGCAGCCCGGTGACGGTCACGGCGGACATCGCCGACAGGCCGCAGTCGATGCAGCTCAACGCGTCCAATAGAAGCGAGGCGGAGCGCATCGTGAAGGAGGACTACCTGAGCAGCACGGGTACCGGCGACTGGACGGCCACCGTCGGCATCGACACGAAGCCGTTCCTGCTGGACCGGGGCAACGATTACACCGTCACGTTCGAGTACACCTACTACAAGTACAGCATCGAGAAAGTCGAAGTCAGCTGATGCGGTAGCGCAAAAACGCGGCGATGCCGCCGAGCGCGTCGAGTTTTTCTCCGCTCTCGTGGACGTCGCTGATGGCGTGCACCTCGGCGCCCATCTGCTCTGCCTGTTCCAGCAGTGTCTCTTTTTCATGCAGGAGGTTCGACAGGACGAGCACACGCTCTGCGGCGCCGAGCTCGATGGCCCGCGCTACCTCGTCGTCGCCGTAGGTGACCGGTGCATCCGTGGCGATGGCCTCCAGCAGTTCCTCGACCTGCCGTGACTCGCGGGCCAGTGTCGATGCCTCCACGATGCGCTCCACGATCCCGCGGTTCATGGCTTCTTTGACGCCGGCCATGCCCGCGTGGCCGGTTGTCTCCACGATGTACCGGTCGAGGTCTCCCTTGTCCTGGGTGAATGACAGGAAGTTTTCCTTGGCGAACCCGGGGCCGACGATGACGAGCGGCAGGTCGTACTGCTGCAGCTTGGCGTAGATGTCGCCGTAGTATTGGTGCTCGGTGCTGTCGCTCTCGTACTGTTTGCCGCTGCGCCCCGAGGTGATGTGTGCTTTTTGCTCCACGCCGTACTGGTGGATGAACGCGATGGTTGCCTCGTCTTCGTCCATGGCCAGCACGATGATGCTCGGCTGCCGGCTGGCCTCGACGGCTTTTTGCAGCCGCTTGAGATGCATCGGCCTCCATTCCTTCTCGATGGTCAGGGTCGTCCCCGGGGTGACGTTGAAGGTGTGGTGCTTGCCGAGGTCCTGTGGTCCCTCCGCGATGACGCCCTGGATGCGCAGCCGGTCGGAGAAGCGCTGGAAGCCGACGTCGGTGACTTCGAGCGTCAGATACATGCTTTCTTTTTCTCCCTTGCCGGCCCGGGTTTTGTCCTGCGGTTGCTGGCTGGTCCGCTGGGTGAACGCCGCGGCTCTGTCGCCTTCCTCCAGCAGGTTGTAGAGATGCCAGCAGTCGTCCGTCGACTGGACCCGTATCTGTATCGTGCCTTCGTCTCGGTCCTGGCTGAGTATCTTCATTGTTTCTCCTGCACCCGCAGGTCGCCGGGCGGCAGCTGCTGCTGGAGTGTCTCCACGTCGGCGCCGAACCGCTCCGCCAGCTTACGGGCGACCTCGTTTTTGTCCGTCGGCCCCGGCTCGATGGTCAGCTGCTCGTGTGCATGTGCCGCCACTGCTCCGGGTGGCCCCACCATCACCTTGCGTGCTCCCATGACCTCGACGAGGCCGACGGCGAGCCGCACGGGGCATTTGACGTAGTGCCGGTTTCCACGGATGACGAAGGCGCCGGTGGGTAGATGCTCGCCTGACTCCGGTGTTTTGGATACCTGCCCGGGCTGGACCCAGTAGGCGCCTCCGCTGGCGTACTGCTTCCAGGCGGAGGAGTGCGACAGGGCAAACTGGCAGGCCTCTTCGAGCGTCGCCTCGGAAATCGATTGTTTTTCGCCGTCCGGTGCCTGTGCTTTGACCACGCATGAGGGGGCGCCGTGCAGGTCGGCGTGCACATATCGGTCGTGCTGCTCCATGTGTTTCTTCACGACGTCCTCGTTCGTGGCGGCGTCCCGCCCGCAGATGACGAGGTTGCCGTCTGAGGAGAGACACCAGCGGTAGTCCTCGAACCAGAAGGTCTCCTCCGCCGTCTCTTCGCGCTGCTCCGCCACCGGCGTCTCCTCCTGCTCGAGGATGCGCCTGGTGGTCTCCATGGCCTCCCTGGCACCCGTGATTTTTTCCCTGATCTTTTTTTCCTGCTCGTAGTAGGCGTTTGCGTTCTGCGGCACGTTTTTCCGGATGTCCAGCGTGACCTCTACCTCCTGGTCCTGGAAGGGAAGCGTCGCCTCGACGTCGGGATACGAAAAGCGCCGGAGCGCGTCGCCGTCGTACTCGTCGATGTTTTCCCGCGCTGCCGTCAGCAGCTCCTGGCAGAGCTGGTAGTTGGTGTAGATCGCGTCGCCGCGCCGCCGCGCGGCAGCCGTCTGCTGCTCGAAGCCCTCGATGGCCTGGCGCTGCTGTTCGATGCGCCGCTGGAGCTTGCCCCGCTCGACTTCTCTGGCTGTCTCCTCCTCCGGCTCGTGTATCTGCTGGTAGAAGGCGTCGAGCGCCTGCTGGAACGTCTCATAGCGGCGAAGCTGGCCGTCGCGGTGGATGGACAGCGGCACCGGCAGCACGTCGGCGTCGCCGTTGCCCTCGAGGATGACCGGGTCGAAGCGTCGTTCCCGGAACCGGTCGAGCAGCGCCTCAAGCGTCTGCCACAGCCGCCGCATCGCGCTGTCGCTCAGGCCCCCGGCTGCGGCGTGTTTGTCGACGTCGGCCTGCCGGCAGATCTCCTCGCTCCATTTCCCGGGGACGTTGACGTCGAGCACCAGTGTGCGGACCACGTCGCTGCTGCTCCGGTTGAACAGGTCCTGGAAGGCGGACAGCTGCAGGGTAAACGGGTCGCATCGATCGGGGGGAAACGCGTAGCTGTGCTTCGGCCGGAGTTCACGCTGCGACCATGACTGCTCGTGCAGCGGCAGCACGATGTCGCCGTGCTCGTCGAGCAGCAGCACGTTGCCCTCGG
>CAYPWJ010000038.1:0-6776 GCA_964414415.1 uncultured Thermoplasmatales archaeon | reverse complement strand
CATTTCTTCCGCCGGGCCAGCCCTGGCGGCTGCCCGCCGCCACGACTTTCGGGATGAAGCCACAGAGGTGGAAACATGGAAGTCTGAATCAGCCCATGATGGGATTGAAACTCGGATAGCGTCAGGGGAACCGTAAAATTTTTGCATGGTCTGAATCAGCCCATGATGGGATTGAAACCAACGTTCACTCGGCTGCCTGCTCCGTGTTTGATTTGTCTGAATCAGCCCATGATGGGATTGAAACTGTATCCATGCTGGTCTTTGAATTTATCCCATTCCTGTGTCTGAATCAGCCCATGATGGGATTGAAACAAGTCACAGACTTTTTTCCAGCACATCAACGATCAGGTCTGAATCAGCCCATGATGGGATTGAAACTCAAAAACCCCTGCAAAACCGGCAAAGCACGAATCAGTCTGAATCAGCCCATGATGGGATTGAAACCCGCGCGGGTATGGCGTCCCGCTGGCATCGCCCACGGGTCTGAATCAGCCCATGATGGGATTGAAATTCCCATGTCGGGTGACCAGTTTTTTGACAAGTCCCACACGTAAGTCCCACACGTATGCTCGTCTGAAGGAGAAACCGAAAAACCCGATATAGCCCCTCTCTCCCGGTATAGACAGGTCTCAACCAGCCCAAGAAAAAGATGCCGCAACAGCATGGCGTCTCGCCGCCGGCTGCATCCACAACTCTTTAAATGACGGCGCGATGCACAAGCCGTGATATACCTCGGCAAACTCAAGCTGCGCTGGTGTCACCATTGCAACGTGCCGGTGCTCGGCGACCGCTGCGGTAGATGCCACGGCGAGACCGAGCAGGTGCAGCTGACGCCGCCGGGCGACATCCGGCCGGCCTTCGAGCACGACCTGGCGCTGCTGCATGAGGTCATCGAGCGGCAGTTCGGCGCTGCACTCGTGCCCGAGGTGTCGATTTTGAACGACGCGCCGGGTATCGACCGGATGGACGAGCTTATTTTTGATGGACGGGTCGCCGGCACGCTGCGCTACGACGTCGACGAGCAACGCTACCGTTTTCTGCCGCGTGTGTGGTACGCGTCGCTTTTGCAGCCTTCGCGTGGCTTCGTGGTCGCCGATGCAGGGGCGGTGCAGCCGATCCTTGAGAGCGAGAACCTGATGGCGCCGGGTGTCATCGACGTCAGCAGCGACGTTGCAGAGGGCGACGAAGTCGCCGTCTATGGCCCGGAGCGTGACATCATTGCTGTCGGGACGGCCAGGATGGACGCCAAGGATATGCGGCGCAGCAATACAGGCATGGCGGTCAAGGTACGCCGTCGGGGAGCCAGCGAGGCAACGCGACGTGAGCGGCCGTCGTGGGAGAACGTTTTAGAGGCAAACGCCGAGGTCATGGATGATGTCGTCGGCGAGGCGGTGTCGTTCATCCGGAGGACCGCCAGCTCGCATGACGTCCCGCTGGCGGTGTCGTTCAGCGGCGGGAAGGACAGCCTCGCGACGCTTTTGTTGGTGCGCGATGCCGGGTATGCGCCGCCGCTGTTGTTCGTCGACACCGGCCTGGAGTTCGAGGAGACAGTGGCACATGTACATGAGATAGCGGAGCAGTTCGACCTGCCGTTGCACGTGGAGCAGGCCGGCGACGTCTTCTGGGCTGCCATCGAGTTCTTCGGGCCGCCCGCCCGTGACTTCCGGTGGTGCTGCAAGACCTGCAAGCTTGGGCCAACAACGAGGCTCATCGACCGGCATTTCCCCGATGGCGTGCTCTCGTTCATCGGGCAGCGCCGCTACGAGTCGATGCAGCGGAGCCAGAAGGGGCGGGTCTGGCATAACCCCTGGGTGGAGCAGCAGATCGGCGCGTCGCCCATCCAGCACTGGACGGCGCTGCACGTGTGGCTCTACCTGTTCAAAAAGGAGCGTGAGGAAGACATCGAGTGGAATCCCCTCTACGGGCAGGGCTTCGCGCGTATCGGCTGCTGGTGCTGCCCGGCGAGCGACCTGGCGGAGCTGGAGTTGCTCCCCCGGCAGCGATGGCGACGCTTCGCCGACAGGCTGGAGCGCTACGCCGAGCGGCACGGCTGCAGCGGTGCATGGCTCGACAAGGGGCTGTGGCGCTGGCATGAGCCGCCGGACTGGGCGGACGACGCCGGGGAGCAAACGCTGGAGCGTGACCTATCGGTTGAGCCTGGCGATGGACGGGTGGGCAACATGTTATCGTGTCTCGGCCCGGTCGAGGCGACGGCGGAGGGCTGGCGGGTTGACGACGTCTCAATCGAGGTCGATGAAAACGGCATCGAGGTGTCGCCACCCGGCATGGAAAACGAGGTGAGGGAAACCGTCGACCGGGCGCTGCACTGCATGGGCTGCGGGGTCTGCGTCGGCCAGTGCGAGGTCGACGCCATCGCCGTGCATGACGGACAGGCGTGGATCGACGAGGCACGGTGCATCCACTGCGGCGCCTGCAGCGACCTCTGCCCGGTGGTTGTGTTCGGCCGCCGCGGCTTCCGGTAGCTACAGCAGCGCCTCCTCGACGTGCCGTCGATCGATCCGGGAGATGACGATGGGCGGGGACTCGTGCCCCTCCGGCGTCTCCACCTCGTCGACTTCCTCGACGGTGAGCTGGACCTCGCCAGGGAGCATGTCCCGCCGGTATTCCTTCTGGATCGCGTCGATGAGCGCGGCTGCCTCGTCATCGCTGCGTCCCTCCCGGAGGACGACGCGGATGCAGATGTCGTCGAGGTCCCGCTGGACGACCTGGAAGCGCTGTATCTGGAGGGTGTCGAAGCGCTCGGCGGCGGTGGCGAGGGGCATCGGGAACGTCGCCGGGGGATAGATGCTGCCGTCGGGGAGGATGACGGCGTCTTTTTTGCGTCCTTCGAGCTGCTGGAGCAGCGGCGTCTGCATGCCGCAGCTGCCCCGCTCGCCGGCGAGAGCGGCGACGTCGTTGAGGCCGGTGTATCGGATGATGGGGGTGCCGCCGGGGTAGAGCCGCGTGATGACGAGGCTGCCGAACTCGCCTGGAGGCATCGGGCTGCCGTCTCTGTCGAGGACCTCGACGTGGACGAAGTCGCTGTTGAGGTGGAACTCCCGGTCGAGGCATTCGAATGCGATGGAGCCGCCCTCCGTCGTGGCGTAGAGATCGACGACCGGCGCCTCGAATGCGTCCTGGATATATCGGCGTGAGTAGTCGTCGAGGACTTCGCCGCTGGAGATGACGACGCGCGGTGTAACCCGGGCGCCGTGGCCGTTGCGTTTGAGCGTCGCGAGGCCCATGAGGACGCTGGTGTACCCGATGAGCAGCTCCGGCTGGAAGGCGTTCATCTGCTCGATGAGCATCCGGGCTTCCTCGCCGGTGTAGAGGTTCTGATAGTTGTCGAGGGAGAAAAACGTGGAGAGGTTGCCGAGCAGGCCTTTCTTCAACGACTCTTCGTCGCTGGTGCCGGGCACCGAGAAGTCGCCGATGTTGGTGACGCGTGTCGTCCGCCAGTGCATGTCGTAGGCCTTGAGCTGCCGGACGCCGGCCAGCGCTTCGACGGTGATGTATTCCATGTCCTTGTACATCTGCATGGGCTGCCCGGAGGAGCCGGAGGTGCCGACGAGGTAGGCGCTGTCCCGGTCGTAGCCGCGGGGGACGATGCCGTCGGGGAAGGCGTCGATGAGCTCCTGCTTGGTGGTCAGCGGCAGCTTGTGGAGGTCGTCTATCGTCCTGACGTCGCCGGGCTCGATGCCGGCGGTGCGCCATTTCCGCCGGTAGAGGGGCACCGTCCATGCGTAGCGGATGGTGCGGCGGAGCGCCCGGTTCTGGTATCGTCGGAGCTGTTCCGGTGTAGCGCGCCATGCCCGGCCGGGGTCTCCGAGGTATCTGGCGAGCATGCGGAGGGCAAACACCGGGTTGAGAAAGGGGTTCATCGGCCGTTGAATACCCTGTTTCATATTAATGTTACGTTTCCGATGTTACGTTTCCGGGTATGAAGGGTGCAGGGAGGGCAGGGGAGGCGAAAAAAAATGATGGGGCCGATTTTTCCTGCCCGCCCCGATGGATTTCACCGGCACCCACTACTCGTTCTTATTACATTAATACAACGGTGGTATATATAGTTTACGCATTTTGCTAACGTTTTGTGAGCAATAATCGGCTTATGGGAGGTCGTACAGCGCCGCCAGCCGCGCATTTTCCTTTATCGCCACGCCGCCATCACCGACGACGAGCAACGCGGCAATATCCTCGCCGGCCTCCACCACGCGGGCCGGGATAAAGGCACCGGCATCACGCAGCCGGGGCAACGACTGGAGCAGCGCACGTCCCTCCCGCAGACGCTCGTTGAATGCAACGCGATACACGCCAGGGTCAAGCGTCCACCAGCCATAGTCGTCGTCTGGCTGCCGCTTCTCTGGCGGTATCTCCTCTGTCGGACCAGCCCGGTATTCACCGCCGCCGAAATCCAGTTGACCGCGCCCCTCCAAGCGGAATATGCGTGCCGCAGTGAGGTCAACGCGCCGCCCGTTCACCTGCGTCTCCTCATGGATGGTGCCCTCCAGCAGGCCAAACAGCTCCGTGCCGTCGCGGGTCATGATATCACGTTTTTATCGCGGCGGTGGCATAAAAATGTTTCACACCAAAAGCACATAAACAGCCGGCGGCGTTGCACGTACATGAACATCTTCGTCACCGGCACGCCTGGCTGCGGCAAATCCACCCTGATACGACAGCTCGTGGACAGCGTTACAGGCGACGTCGCGGGCATCGTCACCCCGGAAATCAGGCAGAACGGCAAACGGCAGGGCTTCAAGCTGATTGACCTCACCACCAACGAGTCAGCCGTCCTGGCGTCGGTGGACATCGCCCCGGCCGTCGTCGGCAAATACGGCGTCAACCTGGACGGCATCCAGCGCATCGTCGAGCTGTTCCTGCGCTCCGCTGATGAGGCAGACGTCGTCTTCCTCGACGAAATCGGCCCCATGGAGCTCCGCTCCCGCCGCTTCCAGCAGGCAGTCCGGCAGGTGCTCGCGGGGGATCAGCCGGTGGTGGCCACCCTTCACCGCCGCCTGGTGGACCAGTATAGCGAGCACGGCACGGTCGTCAGGCTCACCCGCGACAGCTTCGACGACGTAAAACAGGACATACTCCAACAGCTCGGCTGGTGACCCGGCCATCAAAGCGAGTTGCGGTAGCGCTCCCATTCGCTGAACACGCAGCCGCAGTACTTCTGCCGGTAGAGGCCGTACTGCGTCGCGATGGCCTTCCCCTGGTCCCAGCCCTGGCGGAAATCCTCATAGTGAAACGGGACCCCGTATTCTGCTGCCAGCTCATCGCCGATGTCTCTGACGGCCGCATGTTGCTGCTGATGAGAGACCAGCAGCGTCGACGTAAAAGCATCGAAGCCATGCGCTGCTGCGTAGCGGGCCGTCTCGGCAAGGCGGTAGCGGTAGCAGCGGCGGCATCGCTCCCGCCGGCCCTCTTCCTGCATCGCCGCGATGCTTTCCTCGAGATACGGCAGGAGGTCGTAGTCGCCGTAGACCACATCGACGTCCTCCAGCGACGCGTATTTCCTGACGGCCTCCTCCCGGGTGCGGTACTCCATGTAGGGATGCACATTGGGATTGTACCAGAAGCCGACGACTTCGTGATCCTCCTCCCGGAGCCGCTTGTGTGGGTAGGCGAAGCAGGGGGCACAGCAAACATGTACCAGCGTGGCCATGGCTGTCAAGGGAGGATAGATTAAAAAATCTTTCCGCCTACTTGAACCGGGACAGCAGCCGCCGCACCGCTCCTTGTTCTTGCTCGCCACCGACAACCGTGGCCGCCTTGCCGCCGTGACTGGATTTCCGGACCCTTACCTCGACGAACAACGGCGCGTTGATCGGCAGCCCCGAGATGATGGCCATGCCGATGGGGAGACGCTGTATCTCGTCCGCGGCGCCCCGGGTCAGACCCTCAACCGAGGCGACGATGGCCTTCAGGTCGTTGGGATTCGTCGTCTTCAAAACAATCTGGGTGTTGCACTGCGAGACCACGTTTTTCTCCACACGAGCCGGGCGCTGGCTGACGACGGTGAGCCCCATCCCGAACTTTCGTCCCTCGGAGGCGATGGTCCGGATGATGTCCGACGAGACGGCCTTCCCCATCCCGCGCTCCGGGCAGTAGCGGTGTGACTCCTCGATCATGATCATGAACGGCGGAATCTCGTCCTCCTTCCGGCGTTCAAACAGCTGGGTGAGAAGATGCGACACCACGGCATCCTGGATGTGCTGCGGGACGCCACGGAGGTTCATGACGGAGCATCTCCCCTGCTGCACCAGCGACTCCATCGATGTCGCGTCAGCGGAGAAGAGATTCATCTTGTCGAGCTCCTCGAGCTGCGGGATGACGTTCCACTTGGCGCTGCTCTTGACGTCCTTCAGCGCCTCGATGATGTCCGACAGCAGGTAGACGCGCTTGGTCTCCTGGACCTCCTTGATAGCCCGGTAGAGAATGCCCTTCTGGACGCCGGTGAGCTTCTCCGGCAGCACGTCAAGGAGATCGTTCATGTCGAGGTTGATCTCGTCGAGATGCAGCGGGATGGCCTCGCTCTCCGGGTCGCCGCCAGGCGCGTATTGCTCGACCTGCTCGCCGTAGCCCTTCGGCTTGACGCCGAAGTGCTTCATCAGCCCGAGTTCCTCGTCGTCCAGATTCGGCCGGATGAGCGACGCGTATTCACCGTGCGGGTCGATAACGACGACGGGGACGTCGTGCTCCATGAGCTCCTCAGCGATGACGCCGACGGTGTAGCTCTTGCCGCTGCCGCTCTTCGCCAGCACCGCGAT
>CAYPWJ010000037.1:0-8347 GCA_964414415.1 uncultured Thermoplasmatales archaeon | reverse complement strand
CGATGACGCCGACGGTGTAGCTCTTGCCGCTGCCGCTCTTCGCCAGCACCGCGATGTGCTTTTGCAGCAGGGCGTTGATGTCAAGGTAGACGGGGATGTCCATGTCCTTGAGGCGGCCGACGTAGGCGCCCTCCTCCGGCAGGCCGAGCACCCCCCGGACGACCTCCTCGCTGGCCTGGTAGACCGGGCTGCCCTGCCGGAGCGGCGAACGCGGGACGCTGAGGCCACGTGAGCCCCGGTAGCCGATGACGTCCGCCGTCGCGGATATCTTCTGTTCCTCCTGCTGGGCGTTGCCCGAGAGCCCGCGCTCGAACGAGACGTCGGAGACGCGTTTGACCTTGCTGACCTGGGCGAGCACCTGCTTTCCCTCGTATTCCACGTAGACGTAGTCAAGCCGCTTTATCTGCTGGGCTGACGCAAACGTGAACGACGTCGAGGTGGTGTCACCGTAGATGGTCCCGATCCGCTCCTGCATCGTTCGTTAAATGCGACGGCTGCTGTTATAGTTTGCGATACATCGCGCCGCCAACTGTTTCATTTCCTCCCGGTTTGCCGCCCGGTAAAAATGCCAGGGCATCGCGGCAACCCTGTCAGCCAGCCGCTGCCGGACAACGACGACGACGTGCGGCGCATGCCGGAGAGCGAAGCGAGCCGCGGGCAACAGGCCGGCACCGCGCAATTCAAGCGGGCCGAGCTCGTCAACGATGGTGAACGGCCGGGTCATGGCGCCGCGGTAGATAGCCTGTCTGGCATGCGTGATGCCGTCCCGCCGCAGCCGGTAGCGGCCGACGGGGATACCCGCGCCATCCAGTCGGGCCAGCGACACCCGCCTTCCGGTGGCGACGTCGAGGGCGTCCATGCCTCTCTTGTCGCCATCCCGCATGACCGGGAGCGAGATGACGCCGCCGCACGCCAGGTCGAGCGATGCCGACAGCTCATACAGAAACGTGCTCTTTCCGCTGTCACGCCTGCCCGTAAACAGGATCCTCATAACAGCAGGATGCCGATCCAGCAGCACAGGGAGATGAGCGAGGCAGCGGGATAGTAGACCGCTCGCCGTAGGGATGGAACCCGCTCGGACAGGTGTACCGGTGCTGCGAGCAACGCCGGCAGCGTCGCCCCGGCAAGCAGGCCGGCCACCGTCGCGTAGGAGAGCATACGGGGAACCAGCGGGAGGAGGTCGCTCGCTATTAGTGTTCCGCCTGCAGCAACAGGGGTCAATATCTGGGTCGTGATGTAGCCGACGCCGTACATTGCATAACCGGAGATAACGCCCATGCCGACGCGCATCGATGGGCTGTCGAGACGGTTCATGCGGAGCCGTGGACTGCGCCAGAGCGCCTCGAACACGACGCCTTCAACGGCGATGGCAATCGCCGAGCATATCATGCAGCCGCCGACGGGATGCATGTACTTCAGGGCACCGGCCAGCGCACCCATGCCGAGCTGCATGCCGGGCTGCCGGTACATAATCCGGGTTGCGGCCATGAGACCAAAACCGACCAGGCCGGTCATGATGGCGCCGGCGGGCAGCATGGTGCCGTGCAGCGCGTCGCCGAGTGCACATTCGAGCAGCCCCCAGATGGAGCCGAACAGGATGATTCCTGCGACCAGTCGAAGATTTTTGTTCATGGTTATATCACCGTTATTTCTATCAGGTCTCTCACCCATGACTGCTTGGGCAACCCGCTGAATATGACTCGTTTGCCGTCTGCGCCAACGAGGATGCAATGCTGGACGTGTTTCCATTTGACCTGCTTGGAGTAACCGTCTGCGCCAACGAATTTGTAGGAATGCGCTGCTGGCTCCGCCACGTTTGCATGGGCCAGCACGTCAGTCATGGCGACGCCGGTGTAGTTTTTGTCGTCGTATCCGGTGATGGTGGTTTCCGGGTAGGTGTCGACGAGCTCCTCGTAGGTGACGTCGACGCCGTTGACGGTGACGACGCCGGTCGGTTCCTGCTGCTGAAATGACTGGACGTAGACTGTGGCTCCGGTACCCAGCAGCAGGAGGCCTGCCGCAATGAGCGGCACGAGGTGGCGCATTGCAGGCCGCTTCATTTCTCGCCCTCCGTGTCGGGCATGGTTGCGATGAGCCAGCCTGCAACGCCGAGGGAGACCAAGACAATGGTGGGGGAGTAAATGCCGATATCCATCCAGGCGCCGTAGGTGATGTTCCAGCCCAGGTAGAATATGACGCCGGCGAGCACCGTCACGAGGGACACGATTGCCTTTGGATTCCGAATGGTTTTCTGTATCATGTTTTCTTGCATGCTATCGCTCCGCTGGAGGGAGATGGGAGCACTGGGATTTGAACCCAGATCAGCGGGTCTCTTCTATGGGTCATCGCTCCAGTTAATCGTCACCGTTCGGATGACCCTCTTGTATTCATTCCCATAACTGGAGCCCGCAATGATCCCTGGTTACACCATGCTCCCGATGGGGCAATAGTGTATTACCTCCTCTTATTTAAAGTTTAAATCAGCGGTCGGACGCGCGTTGATGCAAAATACGTGGTCTGGTGGTGGAAACATAACAACTTTGTACCACAATCTTTTTATAGAACCACTGCCATAGACATCTGAGATGTTGGGAGAAGACGAAAAACAAGTAGACGAAATAACCAAATGCCCTGAATGCGATTCAAAACGCATCGTCCAGGATTACCGCCGGGGAGAACTCGTCTGCCAGAACTGCGGGCTCGTCGTCGACGAATCATTCATCGACCAGGGACCAGAATGGCGGGCGTTCGACGCAGAAGAACGCGCCGCAAAAGCCCGGACAGGCCCACCGACGGACTACCGCGGCGGAACAGACACCATCAGCACCATCATCCGAGGGACCAAGGACAGCTTCGGCCGCTCCATTCCATCAAAGAATAGATCGCAGCTCTACCGCCTCAAAAAATGGCACCGTCGCATCGGCTCCAAGAGCACCGTGCAGAGCAAACTCGCCACCGCGCTCCAGCGCATGGACCAGCTATCCTCCAGCCTTGGCCTCCCGAGAAGCGCCCGAGAGACCGCAGCGATGATATACAAAAAAGCCATCGAGGAAGACTTCATCAAGGGCCGCAAAATCGACGCGGTCACCGCAGCGGCGATATACGCCGCCTGCCGACAGGCAGGCATCCCGCGGACGCTCGACGACGTGGTCGAGGCATCGGCGGTCGACCGGAAAGAAATAGGCCGGACATACCGGCTGCTCTCCCGGGAGCTCTCACTCAACCTCATGCCGGCCTCGCCGCAGGACTACGTCGACTACTTCGGCAGCCAGCTCGACCTCGGCCAGGAAACAAAGACAAAGGCGCTGGACATCCTCCAGCAGGCAGAGCAAAAAGGATTGACATCCGGGCGCGGGCCGACCGGCGTCGCAGCCGCCGCCATCTACATCGCCTCCATCCTGTGCGGCGAACACCGGACGCAGCAGGAGGTCGCAGACGTCGCCGGCGTCACCGAGGTCACCATCCGCAACCGCTACAAGGAGCTGCCGGAAACCCCTGACGACCTCAAGGCCCTGCTCCAGTAAAGTGACAGATAGCCGTGCCGCGCATTCATCACACGGACACATCGGGTAGCGTGAGCAAGGAATTCACGGAGTCCGGCAAAAAAATATAAACCGCTAGCGGATAGATACGTGGAGGTGTCAGATAATGCGTGCCAGCATCCTTGTCTGTGTCCTTCTCCTGGGTGCCCTCATCCCCGCAGGGAGCATGGGAGAGCCCCTTTTGTGCGCTGAACCGGATGCGGCGACTTCCCTGGGATGCGACGGCGAATGGAACCGGACCTACGGCGGCAGCGATTATGAACGGGCAGCCGGCGTCGCATCGGCAGGAGACGGCTACATGCTGGTCGGTCCCACCGCGTCCTACGGCCCGGGGCCGGAGAGTGCCATGGCGGTCAGAACCGACCGGCAGGGCAACGAGCGCTGGAACAGGACATATGGCTCGCGAGATATCGACATACCGACAGGAGTGGTCCGAGCGGAGGGCGGCTACGTGGTCACCGGCATCTCCAATTACACCATCGGCGAGGCGCTCTGCGAGGCATGGCTCTTCAAGATAGACGGGCAGGGAGACATGGTGTGGAACAGCACGTACCTCCGTGACCCGGTGAACCTCATCGTCCCGCATCACGTCGAGGGGACTGCGGACGGCGGCTACATCGTCGCCGGCCGAAGCCATAACACGTCCGGCGACCGGTCTTCCCATATCACTCCCTGGCTCATGAAAACCGACGGCGGGGGAGAACAACGATGGACGCGTTTCGTCACCGGCCTGCCCAACGCGAGTGCCAGCGCTGTCTGCCAGACACAGGACGGCGGCTACGTCACGGCGGTCACCAACTGGGAAGCACACGAGCCTGACACGGCTGTCGGGTGGCTGATACGGACCGACGATGCGGGCACCGTCATCTGGAAGCAGGCGCTCGGAGGGGGGCGAGATGGCTTCATCAACTGCCTGCAGCCAACGGCTGACGGCGGCTTCCTGGCCGGCGGTGCCATCTCCCGTTCCAGGGATGATATGGGCTATGACCTCTGGCTGGTGAAGACCGACGATACGGGCCACGTGGAATGGGAGCATCGGTATGGATGGAGCGGGGGGCATTTGGAAGACGCGGAGGCTATCCTGCCGGTGGAGAACGGCTTCCTTGTCGCCGGCGCGAGAAGCCACGCCAGGGAAGGGGGAGCGGACAGCAACGGCTGGCTGGTCAGGGTCAACCGACAGGGCGAGATGCTGTGGAGCCGCGAGGCCGGCGGAGCGGGCGACGACGCGTTCAGGGCACTCCTCCAGGCTGACGCGGAGCGATACATCGCGGCGGGGTATTCGTCGTCGTTCTCCGGCAGCCGGGACATGTGGCTTGCGTCGCTGCGTGACCCGGGCATGACGCTGTCGCTCTCCGGCGGCCTCGGTGTCACCTGCAGGGTGGACAACAGGCGGGAGGAGCCACGCCAGAGCCTGGAGTGGTCGCTCAGCCTGCAGGGGCCATACGTGCCGTCCTATACACTGCATGGCTCCATCGACCGCATCCCCGCTGGAGCGGTAACGGATATCCGGATGCTGCCGGTGGGATTCGGCCCGGTCGAGGTGGAGGTCACCGTCGGCACGGCATCCATCCTCGGCTCGTTCTGGATGCTCGGCCCGCTCGCCCTTGAACAATAAAAGCAGCGAAACCACAACGTTTATATAACCCCGGCTGTAATGGCGCTCGTCTCATGAACCCCGACGTGATCAATGGTGTAGCCCTTGCCGTGTTCGCCGGCTGCGTCGCCCTGTATGCGGCGGTGCTCCACCGGAGTCTGCAGGAGCCGGTGACCGCGAAGCGCGGGCTGCTCAACCTGTTCTACCGGGCATGGGTGAAGCGCGTCTCCAACATGGAGGAGACCATCGTCGGCGTGCAGAGCATGCGCAACCTGATCATGTCCACCACGTTTCTCTCCTCGGCCATCCTGGTATTGCTCGGGCTGCTGGTGCGGAACTTCGAGGACTGGATAGACCTGACGGGGGCGCCGGCGCATATCATGGAGGTCAGGCTTGTGCTGCTGTTCGGCCTGCTCGTGTTTGCCCTGATGATGTTTCTGCTATCGCTGCGTCACATGGTGCGCTTCACGATTCTCATCGGCGTGCCGCCGGAGGACATCGAGCGGACGGCCTGCCGGCTGGAAAACGGCAACGGCGGCGGTCTCGACCCCCGTGGGCTCCGGCAGAAGGTCTTCGTCCGGGCGATGCACCGGTTCACGTTTGGCATCCGGGCCATATACTATCTCCTCGCTGTCATCCTGTGGTTTGTCAATCCCTACGCGTTCGTGGGCGCCACCCTGATCGTCACGGCGCTACTCATTTTTTACCAGGACGTTAAGACGCCCTGCCCGGAGGAAGAAGAAGCACCCATCTAACCCTGTTATGGCTCCAGCTGTCGGGCCAGCCACTGTCGCGCCGCTGCATCGAGCATCTCGTCCCACGAGCTGAACGAGGAACGCTCAGTGACGTAGCGGTCAAACGTTTCGCTGTCGAACACCTCGTTGGGGCTCTCGAAACCCGTCTCGCAGGCGGTGCAGTTCAGGCTACCTGAGGCGAGGTCCTCGGGTGCAAACTGGCCGCTTTCGGCCAAAAACGTCTCTATATCCGGGGTGTCGGTGTACTCCTCCATGAACGCCGGAGGAAACAGCTCGGGGAGCGGCACGCGCTGTCCTTCCTCCAGCTGCCGGAGCGCCTCCCGCATATCGTCGAACGCCTCCTCGATTTCCTCTCGTCGGGGGTCCGTCGGCATCCTATCAGGCCTCCCCGACAGGCATGATGAGTAGAGGGAGCTGGTTGTCGGTCACCCGGAGTATAGAGCGGAGATGGTCGCCGTCTTGGGGAAGTGCCACGTTCGCCGTGCAGCCCCAGGCCGTCGCCTCGAGGAGGACGTTGTGCGCTGCGGCACCGGCCTCGTAGTACCAGAGCCAGCGGAACCGCTCGTCTGACAGGTCGTCGGGGAGACCAATCATCCCCTCGGTCATCTGGATGTTCAGCGTCGACACCAGGATGGCGGGGGCTGACCCGATATCCTCCATGGAGGAAGCCTCCGCGACGCCCTCGCGGAAGTCTCCAGTCCGCAGGGGAATCAGGCCGTGTACGACGGGGAGGTCCCACATGTAGTAGCGGTAGAGACCGGGGAGGTAGCGATAGACGCCGTCTGCGGTCACCACATAGATCTTCAGAGGGTAGTAGCCGTGAGCGCTGGGCACTGTCCGGTGTCGCACGATGTTGTTGCGCTCCGTCTGCGCCTCATCAATGTTGTAGGAGAAACCATAGGCGCTCCACAGCAGCTGTGACAGCTCCTGCCGTGAAAGACTGCCCGAGAAGCTGGTGGCCTCCCGTCGCTGCTCCACCGCCTCGGTCAACGTCATCGAGGCGTTGCGGATGGCGGGAAGTAACAGACGGAGCCCTGGCTGGTAGGTGAAGTCGTAGGAGTGTCGGGGGTGTCCAAGAGGCATGATAATCCTGCCGCGTTCCGCTGGCGGTATCTCGAGCTGGCTGAAGCCTGAGCCGGCGGTGACAACGGTACCCAGTCCGAGGATGTTGGCCGCGAACTGGATGTTCTGGCCGATTGCCCCGATTTCGGCGGCCCCCAAGTGTTCATCGGCGCCCCTGCTTTCGTTCCAGGTGACGGCCAGCTGAAGGGGTGCCTCGTATTGCCCTATGTGACGGTAGTCGCCATTGAGGTGGAACCGCAGGACGTGGGCCGACGGGTCGTACCGGTAGACGGCATCGCCGGTGAGCACGTAGAGGTGAGCAGCGTAGCCATCCAGGGGATGGACCGCTCGCTTTTGTCCGTTCACAAAGCCGTATGCGTGCCAGAGTATGGTGGACAGCGTTTCCTGGCTGACCGTCTCCTCGGTGAACATGCGCACCGACTTGCGCCGGGCCATCGCCACCTCCAGCGAAAGGTCGAGGTGCTGCGGCTCCGGCAGTTCGATGTCTTGGTTATGCTCGATGGCCTGCCCATCTCCATCGGCAGGCCGGAGAGACACCACTCCAAGGCCTCCTCCCGCAGGAACCACGACGGTGGCAAGGAACATGGCGATGGCCAGCACCGCCGTTCCATGTTTCAGCATACTCCCGTTCATTGTTACCTCCACATATCTATGCCTCCTCGTTATTTATAGGTTGGGAGAACCCTATCAACAGCAGCCGCAGCAGCGACGGGCGAAACAATCTCAGGCCCGTCCATCTGCGGAGAAACGCGGTGACCGGCTCCGACGGCGTAGCAGCGGATTTTCTGAGGATCATAACCGAGCTGCCGGTACGATATGTAACGATGGAGCCCGGCGGCTATTCCCTGTATCCCGGGAAGTGCTCCGCGAGATTTTGTCCGTTAACCTGGAGAGTACACACCAGCGCGTCGTCTTTGATCGCTTCTGGGTCTGTCAAGGCGACGCGTTCACCGAACAGCAGCTCCATGAGGCTGTTCTGCATCGCTTCGTATCCGGGCTCGCCGGCTGCCGGTGGCTCATAGCCAGTCGCCTGCACCCGGTTGCCGTTTTCATCCTGCCATTCCCAGAACGGCGTGACCTCGAACGTGTTCCCGTCGAGTATCTTCGTCACCTCGAATCGCTCCTGCATGGAACTGGAGAGAACAGCCGTTTATAAACATATCCGTGGCAGCCCCCCATTATTCCTTGATGATAAGCCAGCCGTCGTCACCGGCCTTCCTGAAGGGAACGAGCACGTATCGCCCCTGCAGGCGTTTGCCGTGGAGCTCGAGCTTTATCTCGTCGTCCTCCCGCTTGAGCAGCTCATAGGTGCCCTCGTCCCAGATGGAGACCTCGCCGGCGCCGTACTGCCCCTCGGGAATCGTGCCCTCGAA
>CAYPWJ010000036.1:0-9057 GCA_964414415.1 uncultured Thermoplasmatales archaeon | reverse complement strand
CATTTCTTCCGCCGGGCCAGCCCTGGCGGCTGCCCGCCGCCACGACTTTCGGGATGAAGCCTTCACATCCCGAAGTCCTTTATGCGACATATTTATATTCGCGAACTCCATTTTCCCTGCGTTGAGATACCATGGCACGGATATCTGCGATAGCACTCATTTGCATGGTGGTGGCTGCAGTCATGGTTCCGGCGACTCCTGTTTCTGTCACCGTCGGCCAGAGCACGGTACCGGCTGACGTTTCGCCGGTTGGCCTGGATGGCCTCGTTGCCCACTGGCCATTCGATAGCCCTGATGGCGATGTGGCCGTCGACGTCGCCAGCGGGCTGAACGGCACCATCCACGGCACTCGCCCGGCTGAAGGCCGCGTCGATGGCTGCCTGTGGTTCGACGGCGAGGACGACTATGTCGATTTTCCATCCGGCGTCATCGACGCCATCGGCTCACTCGAGCAGGGCACCATCGCGTTCTGGTTCAACTACTCGTATATCCTCGACCGGCAGGAGATAGAACCGCTGTTTCATCTGGGCATCGACGACGGCGATGAGCAGGACAACATGTTCATCATCGAGCTGGGTCACAAGTACCCGGTCATCAGGCGGCTCTATGTCACCTGGGTCATCGGGCAACAGATTCCCGTGCTCTGCTTCGACACCGGCTTCCATCTCGATGCAGGTGAATGGTACCATTTCGCTGTCACCGTCGGCCCGGACGGCAACACCGGCTACCTCAACGGCGCCGAGCTCGTCAACCGCTACTACAACTTCGGCGAGCCAGACGACACGCTCTTCCTCGACGACATCCCCGTCCAGCAGCAGTTCTCCATCGGCTACGGCAAGACCAACGATGTGAAAAGCCCCCACTTCATGCACTACCGCGGCGCCATCGACGACGTTCGCGTGTATAATCGGTCGCTCACTGCAGGCGAGATAGCACAGCTCTACGAGATGGGCGGTGCTCCCCTCAACATAGAGATAACCAGCCCGCAGAACGGTTCCTTCCTGCTGTTCGACCATAAGCTATGGGCCATCAGCCACCTCGTCGTCGGTGGCCCGGTCACCGTCGACGTCGGCCACCTTGCGGCCAGCGATCACCCCATTGAGCACGTCGCGTTCTTGGTGGACGGCACCCACGCGTTCACCGACGACGAGCCGCCCTACCGCTGGACGTGGAGCCAGCCGGCCTTCGGAAGACACACCGTCAAAGCAGTTGCTCACGACGCGGCAGGTCGGACGGACAGCGACACCGTCACCATGTGGAAACTCTTTTAGCCTGCCTCGCCCTTGAGGGACTCGTCCCGGTTCGGCGGGAGGTCAACGGGCGAAGGAGTGCAGCATCGCGGCCAGCCAGTTGATGATTTTTCCCAGCAGCGTTTGGTGCTCCAGCGGCATGCTTATCTGCATCGATGACCATGTGCTCTGGATGTCACCGTCGTCCTTCGCCGTGGCCTGTATGGCGAAATCACCTCGTTCACTCCACGTGTGAGAGAGGGTAACGGTTTCGCCGCTGTCGTAGGGCCCCTGCCAGCCGCTGTCGCTGCCGTTGCCCCAGTCCACATAGAGAGAGACATCGTCGCCTTCGGCGTCTGTCACCCGGAACGTGTAGGTGTACTCCTCGCCGGTCTCACCGCGCCGCGGCCCGTCGATAGACGGCGCATCCGGCGGCGTGTTGTCGGTCTCCGACACCTGGATGCGCTCCAGGGTGCTGTAGTCGCCCCATCCACGTGCGTCGTTGGCGCCTCGCACCCGGTAATAGTAGACACCTTCAGGCTGCCCTGAGACGTCATACCGATGCCCGGTGAGATTGCTCGCCAGCGTGGAGACCGATGCGAAGCTCGCGACAGGAGCGATGTCGTCCACGTAGAAGCCGTCGCCGAGCGTCCGCCCGTCCGTGGTATACCGGAAGCGAAGGAAGACCGACGCGCCGGTATAGTTGTCCAGGCTGTACTCGTGGTACTGCCATCCATCCGAGCAGCCGGTAAAGCCATCGATGACCTCGTAGCTCCGGCCGTCCCTGCTGACCTCGACGAAGGCATAGTCCCATCCCTTCTCGATGTCGTATGAGCACCAGAAGGAGAGCCGCTGCCCCTCAACGACGGGGATCGGCATGGCGGTGGTCATCGACGACACGTCGCTGTTTTCGTTGCGGGGGCCGTAACTCTGCTCACCTGAATGCTGCCGCGCCGTGGTCGGGGCAAAGCCGTCACGCTGCCATGCATCGCCGTCGCCCTCGGCGTGGTCGATGTCGTACGACATCCCGGAGAGCTCGTCGAGCTGGAACTGCAATGCGTTGGCAGGCGGATTCCGTTCCCCCCAGAAGACGGTGTAGGACCCGTCAGGATCCGTCGACAGGTCGGCGATGCACGGGGGGAGCACCCGCGGCGTCACCTCGCTGATGCTTGCTGCCTCCCGTAGCAGGAGCATCGCTCCCTCGAGGTTTTCTTCGACAACCTGGTCGAGCGTCGATGCAGGTGGATGGAACTCCTGACAGGCCTCGATGGTGTAGGCAAACGTGGTGGTGCCCTGGACGTAGTGCGCGTTGCCGTAGGCCCAGCCGGTGGTGTCGCCGGTCGTCGGGTAGAGACCGGCGGCCTGCGTCGGCGTGTAGGAACCTGAGCCGTCCTGCGAGGCGATCAGGCCGGCCATGTCTTTGCCGAGCCGGGAGAGATATCCGCTGTCGGGTGCCTGCACCTCGCCTGAATAGCCCCACGGCCAGAGGACGAGCTCGCCGTAGGTGTGCCAGGAGATAGCCGCGGATACGTTGTTTTCGAGGAACATATCCCTGACGGCCTGCACCTCACGCTCCGAAAATGCCTCCGGGCCACAATAGGTGCTATAGGCGGGGTTGTGGGTCAGCGACGCGCCGCCGAGCGACCCCCACGCGCCGCGGCCGTCGCCGTTGCTGGAGCCGGCATAGTTCCGGTTGAGATCGACGCCATATGTATCGCTGCCGGGAAAATAATGACGGTTTTTCCGCCAGTCGTTGCCCTCGTCGTGGCAGTAATGGTAGCCGTCCGGGTTGACACAGGGCACCACCCATATCCGCCGTCCGTCGACCAGGTCGCCGACGCTCTCGTTGACGAGATAGCTGCCGGTGAGCGTCTCCGCCAGATGGAGACATATCTCGAGAGACGGCCACTCCCGGGCATGATGCAGCCCCATGAACAATACACCGGGCTCGCCCTCGTCGACTCCGGGATTGTCGGAGATCTCAAGGCACCATATCGGCCGGTCCTGGTAGCTGCTGCCGATGCTGTACAGACTGGTGATAGCCGGATAGGTTTCGGCGATGTCATGGAGTGTCTGCTCCATCTCCGCCAGGCTGTGGTAATCACCCGCGACCATCTGGTTATGCGACGCCACGTCCTCCATCACAACGGAGGCATCGGGCACGTACTCCAGCACCTCGGGGAGCCGCTCCCGCGGCACGAGCACGTCCACCTTTCCTCCGGAAAGACGGCCGACAACCTCCAGGCCGTCCAGCACCGATGCGTCGAGCAGACCGGTGTCGACACGCACAAGTGCCGGCCCGGTATCTCCAGCGTGAGACGGAGGGCCGGTGGATGTCACGGCGAAGCTTGACGACACAGCTGAAACAACGAACAGGAGCCCAACGGCAAAGACAAGAAAGTGTGCCTTGTTCATGGTATCTATTCCATGTATCAGACGGCCGTTTTTTAACCTATGCCCCTGCTCTCCAAACGAAAGTTTAAAAGAACGCCCTCGGATACATTTAACAACACCGTCACGGGCTAGTGGTCTAGGGGGTTAATGAATAGTTGATTTCCTGTCGCAAAAAGATGTTTTTAAGACAGAAACGCCCCGTTAAGATGTAACGGGTTTCGGTAAAAAATGATATGCAAAAAGCTTGATAGATAGTTTGAAATGGACTGATTCTATCGCATTTATCAGGGAAAACGCCCGATGTCTAGAAAGACTATTTTCCTTGCTTTGCGACGGCAAGAAAAAGCCTATTGCGGATTGCCGCTTCCTCTGCCGGCTGCTCTGCTGGCGACAGAAAAAACGGGATGCGGCTACGGCAAGGCAATCAAGGCCTTTACTGCTGCTAGAAAGAGCTCTATGAGTACCCCGTCATGCACAGCTTTAAATAACATCGGGTGATAGGAGACACGGTGATACTGTGAACGAAGAAGAACACATCGTCTATGTCGGAACCAAGGCCCCAATGAGCTACGTGATAGCCGTGATAACGGAGTTCGAACAGGGAGCTAAAACTGTGACGCTGAAGGCTCGCGGTCGAGCTATCTCCAGGGCCGTAGATGCAGCAGAGATAACCCGGAACCGGTTTTTGAAGGATGCAACCGTCGAAAACATCTCGATTGACACCGAAGAGGTGGAATCAAAGGAAGGCGATTCCCGCAACGTTTCCTCCATCGAAATCCTGCTCACCAAGTAGGTAGAGAGCAGGATTTGGCTAGCTACCTCTTTCTCTCATTCCTTTTACTTCAGGCGATTATGACGAGTCTACCAGGTACGAAAACATGATTATCATACAAAAAACTACCAGAAGTCTCATTCTTTCTACATCTTGCCTGATATACCAAGGTCGAGGTGTTCCACCATCTCCTTATAGCGATTCCTGATAGTCACCTCGGTGACCCCTGCAACGGCGGCAACATCACTCTGTGTTCTATCGTCTTCCTCTAAAAGCGTGGTGATGTATATGATTGCCGCCGCTATCCCGGTGGGGCCACGCCCGCTCGTCAATCCCTGTTCCTTTATCCGTCGAAGGATATCCAGGGCCTCACGTTCGGTGCCTTCACCGAGATCCAGCTTTCTGCAAAAACGGGAGAGGTAGTCCTGTGGCTGGAGCGGCATGAGGTTGAGCTTCAGCTCCCGGGAGAGAAAACGGTAGGTTTTCCCGATGTCCTTTCTGTCCACCCCGGAGGAATCAGCCACCTCGTCCAGGGTGCGGGGAACGCCGCATTGACGGCACGCAGCATACAGGGCAGCAGCAGTCATAGCTTCCATGCTCCTCCCGCGGATCAGCCGTTGTTCAACCGCTCTCCGGTACATCATGGCGGTTGCCTCCCGTACCTGCCGGGGGAGTTCCATGTTCGATGACATCCTGTCACAGCGGGAGAGAGCAGTATCCATACTTCCCCTCGAGGTCTGTCGTCTGCCGACTCTCTGCTGCCATTTCCGCAACCGGTATACTCCAGCTCGATTGTGAGAGGGAATAGCGTTTCCAGAGCTGTCTGTATTCTTCCAATCGATAACGGTGGGGAGATCTGAAGGATGCTTTACTGGCGCTCCAGTTCGAGCGACTTTGTTCTGTTCCTCCTGGTCAAAGGCACGCCATTCAGGCCCCTGATCGATATACCGGTCCTCGATGACCAATCCACATTGTTTGCATACCAGTTCTCCCCGCTTATAATCCTGAGCAAGACGGGCTGAGCCACATTCAGGGCATCGTGTAATCTCTTCCTGCTTTCCCGTTTTATTTTCCACCATCATCCATCCTTTATGTCCCTGGTTCCATGCCGCTGGTTGTATAAAGCTTTTGGGCAGGGTACAATTTCGTGTCCAGTATCCATGGGGTGCTAAAACATCCGACGATAGTCTATTTTGATAAAACAAAAAACAGGGAGAAAAGGGAAAAGGGCAGGTGACTCCTGCATGCCGGGAGCTATCCCGTCTGTTGAGACGTAAGCTTGGCTACTCGATGACTTCAACGTGGATGGCTTTCGGTCCACGTGGGTCCTCTTTCATATCAAACTTGACTTTTGTGCCTTCATTCAGCTGGGCGCCCGACTGGACGTCGGACTCGTGTACAAAAACGTCTTCTTGGCTTTCGGATGTGTCTATGAATCCATAGGACATCATCCATTTCTTTACGGTTCCTTCCATAGTAGGTATTTCTCCTGCCCCTCCATGCCGGCGCTCCTCTATATAGTTTGGGGTGTCTCCACGTGTAAGGAGCGGCCTCCATGCGCGTAAGGAGCCACGCCGGCACTTGTCCTCTTGATAGCTTCGGCTATACTAATGTACTCATTTCTTGCGCCCTGCCAGCTGAACGGGCACTCGCTGCGGCTTTCTGGCGTACGTCTCGCTGGTGCTATCTAAACATTTGAGGAGGGCCGAAACAGCAACCGTAGACATGTATTTGGTGTTTCTTTTGCAAACCATAGGAGTTCTACAATACGTGGCGTCCTCCCCGCCATGCATGGCGAGACTTCGACGGAGACCATTTCAACGGCCATAGATAGCAGGTGTAGCGGATAAGCACTTTATACTGCTTTGTCATTTATTTTTTCTGAAGGGAGCGTTAGATGCCGCAGGATGTTATGATTTGGGACATCAAAAATGGTAATACTAGTCATGCATTGAAAAAATCTCAATTGGATTTAGAGGAACGTATTGTGGACTGGAATGAGGAGGGCATATCGACGGTTTTCGGCGGGATAATCGATCTTGCTATCCGTGAACTGGTACGTCACATTTCTGATGGTGCATATAACAGATGCGACTATATGTACGCCGTCCAGAAACGCGCAGGTGAAACAGTCAATGCCAGCACTTGAGCACCCTGCATTGTTTGAACAGGTGGCGCATGAAGGATAAAGAATACTTCAATATCATTATTCAACACAAACTCAATGTTGCACATGCCGGAATTAAGATTGCCAACGAATTTTTCAAGGAACATCCGGTGATGGCCAAACGCGTCATGCTCAATTGTTTCAACCATGACAATCGGAAGGTCAGTGCTGCCATCGAGTTCATGCATCTTCGGTCAGCCGACAGTGAACAATTCCAGGAAGCACTTGATTCCCACCGCAAGAATTCAAAACATCATTTCCAGTATTGGGACGACATCACGGAGATACCTCTTGATGTGATAGGTGAAATGGTCTGTGATTGGTATGCCCGCAGTTGCGAAATGGGTACATCACTTCAGGATTATGTCGATGACGTACTGGACACATATGAATTCACTGAAAACCAAGAAGGCATGATACAGAGGTGTATCGGCATTCTCACACGTCCACCGTTTGGAGAGGGCGACTAGCGTATCAGACTATACCACAGGCCGATTGCCAACAAAATCTGGTCCTGGCAAGGTTATGGAACGATGGAAGACGCCACGAGAGATACCCGTTCAGGTGTTCGACTGTGCTTCATGGATACGATACTGAGCCAACGAACTCGTTAACGTCGCAGAAGAACTCGATATAACGCAGGACGAAGAGAACATAGAACCTGGCATACAATACAGACAGGGTCCGGCCCAGGTTTGTCATGCAGCACCTCCAAATAAAGATACAGAAAGGTTATATACTTCCCACGCCTTGAGGGGGGCGTTAACACTGTAACATTAACGGAGTAATCGTTTCACTCTTTTTTGTTGATTGCTGTTGACATCAAGGACGACTATGGAAAACATACGAGTGCACCTCATCACGAGAAGAAAACACTCAGAAACAGGATACAACTAACGCAAGACTCCTTCTAGGAACACCTTCTAGGAACATATAGAACAAGAGGAATAACATGAAATTTGATGATTTAGACATGGATTTGAGTTTTTTAGAAAAAACAAGAGAAAACGGCTTTGAGCGGCTTACACACATTCAAGAAAAATGCATCGATGAAATATCCCGCGGGCGGGATGTCGTCGGCCAGGCCGAGACAGGCTCAGGGAAGACACTGGCCTTCGGTCTCCCCATACTGAACAAGATAACCCCCGGCGCCGGGGTGCAGGCACTTGTCCTTACCCCGACCCGGGAGCTCTGCGTACAAATCACCGACGTTTTTCGGGAGTTCGGTGCGCGCCTTGGCATACAGACAACGGGCATCTACGGGGGCGTTAGCATAGGCCCCCAAATAAAAGGCGTTCGAACTGCAGATATCATTGTCGGAACGCCAGGCAGGATACTGGATCATATCGGGCGGAATACCCTCTGTTTTAATGCGATTCAGTTTGTTGTGCTCGATGAAACCGACAGAATGCTCGACATGGGCTTCATCGACGATGTAGATAAAATCATACGTCATACACCGAAAAACCGGCAGATGCTTATGTTCAGCGCGACCATTCACGGCGAATTCCAGAAAGTAGTGGGGCAATACATGATGCGTCCACTGGTCGTGAAGACCAAACCATATGTGTCGGCCCATAAGCTAGAGCAGCGGTATTACGACATATCCCCCAAACATCTGAAGTTTTCCCTCCTCGTGCATCTCCTCAAAGACAGTGCATCGGGTTCAACGATAGTGTTCTGCAATACCCGGAGGGAGACAGATGTCGTCGCGCAAAACCTCAGGAAACAGAACGTTAACGCTGTAGCGATCCATGGCGGCATGACGCAGCCGGCACGCTTGAAATCCCTCAACGCGCTCAAGAACAATGCAACAGATGTGCTGGTGGCAACTGATGTAGCTGCCCGGGGGCTTGACATAAAAAAAGTCACCCATGTGTTCAACTACGATGTACCAAAGACGACGAAACAATATGTCCATAGAATCGGGCGGACAGCCCGTGCAGGGGAAACAGGCGTCGCCGTTACCCTTCTCACCCGGCATGACCATGACAGCTTCAGGCGGATTCAGAAAGAATATAAAGGCACCATCACGCCAGCAAAAATGCCCGCGTTCAAACAGGTTTCCTTCCACAGGGCTTCCGCAAGGAAACAAAAAACACCCTCCAAGGGACAGAGGAAATACAACAGGAAGCAGAATACATATCGACAAAATAGGCACAAGAAATCGAACAGAAGACATCGACGCCGCTAACGCACATCAGCAAAGCCACCGCCATGGACAACGGACTCAGACACCCCGGTATATATTCCGCTCATACCGAGGGATTATAGAGAGGGAAAAAAGAAAGCCCGTTTGCGGTGTTATGCTGCCTGCATGTGCCTACATGCTGTTGCAGGCGACATCCCGCGGCTTCTACACAAATTCGAAGGAGTCAAAGCAGCTGTCGCAGCTGGCTGTTTTTATATTCCATGTCCGTCGGCCACATTTAGGGCAGATTGTATAATATTTGCTCAGGATTTTTATTTTTAACTTCTTCATTCGCTTATTTTTC
>CAYPWJ010000035.1:0-9645 GCA_964414415.1 uncultured Thermoplasmatales archaeon | reverse complement strand
CGTTACGGCGTGATCCGCTTCAGGCGGATGTACTCTAGGTCGTCGGCGACACGGGCGAATATCATCTCCTTCCGAACCGAGTTCGCGAGGCGCACCGCCCGGCTGACCTCCGTCCAGGTGGAGGTGAAATCCGCCGGTAGCACGTGGATGAGATAGGGGGCATGTCCCTCGCCGACGGGCCGGCGGTAGACACGGAAATGCGAGCCGAACTTGAATCCCGTCTTGGGCACCAGGCCCTTGCCCCGAAGGCTTTTATATGCCCTAAGTCGGCGCTCGATGTCGGGCTGTATCTCCCGGGCATGGTCCATGAACTCGTCGCAGGACAGCGCATCGCCGTTGCGGTGCACCGTCGCGCCCTTCTCAGCCAGATAAGCCGTCTCCATCAGCGAGAGCTGGACAACGTCGTCGCCAAACGTCCGGCCGACGTATTGCTGCTGCAGTTCACCGGCCAGGGAGGCATCCCAGACCATGCTCCGGTCGCCCAGCAGCGTGACGACCCCGTCGTAGCTGCCGTGTTCCTCCAGCGTCCCCTGCATCCGGAAAAACTTGACATAGTAATAGGTGAGGTCGCCCTCCTCGTCCACGATGCCCACCATGAGGCGACGGCGCTGCAGGGCATGGAGCAGCATCGCGATGTCCCGGATGGAAAACGGGGAGCGTTCCGAGAGCGCCTTAACCAAGAAATCCGGCTCGTGGGAATGCGGTGCCCCTCCCCGGGGATACAGGTTCATGGACTCATCCCCAGCGTCGACCACGTAGCCACGCTGCCGCAAATCGCGATACACCAGGTACCGTATCTCGAAGGCCGGGTCACGCTGGATGCCGTGAAGCATGAGCTCCTGCAGCGACATCGGGCTGCCGTTTCGGAGCACCTTGAGGCGGTCCGACTCCACGAGGAAGGCGGCCTCGATGATGTCCAGATGCAACGTCGTACCCTCGATGGAGCCAAAGTATCCCTTGTTGTAGTGCCTGGTAGCCTCGGATTGCTCGTCGACGACGACCTCGCTGTCCCTGAGATGGCCAGGCATGGTTACAGCGTCCCGATGTATGCAAGCATTGACTCGAAAAGCGCTCGTCCGTCCGCCGCACCGTCATCCTGATGCTGCCATGGATAAAAGGAGCGCTCCGGATGCGGCATCATGCCAAGCACGTTGCCCGCGGGGTTGCACAGGCCAGCGATGTCGCCAATGGAGCCGTTGGGATTCCAGGGATAGCCTGCCTCGTTGCCGCTGTCATCGACGTAGCGGAAGACAATGCATCCCTCATCCTCCAGGCGCTGCAGGACACGCTGCTCCTCGCCCTGCGCAAACATGAGCTTGCCCTCCATGTGCGCCGACGGGATCAGCCGGACGTCACCCTCCGGGATACGTGACGTCAGCGGGCAGACGCTGTCGTGGCGCAGCAGCGTCGGTCGACACTCGAAGCGGTTGGAGTCGTTCACCGCCAGACATGCCTCCGGGGTCTCGCTGATGCCGTCCACGGCCGGGAGCAGCCCCAGCTCCGTCAGCACCTGGAAGCCGTTGCAGATACCCACGACCGGGTAGCCGTCATCGACGAACGTGCGAAGGTCGTCCATGAGCAGCGCCTTGATACGCGCCGCAAAGATCGCCCCGGCGCGGACGTAGTCACCGGCTGAGAAGCCACCCGGGATGAAAACACCCTGGTAATCAAAGAGCGATACATCGCCGCGGCGCAGCATGTTGAGATGGACGTAATCCGGCCGGGCACCGAGCTCGGCAAACGCGTGGTAGGATTCCTCCTCGCAGTTGGTGCCCTCGATGCGGAGTATCGCGATGCGGACGTCAGACGGATACACGGTGGTAATACGGGCAGGGATATAAGAAAGTAGTCCCATCGAGGCGGTTACTGCCCCGTGGCGGGAATGTCCATGAGCGCCTGGACAAGGTTGACGACGTCGGCAGCTCCCTTCGTAAAGACAGTGTAGGTAGTGTCGGCGGTGCAGACCCGCATTTTTTTGAACAGGATGCCGCTTGTCGCAACGGACTCGATGTCATCCAGGTTGATGTCAATCTGGCGACCGGCTCGCAGGGGACGAAACGCCAGCCGGGTGGTAGTCACAAACAGGGTGCCGATGGCCCGTCCCTTCCCGACCCTGATGTTCGCCCGGCGCCGCAGAACGATGGCTTCACCGTCGTCGGTCGATAGCACATGACGCTATCCGGAGGTGCTTTAAATCTTTATTGCAGCGTTACAGGAACAACGGCAGGAACACCAGCGACACAATCGACATCAGCTTGATGAGGATGTTCAACGACGGGCCGGAGGTATCCTTGCACGGGTCGCCCACGGTGTCGCCGACCACCGCCGCCTTGTGCGCCTCGCTGCCCTTGCCGCCATAGTTGCCGGCCTCGATATACTTCTTGGCGTTGTCCCAGGCACCACCGGCGTTGGCCAGAAAGATAGCGAGCAGGAAGCCCGTCGCGGTGGCGCCGGCCAGCAGGCCGACCAAAGCGCCGACATCCCAGAGGCCGACGGCAATAGGCGCAGCGATAGCCACGATGACGGGCAGAATCATCTCGACGAGGGCGCCACGCGTCGCAATCCTGACGCACCGCTGATAATCCGGCTTGCCCTCGCCCCTGAGGATGCCCAGCTCCCTGAACTGCCGCCGCACTTCATCCACCATTTTTTGCGCCGCTCGGCCAACGGCCCCCATCGTCAGCGCTGAGAACAGAAAAGGCAGCATGGCGCCGATGAACAAACCGGCCATGACCGCTGGTGTATCGAGGGCGATGGTCACGTCGGTCCCCACCGACTTCACGAGCGTGAAGACAAGCGCAAGGGCGGTGATGGCCGCGGAGCCAATGGCGAAGCCCTTGCCCATCGCAGCCGTCGTGTTGCCGACAGCGTCGAGTCCCTCCGCCTTCTCGCGGACGTCGGAGCCCATCTCCGCCATCTCGGCGATGCCGGCGGCGTTGTCCGCAACGGGACCGTAGCAGTCGTTGGCGAGCGACATACCCAGCGTCGAAAGCATCCCCACCGCCGCCAGGGCGACGCCGTAAAAATCGGCGAAATGATAGGCCAGCACCATCGATATGGCAGTAGCAAGGATGGGAACAACGACGCTCAGCAGACCGATGGACATACCCTGGATGATGTCAGTGGCGGGGCCCGTCTGCGCCGCCCGGGCGATGGTCTGCGTCGGCCGCCGCTCATCCGACGTGAAGTATTCAGTGGCGAGGCCGATGACGATACCGTCGACGAGACCGACCAGGATGGCGTAATACGGCTCCATGGCATCCAGCAGATACCAGGTGGCGATGAAGGCTACGACGGCGAAGATGATAGCCGAGCCGAACAGCCCGTTGCGGAGCGCCCCGTAGGCGTTCTTGCCGCGCACGAAGAGCATCGCCCCGACAGATGAAAACACGCCCAGAGCCACGATGATGAGAGGATAGAGTTCAACGTTGGAGCCAAACGTATCCGCCAATCCGGTAGAGATGATGGCGAGTGAGATAGCGGCGATGATGGAGTCCACATACGACTCGAAGAGATCGGCACCCATGCCAGCGACATCGCCGACGTTGTCGCCGACGTTATCCGCGATAGCGGCAGGATTCCGCGGATCATCCTCGGGTATACCCTCCTCGACTTTGCCGACGATGTCCGCACCGACATCAGCCGACTTGGTGTAGATGCCGCCGCCGACCCTGGCGAAGAGCGCGATGCTGCTGGCACCGAAGCCAAAGCTGAACAGGATGCTGCGGAGTGCCTCCCCGCCGACCCCGAGCCAGGTGCCGAAGGTCCAGTAAAAGATAAAAACGCCGATGATGCCCAGGCCGACGACGGAGAGACCCATCACCGCACCCGAGGAAAACGCGATGCGGAGTCCCTCCATAAAGTGCCCCTTGACCGCCTCGGCCGTCCGGGCATTGGAGCGCGTGGCAATGCGCATACCGATGTTGCCGGCCAGCCCAGAAAAGATGGCGCCGACCAAGAACGACAGCGACGTTTCCCACGGCAGCTCTCCCGTGAGCTGCGAAACCGCCAGAAGGATGCCCATCACCACGAGGACGAAGACAGCAATGGTCCGGTACTCCTCGTTGAGGAATGTCATCGCGCCTCGGTAGATGCTGTCGGAGAGCTCCTGCATCCGATCGGTGCCCGCAGGCTTCGACAGGATGTAATACACGAGATAGGCAGCGGTCACGATGGCGGCAACGCCTGCAATCGGCGGCAGCACCTCCGGTGGTATGACATCTATCCCAATCATGAGGGAGGGAAAGAGAGAACGATATTTAAATATTCGGAACGAGAACGGCTGCGGCGGCGCTGTCCCACCGAGGGCGTTTTCCAACGGGCGCAGCCGTGGTCCATCGATGTCCGGCGTCCGTCGATGCAGCGTTTACCCGGCTTACCCGGACAGGATGCCGCGGATTTTGTACATGAGCTTCGGCAGCGGCGTCGTCTTGTCGATGACGTCCCGGGCTCCAGCCTCACGGAGCTCTCGCCCCCAGCCCGTGTTGTACCAGCTGGTGTAGCCGTAGATGACCGCATCGGGGTCCACGTCCAGTATCGTCCTGGTGACGGCAACGCCGTCGAGGGTGCTGCCGCTGCCGGGGAATCGCAGGTCAACCAGCACAAGGTCCGGCGGATTGTCGTTGCCGTGCAGCATCCGATACCGGGTGATGGCCTCCTCCCCGTCGAGGGCCTTATAGGTCGTGATGGCGTCGTGGAGCGACGAGATGTGCTGCGACAGCATGTCAACGATTGCTTCGTCGGCGTCGACGAGCAACACCACTTTTTTTGCCATCGTGCCGCGGTCGGCCGGCGGGGCAGGGAGAGAGGTGGGTCGCTGCTCCTCAGCCGCCCCCTCAGTCGCTTCGCTGCCCTGCAGCTTGGTGGTGACCGCATGCTCTATCCGCTTGACAGCCCGCCGCATTTTCCATATCGTCTGCTTAACCCGGGGAGAGAGATCCTCCTCGAGGATGAGGTAATCCATGTAGCCGCGGGTGATGCACAGCGGATTTATGAAGCGATGGGCGACGGCTCTCCGGAGGGCCTGTTCTTTCTGCAGCGCGGTCTCGCGTTCCTGGAAGGCCTCCATCATCCGCTGCTCGGCTTTTTTCTGCCGGGTGATGTCCTCTACCAGGCCGTCGATGGATGCAGGGGCGCCGTCTCTGTCGATGCGCCTGGCGGTCACATGTGCCCATAAGGGGGTGCCGTCCTTCCGCTGCATCTTGAACAGGCGACCGGAGAGGGTTTCCTCCTCGCGCAGGGATGCAAAGAACGTTTCGGCGTCTGCCTCACTGCGGAACAGCGACGTTGGCGGGACAGCAAGAAATTCCTCTTTGTCGGCGTAGCCGAATATCTCCATCATCGCCCTGTTGGCCTCGACGAATCGCGGGTGTTGCCCGGCGGTGAGCCGGAAGATGCCGGCGCTGATGTTTTCCACAAGCGTCCGGTATTTTTCCTCGCTTTCCCGGAGTTCCCGCGTCCGCTCCGCCACCTTGTCGTCGAGGGTGCGCTTGAGATGCACCAGTCGCTCGTAGAGATAGCCGACGGCCACCAGAGCCGGCAGCGGCAGCAGCCCCATGAAGGAGACAATGTCAAAGGCAAAGGTGCCGAAGAAGTATGCATGAAAAAGATAGAGACCCGTGGTCACGAGGCCGATGTAGCCCAGCAGAATACCCCACGCATACTTTACCAGGATGTTTTTAGGGTTCATACGTCCGCACGACACCTCACAAACCGGCCATTTTATTTAAATCGTTTGGACGTGCTGGCGCCTTCCGGTAACGCACCCAGCGACGTGCAGCGGGTAACGCTCTCGCGACATGCATGCCGAGCGTCGCGGAGAAAGGGCCCGAGAGCGCATAATGTTTAAAAAGAGGAGGTCGCTTATCTATATGGAGGTAATCAAAATGTATCATGCGCGACAGGCGGGAGGTATCGCTCTCACGTTGCTTATCGTATTGTCGGCCTGGACCGGCGTCGCGCCGACATCTGAGGCGCATCCGCCGTCCGAGATGGACCTGTCCTACGACCTGGCAAACCAGACGCTCACCGTGACCGTCACCCACAACACCATCGAGCCGGAGTCACATCGCGTGTACCTGGTCGAAGTGGAAAAAAACGGCGAGCTATACCTCGACCGGGAATACGACGAGCAGCCCGACGACACGTTTACCGATACCTTCGACGTTGCAGCGCAGGTCGGCGACGTATTGACCGTGACGGCGTACTGCAGCCTCTACGGCTCCATTACAAAATCGCTGAGTGTAACCGGCGGCGCGCCCGATGTCCGCATCACAGACGTCAGCGGCGGCCTCGGCGTCACCGTGACCATCGCCAACATCGGGGATGGCAATGCACGCAACGTCGAAGCCGGCATAACGGTCCAGGGAGGCATGTATGACATGATACGCACCTCCACCGAAGGAACCATCTCGTCGCTGCCAGCGGGCAGCTCCACTACCATATCAACCGGGCTCATATGGGGCCTCGGTCCAGTCACCGTCGCCGTCACGCTGGACGACGTCGAGCGCTCCTACCGGGGGTTTGTCCTGCTGTTCTACACTGCCATGCTCCCCGAGGTCTCCGTCGGGCTGGAGACGGTGGCGGAGGGCTTCACCGCTCCCGTGGCGATGGCAGACCCGCCGGACGGTGAGGCACGGTTCTACGTGGCTGAGCAGGACGGCGTCATCTCGGTCGTCGAAGACGGCGAGGTGCTCGATGAGCCGTTCCTGGATCTCTCCGACAGGCTCGTCGACCTCAACCCGGCGTATGACGAGCGCGGTCTCCTCGGCCTGGCCTTCCATCCCAATTATGGAGACAACGGACGGTTCTATGTATATTACAGCGCGCCGACCGACCTGAAGGGCATGGACCACGAGAGCGTCGTGGCGGAATACCGGGTGTCCGACGACCCTGCAAAGGGCGATCCGGCATCGGAGCGGGTGCTTCTCCGCATCGGCGAACCCGAGGGCAACCACAACGGCGGGCAGCTCGCGTTCGGTCCCGACGGCTATCTCTACGTCGGTGTCGGGGACGGCGGCGGGGCCGGGGACAAGCACGGCGACATCGGCAACGGACAGAACATCTCGACGCTGCTCGGCTCGGTGCTCCGCATCGACGTCGACGAGGGCGAGCCCTACGGGATACCGGACGGCAATCCATTCGTCGGCGAGCCGGGCCGCGACGAGATCTACGCTTACGGCCTCCGCAACCCCTGGCGGTTTTCCTTCGATGCAGCGACGGGGCGGCTCTTCCTCGCCGACGTCGGCCAGGACAAATGGGAAGAGACCAACCTGATAGAGAAGGGCGGCAACTACGGCTGGCGGATCATGGAGGGCACCCATATGTACGATGCAGCCTTGGCGGACGAACTCGGCATCAACATCTCGTCACTGGAAATGCCCATCAACGAGTACAGCCACGAGGTCGGCAGAAGCGTCACCGGCGGCTACGTGTACCGCGGCGATGCACTGCCAGAGCTGTACGGCGCCTACGTCTTCGGAGACTGGAGCAGCAGCTTTTATCCGCCGCGCGGCTCGCTGTTCTACCTCGAGGAGCGGGAGCCCGGACGATGGGAACGCTTTGCGCTTGAGCCGGCGGGAGGCTTCAACCGCTACCTGCTCAGCTTTGCCGAGGATGAAAACGGCGAGCTGTACGTGCTGAGCAGCACCTCGCTGGGACCAACCGGGACCTCGGGAGACCTGCGCCGCGTCGTGTCGCCGTAGCCATGGCCGGTGCACCGTGGTTATTCCTCGACCAGGTAGTTGATGACGTATTCGCCGAGGTCGGCCGCGTATTCACCAACGCGGCGGATGCTCTCGCCGATGTAGCCGATGGAGACCGCAGTGGCTCCTTGCTTTTCCAGGGCGATGGCCTCGATGTCCTCGCACATGTCCTTGAGCTCATCCACCGATTCGATGTTCTTGTTCGCGGCGGCGATGTCCTTGCCGAAGAATGCCTCGATGCTCTCAGAGAACATGTCAAGAGCGACGTTGCCCGCGGTAGTGATCGTGTCAATCGCCTGTGGCTGCAGATCCTCGTCGACGAGCGCCAGGTTGTTCGACGCGATGGTGACCGCGTGGTCACCGATGCGCTCGATGGTCCGGCTGATGAGCGAGTAGTTGGCGCCGTGCTCTGTATCGAAGCCAAGCGTGTCCGCCAGCAGCACGTCGCGGGAGACGACGTTGTACTGCCGGGAGATGAGCCAGTGCAGTCGGTCGACGTCGGTATCCCGGGCGATGACGTCCCGTGACATCTCCTCGTCGCCGTAGGAGAGCGCGAACAGAGCGTCCTTGTGCATGTTGATGACGAGGGAGGTGATACGCTTGATGGCTTTGTCGAACGGCATCTCCGCCGGGTCGAGCAGGTCCTTGATGGTCAGCGATGTCGAGGTTTCCTCGATGATTTCGAGACCGATGGCGTCGCGGATGAAGGCACGCAGCGTCTCCCGGACCGAGGGCGGGATGCGCTTGTCTGAGGTGACGATGAAGACGTTGTAGCCCCTGATGTAGGCGCCGAGGAGCATCCTGAAGAGGCAGGTGGTGTCGTCGATGTCGCTGACGTCGAACTGCTTTTTGCGCTGTGCCTGCTCGCCGGAGGTCTTGGTGGTGACGAGCAGCGTCCCGTCCTGCCGGGGGATGATGCCGACCTGGTCGTTTTTCTGGAGGTGCTGTGCGCGGGCCCAGCTTTTGGGCAGGGAGACGATGAATGAGGCGCCGCCGGTGACCTGGACCTTTCGGGTTTCCATGCAGGTGCATCTGTAACGGATTTTTTAAATTTTCTATACTTTTACGTTCAGATAGATAGAATGAGGGAAAGTATATACCTTTATATACATGTATTGGCTGTTTTTTTTTTTGGTTGAGCGCGGACGCGCGTGGTTTCCCGTTTCCCTATAGACAGCGAGATGGTATAGAGATATATGGCGTGGTATTGTGGCGATGAGAGACCCGAGGAGATGGCTGTCATATAGGGATACACCGGCGAGCGCGCAGCCACAGCAGGCTTGTGTATAGAAAGGTATATAATAAATATATAAATATATATTTTATTGCGACAAGATATATATGCGGAGATGTTTTACGGGAAATGGTGACTCACTCATGTGGGAAAAAAACCGAAACAAGATAGGAAAAGTAATGATAGCCATTGCTGCTATCACCCTGGTAACAGCCATGTTCTCAGGGTGTCTCGGAGGAGGAAGCAGAGACGTAACGGTAACCATAACCGGCTCGTCGACCGTGTTCCCCGTCGCCGCCGCCTGCGCTGAGGAGTTCAACGCGCGGCACGACGACGTCCAGGTGACCGTCACCAGCGGCGGCTCCGGACACGGCATCCGCTCGGTGGCAGGCGGCGAAGCCGACATCGGTGACGCCTCACGCGAAGCCAAGCCGGGAGACGTCGACGAGATATCCGGCGTCACGCTGAGCGACCTCGTCGACCACAGGATAGCAGCAGACGGCGTAGCCATCATCGTCAGCAAAGCAATCTACGATGCAGGGGTCGCTGACCTCACCAGCCAGCAGGTCACAGACATCTACACGGGCACCATCACCAACTGGGGCGAGGTCGGCGGACCAGACAAGGAAATCGTGGTCAACGAGCGAGAGGAAGGCTCCGGAACACGGGACACCTTCATGGAGGCCCTCGGACTCGAGTCAACGCAGG
>CAYPWJ010000034.1:0-9822 GCA_964414415.1 uncultured Thermoplasmatales archaeon | reverse complement strand
GACCGGGGTGCCGTCGGCGTCGTGGCCGTAGAGGTCGATCAGGCCGGACCGGGTCTGTTTTTCCCGCCGGTTTATCCTGAGCCCGGGCTCGATAGCCGCGGGATTTTCCGTAATCCTGTCGGCGATGTCTTTTTCCATGCCGACGATGTTGAGCTCCGCCGCATCGTGGAGGGAAGCCACCAACAGGATGTCTATCCTGCGAAATATCACCGTCATTTTTTCCCTGTTTTTGTAGTGGACCGCCCGAGCTACGAATAGCTCGTTTTGTGTCTTGAACCGTATCCGCGTTCCGGCGGGCTGCCAGTTGACGGGCTCCCGTCCGGTGGGCTGATGGATGAAGACCGTGCCGTCTTCCTTTGCAACCATGAGCCGGTCGCCCCAGTCGAGGTGGCTCTGTGCCCTCCCGCTGTACCGTACCTGGCAGCTGCCGATGAGGATGAGCATGGATTTGTCCGGCTGCTTGAGGAACTGCTCCTGTGCGAAGGCTGCCGCCTCGTCGAGAGCCGGCCGGTCGAGATATATTGCCACCTGCAGACAACGAGGGACGGTAATAAAACATTGTGCTCTCCGGAAGCCCGGGAAAAAGAGACGTCCTGACAGGTGACGTGAACGATGGAAAGACTCTTGTATCTCTGCCTCGTTGTTTGCCTGTGGCCCGGGACTGGACACCTTACAAGGTGTGGGACGAGACCGACTGGTATGCAGGGGAGGTGCAGCGCTGCGCCGTCTGCGAGCGACGGTTTCATTCCGACGAGGGCCGCTTTCCCGTTGGCAGGCCGGAGGTGCATCACCTGGTGCCGAAACACAAATATCGCGGGAAGCCCGCGGAGGCCCCGACCATTTTGGTCTGCCATCGCTGTCACCGGCAGCTCCATCGCCTCTATGACAACCCCACGTTGAAGGAGGAGTATAGCAGCGTGAAGAAACTCAAAGACGACCCGGAGGTCAAAAAATTTGTCAACTGGCTGAAAAAGGAAAAACCGGGCCCCAAAGGCTAAAAACCAGCGGTCTGATAGTATCCTGGCGGCGGGAGCATGATATGATGGACGAGGCGCTCAGGAAAATGGATATCTACCCCGGCTATCTGGAGGGAGACGAGACGCTGGGCATCGTTCTGGTCGGCGAGACGTATGTGCTCCCCATCTATGTATCAAAGCGCCAGGCGGCGAGCATCCTTGCCGGGCTGGAGGGAGAGCAGCCGGGCCGTCCGATGACCCATGATGTCTTCATCGAGGTTATCAACGCGCTGGGCGCCTCCGTAAAACGGGTGGTCGTCGACGCCATCCAGAATGACGTGTTCCTGGGGAAGCTCTACCTTGAACAGGGGAACGGCAGCGGGGACATCATGCTTGACGTCCGCCCGAGCGACGGCATGGCGCTGGCGGCCCGGGAGGGCTGCAGCGTGTATGTGGCGGTGGATGTGCTCCACCGGGCAGGTCAGAAAAAAGAAACCCTGGATATATAAGGCGCGAGCGACGCTGTCTCTCGTTTTACGGCTTTTTCATACCTGGAGACCGGTCCTGCAGGGTTCCTCGAGTAAGTACATGCTGTTCTGCCGGTGACTGGGCAGGGATGTGCATGGCAGAGCGGCGTCACAGGGCAAGGACTTGAGTGCACCTCGCTCCATATATAGCGCGATAACCGTGGCTGTTTTTTTATTTCTCTCTTGGTGGCTGCTGCCCGGGTGAATCACTTGGCTACTCGACCCGGGAGATGTGTAGCGCCCCCCGGTTGCCGTCCCAGCGTGTCTCGCTTTCCTTGACGTGCAACCGGGAGCTGTAGAGCGGGCAGTCTACCACCAGGGTCTCGTATTCACCGCCTTCGCCGGCGACGTGGATGCCGTACCGCTTGTGCAGCCCGACGAGATCGTCCACCGCCGCAGCGTCGATGTGACGGCCCAGCCATGCCTCGTCGAGCCCCTCGGCGGCAACGGCGACGATGATGACATCGAACCCAGCGGCGACCATGTCCTGAAGCAACTGCTCGCCGTCCCTGTGCCACAAGGGGGCATACGACCTGATCTGCAGTGCATGGCAGACGCGTTCGATCCGTGTCCGCTGGTACTCGCTGGCGACGGCGCCGCTCACCACGCCGTCGATGTCGATATTGGAGAGCGCTTCCTCGAGATCGCCGAGCTCGCGTTCTTTTTCTCCCTCCGTGTCACGCAGGATGAGCGGGAGCTCCAGCGCGTCGGCGATTCCGTTGACGAGATGGATGTTGTCGGTGTGATACATCCAGGAGAGCCGGCGTGGGCGGATGGTCACCGCGTGGGTGATATTCCAGCCGTACATCGATGCAATGTAGGCAGCGTAGAGGCTGTCTTTCCCGCCGGAGAGCAACGCCGCGACGTTCATGTTGTGTCGTGCTCGTCGGCGATTTCACCGAACACTTCCTCGATGAGGTCCTCCAGCGTTATAAGCCCCAGCGTGTCGCCGTCTGTCCCCTGCAGCATGGCCAGGTGTGTCTTGCGGCGCTGCATCTCCCGGAGGACGTCGTCGGCTTTCATGCCCGCGCGGACCTTGAGGATGTCCCGCAGGATGCCCCTGACGGGCTGGGCCATATCCTCGATGTCGAGCGTGTCCTTGACGTGCACGAGCCCGACGACGTCGTCGATGGTGTCCCGGTAGACCGGAAAGCGAGAGTAGCCCGTCTCTATCGACGTGTCCACAAGGGTCGCGATGCTGTCGTCCACGTGGAGAAACACGATGTCATCCCGCGGGACGTGGACCTCCCAGGCCACGGTGTCGTCGAAGTCAAGGATTTCGTTGACCATCTCTTTCTCGTCACCCTTGATGGTCCCCTCTTCCTCGCCGAGCTCGAGCATCGCCCGGATTTCCTCCTCCGTCACGGCTGCGCTGCGTTTTTCCTTGCCCGACGTCAGCCCGATGATCCTGTTTGATATAGCGGTCAGGAAGACGGAGACGGGATAAAACACCGTGGTGATGGCTTTGAGCGCCCGGGCGATGTGGAGCACCATTTTTTCGTTGTTGATGCCAAACGCCTTCGGGGTTACCTCGCTGAAGATCACGATGAGCAGCGTCATGACGGCGGTGGCGATGCCGATGCCGATGTCGCCGAACACCGCGGTGGCGATGCTGCCGGCGATGACCGACGCGAAGATGTTGACGATGTTGTTGCCCACCACGATGGCGCTGACCACCTCGTCTGGCGAGTCAAGCAGCTTCTCGAGCGTCTGCGCCTGCCGGTTCCCACGGTTGGCTTTCTCGCGGATGGACGCTCTGTTGACTGAGACGAAGGCCATCTCGGAGCCGGAAAAAAACGCGGAGCATCCGATCAGAAAAATGATGGCCATGATGCCGACCAGTATCCACAGCATACTCTGTTTCTCCGTTATAACATGGCGGGAGTATATAAATGTTCCTCAGAGGAACGTCGGCATGTCGGGGAGCTCCGGCAGGTACTGCCTGAAGCTCTCAGGCCATCCATCCAGGTCCAGCCCCTTCTGCGCCAGGAAAGCCACCATCCATCGCTCCAGCCCGATGCCGCTGCAGCCAGACCACAGCTCCGCGGTTTGTCCCTTGACGTTGAACGCCTCGGTGTACTTGTCGCCGACGATGGAGATGTTCTGTATCTCCAGCCACTCCTCGCTGCGGTCACCGCGATACGGCAGCCAGACCTCGAAGTCGACGGTGCCCTGATCTGCTGCAGCGTCGCCGCGGATGCCGGCCTGCTGCAGATAGAACGGGGCTACCCTGGCCATCCGCCATTCCAGGTCGAGCACATCGCTGAAGACGTGGCGGTAGCGCTCAATCAGCTCGTCGCGCACATCGAGCAGCTGCTCTCGGGTCCCGATGTAGAGGATCTCGATGCGGTGGAACTCGTCGACACGCTCGATGCCATGCCGGCCGCCGGACTCGTAGCGGTTGCTCGGTACCGACCGGTCGAACAGCAGCACCGGCAGCGAGCCGTCGGCGATGGTTTTGCCGGCCATCGCGGCGTAGATGTTCGGGCACTGCGCGTAGCAGACACCAGCCCGGACGTCTTTGAGGTTGCGTTGCAGTTCCCCGGTCGGTATCTCACGGGTTATCTTGACGAGGTCGACGAAGCGCTCCCATACGTTGGCGTCGCGGGTCGCCGGCTCGCAGGTATAGTACATCTCCTGGGGCATGCCCTCCAGGTGCCCGGTGGACAGCCACGTGTCAAGCGCAACGTGCATCGGCTCGACGACCTCGCTGAAGCCAAGCGGCCTGATGACTTCATCGATGGCCAATCGCTCCAGCGTGCGCATGATCGCCGCCGCCGGCGGAAAATAGAACCATTTACCCTTCGTCTCCCCGAGCGTTATCCAGCCGCGCTGCTGCATCTCCTCCGACGGATCCCGGTGCCAGACGGGCTCCTTCTCCGGGGAGCGCCAGAGCTGCTCCCAGTGTTCTTTTTTGCCCTCGTATTGATGCATCGAGGCTTTTTCCTGCACCACGTTGACCATCCGGTCGACGTAGTTCTCACGGAGAAACGCCTCCTCCTGGTCTTCGATGACCATCCGCGCCGTTGCGCCGTCGATGTCAAGCGTGGCGAAGGGAATCGATATGTCATGCCGGGGTGCCGGGTCGAGTTCCATCGTGATGACGTAGCGCCGGAGCAAAAGATCTCGGATGCCGATGTGGAACCGGCGGCCGAGCTCCCGGGCCAGCGCTTTTTTGATGCGCAACGCTCCTTCGTGGCTGCGGACGTTGTCAGTGGAGACGATGCGCATGTCTATCGCCTCATCGTGCAGCGTCCAGTCCACGATGTCAGGACCGCATTCGTGTGCGCCGCGCTGCAAAAGCTCCTCGTTGGCCTCCTCGACAAAGCCGGCGAGGAACGCTTCGACGTCGTCGCGCTGTTCGACGGGCTTACTCAGCGTAAAGCTGCATATGAGGTCGAAGTGCATAGCGCCATAGCAGCGTATTTATTTTAATCCTTTCCCTATCTTCTCCGCGACGCTGAGGCAGGACAGGAAGTCGTTGACGGTGTGCAGCAGCGAGGGCACCGTTGCAGCGCGGGCGACGGCTGTCACGGTGCATCCCTGTATCGTCAGTTCAAGGTAGCCCTGGCTGTCCGGCTGCAGCGATGCGGCTATCGCCCGTGCCTCATCGGGCGTGTCGTACTCAAGGGTGAACGTGCATTCCACGGTCATAGAAACCGCTCGTAATACCTGATGAGGCGGTCGGTGCATCGATTCCGTGAGAACTCTTCCGCTGTCTGCCGTGCCGCAGCGGCGACGTCGGCATCCATGGCCTCGATGATGCCGTCGGCGAGCGCCTGCGGGCTGCCGGACTGGAACAGGAAGCCGTTTTCGCCATCGTCGATGAGCTCGGGGAGGGAGCGCGCTGCGGCGGCGACGACCGGCGTGCCCGTGGCCATGGCTTCGACGGCGACGATGCCCTGCGTTTCATATGTGGAGGGAAACGCGAAGACGTCCGCCGCTGCATAGTACCCGGGCAATTCATCGTCGGGGATGAAACCGGTGAACAGGAAGCTGTCTGTCAGGTCCTCCTGCTCGACGTGCTGCTGCACCACATCGGCGTAGGGCCCGTCGCCGACGACGACGAACGTGGCATCCGACGCTTCTTTGAGGACATGCGGCGCCGCCTGGATGAGCAGGTCGAGGTTTTTCTCCTGGACGATGCGGCCGACGTGTAGGACAACCGGCCCATGGAGGTCATGTCGCTGCCGTATCAAGGCTCCGTCTGCCTGCTGGAAGCACTCGAGGTTGATCCCGGTCGGGATGACTTCGATGGGCACCTCGGCATAGTGGCTGATCTCCCGGGCTGCGGCGTGGCTTGGAGCGATGATGCCCTGGCAGCGGCGGAAGTACCACCGGAGCCATACGGGGAGCAGCCGCCCGACGATGGCCTGCGCGAGCGGCGACGTGGTGACGAAATGCAGGGAGTCCTGGAGCATGGTATGGTAGGTGAACAGCAACGGCGCGTTGCTATGACGTGCTGCCTTGACTGCATGGATGCCCATGACGGCCGGGCCGTGTGAATGGATGACGTCGGGCTGCATCGCGTCGATGCGGCGCTCCGTCCGCCTCTTTAGCAGCGACCGCAGCGGCGGGACGCGGTAGCCCGGGTAACCCCGAAAGGTCCGGCCCTTATAATAAAAAATGTTTTCACCGGGCTCATCCCGGTTTTCTGTGCCCGGCGCGAAGAGGTATACCTGGTGGCCGCGCCGTTCGAGCTCATGTTTGAAGCTCTGCAGCGAGGTGACGACGCCGTCCCGCGTCGGGAGCCAGGTGTCGGTGAACCATGCGATGTCCATGCTCTCTCCTCTATCGGCTACAGGGCATTATCTGGCGACGCTGTAAGTAGTTTTCTACATGTTCCGGTGCAGCTTTTTCAAAAAGAGGCATTGTCTTTTTTCGTGAACGTTTTTCCTAAAAAGGCTCAATGGATGTACAGTCCGCCGTTGACGTTGATGGTCTCCCCGGTGACGTAGCTCGCCATGTCGGAGGCGAGATAGAGGCAGGCGTCGGCGATTTCCTCCGGTCTGCCGAGACGCTTCATCGGGATACGCCTGACGTATTTCTTCCGGCGCTCGCCGGACAGCCCTGATATCATGTCGGTGTCGACGGTGCCCGGCGCCACCGCATTCGACGTTATGTTTCGCTTGGCGAGCTCCCGGGCGAGGCTTCTCATAAGGCCGAGGACGCCGGCTTTGCTGGCCGCGTAGTCGGCGCCGTGCGGCGAGCCCTTGAACCCGCGCTGCGACGAGATGAAGATGAGGCGTCCGCCGTCCGGCACATGGGGTAGCGCGTGCTTGGCGACGAGGAAGCAGCCGGTGAGGTTGACGTCGATGACGCGCTGCCAGTCCCCTGCCGTCTTGTCGTCGATGGTTGCGCGCTTGTAGATGCCGGCGTTGTTGACGACGATATCGATGCTGTCTCGCTCGTCGGCCAACTGTTCTATCATGTCTTTGATCTCGTCCTCCTGGGAGACGTCGGCCTGGAGGAGCATGCCGTCGCTGTACTGTTGCACCGACTTGAGCGTCTCGTTGGCGGCGCTGTCGCTGTTGCGGTAGTTGACGCCGATAAAGGCGCCTTCGCGGGCGAACGTGACGGCGGTGGCCCGGCCGATGCCCCGGGATGCACCGGTTATCAGGGCGGTTTTGCCGTCAAGAAGCTTCCTCATGGTGGAGTCTCTTGTGCATCTTGACGACGCTTTCGACGGCTGCCTTGGCTCGCTCGATGCGTTCCTCTGCCTGCAGCCGGCTCATGCCGGGGCCGGTGATGCCGAGGCCGACGGGCTTTTCGTATTCGATGGAGAGGTCGGTGATTTTTCGGGAGGCCTGCTGCATGACGATGTCGTCGTGCTCCGTCTCACCCTCGATGACCGCGCCGATGGTGACGACGCCGTCGATGTTCATGCTCTGCAGGAGCCGCTTGACCGCCAGGCCCATGTCGTAGACGCCGGGGACTCGGACGACTTTGACGACGTCGGCGCCCAGAAAATGTGCATGCTCGCGGGCGCGTTCCATCATCATCATGGTGATGTCGTAGTGGAACTCTGAGACCACAAAGCCCAGCTTGATGACCTCGCTGCCCTCGTTTTCGCTTCGCATACCCCGATATTGGCTCGCTGTTTATATTGTTTTGCTTACCGTTTCCCCTGCATGCATGAGGTGCAGACGCCGTGCGCCGCATCATAGTGCTGCGCGCAGACGTTCCGACCGCAGAGGCTGCAGGTGTGCATCGCGCCCGGCTGGCCGCATATGGCGCAGAGCCCTGCCATCTCCATGGAAAAGGAAGCAAGGAGGGATAGAAAAAGGTTTGCCGTCTAAGGAGCGGAGGGAAACCGGAGGACGACGACCGCTCCGTGCGGCTGGTTGTCCTCGATGTCGACGGTGCCGCCGTACCGCTCCATGGTCTGCCGGACCAGGTACAGCCCGAGGCCTGTGCCTGCGGTGCTCCCGTGGCTGAAGCGTTCTTCGAACACCCGCTGCTTTATTGTGTCGGGGATGCCGCTGCCGTTGTCGGCGACCCGGACGATGCACCCGTCCTCGACCTCCTGCATGGACACGGTGACCGTATCGGCGGTGCCGTGGATGACGGCGTTGCCGACCAGGTTGTCGAGGACCGAATGCAGTGCTTCGTCCGCCATCACGGTGCAGTCACCCTCGACGGCACCCTGGACGTCGTGGTCGTCGAGCACCGACCGGGCGACCTCGCTGACGCTGTACCGCTCGAGCTGACCGCCGGCGGCGATCAGCTGCTCGAGCTCGCGCATCCGGCTGATGACGTCGACGGCCTGGCTAAGATGGGTGACCGCCCTGTCGTACAGCTCCTCGTCCTCCTCCTCTCTGTTGAGCTCGAGGGCGCTTGAGGATATCTGGACGTGGTTGAGGATGTCATGGCGCATGATCTTGTTGATGAGCCGAAGGCTGTCGTTAAGACGGGAGATGCGGTCCTCGGCTCGCTTCCGCTCCGTGACGTCCCGGAGGCTGACGACGCGTCCGACGTAGCGCCCGGTCGCGGTGTGGAGGGGCGAGATGGTGACGTCGTACCACCGCTGTTCCCCATCCACGTGGAGCTGGATTTCCCCTCGGGCGTCTCTGGCGCTGCGGTACTGCTCCACCAGGCCGGGCCGATGCGGGAAAAACGTCTCGATTGGGGTGCCGATGACCCGTGTGCCCGGCGACCGGTAGAGCTTCTGCTCCATCAGGTCCCGGGCGGCGGGGTTGACGTCCACGATTTTGTTGTCCCTGTCGAGCACCAGGATCGCGTCGTCGATGTTTTCCATCAGGGTCTCCCGGGCGATGGGGGCCACGTCGAGGAACCGCAGCCGGAACATGCTCCACCATATAGCCAGCCCGGCGGCGACGAACATCGACGGCGTCAGGTCGTAGTCGAACGGGAACGGGCATCTGCCGAACACGTAGCATACGTTGGCGGCCAGCGGCATCAGGATACCCGCCGACAGCAGCGTCGCCTGCCGGGCGTAGATGCGCTGCGCCGACAGCGCCGAATACAGCACGATGACGACGCCGGCCACGATGAGCAGATAGGCGTAGGCGGAGTTCACCCAGAAAAACGCCCCCTCGGTGGTTATCACGCCGGTGAACGGCCCGAGCGTCATCGCACGGGTCGCGGGGTAGAACAGGTGATGTAGCTGGTTGGTCCACAGCGCCGCAACGCATACCGCCGGTATCAGGGAGAGCAACGCGACATAGCGACGCTGCGCCCAGCGTTCCCGGCCGGTGTAGTGCAGCGTGAACGTCAGCCACAGGACCGGGATGAACGAGATGCCCAGGTATTTGACTTTTTTCCAGAACAGGCTGCCGTCATAGGTGCCCGCCAGGAGCTCAAACGCGTAGGCGAACGACCACAGCGCCGCGAGCGCCAGGAAATGGATGAACACCATCACGGTCGGCGTCCGCCGCCGCGGCCACAGCGTGGCCAGCAGCGACAGCGTCATCAGCCCGCCGAGGAACAGCGGTGCAAGGTAGAGCGCCACGTCGAGGTTCATGGTTATATTGGTCCCTGTCTCCTGATATGGCCCTGGATGTATAAAGATTTGTGGCTCACGCCGATGGCGCCATGTTTATCGGCCGATGGTGGCCGGGTGAAGCCTTTTATAGGCGGGCCATGTTGGCACGGCATGCGCTTCGTGGTGCAGGAGCACGACGCCAGCAGCCACCATTTTGACCTCCGACTCGAGATGGACAGCGTGGCAAAGTCATGGGCGGTTCCGAAGCAGATGCCCGAGGAGCAGGGCGAGAAGCGGCTGGCCATCCAGACGGCCGACCACAGCCTCGAATACATGGACTTCGAGGGCACGATTCCCGAGGGGCAGTACGGCGCCGGCGAGGTCTCCATCTGGG
>CAYPWJ010000033.1:0-9940 GCA_964414415.1 uncultured Thermoplasmatales archaeon | reverse complement strand
CCAAACATCGGCACGCCAGAAAAAATAAAAAACTTTAAGTGCAAGGAGGCATATGCTATGGAGCAAGGTGTTTGCATGAAGCGAGGGGTCGGGATTGCGCTACTGCTATTTGTAATAATACTGGGGGGAACAACCGTTTTTGTGCTGTCCCGTGAGACAGCAACGGCGGCATCCTCCGGAGGAGAAATCATCTTCGTGAGCGTCGACTTCGTCGATGACCCGCCAAACCATAAATGGAATACTATCAGAGAAGGTGTTGCCGATGCAAGCCGCGGAGATATCATCTATGTTTTTCCTGGGACATATAACGAATCTGTCTATATAACGAAAAAAAACCTCGAGCTGCGGGGAACCGCGCCGCAGGGAGTCACCATTCAAGGAACCAGTAATTACGCTGTTAATATAACAGCAAATGGAGTCACCCTCAGCAATTTTACCATAGAGGGGGCCGCCAAGGCGGCGATCGACTGCCATGGCCACAACTTTGCACTTCACAACTGCAGGATTCGGGACGTGCCCACCGGGGTAGGGATACGGGTATCCTCCTATAACTATAATATCTATTCCCGGTATGACAACGTCGTTATACAGAACTGCAGTTTTCACACGTTGCATACGGCGGTCCAGTTCAGAGGGAACCATCTCAGCGTCCACGATAGCACCCTGTATGACAGCGAGTGGGGCATCGTTTTGCAGCAAGCGCAGTACTGCGACTTAGCGAGGCTGGACATCAACAACATAGAAAATAAAACAGTAAAAGTTGATGCCTGCCGGGATGTACTTATTCGCGATGTCTTTCTCCGTGATTCCTTCTGCGGCATCTGGCTGAACCAGAGTGAATATGTCTCTATATATAATGCCACTCTTGAGGATAACATGGTAGGGGCGAGAGTGCTCCATACACAGTTTGCCACCGTTTCCCATTCCTCCTTCTTGAACAACCAGGGATATGGCTTATACGTCGCTGACTCAGGAGACAATGCCTTCTATTACAACAACTTCATAGACAACGACTGGAATGCGTACAGTACCGGTTTCGGCAATAACAGGTGGAATGCCACTGCGGGCAATTACTGGGATGATTATACCGGCAGCGATGAAAACGGAGACGGCATTGGAGACGGAGGAAAATATATCGCTGGCAGTTACGACTATAAGCCATTGATGCAGCCGGTAACGACGCCGCCACGTTTCGTGTGGGTGGACGACGACTATAATCAAAGCACGTTGTCTTGGGGCGTCGACCACTTTGCCACCCTCCAGGCCGGCGTGGATGCAGTGGCGGACGGCGGCACCGTCTGTCTATTAAATGGGGCGTACCATGAAGAGATAGACATCCGTACGCCGCTGACACTAACAGGACGAGGCAACGTTACGCTCTCATCATCCGGCAACGCTATCACTATTCATGCCGGTGACGTCCGGATAGAAGGTCTTACCGTGTCACCGTCGAAAAACGGCATCGTCGCGCAGCATATTCACAACGTTACCGTACACGACTGCCACATCCGTGAAGCGACTTTTGGCGTCTACCTCGTTGACTCAGTTTATTGCGCCGTGACAAATACCACGCTCACAGACAACCAGAAGGGCATCAATATCTTCAATACCTCTCATTCACGTTTTTCCGGAAACGGGCTGTACGATAATGCATACTTTGGTATGGAACTCAGCCATCACTCGTCACATAACAACATCAGCGACTGCCACCTGCAGGCAAATCAACAGTACGGCGTTTATATTGCTCACCAGTCCTCTCATAACGTGATACAGCACAATAATTTTATACAGAATCCCGCCTATGATGCCTGCACCAACCAGTGGGGCGCTCCCCGGGAAAAAGCACTCGGCAACTACTGGAGCGACTACCAGGGCGGCGACAGCAACAACGACGGCATGGGCGACACACCGTATCACCTCGAGGGCGGCGAGGAAGAAGACCCTCATCCGCTTTTGCATGAGCTCCCCCTGGCGGCTCGCACCGCCACGTTGTCCGATAAATGGGCATTGATATGTGTATCAGCAAATGATTACTCTGGCGAGGATTGCGACCAACATCAATGGAAGGCAAATGATTATCAGCTCCATACGCCTCCACTCTGGCAGGAATTTGTCCCTCAGCTCGGCCAGGTGGATGGTGTTTCTTTATATATGGGGAGAAATACAGGCACCGTTCCCCCGCTTACCGTTTCCATAAAAAACCAATGGGGCAATGAAGTGGCCACGAACACTTGGGACCTCAACAACATACCGCCCAATACGTATTATTTGTTGCGTTTCCCGCTCTCCTGCTCCGTCACACCTGGAGGGACCTATCGTATCTCTGTGAGCTGGGATTATAATGCCTATCCAGATGCGTATTTCTGGGGAGGCACAGCCGGCAATCCTTACCTCAACGGCACGTCGAGTCCAGTATATGAAGGGGTGACGGGTTGGGACTTTACCTTCGGAACGTGGTATAGCTATGAATGGTATGACGCAGACGGGTTCCCCGCTCAGGGTCTCCAGGCATACTATACCCTCAAAAAGCACGGCTACCGGGACGACCACATCATCTTTATGTTGTGGCACGACGATGAAGAATACATCTTCTCTGGCTGTGAGCCAGACGAAGACAACGACGGCACGGATGAATACATATCAATCTACGGTGGACACAACGATCTCAACGGTCCGCCCCCAGAAATCGGCGGCCCGGACGAACAGCCAGAAATCGACTTTCATCATCCTAACAAAACTGTTCTGAGGCAGCAGCTGGGTAATCTCTCCGCCAAGGTCCAACCAGATGACGAGGTACTCATTTATCTTGGAAACCACGGCGAAGAAGCCTCCGGTGATTTTTGCTTCGAAACCGGGGAGAGACTGTCCGGCGACGAAATGGCCCAATGTGTCGCCCCCATCGCGGACAACTGTTCAAAAGTGACGCTCCTTTCTGATTTCTGCTACAGCGCCCTCTTCAACCAAAACCTTGATGCTGCTCTCCAGTCTCGTGACACCACCCTTGTCTCTGCGACAGGGACATGCACAGGATATGACTACCCGACCGCCGCCGCTCAATATCCATGGGCCGGCTCGTATTTCTTCCATCCCTTCTTTGCCCGCCTCGATCAGGGAGCAACGGTACAGGAGGCCTACCAGCATGCCTACTCCTACCGTCCATGGATGCAGGTGGAAAACGTCAGCCAAATACAGCATCCCGGCCTTATAGATAACAGGGGTGACAGCGCTGTATCCAGCTTCCTGCAGCCTTCCCCTCATTTCACGTGGGTCAACAAAGATTTTACATCCTCATACCCGGGATGGCGGATGGACCACTTCCACTCTGTACAACAGGGGATTTATGGGGTGGATAACGGCGGCGGTTGCTATGCATTCCCCGGCGTGTATAGGGAAAACGTCGTGATAGACAAACCGGTTACAGTCACCGGAGAAGTACGGAATACCACCATTGTAGAAGGGCGAACTGGTAGTGGATTCACGCTGTTCTGCAGTGACATAGCGCTGCATGGATTCGACGTTCGCACATCTTGGAGTGATCCTGCAATCGATGTAGCGGCCGACAACGCGACGATTACCGATTGTGTCCTCGCCGACAGCTACTATGGCATCCGGGCAACCGGCAACGATACATTGCTCTGCAATACCACCCTTCGCGACAACGCCAACGTCGGAGCGTCATGGCAGCACGCCGACCGCCCGACCATGCGGGACTGCAGCGTATACGGCAACAACAAGGGCGTCGTGCTGTCCGGTGTCCGCGACGGCGTGTTTGCGCACATGGATGTCCACAACAACTCGGTCTACGGTATTGAGCTCTCCGCTTCCGTCAACACCACCTTTCACCATGTATCCTTCCTGGACAACATGTACGGCATATATGCCGATGCATCGACGGATAATCTCTTCTATTTCAACGACTTCATCCGCAACAGCCAGCACGCCTGGGACAACGGCAACAACAGCTGGGACAACGGCACCGTCGGCAACTACTGGGATGACCATCCCGGCGGCAGCCGCATCAAGGGTACGTACACCACGCCGTACGAGATACCCGGCGGCGACAACGTCGACCGCCACCCGCTCATTCGCCGGGCAGGGCTGCCAGTCCCCGCTTTCAAGTACAGTCCAGGGCTTCCATTCGCCGCGGAGACGGTGACCTTCACCGACACGTCGATAGATCTCGATGGCAGCGTGGTGCAGCGACACTGGACATTTGGAGACGGCTCCCCCAACGTCACGACGACCGACGCCGTCGTTACGCATACCTACATGGACGACGGCACCTACCAGGTCACCCTCACTGTGACGGACGACGACGGCAACACGGGCACGGCGACGAAGCCCATCACGGTGCTCAATACGCCGCCTACCGCCGCCATGACCTGGGAGCCGCTGGAGCCCACCGACGTGGACACCATCGCGTTCAACGGCAGCAACAGCACCGACCCCGACGGCGCCATCGTCAGCTACGAATGGCACTTCGGTGACAACACGACGGGCTACGGCGTCAACGCAACCCATCGCTACCCGGACAACGGGACCTACCGGGTCACCCTCACTGTGACGGACGACGACAATGAAACAGACACCGTATCGACGACGATAGAGGTCCACAACGTCCAGCCCAACGCCTCGTTTGCCGTGTCACCCGCGACACCGTCGACCGCCGACACCATCTCATTCACCGACACGAGCACCGATCCCGACGGCGCCATCGTCAGCTACGAATGGCACTTCGGTGACGGCACCACGAGCTACGACAGCAACCCAGTCCATCGCTACCCGGACAACGGGACCTACCAGGTCACGCTCACCGTCCGGGACGACGACAACGCCACCGCCACGGCCAGCCGCATCATCACGGTGACCAACGTCGCCCCCAGCGCTAATTTCACCTACGACCCGGAGGCTCCCAGTGACATCGATGTCGTCGCGTTCGACGCATCGAACTCCACCGACCCCGACGGCTCCATCGAGACGTGGCACTGGGCCTTCGGCGACGGCGACACAAGCACCAGCCAAAAACCCCGCCATACCTTCCCCGACGACGGCGTATACACTGTCAACCTGACCGTCTGGGACGACGACGGTGCCTCCAACACGACATCGCAGACAGTCAAGGTGTACAACGTCCCGCCGCAGCCCCGCATCGGGTACAGGCCCGCCGAGCCGACAACTCTCGACACGATTGTCATGGAGGCGGGAGACTCCACCGACCCCGACGGCTCCATCGTCAGCTACGAATGGCGCTTCGGCGACGGCAACACCAGCACCGGTCGCACCGTCATGCACAGCTACGACAGCGACGGGTTCTACACCGTGACGCTCAACGTCACCGACGACGACGGGGCAACGGGCACCACCACGACGTCGCTCCTGGTGGTCAACAAGCCGCCCCTGGTCAACTTCAGCGTCAGCCCGGCGCAGCCGACAGACGTAGCGGATGTCTCCTTCGCCGGGAACGCCACCGACCCCGACGGCGCCATCGCGAACTACACCTGGCGCTTCGGTGACAACACGACGGGCTACGGCGTCAACGCCACCCATCGCTACCCGGACAACGGCACCTACCAGGTCACCCTCACTGTGACGGACGACGACGGCGGCTCCACCAGCTACACCCGGGATGTCACTGTCTCAAACGTCCCGCCGCAGCCCTCGTTCACCTACGAACCTGCAAAGCCCACGGCAGGCAAATACGTCACCTTCCGCGACACCAGCACCGACCCAGACGGCGAGGTCGTCAACGCCACCTGGCACTTCGGCGACGGCAGCATCGAGGCAAACGGCGATCTGCTCAACCACAAATACGGGAGCCCCGGCAGCTACACCGTCAAGCTCGTCGTCACCGACGACGACGGCGCGACAGCCAACACCACCCGCACCGTCACCGTCACGGAGGAAGACCAGGCAGCCGGCTTCGAGTTCATCGTCCTCGTCGCCGCAATCGGCATCCTTCTCTTCATGTGGAAACGCCGGATGGGAGTGTGGCGCCGTCGATGACCCAGAAAAAAATCATCCGTGACTCTGTCTACGGCAACATCCCCGTCGCCGACCTGTTTCTCGACGTGCTCCACCGGCCGGAGCTGCAGCGGCTCCACGGCATCCGGCAGCTCGGGCTCACCTACCTCGTCTATCCCGGGGCAAACCACACCAGGCTCGAGCACTCGCTGGGCACCTGCCACGTCGCCCGGCGGATGGCCACAGCGCTCGACCTCCACGAAGCGGAGCAACGGCAGGTCGCCATCGCCGCGCTGCTCCACGACATCGGACACGGACCCTACTCCCACACGCTTGAACGGCTGCTCCACGAGGCGACGGGCAAGGACCACATGGAGCTCACCCGGGAGCTCATCGACGGGCAACGCGAGCTGGAGGACGCCGACGTCGAGCCATTGCCGGCACTCCTCGAACGCCACGGCATCGACCCCACGGCAATAAACGCCATCCTGTCCGGCGAGCGCGGTTACCTCTCCGACCTCGTCCACGGGCCGATCGACGCAGACCAGATAGACTACCTCCGGCGCGATGCACACTACACCGGCGTGGCATACGGCGTCATCGACTTCGACCGCATCATGCAGACCCTTGCGCTGCACGACGACCACGTCGTGGTGCACAAAAAAGGCGTCAGCGCCCTGGAGAGCATGCTGGTCGCCCGCTCGCTCATGTATTCATCCGTGTATCTGCACAAGACGGTGCGCATCGCCGAGCTCATGCTCCTCCGCGCCGTCGAACACGCGATGCCGCTCAATTTCTCTCTTCTGACTGACGGCGAGCTCCTCCAGCACCTCAAGCAACAGGGTGGCTTCCAGCACGACATCGTCCGCCGCATCAAGTATCGATGCCTGTTCAAGAGCGCCTACCGCTGTGACCTGGCGGGCATGGACACCGAGCAACGCCGGCATCTCGCCGAGCTCGACGCGGCAGCGGCGGAACGAGAGATCACCAGGCGAGCCGGCCTCGACAGCGGCTCCGTCATCGTCGACGTGCCCAACCGCGACGTCCTCCTCAGCGAACCACGCCTCCGACAGATGGACGTCCCCATCCTCGATGGCGGCAGCGCCGCCCCATTGAGCGACTACACGCCCCTGGTCGACGCGCTCCAGCTCCGCGGCGTCACCGACTGGGGCGTCATGGTCATCTGCCCCGAGCAGGCACGCAAAAAGGTGGCCGATATTGCGCCCGAGGTGCTGTGGGGATAGACGCTACGACAGCGATGCCGTGCTTTTTTCCCTCTGCACGCTCCGCAGGGTCAGCCCCGCGCACATAATAGCGATGGCGGTGATTGCAGGAATGATGACCAGGGCCGGGCCCGCCCCGACGCCGGATAGCGACATTGCCGCGACCTTTGCGGACAGCGCCATCATCAGCAGCGACAGGAACACGATGTACATCGGCGCCAGCAGGTAGCCATAGCGACGCCGTCGCAGAAACAGTAGCCCGGCGATGAACGAGGCGGGCAGCAGGATGGACAGGTCCAACCCCTAGACGATGAGCGTCGTGAAATGGTACAGGTCTGCCGGATAAATCGAGCCGTCCAGCAACGGCGGGACGACGACGCCGAGCCACATCACGCCGATGAGGCCCGCGTTGGCCATCAAAAACCCGCCGACCAGGCGGTGCGGCACCCGGCCGTTGAACCATGCCCGGATGCCGTCAAGGTCGAACGAGAGCAGCGTGACGACAAAGGCGTAAAGGCTGGCCGACGCCAGCAGCACCCAGAGCAAAAACAGCTCGTTGTACATCGCCATGCACAGATAAAAAACATAGGTCACCGTGAAATAGCCGAGCGCGCCGGCCAGCATGTAACGCCCCCGCATCGAATCACGTTGGGCGAGCAAAAACGATACGGCGAGCAATGGAATCCCGGCGAGCAAGGTGACATAGTCCTGCGCGATGCCCTGAACAGCGACATCCGACGGCATGTGCCGGTAGAAGCCCCTGCCGTAGATGGTGACGTTTTCGCCGCGAATAGACGTATACTCGTATTCTCCGGGGCCGTGGCTGGACAGGATACCCGCCAGCGATGCCGCCAGGGATGCACAAACAATTACGGCGACCAAAACGCCGATTGCACGCGCGTGTCGCATGGTAATCCCTCCCGTATCGGCAGATGTTTTTATAGGTTTTCGCCGGCGGAGAACGAAAAGCCGGCCGGGTGAAACAGAGGCACCGATGTTCATCCCGACGCTTGGACGACCCGTGCCTTTTTTGTCCAGGTTTTCCATGACAGCCACGAAACGGCGAACAAAGCGAGCGATACGAGGAGCAATACGATGGCTACAACAGGGAGAGACGCTCCTCCCGGCCCTCCGGACACAATATCTTCTACACGCCATGCATCGTGCGTATCCCTCAAGTATTTGCTGGCGTACTGCCAGAGCCGCGCCAGGCCCAGCAGGAGCACCACAATGGCTGACGACAGCATCAGGAAAAACCTGGTTCGGGAACGCAGCGCCTTTTTTCCCTTGTCGGTGAGATGGTAGTAGACCCAGATGTTTCCGTTGTTGGCTGATTTTTCGATGAAACCGGCATCTGCCAGGGTTGCCAGGTGCTCGTGGACGGTTGACTTGCTCAGGTCTACCTGGCGGGAGAGCTCGGAAACCGTCATCTTCCGCTTGCCGAGATGCTTCAGGATTTTCACCCGGCTCTCGGTCCCCAGAATCTTCAGGTCTTCCTTCTCCAACGACTGGCTGTCCACATCCGCCATCGTATAAAAAACCACGAGTGGTTTTTTATACCTTCGCATTGTGTTCGGTCGCGCCCGAACACTTTCGATGGATATATATTGAAGGGGTGCGTTGTAAGGGTGAGGTGGAAGGGAATGAAGGCCAAAATGGCGAGTATACTCGTTATATATCTGTTAGTTGGAGGTACGTCGTTGGCTTTTGCAGGCGAAGGAGAAAATGTGGGAGCGGCTGACGTTCGGGTCGTTCCTCCTCGTATATTCCGTGGCGAAAATGGCGTCGCAGATGTTTACATCAATCGGTTAACCAAGAAAGAACACGATACTATTTCTGCCCGCCTACGGCCAGAAAAAATACAGATGACTTTTCTATCTGAAGAACGGAAAATGGATGGTGTTACCGTCAAAGAGATTGAGATACAGCACGATAATACCCTCCACGTCCATCTTTCTGATGTGCCTGACTGTGAAAAAGTGGCGATTACTATTTTTTATGCTGAGCAAGAAATTACGACACAGGGAAGGATGGAAACGCTCTATTCCCCCACGAATGTGATACGGGTGGAGAACCTAATAGCGCAGGGAATACACGATGCTCCGCCGGAACACGAAGGATTTACAGGGATAGGGAAAGATGGAGAGTGAATTCCTCAAAAAAGGATGGTTTCGATGGGCGACCGTCGTTGTTCTCTGGACCACATCAGGGCTCCTGTGTTATGTCGATGAAGACTACACTATGAGCAATGTGGCACCCACCATTTTTTTCGCTTTGATACCTGCTACGACCGCTCTTGCAGGCCTCGTCGCTCTCTTCTTCAGTCATCACTACGACAAACATCAGCGGCTTGAAGATACAGGCGACCACAGGGAATACGACAATCTTTTCGAGTTGCGGCAGCAGTTCAGACGTCTCATACGAGACCTCCTCATCATTGCCGCCGCCTGCATCGTCGCCCTATTCCTGATGGACATCATCGCAAAGGAAGAGGCCATCCTGACCCTTGTTACCATCTCGATAGCGGTATTCTCTATATTCTCATTTTATGACACATATCGATTTATCTGGAACACCACTATATTCCATGTCCACAAAGAGCTCTGACAACATCATTGAGAGAGATTGCGGTAGCCGTATCGGTGCCGATGTGAAACTATCCTGACCCTCGCCAGCCTATGCCATTTCGCTTTTTCTATCCGTTATTAATACCTTCGCATTGTGTTCGGTCGCGCCCGAACACTTTCGGGAGGTAT
>CAYPWJ010000032.1:0-10703 GCA_964414415.1 uncultured Thermoplasmatales archaeon | reverse complement strand
CTGCTCAAGCTCGACAACGACGGCACCGAGCGCTGGAACCGCACCTACGGCGGCCTGGCATGCGAAACCGGCTTCGCCATCGCCTCGACGGACGACGGCTACGTCATCGGCGGCTACTACGAGTCATGCGGCGGCGTCTATGACCTCTGGCTCCTCGCCACCAACCGGCAGGGACGAGAGCGCTGGAACTGCACCTACGGGAGAGATGGGCGGGAGGTCGCCCGCGACATGGCAGTCCTAAACGACGCCGTCGCCGTGACGGGATGGACAACGACCTACGGGTCAGGCGGCCGGGACTGCTGGCTGCTCGTCACTGATCGGGAGGGCATCGAGCGCGTGAGCCGGACCTACGGTGGCCCCGGTGACGACGGCGGTTTTTCCATCGCCTCGACGGACGACGGCTACGCCATCGCCGGCTTCACTTCCTCCTACGGGTCAGGCGGCCGGGACTGCTGGCTTTTTACAACGGACAGCGAAGGCGACATCCACTGGGAACACCGCGCTGGTGGCCCGGGCGACGACGTGGCCTACGCGATGGCCGTCCAGGGCAGGGTGTTTCTCATGACCGGCGCCACCGCTTCCTACGGCAGCGGGAAAGAAGACCTGTGGCTGCTCCGGCTGGCTGACCCGCAGCTGTCCATCGAGCCCCGGGGCGGCCTCGGCCTGGCCATCGATCTACAGAACCGGGCACCGGACAACCGCGCGGACCTGGCATGGAGCACGGCGCTCACGGGGTGGGTCATACCCGCCGGTGCCGCAGGCGTCATCGATGAACTGCCGGCCGGGGGAAGCACGACGCTCGCCGTCCCGACGTTCGGCTTCGGCCCCGTCGCTGTAACGGTGACGTTCGGCGACGTGCAGCGCCGCGCTGCATACTTCAGTCTAGGGCCGCTCCTGCTCCCGGGGGTAACGGGGTAAAGATTATAACGCGCCGAGCGATTCCGTATGCAGAGGATACCATGAAAGGAAAAGCCCTTGCTCTGGCTGTGCTCGTGCTCTTTGTGTTGAACGCCTTCGTCGTGGCGCTGCCAGCCACCATGCATCAGGATGGCATCACGATGCAGCGAGACGACAGCAGCGGCGTGGATACGCCGACGTCGGTCGACGAGACCTACGGCATTCAATGGCAGAAGAACTACGGCCCGTGGCCGCAGTGGAGCGCCCGCTACGAGGGGCCGCAGCCCGTCGGTGACGCGGACAACGACGGCAAAAACGAGCTGCTCATCGGCGGCCGCGACCCGTTCATGCGGGTCATGAAGTACGACGATGCCTCGCAGACATATTACGAGCAGCAGAAGATCGTGGATCCGGTATTCGGCATCGGCTACAGCGTCTGGCTCGAATTCTTCGGCGACTACCATCGGATACCGCAGCCCTTTGGCTCCGCCACCGGCTTTAGCATCGCCGACCTGGACAACGACGGCGACAACGAGATCGGCGTGGCGTGGGGCAACCATTTCTCGGCCTTTGAATGGAACGGCCGCCGCTACCAGTTGATGGGCCGCTACATCGTCGTCGACGAAAACGAGGGGCAGGCGGGCACCACCCTCGACTGCGTGGTCGGCGACTACGACAACGACGGCGACAACGAGATCGTCGTAACCGGCGGCTACCGCGACGTGCCCGAAGTCATCGCCATTGGCTGGAACGGCGACGAGTTCGTCGAGGAGGCCACGTGGAGCGACCCGCATGGCGGCTCGGTCTTCTTTCCCTGGATAGCGGACGTCGACGAGGACGACGACAACGAGGTCATCATCGGGCCAGGCGACCGCGGCGTCGTCCTCGACTGGAACGACAACGAGTTCGTCGCCACCGAGATAGCCGAGTTTGACCATCACGTGTTCGGTCTCGTGTCCAAGGACAGCGACGGCGACGGTGAACCCGAGATACACGTCACCTATCGGTATCCCGAGCTCCAGATATGGGAGTGGAACGGCACCGGCTACGAAAAAAAATGGGGGCGAGTCTGGAAGCAGGAGATGGACACCATCGAGGCCATCGACATCGGCGACGTCGACGATGACGGCACGGCCGAGGTCTGCGTGGGCACCGACCTCGTCCACATCCTTGAATGGAACGGCGACACCTACCAAGAGCAACACGTCATCGAGGACACCTACGGCCTGCTGGCAGTGACCTGCGTCGGCGACTTCGACAACGACGGCATGATAGAAATCAACGCCGGCGCGGTGGGCAACGTCGGTGAGGACGGCTACATGTCCTGGATATTCAAGTACGGCCTGTAGCCCGCTTTTCCCTTTCCTCTTTTTTTATATTTCTTTCTCTGTGCCGTCGGCGAGCGCCCGGAAATGCCCGGCACCCTCACGGGCACCGCGCGCAAGCACGACATCCCCCGGCTGCAGCCTCGTCTCTTTGTCGACGTCGTAGGTCCACCGCCCCTCTCGCTTAAGCGCGATGACCCACATGCCGGTTTCAGAGGCCAGCGCCAGGTCTCCAAGCGACCGGTCGGTCAGCACCGACGACGGGTCGATGGACACCCGGACGAAGACCTCGTTTGACTCCATGATGCTCTCCCGGACGATGGGATGCAGCTCGACGTCCCGGAGCTGCACGTCGGCGATCTCCCGGGCGCCGTCGGCGATCATCTCCGAGCACATCGCCAGCTGGATCATCGCCAGTGCCTCGTTGACCTCAAGCTCGTCGGTCTTCACGTCCTGGATGGCCAGCTGCTGGAAATGGTCGTTGAGGTCGTCGATGTACTCCTCGAGCTCGTAGACCTCCTCCGCCAGGTCGCGGTTGTCGTAGATGACGGACGAGTAGGCCAGGTCGACCATGAAAGCGGCTCGTTCCTTCATGTCACGGAGCGTCTCCCGCGCCTCCTGCTCACTCACTCCAGCACCTCCTTGCGGCCCTTGAAAAAATCATCGAGCTGCGCGAGTCCCTCCTCAGGACCGACGCCGATGACCACATCGTCCTCCTTGAGCGTGACCTCCTTCGGGGTGTACAGCCAGCGTTTCCCGCGGCGGAGCGCCACGATCCGGACGCCGGTCTCCGAGGCGACGTTGAGGTCGGTGACACGGCGACCGACGGCTGCGGAGCTAGCGGTGATGGTCATCCGCTTTATCATCTCGGCTGACTCCCGGAGCAGCCGGGGCAGCAGCGGGCTGGTGAGCTTGACCGACAGCAGCTTGACGATGTCGCCCGCCGCGTCGGATATCGAGGTTGCAGCCTCGCTCATCTGCAGGATGCCCGCAAGTTGTTCAGCGTCTTCCTTGTCCCGGGCGGCGAGCATCGCCATGATGCGCATGTGATAGTTGAGCTTGTCCATCTGCACCTCGAGATACTTGACCTCCTCGGCGATCTCGTCGCTGTCGAACAAAATGGCTGAGTAGGCAAGATCTATCATGAGCTCGGAGATGTTCTTCATCTCGACGAGCAGCTCCTTGATGCTGGTCGGCTCGTACTCGATTTCCTCGAACTCGGCTTCCTTCCACCGGGGATGTATCATCGTCCTCAAATAAACCGCCGGCGTTTAAATAAGTGTCGCATGGCTACCTGATAGCGGCAACACGGCGAAGCAGCCGCTGTATGGTGCCCAGCGTTGACGCATGCGCGGGATAGCGCTCCTTCATCCCGTCGACGACGCCCATGGCCTCCCGGATCTCACGGCCACCCTTGTCGTGGCGCCAGACGCCGAGCAGCTCCGGCGTGAGCGTCGCGGCGAGCCCCGGCGGCAGCCGGCTCAGGTTCAGCCATAGTTGCATGATTGACAATGCCTCCATCTGGATATGCAGGTCGGTGACGGTGAGCAGCTCGACCGCCTCGCCTCGTTTGCCTGCATCGAGCAGCTCCCGCGCCTCCTGCTCTGCCGATGCCACCTCGTCGATGAAGCGCTTTTCCGGTGCAGCATACATCTCGGTGAGGTTGCCGTGGCCGTAGCGCTCGAGCAGCTGCATCGCCACCCGGTGAGCGCTGCCGTCCTCATATGGATCGTAGATGTCGCGGCTGCAGATGTGGACGGGTACATAGATGGCGCTGCACTGGTCGGGGGCGAACCACAGGCTGCTCATCACGTCTGGATAGCGCTGCTGGAGGCGGTAGACCGTCGCTGCCTCGTAGCCGCCCTGGCAGAGGCCCCTGAGGCCGTGCAGGTCGCTGCCGTGGAGGCGGGACCAGTTCATCATGTCCCGGATGGTGACGTCGCCCTGCCGGGCCGTGATGCGCTCCATGAGCATTGACTCCCATGCGTGATACTTGTAGCACATGGAGAGCGACGCCTCGCCCTCGCCACTGTTATGTATCTCGACGTAGTAGACGCCGACCTTTGCAGCGTCGCCTTCGGGGATGACCCGTGGCGCGCCGAGCGGCATCGCCCGGACCGTCGCCTCGTTTTCGCCTGTGTCGACGACGCGGATGCCGCCGAGGCTGCCCAGCCGGACGGCGTCGCCTGCGCTGGCGTGACCATGATAGGTGGCGTTGAACGACCGGGCGACCAGCAGGGGATACATGAGATGTGTCTGCCAGAGCAGGTCGGGATAGTTGGACTGCACCGCCACGTCGTCGACCTGCCGTACCTGGTAGGTGTAGGCGTCCGCCTCGACGATTGCGCCGCTCCATGGAGAGGCGACGAAGATGTTCTCCGGGACGGCGGTGCAGTGGAGCCGCCCGATGGCGTCCTCGGTGAGCAGCTCGACTGCCTCGTCAAGGGTGTCGGCGCTCTGGGCTGCGTAGCGCATCCAGTCGAAGTCGTCCCACGCGTTGCGCGTGGGGTTGACCCGGTAGCTGAGCGTGTCGGCGTCGCCGAAGGCGAGGCCTGCGTCGGTGAGCATCATGCCGGGCTTGGTGACGTTTGGCGGCACGTCCTTCGCCGACGTTGTCCCGATGTAGCGGTGCTCAACGGTGAAGTGCATCGGCAGCCCGGTCCAGGGGTGATGGTAGGTGTACTGGTAGCCCTCGGGGATGGTGCAGAGCACCTGGAAGCCCGGCCTGGATGGATCCCTGACTTTGAGGAGCAGGCTGCAGTTGCCGCGCGTCGCCGCGCCGGCGGCCATGACGTCCTTGCAGCCGGAGCCCTCGTCGGTCCACGGTGCGGCATCGTGACCGTCCGCCCGGTGGCTCTCGCGGGCAGCGGTCGATGCGTGGCCGTGGTCGCGCTGCTGTGGCAGCCCGGTGAGGGGCGCCGTGAGGATGAGCACCGCCAGCATGGCTGCGGCGAGATGCTGTGCCTCCATATCATGTGATGCTGCACGGGATATAAAAGCTATGTGCCGGATGCCGGCGGGACGGTATATATACAGGGCATAGTTTTAAATACCGGCGTGGATACCATGCCGAGGTGCAACGGTGATAAAGGCATATATCATGATCCTGGTCTACGTCGGCAAGCTCGAGCGGGTGCTGGAGGGACTCCGGGAGATCGACAACATCGAGAGCATCGCCGTCACCGCCGGCGATTACGACGTCATCGTCAAGGTCTCGGTGGAGACGCTGGAGGAGCTGATGGAGACGACTGACCGCATCCAGCTCGTCGGCGACATCAAGCGGACGACGACGACGGTCATCGAGAAAGAGATCGCAACATGAGGCTCCGGATACGGAAGAAGTATCTCTTCTACGTCCTGGTCGTCACGTCGTCGGTCCTCGGTGCAGTCACCGCCTCGCTGGACAGCGTCATCTCCCGGTTCCACGTCACCGACTCGTGGGTGTTCGGCGTCAGCGCCATGCTGGTCGGCACGCTGGTGACGGTGGCCATCGCGGCGCTGCTGTCGCTGCCGTGGGGAAAGCGGAGCCTCGGCGCCCGGATCGATCCCTCGTTCAGGCGCCTTCGATTGGTCAGGCGGCATGAGCTGGGGTATCATCTGCTGGCGGGGGCGGGCAACGCGGTGACGACACTCGGCTATTTCTACGTCGTCTCGGTGTTCCTGGATCCGTCGACGGTGCTCCCGTTCTTCCAGATCGTCATCCTGTATCTGCTGCTGGTTGAGTCGCTGTCGGAGAAGGACGCCCCAACCTTGGCGGAGATCGAGTCGTCGGTCATCGTGACCTTCGGCGCTGTTATGGCGTCGATGTCGCTCACCGGCTCCTTTAATCTGGAGGCGCTGTTGATCGTCTTCCTGGTCGTCAACCCCGGCTGGGTCGTCCTCGCCGTCTTTCAGCGGAAGCTCAAGCGGCTGGTGGTGGACGACCGGCTGAACGACGCTGTCAACGTCCGGACGTGGAACGTCGTCTTTACGACGGTGTTCATCGTCGCGGTGGCGCTGGTCTACCGCCAGGATATCCTGGGGGAGGCGTTTGATGCCATCGCGGACTCGTATGGCTGGCTCGCTATCTCGATGACGGTGACGTTTTTTTCGTACATCCTGTACATCCGGGCGCTGGGTATCGGCAAGGCGAGCATCACGCAGGCGGTGAAGGCGTCGACGATCCTGTTCAGCATTCCATTGTCGCTGGCGCTGTCGGGCATGTTGGGGTTCTCGTTTTCGGCGTCGCCGACGCTTTTGGCGTTCAAGCTGATGGGCATCGTCTTGGTTGTCCTCGGCGTCTCGTCGTTTGCGTTGACGGAGGTGAAGGCATACGTGTTTGTCAACGCTGCATCGGGCCACCGGATGGCTGAGCTCTTGGACGAGATATGGCGCATCCGCGGCGTCGACTCTGTCTCGGTCTTGGCGGGCAGGTATGACCTGGTGGCGAAGATACGCATCCGGACGCTGGGGAAGGGCTACGAGCGGATCGTCCGCCGGCTTGAGGCCATCCCGGCGGTGGAGGAGTTCAACTGGCAGAGCATCCTCAAGGAATGGGAAGAGATATAGTCGCTAGGGTGCAACAGGTGCCAGGTGGCGCACCGTTCCACCGACTCTCGGGGGAAACCTGGCTGCATAGCGGCGGAGGCTGTCCGGGGTGATGGCGGCGAGGTCCATGTCGTCGACGAGCGAGGCCAGGGCGCGACGGCCCATTTCATCGGTCATCACGTGCCGGATGTAGACCAGGTCGAGCAGCGCTTTTTCGGGCTCGGCCAGCGCCACCATGTTTTCCTGCCGGTATCCCCAGAAGAGCGACCGGTGGAGCTGGTGGTATTCGTAGGTCGCGTCGGCGGTCGTGTAGGTGTAGGGCCGGCGGGTGGTGGCCAGGGTGAGCGTACGGGCCGCCTGACTCAGGATGCCGTGCTTGGACAGCGCGTATTCCAGGGAGAGATACGCGGGAGGCCGGAGTACCATGGCGACCTCCTCACGGGATGGCTGGTTGAACGGGTTTTCGTACCACTGCCGGGCTGCCCGCTGGATGACGTCGGCCCGTGTCAGCCGGGTGAGCTGGACCGAGAGCGACGCCTTGTCTATGCCGGTGAGCTGGACGAGATCGGCCAGGGAGAACAGCTTTTTTGTCCGGTGCCGACGGAAGAACGCCAGCCATTCATCGACCTTCATGGGTATCCCCCGCTGTGGTGTCTCCGGCCGAGGCGGCGACGTCGGCCACGTGTGCCGCGATGTCGTCGAATCGGGAGCGGTACTGCTCGTGGAGCCGCGGCGGCAGGAACCGGGCGAGCTCGTCTGCGAGCGCCTGCGTGCCTTCGCCCCGGACGGCATGGCTGGCTATCTGGAGCCGGTTGCGGTTGCCTCCGTAGTCGTCGAGTTTGGCGTCCACGAGATTTCGGTCGATGGCGGTGTTTTTCTCTGTGGTAAGGAAATAGATGTCCCAGAGGTCGCGTCCCTTGAGATACGAGCGGAGGGCGAGCGCCGCCAGCTTGTCCACCAGGATCTCTTCGGGCTGTTCGACCTGCACCGCAGGGTTATACGGTGGATGGTCGAGGATGCGCGGCTGGCCGGTGTAGGATGGAACGTGTGCCAGCTCGATGTGGACGCGGCGGCGCTGCCCCGGGTTGTCGCCCTGGGTGGTGAGCACGAGCCGCTGTAGCTCCCGCGTGTCTTTTTGGGCGGTGACGCTGCATCCGTCGAGGAATGGATATGTCTCGGTGACGAATGTCTGTATGGGCGACGCCTGTCCCGCCAGGTTGAACGTATGGCCTTCGCTGAGCACGAAGTCGAGGTCTTCCGAGAAGCGGGGGTTGCCGTAGAAGAGGCGGAGGGCCGTTCCCTCCCGCAGCGCGATGTCGGTGAACGCCTCCGCGCGGCTGAGCGCCGTCAGCACGGTTTTCTGTAGATGCTCCTGGAATACGTGGTGGAGCGGCTGGTCGCTGCTCCGGCCAGCCGTCACGATGTCGTCCCACACAGCCATACCTCCATAATCGCTCCACTAATTTAACATTTTTGTTAAATTTTTGAAACAGAGAACGCTGGGGGGGGGGGTAGGGGTTCAACTGGCAGAGCATCCTCAAGGAATGGGAAGAGATATAGGCCTTGTTGCTGATATCTCAACGGATGGAATGGGTTTCCCATTTGTTTAAAGACTTCCCACATGTTTGAGTTATTGGAAGAAAGATGAACTCGAAAGATACCGAGCCAAAAATTATACTGTTTCTTGCCGGGAAACAAAATATTATGGGAATAAAAACAATCCAGGAAGTATGCCAGAGCAAATAGATTTTCTTGCTCATCCGACCAATGAAAGGATTAGGAAAGAAATTGTTAATTTATCCGACAGCTATAACCATCCTTGGGATGTACTTGCCGAATTATGTCAAAACGCCGTTGATGGAATTAGACTTTGGAACAAAAATAACTGTGAGACAGAAAAAGATCACGAAATTATAATAGAAGTGGATTGTTTAGAGAGGAATATTGAAGTATTTGATTCAGGAATTGGAATAGAGCCCAATATAATACCTAATCTGCTAGCCCCGCATGGCACTGATAAAGATACAGTTTTTGATCAAATCGGGCAGAAGGGCGTTGGAATAACCTACGCTATATTCGAAAGCGAAAAATTTGAGCTGGAAACCATTAACGAGAAGGGTAAGATAGTTGCAAAATGTAATAATTGTCTTTCTTGGAAAAAAGGAGCAATAGACGATCGACCACGCCTCGAAATAGTAGAGAAGGAATTAGAGGAATATCCGCCGGAAAGTACCTACACCCACATAAAGTTACAAGGGATAGAAAAGAAATACGAGGACAAAATTGATATTTTTCATCAAAATGTTGACAGAATTCATTATCTGTTAAGATCAAAGACTGCGATCGGTTATACCGAACAACTATTCGATAAAGGTGACTTAAATGTAAAAGTAACTGTAAAGGTGACGGACCTAAATGGAGATACGACCGAAGAGCAAATTCCATTTAAATATTATTCTCCTCAAGATTTGACAAATGATTCGAATATTATCGACTTAGACTCTTTTGTATCAAAAGCTGCCACTATGAGTGACAGACAAAAAGCCCAAAAGCTTCAAGGGAAATGCTTAATGAAAAAAGGAAGTAAAAGCAGAGCAGGCAGAACTATATACTATTATGCTTTTTTTGTTCCTGAGAGGCAGTTTTGGAAAGACGCAGCAAGATCTAACGGTTTAATTCAGGGGCAAGAGTCAGATGAGGATGAGAATTCTGGTTATGATTTAGGGGGAGGGATTTTTACGGCTACTAAAGGTATGCCGACTGGGATAGAGTTAGTGCCACCTGCTACTGGAGTCGCTGGGTACTGGCCGAATATTTTTATGTTAATAGAGGATGATGGCCTCTCCTTTGACCTAGGTAGAAAATCTATACCTGGTCCAACACAAGGGATGCTCAAAGATATTGCTAAAAAAACATTTAATGATGTAATCAAGTGGAAACAATATGTGGGTAAGAAGTCACCTTCAACCAAGCCGAGCGTAGTTAGTAAAGCTGAACGAGAAGAAATATTTGATAAATTAAATAGGTTGAATAATCTTTCTTTGGACGATATTAATTTTTTGAAATATCCCAATAATCAAGAAGCAGGAGTTATCGGGATATTCCATGAGCTTCTTGGCGCTAATCTACTAATAGGATACCATGCTCTAACCCGAGGGTATAGAATGACTTACGATTTTTGGGGGAAATATAGAATTCATAAATCAAACTTGGGTTCTATGTATCAAAATGATGACAATATTTCTGAAAATATTGATTTGCCGATAGTAATAGAGTTTAAGCACGATTGCAGCAGCATATTAGAAGATGTCTCTCAAAATAGAAAATACTTCAACGAAATTGACCTCATTGTGTGCTGGGACATTAAGGAAGATAAATTTAGTCAAGAAGGCGTAGAAGTGAGAGTTCTTCCAGAAGAAGAAGTCTTCTTTTATGGATCAAATTATGAACTGATTTGGCCTGGCGCTTACGATTTAGGAGACGAAAGTAAAAAGCCAGTGTTAGCTCTTAGAAAATTCATTGAGGATAAAGTGAGGTCCACCCGTTGATTTGTTTCCTGTCAGGCAACAAAGTGTTAAGATCTTTTAATCGCATTCCTCTTCTGGATGGAAGAGCCTGACTTTCAGGAAACACTCGATATTTTGTCGCTCCGATCAGCGCGACAAATCCTTCGGACAATTATCGGCAGGGCTAAATCCGTCCAGGAAATTCTGGAAGAGCTCAAAGACAAAGATTTTCCCATCAAGTATCGTTCATCGGTGTTCAAATCACTGGAGAAGATGGTATCGGCTGGTTTGGTAGAAAAGATTAGGGAAGAAAATGCTGTGAAATATCGCTCCCGATATTCATCGATTACGGCAGACTTGGTCCAAGGCAAACTCAATTTAAAGGGGAGAAAGAAATAATGAGATATCGAGATTGGTCATATCGGTTTGCTGAAGAGGTCCTCAACAG
>CAYPWJ010000031.1:0-12857 GCA_964414415.1 uncultured Thermoplasmatales archaeon | reverse complement strand
GGCTCCGGAACACGGGACACCTTCATGGAGGCCCTCGGACTCGAGTCAACGCAGGCAGACAACGCACACGGCGGTAACTCCGGTGTCAAGCAGGCGGTAAAAAACAACGACCAGGCCATCGGCTACGTCGGGCTCGGCTACGTCGGCACCGACACGCCAGCCGTGAAACTCGACGGCGTGGAGCCAACCGACGCGAACATCAAGAGCGGCGACTACCCGATAACCCGGTCCCTTCACATGTACACCCTCGGCAAAGCACAGGGAGAAGCACTCGACTTCATCAACTTCGTGCTCTCCCCCGAGGGGCAGGACATCGTCGAAGACGAAGGGTTCATCCGGATGTTCAAGTCACCCTCGTGATAATAAATGGCCATAGACCGGGGAACAAAAGAAACGGCAATACGGTACGGCTTGATGATGATAGCAGCCTCAGCTGTCATCATCATCTTCTCCATCTTTCTCTTTCTCTTCGCCAAGTCTTTTCCGGCCTTCACACAGTACGGCCTCGACATCTTTAGTACAGACTGGAGCGTCGCCCACGACGAATTCGGGCTCGGCGCCGCCATCTGGGGCACCGTCATGGTCACCGTCATCGCCATCCTCATCGCCGTCCCGCTCGGCATCGGGTCAGCCATCTTCCTAGCGGAGCTGGCCCCCCGGCGCCTCCGGGAAATGCTCAAGCCGGTCATCGAGCTGCTGGCCTCCATCCCGTCGGTCGTCTACGGCTTCATCGGCGTCGTGCTGCTCGTCCCCTACCTGGCAAAGCTCTTCAACATGGCGCAGGGGTACTCGCTCCTCGCCGGCGGCATGATACTCGGCATCATGTGCGTCCCCATCGTCATCACCATCTCCGACGACGCGATCAAATCCGTTCCCCGGGACATCAAAGACGCCTCTCTCGCGCTCGGCGCCACCCACTGGCAGACCATCCGGCGGATCACGGTGCCCTCGGCCATCTCCGGGATTTTCTCCTCGGCCGTCCTCGCCGTCGCCAAAGCCATGGGAGAGACGATGGCCGTCCTGATGGTGGTCGGCAACATCATGCGAGTGCCTGACCCGTTCTTCGACGTCTCGGAGACCAGCGCCACGCTCACCTCGCTCATCGCCGGCCAGATGGGCGAAGCATCAGGCATCCAGGTAAACGTGCTGTTCGCCGCCGGGGTCATCCTGTTCCTCATCGTCGGCATGCTCTCCATCGTCTCCGATCTGCTCCAGCACCGCATCGAGAAAAAATTCAAGGGATAACCATGAACGTGACAGATATCAGCCAGCGTCTCCGCAACATCGACAAGCGAAACATCCCCGTCTACTGGACGCTCGCGCTGTCCCTGGCATCCATGGCCATGGGCGGCATCTTCATCGCCCGGTATTACTACCTCGACCTCTACAACATCGTCCTCTTCCTGCTCGGAGGTTCTTTCCTGGCGCTGGGCATCCAGGTCTTCCGGATGAAGACACGGACGCGGACCGTGACGACATTTTTCCTCTTCGGCGGGAGTGCCGTGCTCCTCTCGCTCATGGTGGCCGGCGTCCCCGCGTCGTTCAACCTCGAGCCCGTCAACGTCATCATATCCAGGGATTTGCTCTACTCGGTGCTGCTGTTCTTCTATGGACTGGTCGGCGCGGCTCTGTCAATGGCACCTCTCTATGACTTCACCGCCCACGCCGGGCAGTCAGCGGCCTACATGCTCCTCGTCATGGCCATCATCTTCGTCCTCTACCCGCTCGCCATCATCGTCGGGCAGATCATCCTCACCGGCGCCCCCGCCATCTCGTGGGATTTCCTCACCCAGGACGTCCGCAACCTCGGCGCCGAGGGAGGCGTCTTCCCGGCCATCATCGGGACGCTGCTGCTCATGTTTCTCACGGCGGCTATCTCGCTGCCTCTCGGCATCGGCTCCGCGATCTATCTGCAGGAATACGTCCAGCAGGGCATCGGCGTCCGCATCATCAAGACCTCGATAAACATGCTCCGGGGGACGCCGTCCATCGTGTTCGGGCTGTTCGGATACGCGGTCTTCGTCCCCGTGTTCGGCCTGTCGCTGCTGTCAGCCAGCCTCGTCCTCGGCTTCTATGCACTCCCGATGGTCATCCGGGCGTCCGAGGAAGCCCTGAAAAGCATCCCGAAGGACCTCCGCGACGGCAGCCTCGCTCTCGGAGCGACAAAATGGGAGACCATCCGCAAGGTCGTCCTCCCCCCCGCCTCCCCCGGCGTCATCACCGGGGCCATCCTCGGCATCGGCGAGGCATCAGGCGAAACGGCGCCCATCCTGTTCACCGGGGCGGTCTACCTCGGCGCCGGCGTCCCCCGCACCCTGTTCCAGCCGTTCCAGGCGCTGCCCTACCACCTCTACGAGATCGCCGGGCTGATCGGGTACAAGGACGTCCTGGCCAACGCCTGGGGGACAGCGCTGATACTGCTGGCCATCGTCCTCGGGATGAACGTCGTCGCCATCATCATTCGCGAAAGATTCAGAACGGAGTTATAATATGGAACGAAAAGTAGCAACCGAAAACCTCGACCTCTGGTACGGCTCAAAGCAGGCGCTCGACGACGTCACCATGGAGGTGCCGTCCAACCAGGTGACCGCGATCATCGGGCCCTCCGGATGCGGCAAGTCGACGCTGCTTCGGTGCTTCAACCGGATGAACGACGTCATCCCCAGCTGCCGCGTCGACGGCAAGGTCTACTTCGACGGCCGGAACATCTACGAGCAGGGAGTCGACCCCGTCGAGATACGCAAACGTGTCGGCATGGTCTTCCAGAAGCCCAATCCGTTCCCCAAGTCCATCTACGAAAACATCGCCTACGGCCCCAAGATACACGGGCTCAGGGACAACGAGCAGCTGGACGACATCGTCGAGCAGAGCCTCCGCAACGCCGCGCTGTGGAGCGAGGTCAACGACCGGCTGGAGGACAGCGCCATGGGGCTCTCCGGCGGCCAGCAGCAGCGCCTCTGCATCGCCCGGGCGCTCGCCATCGAACCCGAAGTCATCCTGATGGACGAGCCCTGCTCCGCTCTCGACCCCATCGCGACGGCGAAGATAGAAGACTTAATAAACAAGCTGAAGGTCGACTACACCGTGATCATCGTGACGCACAACATGCAGCAGGCCGCCCGGGCGAGCGACTACACGGGCTTCATGTACCTCGGCCGGCTCGTCGAGTTCGGCGACACCGACCAGATATTCGAGAATCCTGCGGAGGAGCTGACGGAGGAATACATCACTGGACGATTTGGGTGAAAAAGATGGTAGAAAAATTTCATGACGAACTAGATGAACTCAAGCAACGGGTGCTCGACATGGGACACCTGGCAAAGGAGATGCTGCACGACGGCGTCGCCTCGCTGAAGGAGCAGGACGTCGAGCTGGCAGACGACGTCTACCAGCGGAAATACACGCTGGCCGAGATGGACGAAAAAATCGAGGAGGACGCGCTGCGGCTCATCGCCCTCTACCAGCCGATGGCGAAGGACATGCGGACGATCGGCTGCTGCCTCAAGATGATAACCTATCTCACGCGCATCGGCCGCTACGGCAAAGACATCAGCAACGTCGCCAAGCAGCTCGCCGACGTCGACCACGTCTCAAAGCTGGTGAGCATCCCCTACATGGAGGAAAAAGCCTGCGAGATGATAGGAGACGCGCTGCAGGCCTTCAAGAGCGAAGACCTCGCGTTCATCGAGGGTTTTGAGGACCGCGACGATGACGTGGACGCGCTCCGCTACTCCATATTCCGGGAATGCATCTCCTACATGGTCGAAGACGCGCAATACATCACGCGGTGCGCCCATTACATCATGGTCGCCCGGTACATCGAACGCTGCGCCGACCACGCCTGCAAGATAGCCGAAAAAGTCCACTACCTGGTCACCGGCGAACGCATAGAGGTAAGCTAACCAGCTTTATCGCTGCAGCCGTCGCCACACCAGCAGGGCGGCGGCCAGCGCCACCAGGAGCGACAGCGTCTCGAAGCCCGGCGTGTCGTCGCTGTCTTTTTTGTCGTTGTCTACGGTGACAGTGATGGATTCGATGTCTGAGTGGTCGATTCCGTCGTAGACCCTGACGTCTACCGTATAGTCTCCATCCTCTATTTCTGTGGTATTCCAGGTATACGTCCATGCCGTGAGTGTGGTGTTGCTGACATGCATCCAGTCCTCGATGGCTGTCATCCAGTTGCCATCGCCAATCCGTACCTCCACCCTGTTGTTGAGGGTATCGTTTAACGCCTGCTCACCACCATCCTCGTCGCTTGCTGTCCCGTTGATAACCACGGTGTCGTTGACCGTTGCCCCGTCCTCCGGCGATGTAATCGACACCGAGGGTGGATGATTGTTTGATACCCTGACAGTAGTTGATACCACGTCGGAGTAGTATTCGCCATCGTAGCTCCGCACCCTGATGGTATGGTTGCCGTCCTCCACGTCAACGGTACTCCAGTTGTGACCCCATATTGCCGGTTTAGTGGTGAGATAGGGGCACGACGCTTTAGTCCACGCTCCATCATCTATCTTGATCTCCACGTATTCTACACTGCCACCGCTGTCAACTGTATATCCCTTTACCGTCACAAAGCCAGATACATATTCCCCCTGCTTTGGAGAGGTGATGATCACGGTGGGCGACGGGTCGTCGAGGGTGTCAATGGTGACATTGATAGACTGCACAGCGGAGTAATCGCTGCCGTCGTAACTCCGCGCAGAAACGATGTGTCTGCCCTGACTGACGCTGCTGATATTCCACTCATATGACCAGGACTCCGTCCCTGCCGCTGTCTGCCACACGCCGTCATCGATTTTGATTTCAACGAACTGCACGTCGCCATCGCTGTCACTGGCCGTACCCTCTATTATCATGGGGCGGTCTGCTGTCGCCTCGTCCCTCCAGACGATTCGATTGTTGGACGGATAATCGATGGAGACAACAGGAGGGTCGTTTGTATCGCTGGCCTTCATGCCGCTGGCATCAGCATCCCCGGCCAAGACCGAGAATGCACTCGAAACCAGGAGGAAACATATCCACACTACACACAGGCGCTTAGTATATACCATTCTATAATTCAATTATAAGATATAGTAATATATACCTTATTATTTGCAAAATTGGGTCCGCAATTTACCGCTGCAACAAAGGTATGTATAGATTTTTACGGCGCTCAAGGGATTCTAAGCAGTCTCGGCCCTACTCCATCCCGGGGCATTCCCTGGCGACCTCGGGTGCGATGTCTTTGTCGCCGTAGGCGCTGCGGTAGTGCTCGGCGAAGTCGCTGGCGATGGCCCGGGCGCGCTCGTCATACGCTGCCTTGTCGTCCCAGGTGTTCTTCGGCCACAGCAGCTCGTTGGGGACGCCGGGGCAGCTTTTGGGCACCATGACCTTGAAGTATGGATGCTTCCGTGCCGGCACGTCCTCCAGGGTGCCGTCGAGCGCCGCGTTGACCATGCTGCGCGTATAATCAATGTCGATGCGGTGGCCTATGCCGTATGGACCGCCCGTCCAACCGGTGTTGACGAGGTAGACGTTGGTGCCGTGCCGCTCCATCTTGTCGCCGAGCATCTCGGCATAGACGTCGGGGTTACGGGGCATAAACGGCTCGCCGAAGAACCGCGAGAAGACGGATACGGGTTCGTCGATGCCCGTTTCCGTTCCGGCGAGCTTGCTGGTGTAGCCCATCAGGAACCAGAGCATCGCCTGGTGCCGGGTGAGCCTGGCAACCGGGGGCATGACGCCGTTGGCATCCGCCGTGAGGAAGAGAATCGTCGAGGGGTGCCCGGCGGTGGACGATGGCTTGATGTTGGAGAGATAGGTGAGCGGATAGGAGGCCCGGGAGTTCTTGGTGAACCGGTCGTCCGAGAAGTCGAAGGTCCCATCCGGGTAGACCATCGCGTTCTCCACGATGGCGCCATGGCTGCGATAATCGGCCCGGTGCATGACCGCGTCGTAGATCTCGGGCTCCTTGCCGGGGTCGATGTCAATCATCTTCGCGTAGCAGCCGTTCTCGAAGTTCGCGATACCGTCGCTGCTCCATCCATGCTCGTCGTCGCCGAGCAACGCCCGCGACGGGTCGGCCGAGAGCGTGGTCTTGCCCGTCCCTGACAGCCCGAGGAGCAATGCCGGGTCGCCCGCCTCGCCCTCGTTGGCGGAGCAGTGCAGCGGCAAAATATCCCTGGAGGGCAGCAGGTAGTTCATGACGGTGAACATGAGTTTTTTGACGGAGCCCTGGTAGGCGGAGCCGTAGACGAGCCCGATTCGGTTGTCCATGTCCATCGCGACGAGCATGTCAGAGGTGCGGCCGTCCTCCAGCGTGCGGAGCCGCCCCTGGTATCGCTCCCGGGGCAGCTTGTCGTAGGGCAGCGTGATGAAGACAAATGGCCGGTCGGCGAAGACGCTCTCGTCGATGTCATCCGGCACGGGACGGAACATGTTGTCGGTGAACAGCGCCGTCAGCGCTCTATCCGTGACGGTGGTGACGGGGAGCGCCCAGGACGGCTCGGCGCCGATGACTCGGTCGGTGACATACAGCTGCTGCTTGTCCTCCAGCGCTGCGAGGGCATCGTGGAGCGCCATCTCGAACGTCTCGGGGTCGAGCGGGATGTTGTTGGGGGAGTCCCAGTCGATGGTGTCCTCGCTTTCCCTCCTGCATACAATCATGGTGTCCTGTGGGCTTCGCCCGGTTGACTCGGGTGGCGTCCAGGTGGCCAGTGCGCCGCTCTCGCTGATGATGGCCTCCCGCCGGTCGACGGCAGTTTCGATGAGCTGCTGGCGGTCGGCGTTGCGGCTGACGTCGCCATGGCTGTCGAGTGTTGCATCCAGGCGTTCTCGCAGGTCATTCGGGGAGACTTTTCCGGTCATGTGACCACGACGGATGGAAATGCACTGTTTGTATAAAAACTATCGGAGGTGGAAAGAGAAAGGGAAAAGGGGATGAGCTGGTTCATTGGTAGCTCTGCCACGCCTCCCCGAGGTCGTCTCGCTGGATGGTCTCCATCACGTAGTCGGCGAGCTCGGCGCCGGTTGCGCCGTCGGACCGGCCTGTGCAGACATGTTTCTGCTCGTACTGGCTGCAGATGTCGAGCGCCATGTCCAGCTTCCGCGCCCTGTCGTTGTAGCCCAGGTGGTTGAGGAGCATCGACGCGGCTTTCATGATGCTCGTCGGGTCTGCGTATTTGGCGCGGTTTTCTTCGACCATGCGCGGCGCTGAACCATGGATGGCTTCGAACATCGCGTAGCGTTTCCCGATGTTGGCGCTGCCGGCGGTGCCGACGCCGCCCTGTATCTGCGCCGCCTCGTCGGTGAGGATGTCGCCGAACAGGTTGGGCATGACGATGACGCGGAACTGGCTCCGCCGTGCGGGGTCGATGAGCTTGGCGGCCATGATGTCGACGAACCAGTCGTCCCATTCGATGCCTGGATACTCCTTGGCGATGTCTTCGGCGACGCTGAGGAATTTGCCGTCGGTGGTCTTGACGACGTTTGCCTTGGTGACGACGGTGACGCGGTCGATGTCGTTTTTCTTTGCATGGTCAAACGCCAGGCGGATGATGCGCTCGGACCCGGGCGTCGTCGTGACGGCGAAGTCGAAGGCCAGGTCGTCGTCGGCCATGGTGACGCCTTTGCGGCCGAGGGTGTAGGCGCCCTCTGTGTTTTCACGGAAGAACACCCAGTCGATGTTCTTGGAGGGCACCTTGACGGGCCGGACGTTGGCGAAGAGGTCGAGCTTGCGGCGCATGACGACGTTGGCGCTTTCGATGTTCGGCCACTGGTCGCCTTTTTTCGGTGTCGTCGTTGGTCCCTTGAGCAGGACGTGGCATTGCTTTATCTCCTCCAGGATGTCGTCGGGGATGGCCTGCATCGCCTCGGCGCGGTTTTCGATGGTCAGCCCTTCGATGGTCCTGAACGCGACTTTGCCTCGCTCGACTTCGTCCTGCAGCAGGAAGCGGAGGACGCGCTCGGCCTCCTTGCAGATGTAGGGGCCGATGCCGTCGCCGCCGACGATGCCTATCTTGACGGGCGATAGCTCGCTGTAGTCGATCCAGTCCTCCTCCTCGCGGAGGCGCTGCAGTCGCTCTATCTGTTCTTCGGCGATGGTGCCGAAGTGTTCCTTTGCCTGTTCTATGTCTTTTTCATACATTGTTTTTTCACCTTTTGGTGAGATCTATATGGATAGCTGGGGCACCACGTCGATGATGGTGCCGTCGCGGTATTCCACCAGCGCCGCTAGGTCGTCGCCCCAGTCGGGCTCCTTCCGCCGGGTGATGCCCGCCCGGCTGTAGGCCAGGTTTTTGAGGTCTTCGATGTCCACGAGGTTGAGGTCCGTGTGCTGCAGCGCATCGTGGAGGTCGTCCCGCTCGGGGTTGACGGCGACGCCGTACTCGGTCACCAGCGCGTCGACGGTCTCGCCGGGCGTGGTCACCGTGGTGACGTCGTCGACGACGATGGGCAGGCGGCCGCGCATCAATGGCGCGGTGATTATGGTCAGCGATGCGCCCGCTGCGGTGTCCTGATGGCCGCCGATGGGATGCGCGAGGACGCCGTTGGAGAAGGTGACGGTGTTGACGTTGAAGGCCGTGTCGATCTCGGTGGCGCCGAGGACGACGACGTCGAGGTTGTTGACCAGGCAGCCCTTGCCGTGCAGGTTGCTGTAGTGGTCGATGCCGACGATGTGGTGGTCGTCGTCCTCCTGCAGCGATTGTATCGCTGCCGGGTCGAACGCCTGCCCGGTGAGCAGCTGCTTGACCCGCTGTTTGTGGAGGATGTCGACGATGTACTCCGTGGTGCCGCCCATCGCCCACGAGGCAACGTAGTCCTCCTGTTCCAGCAGCTCTCCGAGGAACTTGGTGAAGGCGAGGGAGATGCCGCCGGCGCCCGCCTGGAACGACGAGCCGTCGTAGATGGCGCCTGCCTGGTGGGCAAGCTTGACCGCATCATGTGCGATTTTGAGCCGGGTCGGCGATCGGGTAATCCTGAGGCTCCCGCTGACGATGTGCTCGGGGTCACCGATCCAGTCGACGAGGGCGACGGTGTCGATGTGCTGCTCGGTTATCTCAGCCGGCATGCAGGGATAGTCGACGAGGGTGTCGGTCACCGCGACGGCTTTTTCTCCGTAGAGGGCGTCGGGCACGCTGTACTGGATGCAGCCGCAGGCGTTGGGGCCAATCCGGCCGGTGCAGTTGCCCGCGTAATCCGAGGCGGGAGCACCGATGAACGCCACGTCGACGTGGATGTCGCCCGCCGTCACGGCGCGAGCACGGCCGCCGTGACTGCGCACCCGGACGGGCTCGTCGAACACGCCATCTGAGACGGCCTCCCCGATCTTGCCGCGGTATGAGCCGCCCTCGATGTAGCCGACGGTGCCGTCACGGATGCTTTTGAGGAGCATGTCCTCCTGGCATGGAAACGTCGACGACGGCGCCAGCGTCAGGTTTTTCAGGCCGAGCTCGTGTGCTGCCTGGAGCACGAGGTTCATGACGCGGTCGCCGTTGCGGAAGTGATGGTGAAACGAGATGGTCATGCCATCGGCAAGTCCAACCTGCTGCATCGCCTGCTTGATTCCCTTCACGGTCTTGTCTCGTGTATCAGGTGAAGCAACGTAGCCCAGCTGCGGTGAGGCCTTGCGGCCTGACGGAGTATGGGCAAATGCTCCCTGGAACGGCTGCAGCGTCTGGCTACCCGCACGCTCTGGAATGTCTCGTCCAGCTGCATTTTCTGGCATGGGTTACACCTCCTCCACGATGTCGGGAATCTTCGGCTCGTCTATCAGGCCGCCGAGGCGCGCTATCATCAGGGTGCGCTGCGCCCGCTCGACGACCGGCTTGTCGATCATTTTTCTGCCCAAGGAGGCGACGCCGCTGCCCTTCGCTTTGGCCTCGCTGATGGCCTCCATGACCTGCAAGGCGTGTTCGATTTCCTCATCGGTTGGATTGAACGCGCGGTGGATTGGGTCGACCTGGTTTGGGTGGATGGCGGCCTTGCCGTCGAAGCCCAGCCGGCGCATCTTGACTGCTTGCCGGTGCAGCCCCTCGAGGTCCTGCACGTCGGAGTAGACGGTGTCCAGCGCCTGCACGTCGGCGGCTTTCGCGGCGGCGATGAGACGCTGCCGGGGCCACGCCAGTTCTTCCTCGGTGCTGGTTTTTTCGCCGCCGACATCCCGGGTGTAGTCCTCGCCGCCGAATGACAGCGCTGTGATGCGGTCGCTGGCCAGGGCGATGTCGTAGGCGTGGATGATGCCCGTGGCGCTCTCGATGAGCGGCACGATGGTCGTCTCTGTATCGATGTCGTGCTCCGCCTCTATCTCGTCGAGCAGCGAGGCGAGCTGCACGACCTGCTGCGGCGTCTCGGCCTTCGGGAGATAGATGCCGTCGACGGCGCCTGTCGCAACGACCGCCCGGACGTCGTCTTCGCCCCATGGTGTCTCCAGGGCGTTGACACGCACCGTTACCTCCGGGTCGCCCAGGTCGAGGTCGCGGAGCGCCTCGGTGACCAGCCAGCGGGCCGCCACCTTCTGGTCGGGGGCGACGCTATCTTCGAGGTCGAGGGTGATGACGTCGGCACCGAAGAGCGAACAGGTGGACAGCATGCGGGGCGTGTTGCCCGGGACGTATATCCGGCTGCGTCGCAGTTTGTATGTCATTGTTGTTCCTCCCGTGCAGCCATGACGGCTGCCTTTGTCCGGGCTCGAATGGTGAAGTCGTAGGCCCAGTTGTCCTGCACCGTGACCGCTGCATCCTGCACATCCATCTCGTCCAGCGCTGCATGGACAGCCTGCTTGATGTTGTCGCCGAACTGCCGGGCGCCCTTGCCTGTTACCTCGATGGATATGCCGTCGCTCGGCTGTGCGGGGGCGATGGTCAGGATGACGTCTTCTTTGTTGTCGGTGCCAGCCGTGACTTCTTTTTTTATTTCGGTCATCTGTCCACCTCAGTTTCCCTCTTTTTTGTGCTTGATCCAAGGGAGCAGGCCGCCGGTCAGCATGACGTCTTTTTCCTCCCGGCCGAGGTCGTGCTCCAGCTCGTATGTCTCGTCCTTGCTGCGGTTTTTCAGCACGATGTTGTCGGTGAATCTGCCGATGTGGAGCTCGAGCTCGTCTCCCTGGTCGATGCGGTCGTAATCGCTCGGGTCGGCGAACGTCAGCGGGACGATGCCGAAGTTGACGAGGTTGGCGCGGTGGATGCGGGCGAATGACTTGGCAATGACGGCTTTGACGCCGAGATACTTGGGGGCGATGGCCGCGTGCTCGCGGCTGGAGCCCTGCCCGTAGTTTTCGCCGCCGACGATGAAGCCGCCGTCTCTGTCGGTGGCCCGCTCGTAGAATTCGGGGTCCATGCCGGAGAAGACATATTTGGATATCTCGGGGATGTTGCTCCGGAGCGGCAGGATCTTGGCGCCGGCCGGCATGATGTGGTCGGTGGTGATGTTGTCGCCGACCTTTATGAGCACGTCGCCCTCCAGCGTCTGCGGCAGCGGCGGGAAATCGGGCAGCGGCTGGATGTTGGGGCCGCGCTGCACCTCGATATGAGAGGCTTCCTCTGGCGGCAGCGGTGGAACGATGAGGTTGTCATTTATGATAAAGCGGTCGGGCATCTCGATGGATGGCTGCTCGCCCATGCTCCGGGGATCGGTCAGCTCGCCCTGGATGGCGGTCGCGGCTGCAACCTCGGGGCTGACGAGGTAGATGTGTGCGTCGGCAGTGCCGCTCCGGCCCTCAAAGTTCCGGTTGTAGGTGCGGACCGTCGCCGACGCGCTCGGCGGCGCACCGCCCATCCCGATGCAGGGACCGCAGGCGTTTTCGATGATGCGGGCGCCCGCGCCAACGAGATGGTTGTATTCGCCGCTCTGCACCAGGTGCTCGACGACCTGACGGGAGCCAGGGTTGACGAGTAATGCAAGGTTGGGAGCCACGGTGTTGCCTTTCAAAATCTGGGCGGCCATCTTCATGTCGCGGAGCGATGAATTTGTGCAGGAGCCGATGGCGACCTGTTCCACCTCCATGCCCTCGACCTCGCTGACGGGTGTGACGTTGCCGGGGCTGTGCGGCAGGGCAATCAGCGGCTCGATGTCGCTGAGGTTGATCTCGATGACGGCGTCGTAGTCGGGGTCGTCGTCCGCCTGCAATGGCTGCCATTCATCGAGGCGATCCTGCGCCCTGAACCATTGCTTTGTTATGTCGTCGCTTGGGAAGATGCTCGTGGTGGCGCCAGTCTCGGTGCCCATGTTGGTGATGGTCGCCCGCTCGGGGACGCTCAGCGTCTGCACGCCGGGACCATAGTACTCGAAGACCTTCCCGACACCTCCCTTGACGTCGACGCGACGCAACAGCTCGAGGATGACATCCTTGGCCGATACCCAGTCGGGCAGCTCGCCGGTCAGCCTGACGCCGACGACCTCTGGGCATTTCAGGGTGAACGGTTCACCGGCCATTGCGGCGGCGACGTTCAATCCGCCGGCGCCGATGGCCAGCGAGCCGACGCCACCTGCGGTCGGGGTGTGGCTGTCGCTGCCCAGCAGCGTTTTCCCGGGCTGCGCGAATCGCTCGAGGTGCAGCTGATGACAGATGCCGTTGCCCGGCCGCGAGAAGTAGAGGCCGTAGCGCTTCGCTATCGACTGCAGGTAGCGGTGGTCGTCGGCGTTGCGGAAGTCGGTCTGCAGGGTGTTGTGGTCGACGTAGCTGACTGATCGCTCGGTCTGGACGCGGTCGACGCCCATGGCCTCGAATTCAAGGTATGCCATGGTGCCCGTCGCGTCCTGGGTCAGCGTCTGGTCGATTTCGATGGCGATGTCGTCGCCTGTGTTAAGTTCTCCCTCCACGAGATGTTCCTTCAATATTTTGCGTGTCAGGTTCATCTGGTCGGCGAATGCGA
>CAYPWJ010000030.1:0-13341 GCA_964414415.1 uncultured Thermoplasmatales archaeon | reverse complement strand
TGATAGAGCGAGAGGTGACAAAAAGTGAAACGAAATAATTCGCAGATAAGACAGTCTCGCTATTGGGTTGTACTGTCCTGAAAACATTTAACAAACGGAAATCCTATGTTGGGATGCCGAAGCTGGACGATGCGAAGATCAGGTGGATCATCCGGGAGATGGAGAAGGGAGAACGCACCGAGCAGGAGATCGGGCAGGTGCAGGATGTGACCCGGCAGCGGGTCAGCCAGCTCTGGAACGAGTACAAGCAGACAGGAGAGATGCCAACGTTGCAGCGACCGGGGAGACCGGCTGAGCCGCTCTCCACAAGGGGAGCAGGAGCTCATCGATGAAGCCTACCAGGTTTATCGGATGGGCGCCCGGATGCTCGAAGACATCATCCAGCGCGACTATGGAGTGAAGATTAGCCACAACAAGATTCATCGGTACATGCGGAGGGATGGTATGGCCAGCGGGAATAGAAAGAAGCAACAAAAGCGGCGATGGGTGCGATGGGAACGCCAGCATTCCATGAGCCTGTGGCATACCGACTACAAATGGCTCAGCAGCCTGGAGAAATGGATCATTGCCTATCAGGATGACGCCTCACGGCATGTCATGGGACATGCCCTGGTAGACGCAGAGACGGCTGGCAATGCCGTACAGCTGCTGGATGACTGCATCCAGCAGTGGGGCACACCACGGGAAGTGCTCACCGACCAGGGAACACAGTTTTGCGCTGCCGGCGGTGAAAAGAAACAGAAGGGCCTGTCCCGGTTTGAACGACATTGCAGAGAGCTGGACATCCGTCATATCGTGGGGCGGGTCAGCCATCCGCAGACCAACGGCAAAATCGAACGGCTATATCGAACCCTGGAAGAGAAACTGCCGCTCTTCAAGTATGATATGGGTCAGACGGTGCACTGGTACAACCACGTCAAGCCCCACATGAGCCTCATCTTCCACGGACACTACGACACGCCACACAAGGCCTTCTACCGGAAACTGCCTCCTGAACGCATCATGCAGTATGCCAATGAATGGCTCTGGAACGGGATAGCATGACAGGTAAAACAGGCCACGATGACACGATGTTAAATAATTTCAGGACACTACAGTCTCGCTATTGGGTCCGTGGCACCATGGCACCGAATTGATAGAGGCTCCGTCTTGCAGCTTCCGAGCCGGAGCTCACTATGCCTCTGCCTCCCTCGGCAAAAATTCCATGTCATCGCCCGCCTGGATGTCGTTTGGCCAGGCAAGCGTGGCATGGGCTGGGACTCGCACACCTTTAAATATGTCCATTGCAATTTCGATGGCAGACAATGATTTCGACTACCGACCTCTTGATACTGATAGAGTTCCTCGTCTTGGCCATCGAGCTCGTTGTCATTTTTCTGCTGTTAAGGCATCTGCGCGGCATGGACAGTCATAGCACTACAATGGATGAGCACATTGAAAAGCTCGACTCACACATTACCAAGATGAATGAGCACATTGAAAAGCTCAACTCACACATTACCAAGATGAATGAACACATCGTTGAACTTAAGCAACACCAATTGCAGGCAGAGGAAAACATCGGACGGTTAATAAAAACCCTCGGGATGCCGGACGATGACGCCCCTGACAAGACAGACAGAGACTGACCCGGCTGTCTGGCGCTGACCGACATCCTGGTTGCCGGCGGCTATACCTTGCGGAGCCGGAGCTTGCCTCTATCAAAGCTGGTATATACCTCCAGTCGCCGTTGGCGACAATGTGGGGCGGCTGATTTCCCTGATTGGGGTGGCAAAGACTTAAATGACCCTTCTCCATAATATTAACAATTGATAACTTTTTTATAGCGCCGGGCAATATGGACACGTGAAACAATGACAGCGACACCAGACATGTTCTGCTTCCAGTGCGAGGAAACCGCACGGGGAGAAGGATGCACCACGCGCGGCGTCTGCGGCAAACCCGCAGACGTGGCCAACCTGCAGGACCTGCTCATCTATCTTCTGAAGGGCATCTCGCTGTGCACCACCAACGCAGCCGAAAGAACCAGCGAGATAGACGAATTCGTCGCCGCCGGGCTCTTCTCCACCATCACCAACGCCAACTTCGACCGTGACTATTTCGTAGAACGAATACGGGAGGCACTCAAAATCCGAGATGAACTGAAAGAACAGCATGACATCCGCAGCGGCCATGATGCAGTAACCTGGACACCCGCCGACGAGGAGGACATCCTGCGAAAGGCAGAGGACGTCGGCGTGCTCGCCACCGAAAACAAGGACATCAGGTCGCTCCGGGAGCTCATCACCTACGGCGTCAAGGGCATCGCCGCGTACTACCACCACGCCTCAGTGCTCGGATACGAGGATGCAGACATCCCCGCGTTCATGCAGCAGGCGTTGGCTGCCACCCTGCAGAAAAAAACGGTTGACGAGCTCGTCGGCCTGACGTTCCAGACAGGCGAAGTGGCGGTGCAAACGATGGCGCTGCTCGACCGCGCGAACACCGAGGCATATGGAAACCCGGAGCCCACCGCCGTCGACCTCGGCACGCAGGACAACCCCGGCATCCTCATAAGCGGCCACGACCTCCGAGACATGGAGGAGCTGCTGAAGCAAACCGCCGGGAAAGGCGTCGACGTCTACACCCACGGGGAGATGCTCCCCACCAACGCCTACCCCGCCTTCAAAAAATACGAGCATTTCGTCGGCAACTACGGCAACTCGTGGTGGAAACAAAAACAGGAGTTCGAGGCCTTCAACGGCCCGATACTCATGACGACGAACTGCTTGGTACCGCCAAACGATTCATACAGGGACAGGGTATACACCACCGGTGTCGTCGGCTACCCGGGCCTGCAGCACATCCCCGACAGAGAGAACGGAGAAAAAGATTTCTCGGTGCTCATCGAGCACGCGAAGCGCTGCCAGCCGCCCGAGCAACTGGAAGACGGCGAGATCACCGTGGGCTTTGCGCACGGCGCTGTCACGGCCATGGCAGACCGTATCGTCGAGGCGGTCAAGGAGGGAAAGATCGGTTCCTTCGTCGTCATGGCCGGATGCGACGGCCGCCATGCGAGCCGTCAATACTACACCTCGTTCGCCGAGGCGCTTCCGGACGACGCGGTGATTCTGACCGCCGGCTGCGCGAAGTACCGGTACAACAAGCTCGACCTGGGCGACATCGACGGCATCCCCCGCGTCATCGATGCCGGTCAATGTAACGATTCGTACTCTCTCGTGGTCATTGCCCGGAAGCTGGCGGGGGCCTTCGACCTGGACGACATCAATGAATTGCCCGCGGCGTTCAACATTGCCTGGTATGAGCAGAAAGCCGTCGCCGTGTTGCTGGCGCTGCTCTCCCTCGGCATCCGGGACATCATGCTGGGGCCGCGGCTGCCCGCTTTCATCTCCCCTGGCGTGCTGGACGTCCTGGTGGAAAAATTCAACCTGCAGCCGAATAGCACGGTCGAGGAGGACATGCCAACGCTGCTGCCTGACCCGGGTGACGCATGACCCAGCCGGTCGTCGACCCCGAGGCATGCATCGGATGCGGTGTCTGCGCACATCTCTGCCCGGATGTCTTCGAAATCGTCGACGAGGTCTCCCGGGTGAAGCATCCTGACGCGTGTGCATCCTGCGACTGCCAGCAGGCCATCGACACCTGTCCCGTGGACGCCATCTCGTGGAAACGGACGGCTGGATGACCATGCCCGGTCACGACCACCACCGCCACATGCTCGAGGACTTCCGGCGGCGCTTCATCGTCTCCCTCGCGGCGACGCTGCCGGCCCTGGCGCTCTCGCCGACCATCCAGGGCTGGCTCGGCTTTTCCCTTGCGTTTCCTGGGAGCACATATGTGCTCTTCGCCGTCTCGTCGTTCATCTTTGTCTACGGCGGCTGGCCGTTCCTCCACGGCTTGTACCGCGAGCTGACGCAGCATCGCCCGGGCATGATGACGCTCATCGCCGTGGCTATCTCCGTCGCCTATTTTTACAGCGCTGCGGTGGTCTTCGGGCTGCCCGGGAAATACTTTTTCTGGGAGCTCGCGACGCTCATCGACGTCATGCTGCTCGGCCACTGGGTGGAGATGCGCTCCGTCATGAGTGCCTCCCGCGCGCTGGAGAAGCTCGCGCAGCTCATGCCCGACACGGCGCACCGCGTTGTCGACGGCGAGACGGAGGAGGTGCCGGTGCAGGAGCTGGAGGAGGGCGACCGGCTGCTGATAAAGCCCGGCGAGAAGATACCGGCCGACGGCATCGTTGCATCGGGTGACAGCTACGTCAACGAGTCGATGCTCACCGGGGAGTCGACGCCTGTCCACAAGCAACAGGGCGGCGAGGTCATCGGCGGCGCCGTCAACGGCGACGGCTCACTGGAAATCGAGGTGCAGCACACCGGCGACGACTCGTATCTCTCTAAGGTCATCTCGCTGGTGGAGGAGGCACAGGCATCGCAGTCGCAGACGCAGCGGCTTGCCGACCGGGCCGCCTTCTGGCTGACCGTCATCGCGCTCACCGCGGGCTTTGTCACCCTGACGGCATGGCTTTTTGCAGGTAAATCATTCGTGTTCTCCATCGAGCGGATGGCCACCGTCATGGTCATCACGTGCCCGCACGCGCTGGGCCTTGCCATCCCGCTCGTCGTCGCGGTGTCGACGACGCTGTCAGCCAGGAACGGCCTGCTCATCCGCAACCGGACGGCCTTCGAGAACGCCCGGAAGATAACGACGGTGGTGTTCGACAAGACCGGGACGCTCACCGAGGGTACCTTCGCCGTCACCGGAGTGCAGCCGCTTAGCGATGCGTTCGATGAGGCGTCGCTGCTGCAGCTCGCCGCGTCGCTGGAGCAACGGAGCGAGCATCCCATCGCCGGTGCTGTCGTTGACGCGGCGGAGCAGCGCACCCTTGACCTTCTTGAGGCCACCGACTTCCAGGCCATCAAGGGACAGGGCGTCGAGGGCGAGGTCGACGGCCATGCCGTTGCCGTCGTCAGCCCCGGCTATCTCGACGAGCGGGGCTTCGAGCGCCGCCCGGATGCCGAGGCAGATGCAGCAACCGTGGTCTACGTCCTCGTCGACGACGCGCCGGCGGGCATCTTTGCGCTGTCCGACACCCTGCGACCGCAGTCAAAGGAGGCAATACGGCGCCTCAAAAAAGCCGGGGTTGCATGCTGGATGTTGACCGGGGATACCGAGGGTGTGGCGGCGGCGGTGGCCGACGAGCTGGATCTGGATGGTTATTTCGCCGGGGTGCTGCCGCATGAAAAACAGGACAAGATTCGGGAGCTGCAGGACCGCGGCGAGGTGGTCGCCATGACCGGGGACGGCATCAACGACGCACCGGCGCTTGCGCAGGCTGACGTCGGCGTCGCCATCGGCTCTGGAACGGACGTGGCGGCTGAGACGGCGGACATCGTCCTGGTGAACAGCGATCCGATGGACGTGACGTCGCTCATCCTGTTCGGCGAGAAGACCTACGGCAAGATGGTCCAAAATCTTTTATGGGCCACCGGGTATAACGTGGTGGCTATCCCCCTTGCAGCCGGCGTGCTGTACGGCCAGGGCATCGTCATCTCGCCTGCGGCGGGCGCCATCCTGATGTCGCTGAGCACCGTCATCGTGGCGGTAAACGCCCGGCTGCTCGGCATGCCGGAGGAGGACACCCATGGGCATACTTGAAATAGATACTGTTTCGTTGGAAATCGACGGTAAAAAAATCCTGGACGACCTCTCCATCGATTTCTGGGAGGGACACGTCCATGCGGTCGTCGGGCCGAACGGTGCCGGCAAGTCGACGCTTGCCTTCGCCATCATGGGGCTGGAGGGCTACCGTGACATCGACGGCGACATCCGCTTTGAGGGCGAGCCGATTACCTCGCTGGACGTTGACGAGCGCGCACAACGGGGCATCACCCTTGCCTGGCAGGAGCCCGCCCGCTATGAGGGGTTGAGCGTCGCTTCGTTCATCCGTGCCGGTGCTCCCGATGCGGGCAGCGACGATATTGCTGCTGCCCTCGACCAGGTCGGGCTTGCTCCGGAGGAATACATTGATAGAGCGGTCGACGAGACGCTGAGCGGCGGCGAACGCAAAAAGCTCGAGCTGGCGTCCATCCTGGCGATGCGTCCCCGCTTCGTCATGCTGGATGAGCCCGACAGCGGCATCGATGTCGCGTCGCTTGAAAAGATCTTTGAGGGCATCGACCTGCTACGGAGCTATGGAGCGACGGTTGTTCTCATCACACACAGCATGACCGTCATGCAGCAGGCCGAACATGCCTTTTTGCTCTGCGGCGGCGAACTCGTCGACAAAGGCCGCATGAAAAAAATCCTGCCGTATTTTGAGCAGGAATGCATCCCCTGCAACCACAAGAACGTCCCCGACGGAGGTGGCGACGATGGAGATGAATGACCTGCTCCGTATGGCCCGCGTGGACAGGGCACTGCAGGATGAAGACACCGCCCATCTCGCCATCGATCTCAACGACGTGGCCAGCAAGCGCCTCGTCTCCGGCCTGCAGGTGGAAACCGAGGAGCTCGACGACGGCGTGGCCGTCGACATCGTGGTGGAGGAGGACGTGCAGATAGACCGGCAGGTGCACCTCTGCTTCGGCGTCACCGAAGAACAGGCCGTCCAGCGGATCGACATGGACATCACGCTGGAACACAATGCAGGCATGTCGGTGCTCTCCCACTGCATGTTTCCAAAAGCGGTCGACGTCGAACATATCATGGATGCGCGCATCTACGTTGGAGAGCATGCTTCCTACAGCTACGACGAAAAACACATCCACAGCGAGGAGGGCGGCATCGCCGTCTATCCCTCGGCCGAGGTTGAACTGGCGCCGCATGCACGCTTCGCCACCGTCTTCGAGCTCATCCAGGGGCGCGTCGGCGTGCTGGACATCGACTACGGCATTACCGGGCATGAGCACAGCACCCTCGAGATGATGAGCAAGGTTAGCGGCCGCGGCGACGACGAAATCAAGATAAACGAGCGTGGCGATTTGGTCGGCGAGGGTGCCCGCGGCGTGTTGAACTCTAGGGTGGCGGTGCGTGACGACGCCACGGCGGAGGTCTACAACAAGCTCCGGGCCACCGCTCCCTATGCGCGAGGGCACGTCGACTGCAAGGAAATCCTCAAGGACAACGGCACCGCCACTGCCGTGCCCATCGTCGACGTCAGGCATCCCCTGGCGCACGTCACCCATGAGGCGGCCATCGGCAGCGTCGACACCAAGCAGCTGCAGACCCTGATGGCCCGCGGCCTCGACGAGGACGAGGCAACCGAGCGCATCATCGAGGGACTACTCAGCTGAACATGGATGACGCGGCACGGTTTCGCTCCATTACAGGCCCGGATGAGCTGACCGGGCAGGACGTTGCGGCGTTCCATGCTCTCGTCTACCGGTACTACGAGCGACACGGACGGAGCTTCCCCTGGCGGGAGACAACCGACCCATATCGCATCCTTGTCTCCGAGGTCATGCTCCAGCAGACGCAGACGTCGCGGGCCGTCCCGAAATATCGTTCGTTCATCGACCGGTTCCCGGACGTGCAGACGCTGGCGTCAGCGCCGCTTCAGGACGTGCTCGAGGCGTGGCAGGGCCTGGGCTACAACCGTCGTGCCAAGCATCTCAGGCAGGCCGCCATGGACATCGTCGAGCGTTTCGACGGCGTCGTCCCCCGCGACGAGGCAGCGCTGCGTTCGCTGTCCGGCGTTGGCCCCTACACCGCTGCGGCGGTGCGGGCATTTGCCTTCGACATGCCGTCGGTGGTGATGGACACCAACATCCGGACGGTCTACATCTATTTTTTCTTTCCCGACAGCGGCGAGGTGGATGATGGCGACATCCGCCCGCTGGTCGAGGCCACGATGGATCGCGACAGCCCGCGGCGGTGGTACAGCGCGTTGATGGACTACGGCGCCATGCTCAAGCAACACGTCGGCAACCCGGGGCGGAGGAGCACGAGCTACACGCGGCAGAGCCGGTTTGAGGGCTCCGACCGGCAGATACGCGGTGCCGTCGTGCGCCTGCTGCTCGACGGCCCCATGGATCGGCGGGCGGTCGTTGATGCGATTGATGCAGAGGAAACCCGTGTTCTCGACGTCATCGAGAGGCTCCGCCGGGAGCACATGGTCGCGCTTGATGACGGCCGGCTGACAATCCCCGGCGAACGTTAACAATTGAAAACATTTTTATGCTTGGCGGCGTTGCCTATCTGCCATGACAGAAAAGACCATGACCACCCGGTTTCTCGAGGATGCATCCGCCGGCGAAAGCCAGGCGCACATGCGCTACCAGCTCTTCGCGGATATCGCCGACAAGCAGGACATGCCCAACATCGCCCGCCTCTTCCGCGCCGTGGCGTATGCGGAGCTCGTCCACGCCCGCAACCACTACAAGGCGCTGGGCGAAATGGGCGACACCGAGGACAACCTCGAGACGGCCGTCAACGGCGAAACCTTCGAGATAGCGGAGATGTACCCCGTCTACAAGCAGACGGCGGCGATGCAGGGCGACGAGCAGGCCGAGCGTTCCATGCATTATGCGCTGGAGGCCGAAAAGATCCACGCCGAGCTCTACAGCCGGGCGAGGAAGGCGGCCGCGGAGGGCGACGACCCCGACCTCGCCACCATCTCCATCTGCCCCGTCTGCGGCCACACCGTCGTCGGCGAGGTGCCCGACCGCTGCCCGATATGCGGCGTCACGGGAGAACGCTTCACCCGGTTCGAGGCATAGCGATGGTCCGAGACACCATCGAGCAGCGGCGCGCGTATCGATCGCTCGCCCCGGCGGAGATAACCCGGGAGCTCATCGAAGACCTGGCGGAATGCGCACGGCTGGCACCGTCGTGCTTCAACAACCAGCCGTGGCGCTACGTGTTCGTCCACGACGACGAAACCCTGGAGCAGCTGTACGAGGCACTCGCCGACGGCAACGAATGGGCGACCGCGGCCTCGCTGATCATCGCCGTCTTCTGCAAGGAGGACGACGACTGCGTCATCTATGACCGCATCTACCATCGATTCGACACCGGCCTCGCCACTGGATTCCTCATCCTCCGGGCGACGGAGCTCGGGCTGGTCGCACATCCAATAGCCGGCTACAGCCCCTCAACGGTCAGCGAGATCCTGGGCATCCCCGACGAATACCAGGTCATCACGCTCGTCATCGTCGGCCGCCACGCAGACGACATCGGCCCGTTGCTCACCGACAAGCAGCGCGCCGTCGAGCGGGAGCGCCCGGAGCGAAAGCCGTTCGACGCAGTGGCGTCAATCGACCATTATGAGCCCCCGGAATAACAGGAAACCGAACCGTCTCATCGACGAACAGAGCCCATACCTTCAGCAGCACGCATACAACCCGGTCGACTGGTATCCCTGGGGCGAGGAGGCCTTCCGTCATGCCGCGGAGCAAGACAAGCCCATCTTTTTGTCCATCGGCTACTCGACCTGTCACTGGTGCCACGTCATGGCCGAGGAGTCCTTCGAGGACGAGGAGGTGGCAGCAGCGCTCAACGACACCTTCATCTGTATAAAGGTCGACCGGGAGGAACGCCCCGACGTCGACGCCACCTATATGACCGCGGCGCAGCTCATGACCGGCAGCGGCGGCTGGCCGCTCACCGTCTTCATGACTCCCGGCAAGCGGCCGTTCTACGCCGCCACCTACCTGCCAAAGCATGCACGCTACGGGCAGCCCGGGCTCATGGAGCTCGTCCCGCGCATCCAGGAGCTCTGGCAGAGCGACCGCGAGGAATTGCTTGCCACGGCGGGACGCATCGCCACCGCGCTGCAGGACACATCACAGCCAGCGGAGATGCTCCCCGACCGGTCCGTGCTGGAGGAAGGCTACCGGCGGCTCCGGGAACAGTTCGACGCCAGACACGGAGGATTCGGCACCGCTCCAAAGTTCCCGATGCCCCACCGCCTGCTGTTCCTGCTGCGCTACTGGCGGCGCACCGCAACGCCCGAGGCGCTGGACATGGTCGAGGCGACGCTGCAGGCCATGCACGACGGCGGCATCTACGACCACCTGACCGGTGGCTTCCACCGCTACGCAACCGACGCTCGCTGGCTCGTCCCCCACTACGAGAAGATGCTGTACGACCAGGCGCTGCTCATCCTTGCCTTTCTGGAGGCCTACCAGGCGACCTCGGTGCAGCAATACGCCGACGTCGCCAGGGAGACGCTCGACTACGTGCTCCGGGACATGCGGCATCCCGACGGTGGCTTCTACGCCGCCGAGGACGCGGACTCGCCCGGGGGTGAAGGCGCCTTCTACCGCTGGAGCCGGGAGGACATCGAAGACATCCTGGGAGATGCGACGGGGCTGTTCCTGCAGGCATACGATGTCTCGGACGAGGGAACGTTGCACCGCGTCGCCACGGCAGCGCAGCTTGCCGCCCGGCATGACCTATCACCATCCGAGATACGCCGTCGACTCTCCGATGCACGGCGGACGCTTCGAGAAGCGCGCGACGACCGTGACCGGCCGCCGCGGGACGACAAGATCCTCGCCGATTGGAACGGGCTCATGATAGCGGCGCTGGCTAGGGCGGGACAGGTGCTCGACGACGAGCGATACGTCGAGGCGGCGGAGCAGACAACCGGCTTCATCTGGCGGCATCTCCACGGCGGGGCGGGCGTCATGCACCGCTACCGGGATGGCGACGTGATGGAGCAGCGCTTCGCGGGCGATGCAGCCTGTCTCATCTGGGGGTTCATTGAGCTCTACATGGCCACGTTTGCACCGGTATATCTGCAGCGGGCGGTGGAGCTACAGGGCGACATGCAGGAGCTGTTCTGGGATACAGCGGATGGTGGCTTCTATCTGTCCTCGCCCGACGGTGACGCGCCGCTGGCCCGCACCAAGTCGACGGAGGACGGCGCGCTGCCGTCGGTCAACGCCGTCGCCCTCTACAACCTGCTCAGGCTGCATCATCTCACCGGCGACCCGCGCTGGCAGGACACGGTGGAGAAGCTCCAGCGGCTGGCCGCGCCGGCGCGGCGATGGCCGACGGCACATACGATGTGGCTGTCAGCCCTCGAATATGCCTTCGATACCCCGGGAGAGGTCGTCGTCGCCTCGCCGCGGCGGGAGAGTGCCATGCCAGTCATCCGGGCCATCCAGCGTCATTATCTGCCGCACACCGTCCTGTTGCTCAAGGAGGAGGGCCTTGCCGACGTGGCTCCCTTCACCGCCGAGATGGCGGCAGGCAGCGACGTCACGTTTTACGTGTGCAGCGGCCAGGCCTGCCGTGCCCCTGTAATGGACATCGAGGCGGCGCTCGATGCACTTGATCCGCCCATCCGATATGCCGTGAGACCATGAACGTGTTTCTGGTTACCTTCGAGGCGGTCGCCGCGCTGCTGGGCATTGGCGTCATCGGATTCTACATCGTCCGCCGGCGGATGCTGCCTGAAAAGGTGCTCGGGCTGCTATCGCCGCTCGCCCTCGAGGTAGCGCTACCCAGTCTGGTGTTCGTCAACATCGTCACCGGCTTCTCACCGGCCAGCCAGCCGCAGTGGTGGCAGCTTCCGCTCTGGTGGCTGGGGTTTACCGCCCTCGCGTTCGTGTTCACCATCGCAACGATGCCGCTGGTTGATGCGTCGCTGCGCCGTGAGTTCGCCGTGACGTTCTTTTACCACAACGCCATCTTTTTCCCGCTGGCCATCGTCACCGGCCTCTACGGCGGCGGGTCGCCGCTGCTGGTCTCCATCTTTCTGTTCACCATTTTTTATCCCGCGTTTTTCTTCACCACCTGGCCGTTTTTCTTTGGGGAGCACCGCGGCATCGAATGGCGGAAGGTGCTGCATCCGGTGCTGATTGCCACCGTGGCGGCGGTCGTCATCCGGCTGGCGGGCTGGCACGTCTGGGTGCCGTCGTTCGTGGTCTCCATGCTTGAGTTGCTCGGCGGGATGACGGTCCCGCTGCTACTCGTCATACTGGGCGGGAGCATCTACATCGATTTTACCGGCGCCCGCTCGTTCAACATCCCGCAGGTGACCCTCTTTGTCGTGGCAAAGAACCTGCTGCTTCCGCTGGTGTTCCTTGGTGTGATCTCCATTGTCCAGCCGCCCGCTGCCATCGGCTTCCTCCTGCTGCTCGAGGCCGCCGTCCCCCCTGTTACGGCGATTCCCGCCGTCACGCAGCGCGCCGGCGGTGACCGGGCGGCGGTGGCACAGTTCGTCGTCGTCAGCTTCGCTGCATCCATCGTCACCATCCCGGCCATGGTGTATCTGTACAGCCTGTTTTTCCCGATGCCCGCATAAACGTTAAGAAACCACAGGCGTTGCACGGCCATGGACAGGACGGTGCTCCGGCACCTCAGCTACGGCATGTATGTCGTCGCCTCGACACAAGATGGCAGATACAACGGGCAGGTCGCCAACGCCGTCTTCCAGGTCTGCGCCGACCCGGTGGTCGTCGCGGCATGCATCAACCGACGGAACCTGACCCACGAATACATCGAGGACAGCCGGGTGTTCACCGTCTCCATCCTGGAGGAAGAGACGCCCATGACGTTCATCGGTCGCTTCGGGTACCGTTCCGGCCGCGACCTAGACAAGCTCGACGGCGTCGACCATACTGTCGGCGCGACGGGAGCCCCGGTGGTGACGGAGCACGCGCTCGGCTACATCGAGGCCGAGGTCACCGGGAGCATGGAGCTGGAGACACATACCCTCTACGCCGGCCGCGTCGTCGATGCTGCCATGCTCGGAGACGGCACGCCGATGACCTACGTCTACTACCGTCACGTCAAGGGAGGCCGGTCACCGGAGACGGCGCCGACGTATCTCCCCGAGGAGTGAACGGTCGGACAGCGAGGTAAACAAGAGTTAAACTTTTAAAAACCCGTCCGATAACCAGTCATGGTTCAGATAAAGGACATGCTTGAAATAGCAATCAAGGCAGAGATTGATGCAGCGGACAACTACGGGCGGGCGGCCGACCAGACCGACCTGTTCCTTCTCACAGACAAGTTCACCCTGCTGCAGAACGAGGAGAAAGGCCACCGCCGCGTCCTCGAAAAACTGTTTGCCAAGAGGTTCCCCGAGAAGGAGCCGAAGCTGCCCGCCAGCGAGGACATGCCGTTCCAGGAGTTCTCCGAGTACGCGGTCAAGCCCACGATGCAGCCCTCCGAGATCATCGAGGAGGCCATGGCCGGTGAGCAGCGCGCCCGGGACTTCTACCTCGACATGGAGAAAGAGATGGACGGCGACAAGGAAAAAGCCATCATGCGCTACCTCGCCAGCATGGAGGAAAGCCACTACCACCTGCTGGAAAGCGAACTCGAGATGGCGCAAAACTTTGAGCTCTACGACGAGGTCCACGAGATGATGCACGTCGGGCCGTA
>CAYPWJ010000029.1:0-14141 GCA_964414415.1 uncultured Thermoplasmatales archaeon | reverse complement strand
CCGTCCGGGTCGGTTGATTCATCGGTGAATGAGATGCTGTCCTGGGTATCCGGCGAGGAGGGAGTGTAGCTAAAGGCCGCGGTGGGCCCGACGTTTTGCACGGTTACCGTGTGTGACACGCTGTCCGTTGCCCCATCGTTGTCTTCCACGGTCAGCGTGACCGTGTAGGTGCCGTCGTCGGCATAGGTATGGCTTGGGTTCTGTGCGCTGCTATCGTTGCCGTCGTCGAAGTCCCATTCCCAGGAGTCAATGCTGCCGTCCGGGTCGGTTGATTCATCGGTGAACGTGATGCTGTCCTGGGTATCCGGCGTGTCGGGTGAAAAGGTGAATCCTGCCGAGGGCTTTCTATTATTTATGGAAACGTCTATACTCGTGGTGTTTGTTTCGTCGTCGTTGTCTTTCACGGTTAACTGCACGGTATATGTTCCGTTGTCGTCGTATGAGTGGCTTGTCACGTTACCATATCCCGTTTCGCCGTCGCCGAAATCCCAGCTCCAGTTTACAACGTCCCCATCCGGGTCGTAGGATCCAGTGCCGTCAAATTGGATGCTATCGTCGGTATATGCTTCGCTGGGAGTGGCATCTGCCACAGCCACGGGGGGTGGAGAGTGAACCTTTACTTTACAGCTATCGCTGTCCGTGGCGTCCTGGTCATCTTTGACGGTAAGATTGACGGTGTAGGTGCCCACCGCCGTATACGTATGAGTGACTTCTTCGCCGTAAAGCGTTGTCTCATCGCCCATTGTCCACGTGTAGTTGGTAATCTCGCCGTCCGGGTCGGTGGAGCCTGAACCGTTCAAGGTTACGGGTATTCCCATATCTGTGTCTTTATCGGGTCCCGCATCGGCGGTAGGCGGTAGATTTGGCTTTGGTATTGCAGATCCATAAAAAACGATGGCACCCACAACGGCCGCGGTTATAATGAATAATAATGCGCCGTGAAGTATTCTACGCTGAGACATCATCTTACTCCGTGACTTAAATAGTCCCTACGGCTTTATAATTTTCGGTGGTGTCAGCAGAGGATGTCAACTTAAGGATTTAAAAGGGGTGCATCCCCTTTTTGTGGTGTGATAAAATGGATGGGATGCACCGCCAGTTAGTGAAAGCGTTAGAGTAAAAATATTTTTGATCGGGAGCGAAAAGAGATGGAGACACGCGCCATGGCTATCGTGCTGTATCACATGGGGTTGTCGTTGCGGGATTGCGAGGAAAATGGTTTTCTCGCGCGAGCATGTGAGTCATGAGGCAAACGGCAGTGGTATCACCGAGCTGCTGGGCTGTTCTTGGTACGGATTGACGATGAATGGGGGGATTGTCTGGGCTGCCATTGATGTGGAGCGATGGGACATCTTGGCTGTCTGGATCACCACGGCTCGGTCGTGACTTGCGGCACATAGCTTCATCAGGCATGCACTCAGGAAATGCACGATTGAGTGGCCGTGTATGTGGATAAGGGCCCGTGGTATAAACCGGCGCTGGAACGCCTCGGCATACCTTGGGAGCATGAGACGTTTGGCCCGCGGAATCCTATTGAGCAGTGGTTTGGTATCTTGAAGCACCGCGTCAAGCGGTTCTATGTGCGCTGGCCGCACAATGGCGCGACACCGCCCAGCAGTGGATTACCGTTTTGTGACGCTTTACAACTTCAGGAGGTGCTTAAGTTGACATCTACCACTGGAGAAGCCGAAGAAGCCATAAACTATTTAAGTATATTTTTTATTTCTTTATGATAACACGCCAAGGAGGCAAGACAGAATGAAAAAGAATAGACTACTGGCTTTGAGCGGCATAATGTTTTTGACTGCGATGCTTGTTTTGGCATCTTTTTCTCTATTAGGGGCCAAAACAACGGCAGCTGATCCTCTGGTTGTTCATGTTGATGACGATGCAAGTTCGGAATGGTATGCCGACCCTACTCACACAGATACCATCTCAAACGGCATTAATCTTGTTGCCGCCGGCGGAAGAGTGCTGGTGCACACGGGCACCTACCGGGAAAACGTGGATGTCAATAAACAGGTGAGGATTGAGGCATGGTCAACTCCCATTGTTGATGGCACACAATCTGGTGACGGCTTTCGTATCACTGCCGACAACGTAAGTGTTTCAGGCTTTACCATATGGAACTGCTCTGATGACGGCATCCAAATATCCGCAGATAATTGTACTTTAACGGGCAACACCATTCACAATAATAGCGATGACGGAGTATATTTAACGAGTGCAGATAATTGTACTTTAACGGGCAACACCATTTACAATAACAGCGCTGATGGGATACATTTAAGCAACTCAGATGATTCCACAATAGCAGGCAACCATATATATGGTAACGGAGATGATCATTGGGAAATGGGAATTGATGTAGAGGGCAGTGATAATTGTGTAATCACTGACAACACCATCCACGACAATTACGATGAGGGTGTTGATTTACATCAATCATCATACTGTGATATAAACAATAACTCCATCTATAATCATACGAATCCTACTGGCGACGGCGTGAACCTACATTATCACTCTCACCATTGTCATGTACATTATAATGACATCTATGGCAACGAAGACGGTATAGAGATAACGGAATCCAACTATACCTCCATCCGCCATAACAATCTCTTCAACAACAGACATGCAGGTGTCACCATCGCTTTTACCCAGGTTTTCCATACAGATGTGACCTACAACGACATCTATGGAAACAAGTACGGTGTAGACGTATATAATCAGTCCACCGTCGAAATACACTGGAACAATATCTACGATAACACGCAATATGGCGTCCATCACGAGGTATCGAATCCACCCCATCCGTGGGTCAATGCAACCTATAACTGGTGGGGGCATGTGACCGGACCGAGCCATAGCCCCGGAGAAGGAGACAATATAAGCGATTACGTACTCTACACTCCGTGGCTGGATGGCCCGTCCCCGACAGGGACACCCATTGTCGGCGCCGAAGTCGAATACCTCAACGGCACCACTACAAGGACGCTTGAACACTGGCGGACACGCGGCTGCCAGGTGACCGCTTCCTCTAACTGCGACAACAAAATAACTGTGACCACCTATCTCGGCAACCCTGTTGGAGCTTTGCCCTCCGGCACCTTTGCCGTCGGCGAGTACTTCGACGTAACGGCTGACAAACCTGATTGCCTCAATTGGATAAACGTTACCATCTTTTATACGCAGACTGAGCTTGATAACGCCGGTATCAGTGAGTCCGAGTTGGATGGCCTTCGCTACTGGAATGGCTCTGCTTGGGACCTCTATACCGATACCGGGGTACATACCGCTGACCTTACAGTGAGCGGTATCGACTACGCTGGATTTGTGTGGGCGAATACCACGCATATGACCCCCGTGGTTGCGAGCGGCATTGACACCAGTCCACCTGAGACCTCCCTCACGGCTAGTGACCCCAGCCATACCGCCGGGAATGTCCTCTATGTTACCAATCACACCGTATTAGGCTTTGATGCTGCCACAGAGGGCTGTCCGGTAAACCACACCTATTATCGTGTTTACAACGGCACATGGTCGAGTTGGACTACATACACCGCCGGTTTCAGTCTTGACGAGGTGGGCACCTATTACATCCAGTTCTACTCGGTTGATGAGTGCGGCAACAACGAAAGCGGCGTTAACTGGCAGACCGTTAACAACAGGACGGTTATAGTAGACATGGCCCGGCCGAACATGGACGCAGGCTACCGTCATGTCGGTACGCCGCGGTACAACGACCCCGGTGAATGGTACACGACAGACGCCACCAACATCTGGCTTGCTCCTGAAGACGGTGATGCAGGGGTAAAATGGCTGAACTACACCGTGGAAAGGAAACTGAATCCCAGCGACTCCTACGCCCTTGTCACATCTGGCCATGTGAGAGACAACGGCCTGAATGATAACGACACGCGATGGGGACACATCAATGTTTCGCTGAACTTTTCAAAGGAGTGTTTCCACCGCCTCACAGTCAACGTAACCGACTACCTCGGCCATTATAACGATACCTATAGCGAAGTCTTCCACGTCGACCTCACTGGTCCTGAGACCGACCTCTATATAGATGACACATCCACCTCTGTCGATGCCTCCGGAGGAGTCTACATATCGCCCGAAAGTACAGTCATCTTGCACGGCGACGATAGCAACGGACCGCACAATTCGGGAGTAAAGGAAGTCCATTACAAGCTCCATAACGACCAGCAAAATATTACCGTTGAGGAAGATGCCAAAGAAATGTCATTCTCGCTTGGTATAACCGGTACCAATCAGCTGGAATACTGGTCGGTTGATTACCTTGGCAACGAAGGGCCGCACCACCACGCAACCTTCTATGTTGATGCAACCCCGCCGGAGATAAATAAGACAGTTGGAACGCCCAACGTGACAGTAGACAAAGAGACCTATTATGTGAACACATCCACCCCCATTACGGTGACCGCAGAGGACAAGGGATGTATGGGCGGTGCAGGCCTCGATATGATTGAATACAATATATGGTGGGACGGGGCCTGGAGCGGCTGGATACCGTGGCCAGAGTCGGGATCCATCCAATTTGATGAGGAATGTACCCATTATCTGAAAATCCGAGCAACTGACATAGTGGGCAACACCATCGTTGACAACGAAACCTTTTACGTCGATGACAGCCCGCCGCATGTTGGCAAAGAATATAGAAACCCGTTTTACGAGGGCAATGAACGAGAGTGGGGGGATGTAGATGGCGTAGATGTCGGTAATGTTTCTCATTACATCAATTCAACTTCGACCATCTGGCTGAACGTGACCGATGAGCCGGGATGCGCCGTCGGCGAAAATTGGACGGAGTTCAAACTCTGGTGGTACAATACATCCAGTGATAGCTGGGAAAGAATAGATTCCACAACCGGATCCGGTGGATTTGGCACGCCTGTCAACGATTCCACGATCCCCATAAGACTATCCGACTACGGACACATGGAGGAATGTCTTCACTATATTGCATGGTTTACTGAGGACAAGCTTGGCAACAATGAGTGGCATCGCCAGTGCTTCATGGTTGACAACACGCCACCTAATGCCACCAAGGAAGTCAGCCAGCCGCGCTATCCCGATGCGGGCGAAAAAGCGGTGGACCAACAGCAGATGAACACGACTCTCTCCGATAGGGTCAATATGGACGTCGAGCACGACTACCAGACGTTTATTCCGAGCCAGCAGTATCTTGATGCCATCAACATATCCCTCAACTGTACCGGTTCTACAGGAGAGGTCTACATCCATCTCTACGATACGGGTGGTAAATTCCTTGCGGTTACCCATCATAATCCAGGCAACATTGACGAACAATGGGAACAGTTCGAGTTCGACGATACCATCATGCTGACCCCGGGCAGAACATATTATTTCTCGGTAAACACCACGGCGGATTACAATTGGAGCTATGCTCTCGATAATTACTCGAAAGGAATTGGCTGGATGAACGGTGTTGACTACGATATCTGGAGCGGCCAAAGCTTTGATTGGGCATTCCAGACAGAATATTTTGCCCGTGATCTGTATATTACCACTTGCACAGAGTTATGGATAAATGCCTCGGACGAGCCCAGCCAGCCAGAGGGCTGTACTACGGACAGCTACCACATCTATTTCCGGAGATGCCAAGATGGCAGATGGTTCCCCGAGCCCGGCACAGGCTGTGGAGTGGGCAACAACTTCATCAGAAAGGATAACGAAAATGCCCGATTGTCCTTCAATGGGTCAGGTGTCTGGTACCTTGAGTACTATGTCACTGACAACCTTGGCAATCCAACACCTGTCGACAATGAGACCTTCTACGTCTATGCACCTGAAAATTTCATCGCTGAGTTTGACTACGAACCGAAAAAGAATTTGACCACCGCGGACACTATCACCTTCACTGCCGTCAACACGCCTTCTGCCCCGGGCACCGTAGTCAACTACACCTGGGAGTTCGGCGACGGAACAAAGGATTATGGCCGCGAGGTCACTCATCGCTATAAAGATCCCTCAACATCGTCCTACGACGTCAATCTCACGGTGACCGCATTCGACGGCATCAAGGCTTCATCGTCTCAAGCTCTCGATGTCAATACTACCAGCCCTGGCCGCAACTTTGACGTCGACTTTTATTGGGAGGTCGTAGGTGACGCTGAAGATACCAATCCGACTACCGCCGATACTATAAAATTCATCTATGACGGAAATACCAGCGTTGACTCTGTCCAATGGGAATTCGGTGACGGTTCTGTCAGCTATCAGAGAGACGCAACCCATACCTATGCAGACGACGACACCTACACCGTCCGGCTTACTGCCCAATACAATGGCGTCGCTCGTTGGACAGAGAAAAACATAACCATCCACAATACTCCCCCGGTAGCTGATTTTGAGCACGAAGAAGGAGACCCAAACGAGGAAATAGCCTTTACCGATACCTCCACTGACAGCGACGGCAGCGTCGTTGCTTGGGAATGGGAGTTCGGCGACGGCAGCACATCTACCGCTGCTAACCCTATCCATATCTACCCGTCGCCAGGTGTCTACACCGTCAACCTGACGGTCACCGATGACGACGGTGACAGTGACCCCAGCCTCTCGACGATATCCAAACCCATATATGTCAATGTAACCAGGCCGGAACCCCAATTTAGCTACGCCCCCCACTGTATCAAAACCACAGATACAGTGAAGTTCAACGCCTCAGCTTCGCTGGGCGGATATCCAGGAAGCAATACCGGCAACAGAGCGGACATCACTTCGTGGGATTGGACATTTGGCGACGGAAACACGAGCAACGGAGAGGTGGTGCATCATCAATACACCCATCCTGGGACCTACAACGTGACGCTCACGGTTGAAGACACCTACGGCGGCATGAACACCACCACGATGCAGGTCACCGTGTACGGAGAGATCGCCCATACCTTTACCTTCGCTATGGAAACCTGGAATCTCATCACATATCCGTTCAATAACAGTGCAGAGGCTACTGCGGGCGACCTGATGGACGATTATCCGGCCATCCAGGGCATCGGACGATACAATAGCTCAAAAGAGATGTTTGAATATTGCCTGCGGAACGGCAGCGGCGGATACAACGGCAACTTTGTCATGAAACCAGGAGTGGGCTACTTTGTATACGTTGATCAGGCAGTGACTATAACCATGACTGGCTTCCCGCAGTTCTGCGTCAATGTCTCCCTGAACACCGGAAGTGGCGGCGTCCAGAAATGGAACTTCATCGGTTGGTTCAAGGGTTACAACGACAAGGAATCGTCCGGAGACAATCCGGGCGGCAATATCACGGCACGCCATCTAATGGAAAATATCACCAATAATCCGGCACTCGGGACATGTTACGTGGTTGCTAAATGGGATGCTGCCGCCCAGACGTATATTAAATGGACGTATGGCGGTGTCCTGCCCAGCGACGAGGATTTCTGGATAGAACGCGGCGACGGCCTCGCGGTCTGGATTCAATCAGGGTCGCATTGGAGAGCGTGCCAGTGCCCATAGATACAACACCCCTTTTCCCCTTTTTTAACATTTTTATACATGGAGAGTAATACGGAGTTGACATGGATGCACACGTTTTGAAACCACTTACCGCGACGCTTGCCGTGCTTATCGTCGTCTCCCCGGTCTTTGTTGCCCCGAACGATACGACTGCCGACGCCGCTGACGAATCGTGGCATTGGGTCATATTGGCCGGATACGTTCGGTACGGAAACGAAAGCGGCTTACCTGCCGCCGGTGCGACGGTCACTGCCTATAACCTCGATACGAATGCCACCCTTGAGAACGTGACCGACACAAACGGCGGCTTCGAGTGGGACATCTATTCCGGTGGCGACTGGCACCGAAACGATACCATCCGCATCACGGCGTCGCAACAGCAGGGAAACGGATACACGGGATGGCACGGAGAGACAACCGTCACCCTCAACATATCAAAACCATACATCCTCCGCAACGTCACGCTCCACCTTCCTCCTCCTTCGGTTCCCTCCCTGCAGGTGCCCGATGAGGGCTTCATCGGAGAAAAGATATCATTCCATGCAGAGAGCGACGACCAAAACAACCTCAACATCAGCTACGGGTGGGACTGGGACGACGACCACACGGTCGACGAATGGACATCATGGAGTAAGGCAGGTACGACCCGCAATGTGACCCATAGCTGGGATGATCCGGGTACCTACAAGGTGCGGGCCATTGCCAAGAACGAGCGGGAACGCCTCAGCAACTGGTCAGAGTGTCGAACCCTCGCCATAGCCAATCAGCCTCCCGATACGCCTGCTAATCCCTATCCAGCGAACGGGTCCACCGGCATTTCCAGATCCCCCTCCCTTTCATGGAACTGTTCAGACCCCGACAGCCAATCAATCACCTACACCCTCCGCTTCGGTCCTACGCAACACCCGCCAACGGTGTCTCCAAACCAGACCGCAGCTCTCTATCAGCCCGACACGCTTGCCTACGGCACGACCTATTATTGGCAGATAATCGCCAGGGACACGTACGGGGCCACTGCCGAAAGCCCCATATGGCATTTTACCACCGCGGTGCAACCGCAATACACCCTCACCGTTTCTTCACGTCCCTCTGACGGTGGCAGCATTGTCCGCGATCCAGACCTGCAGACATACCCGGCGGACGCCACCGTTACGGTTACCGCACAGCCAGCGTCCGGCTACGTCTTCACACACTGGTCCGGCGACATTAATGGCGCCCAAGAAGCAGAGAGAAGCATAACTTTTGTGACGGATAGAGATCGAGATATCGTCGCTCATTTCGAAGAGCAGACGCCGGGTAACACCCCACCGGATACACCGGTGGCGGTATATCCCATGGCTGGTGCTGGCAACGTCTCCGTCAACGCTACGCTTTCATGGACATGTAATGACACTGACGGTGACAGCCTGAGCTACGATGTCTACTGCGGTATATCCACGCCGCTGCCCCAGCTGGCAAGCAACATATCAACCGCGGCCTGTACCGCCGTTCTTCAGCCAAATGAAACCTACCACTGGCAAATAGTTGCGTGGGATGAACAAGGAGCGAAAAACGAGAGCCCGATATGGGAGTTCCAGACCGGCACCGTAAACGAATCGAATGCACAACCCGAGATCGCTATCAGTCAACCCGAAGACGGGGATGTCCTCAGTCGCGCTATTTCTGTCACTGGAACAGCGTGGGATCCAGATGGCAACGACACGCTTACCGCTGTAGAGATACAGATAGACGATGGCGAGTGGATGACGGCGACAGGCACAGAAAAATGGGGGTATCCTTTGGATCCATCGGCGCTTGGTGCGGGCCGTCATACCATCCGCGCTCGAGCATACGACGGCACCTCCTACAGCGCGGTTACATCGGTCAACGTCACCTTAGAAAATTCCGAGACTCCTGGATTCACTCTTTTCTTCTGGACGATAGCCATATCAGTGGCGATGGCAGTGTATACGATGAGAGAGAATGGGCGAAGATGAAAACCAAACTTATCCTTTTTCTGGCTTTCCTTTTTCTCCTACCTGTCTCACCGGGTTTGTCACAGCCGATCGAGGGACCGTACCCCATTCAAGGCCACATATATCGTGGCGATGATATACCGTGTGATAATTTCACGGTGACCGTCACCAACAGCAATACATCTGCGGTCATCGAAAATCAGCGGATATACAAGGAGGGACATTACTATCAGTTAGACGTCGGCACGCCAGGCCCAAGCTGGCATTATGGCCACGAGGTGAGGATCCAGGCAAAGTGCGATATCGAAGCGGTCACCTATAGGGGAAAGAGAGTGATAACGCTGATGAAAGACGACCTTGGTCAAACGGTCGACGTTCATCTATCTCCTCCAGCGCCATCTGCGCCATCTGTCACCGGGCCCGTGATGGGCATGACGAACGTATCATACTTCTTTACGTCGTCAACCCAGGACTCCAACGGCTTTACCGTTTCTATCGGGGTTGACTGGAACAACGATACACAGATTGACAGATGGAGCAGCCGGCTTCGCTCGGGAGAACGGCAGCAGATGTCTCATAGGTGGAATGATTCAGGTAGATATACCATTCGATTCAGAGCCAAAAACGAGTATGGCGCTCTCTCCAACTGGACAACCTGGTCGATATATATCCGTAGCAGCAACGTTGCGGAGCTTCTCCACCCGGAAGCCGAGGCGACGGTCAACGGAGAATGCAGTATTAGATGGAATGCCACCTGCCAGAACATAACTGTGCAGGTAAGCGAGGACGGCAAGAACTGGAAATCTATTGCAACCAACACGAGCAATACGGGAACACATCGCTGGGATACCACTCAACATGCAGATGGAAGCTACAAGCTCCGGATAACAGCCTTTGACGTCAATGGGCAGGTAGGCCAAGACGTCGTTGCCATCAACATCAACAACCCGGATGACACCCCGGCATTCGAGCTCGCCGTCTGCCTCCTCGGCATCGCCCTCGCCGCCGCCGTGCTCGTCAGGAAGAAAAACCATTAACTATTTATTGCCGGGCTGAATTGGATGACTCCATGATAGCCCCGTCAGAGCGCTCAGAGGGCGTCAACTATGCCATCCGGGAGGTCGTGCTCCCCGCCCGCCGGCTGAAGGAGCAGGGCAAGGACATCCTGGAGCTCAACATCGGCGACCCGAACGCCTACGACTTCGACACGCCGCAGCACATCAAGGACGCCCTCTACCAGGGGGCACAGGAGGGCTACAACGGCTACGCCCCGTCGGAGGGCTACCCCGAGCTGCGGGAGCAGATAGCCGCGCGGGAACGCCGGCGCAACGGCGTCGACTACGACATCGGCGACATCTGCGTCACCACCGGTGTCACCGAGGCGCTGCAGATTTTCCTGTCGGCGACGCTCAACGACGGCGACGAGCTGCTGGTCCCCGGCCCGACGTATCCGCCCTACAACCTGATGACCAGGTTCAACGGCGCCGAGCCCGTGCCGTATCGGACCATCGAGGAGGAGCACTGGCAGCCCGATGTCGACGACGTCGAGCGGAAGATCACCGACCGGACGAAGGCCATGGTCATCATCAATCCCAACAACCCGACGGGGGCGCTCTACCCGCGGGACACCATCCAGGAGATGGTGGACATCGCCGTCGACCATGACATCCCCGTCATCTCCGATGAGATCTATGACGACATCACGTTCGACCGGGAGCATCACTCGACGGCCTCGCTGGCGACGGATGCACCCATCATCACGTTCAACGGCTTCTCCAAGGTATACCTGGCGCCCGGCTGGCGTATCGGGTACGCGATGTTCAACAACCCTAACGGGGAGCTCGACCGGGTGCAGGACGCGTTTTACCGCATCGCCCGCGCCCGTCTCTGCGCCAACTCGGTGTGCCAGCGGGGGATGATCGCCGCGCTGGAGGGACCGCAGGACCACATCACCGAGCTGGCCGCCACGCTCAGGGAGCGCAGCCGCTTTGCCCATAAGCGCCTCAACGAGATACCGGGGATTTCGTCGGCGCGTCCCGACGGCGCGTTCTACATCTTCCCCAGGATAGAGGCCATCGACGGCTGGAAGGACGACAAGGAGTTCGTCCTCGACGTGCTCAACACCATCCACGTGCTGCTGGTCCACGGCTCCGGCTTCTCGCCTGACTACGGCGCAGGTCACTTCCGGGCGGTGACGCTGCCGCCGATGGAGACACTGGAGGAAGCTTTTAATAGGCTGGAGTCCTTTATGCGGGAGAGGATAGCATGAAACTCGACAAGTCGGTCATAGCGGCCGTCATCGCGCTGGTGGCGATCGCCGCCGCGGTCAGCGCCTACTATGGCTACGATCTCTGGCAGGAACAGCAGCCCGACACCGTCGGCGAGGGTGACTTCGTGGAATTATATTACATCGGCTACTACGAGAACGGGACGGTGTTTTCGTCGTCTTTCACCGGTGAAAACATATCCGCGGATGCCTCGTTTGACGCCGCCGACGGGCTCACGCCTTTCAGGGCATACATGGGCATGCAGCGACCGTCGGCGGGTGCCTATCCCAAAAACTGGACCGCCGCCGACCTGGACACCCTTCAGGGTGCCCGTCTCTATGACATCCCGGGCCTCTATGACCGCCTGGTCGGCATGAAAGAGGGCGACGTCGAGGTTATCGGTCCGCTACCGCCGGAGGACGCATACGGCTACTCGGTTCGGCAGGCGGCGGACAACGGCACCGTCATCACCGGCAACTTTACCGGTATCCCCGGCCAGCATGTCAAGATACGCAACGCCTCCGAGGGCAACATAAGCCTGGAATGCATGATGGAGGTCGGCCAGACCTTTACGATGCCCTACAACTGGTTTACCACGTCCGCCGTCCAGCATCCCCTCTGGCTGTGGGAGAACGCCACCGAGGTCGTCGCTGTCAACGAGACCCACATCACCACGAAGACGACGCCGAACAAGCTGGAAAACCTGACCCTGGTCATCCCGAGCTACGTAGGCAAGATATCCTACTGGGATAACGCGACAGATGTCGTCAATCTCACCGACACGTCGGTAACCCTGGCGCTCAACCCCGAGGTGGGAGACAGCACCTCGATCGCCGGCCAGGTGTTAACCGTTGAAAACATCTCCGGTGACACCATCAACGTGTCCATCAGCTCCGGCAACGGCCAGAAGCGATACACCGAACTGAACAGGACGCTGCCGCCCTTCAACCTCACCGTCTCCCTTCCACGCGTCATCACGGGCATGCCCCGGCAGTATATAGAGGGCGCCCTGACGGACGCCGGCTACTCGTTCAGCGACATGGCCGGCACAACCGTGTCGTTCAAGGTAAAAATCCGCAGGGTTTTGTAGCGCTCAGGCCAGCTGCTCCTGGACCTGACGGTCGAGAAGCGCCAGAAACGTGGCCTCCGCCCCTCGGGGAATCGTCGCTCCGGCGGCCACTGGATGTCCGCCGCCAATGCCGCCGAGCTCCCGTGCAGCATGATGCATCGCCGCGGACAGGTCGACGCCCCGGTCGGTCATCGACGCCGCGACGCGTGCCGATGCCTTGGTCTCACCGCCGTTTTTTTCCGCGAAGCCGACCAGCGGCCCGCTGTTTTTAAGGTCGCCTGAATGGAGGAGCATCCCGGCGATGATGCCGACGACGGTGTCGCGGATGACGGAGCCGCCGTTGAAGTACTGCAGCCGTCCGTACTCCCGCAGTCCCTCCCGTTTCACGAACCGGATGCCCCGGGCGATGCACCGCCGATGGTGGCTGAGCAGGTCATATGCCTCGTCGAGCGCTCCGTCACGGTCACCGAGGCAGACCTGCACCCCTACATCTGCATGGCCGTACCGGGCGGTGGCGTTCAGCAGCGTCGCGTATTCCCGGACGTCACGCAGCTGCGTCCCCTCCTTCTCCCCGGAAGCTCCATCCATTTCTTCCATCGCCGCCGATTTTTCACCGGGACGTCGAGACCCTGGAGGAACGCCCGGCAGGCGCTCGCCCGGCCGGTCAGCCCCGGCAGAAAGGGATCGTCGGCATACTGGAGCAGCTTGTAGAGCGGCCGTGTCTGCCGGCCGAAGGCACGGAGGTCATGGTACCGTGTCAGCACGCCGGCTTTTTCTCCCATGTCGGCGATGGCGTTGTTCCAGCCGGTGAACCGGCAGGCTGCCGCATCCTGGATGTCGCCTGCTGCCCCTATCATGGCGAGGGAGGCCATGTCACGGTTTGCCGGGTCCATGGCGAGAGCGACAAGAAACGCGAGGCCTGCACCTGACACCGCACGTTCGCCGTTTACGCCGTATCGGCAGGGATTGAAATGCCGCCACGTGTCGTCGCAGCCTGCCGGTGTATGATGGTCGGTGACGACGTAGTCAAGGCCGTCCAGATGCGGGAGCATGCCGCTGCCGAGGTCGGTGAACCAGACGAGGCCGTCGTCCTCGCGGAGCGACGCGATGGTGTCCCTGTCGAGCTGCTTGACGTAGCTGACGCTGCTGTCGATGCCGGCGCGCTCCAGGCAGCAGGTGGCGATGGCGCCGGCGGCGATGCCGTCCGCGTCGATGTGGGTAACCACTCTCACGGTGCCTGCATCGACGAGGCCGTCGGCGATGTGGCTCGCCTGACTCATTGCCCTGTCCAGCATCCCATCCACGCTTGATATCCGG
>CAYPWJ010000028.1:0-14413 GCA_964414415.1 uncultured Thermoplasmatales archaeon | reverse complement strand
TCAAGTACTTCATCAAAAACGCGCTGGAGGACTGGGGCGTCACCTACGTCATGCTCGTCGGGGATGCCGGTGTCTTCCCGACGCGCTACGTCGTCAGCGAGGCTGTCGACGGCTCGTTTCCATCTGACCTGTATTATGCTGACCTGTTTCGTGCCAACGGCTCGTTTGCATCCTGGGATGCAGACGGCGACGACAGCTTCGGGGAACGCGTCGACGACGACATCGACACCTACCCGGATGTTGCCGTTGGCCGCCTGCCTGCCGACACCGCCGGTGACGTGCAGCGGATGGCGGCCGCCTTCATCGCTCATCAGGAGCAGACCGGTATACCCTCCGATGCCGTCTTCGTGGGCACGGAAATGTTCTGGGATACCAACCTGTCTGAGGGAGACTACCTGAAGGAGCAGATACGCCGGGAGGTTCCGCAGCTCGACGTGACCCGCCTGTACGAGCGTGATAGCTATCAACGCGACGGGCTTTCCAGCACGGAAAACGTCGTCGAGGCCATCGACAGCGGCGCCACCCTGGTCAACTTTGCCTCTCATGGGTACCCAGGCGGGATGTCGTGGAACGCCGGCGGCTGGTCGATCAGCGACGTCGAACGACTGCAGCCATCTCGGACGCCGGTCGTGTTCGCCATGGCGTGCTCGACCAATCAGTTCGACACCACCGACTGCCTGGGTGAGGCGTTTTTGCTTGAAGGCAACGCCGTCGGATACATCGGCAGCGTCCGCGTCGCCTATGTCTACCTGAACGAGGCAATCACCAACGGGCTGAGCGGCGCCCTGGACATGGCGTTTTACCGGGCCTACCGCGACGGCGTAACCAGGCTGGGGGAGACACTCACTCGTGCGCAGACAGCATATCTCACCAGTCATCCGTTTTCCGGCGTGCACGACCACTTTACTCTCCTTGAATACAACATGCTCGGCGACCCAACGATATCGCTTCCACCGCTCGACGGCACCTCGGAGGCCGTCGTAGAGCAGGAATACGTGACCGACAACACCGTCACGGTGAAGGCCGAGGCGCACGGCTCCTCCGGCAGCGCTGGCATCCAGTTGTTCTACCGGCGGGCAGCGACTAGGTGGTCCTCATGGCAGCCATACGGCGAGCTCAGGCAGCAGCCATGGCAGTGGCAGGTCTCCCTTGATGAGGGGCCCGGCCGCTATGAGTTCTATACGGTGCTGCAGGACGGAAACGACACGGAGCAGCGGCCAGATGTGGCAGATGCCGCCTGCATCCTGGACACCACACCGCCGAATATCACGGTTGTGCAGCCCGAAGGCGGCCTCTACATCGGCGGGCGACGGCTCATCTCCAGGGAGACAAGCGTGGTCGCCGGGCTGGGCGCCATCGACGTCGTCGCGGGGGTAACCGACGAGACTGCAGGCGTCGACACCGTCACGTTTTCCCTGGATGGAGACCAGCTGGACACGGCGACTGCGTCACCCTACCGCACCTCGCTGAAGGGACCGCTGTTCGGCTCCCACGAGATAACGGTCACCGCGACGGACAGAGCCGGCAACACGGCCACCGTCGCCACCTCCCGCTGGTTCATCAAACTCCTGTAGCTCACATCTCCGGCAGCGGCGATATACCGAGCAGCTTGAGGACGTTGTGCAGCGTGACCCTGGCTGCCTCCACCACCGCCAGCCGCGCCGCCTCCTTTTCATCGCCGACGACCCGGCAGTCGCGGTAGAAGCCGTTGACCCTGGCTGCCAGCTCGTGTGCATACTCGGCAAGCGACGCCGGGTTGCACCGATCACGGCATCGCTCCACGATGTCGGGGAACCGCGCGATCGTCTTTATCAGCGATTGTTCCTGCTCATGGTCGTAGCTCTCCGCGTCGACCCGTGGTGCCTTCGCTGCCTTGTCGAGAATCGAGCAGCATCGTGCATATGCATACTGGATGAACGGCGCTGACTGCCCCTCGAAGTTCAGCGCCTCTTCCCATCGGAAGGTGATGGCTTTTTCCGGGCTGACCTTGAGGATGTTGTAGCGGACGGCGCCCGTCCCGACTTTTTCGGCGATGGCCTGCGCCTTCTCGTCCGGCAAATCCCGCCGTTTTTGTACCTCCTGGTAAGCCCGGTCGACCGCCTCGTCAAGCAGGTCGTCGAGGTACACCACGCGTCCACGCCGCGTTGACATCTTGCCCTCCGGCAACGAGACAAAGGAATAGAACACGCTCGTCGGTGGCTGGGCATCCAGGAGCGACAGCGCAATCGCTACCTGGCGCGCCTCAAGACGGTGGTCTTCGCCGAGCACGTTGACCAGCCGGTCGGCCCGCCGTCCCTTCCACAGGTGGTAGGCGACGTCCCGGGTGGCGTAGAGCGAGGTGCCGTCACGCCGCGTCAGGTAAAATCGCTTGTTCCGCCCGTGGATGTCGAACGAGGAGAGGTCCAGGTAGAGGGCACCCTCCTCCCGGGCGGCATGCTCCGTCTCGGCCAGCCTTCTGACCACGTCGTCGACGGTGCCGTCGAGCACAAACCGTGACTCCCGGACGAAGCTATCCAGCGACACGTTGACGCGGCTGAGCGTCTCCACGATGCCCTCAAGCACCGGCCGATACGCCTGCTTCATCTGCTCGAGTGTTTTTTTGTCGCTCCGTTCACCACGCTGTATCAACTCCTCGATCTCCCCGGCCACTCGTTCATCGCGCTCCATCCGCCGGTTGGCCTCCTGGTAAAACGCCACAGAGCGGTGATCTGGCTTCCCTGCGTCGGGCGACAGCTCGAGATGCCTGAGCCCCCAGGCGAGGACGGCCACCTGTTTGCCCATGTCGTCGACATAGAACTGCGTCTCGACGTCGAAGCCGGCGAACCGGAAGATACGCGCCAGGGTGTCCCCCAGCAGGGGGTTGCGCCCGCGGCCGACATGCAGCGGCCCGTTGGGGTTCGCCGAGGTGTGCTCCAGGATGACACGCTCATGCTTGTCCGTGCCGGCGCCGTAGCGCTCGTCCATCTTGAGCACCAGCGGGAGCAGCTCCCCGGCAAGCGTCGCCTCGTCGATGAAACAGTTGACGTAGCCGTTGACCGCCTCCACCCTGTCAATCCAGTCGCCTTCGATGTCGCGGGCGAGTTCCTCGGCGATGGCCGCCGGCGCCTTCCGTGCCTCCTTGGCGAGCGGAAAACAGGGAAACGCGACGTCGCCCATCTCGTCCTCGACGGGCTCCTCCAGGTCAACCGCGCCCTCATAGCCGTAGCGCTCGCGTAGCGATGCAGCGAGCTGCCCGGCAACCTGGTTCTTGAAGCGCTGGAAGGGATAGGCCATCGTCATCACTCTTTATGCGGGGACACCTCATAAGCGTTGCCATCTATAACGATTTCGCCCGCCATCCCAAGCTATAAATACCATGCTACGCTTGGTCACGCGCTATGAACCGAGCTATTGTTGCATCGCTGCTCGTCTGCATCGTTGCGGTTGTGGCGACCGCCGGATGCCTGGAGGACGGCGGCGATACGGAAGCCAAGGCGACGATGTCCATGCAGGGGATATCGAACGACTACAGCCGTTCCATGGACCGGGCGAACATGACCATGACGTTGTCGCTTGGCTCCGTCGACGAGGGCGACACCCTTATCATCAAGGACACCATCGACAATCTCACCTACAATCAACAAAACCAGAGCACATCTATCTCATTTGCGTCGACGTCGCAATCTGCTGCGATGGGGCAAGCCCCGCAACTGCGGTTTGAGGGAGATATCACCGACGAGTTCTCCGAGGGTGACACCGTCGCGGTGACCACCCACATCATCAACGTGACCATGACGCATAACGACCCCCAGACCGGACAGACCATCACCTACCATTATGAGACCTTCGAGGAAGGCTGGGACGCCGAGAACGAAGCGAGTGTTCCGTTCCCGCAGTCCACCATCGAGCACGCGAAGGACACGGATGAGGACACGGACGAGAACGGAGACACCGACGATACGGATGACACTGAAAACGATGAGGCCGACAAAAAAATGACGATGAAGGAATTCTCTGGCATCATACGAAATCAAAGTGTAACAAATGATACGGAGGCAAAATACATGTACGCTGACCTCCCCTCGGTAGAAGAAAATGACACCGTGGTAATTACCGACACCATCCAACAGGTGACCCCGCGATCCAGCCGTGATGTTACGCAGTTCACGTTTACATCAGAACCCAAGTTATCTCTCTATGTTGAAGGAAATCAGTCGGAGGCATACGCTGCTGGAGACGACATAGAAATTACCTTTCATATCATCGAGGATGTGTTTCAACATCCCGACCAAACCAACTATACAGGCTGGCACGTCAGCCTCGAAGCAATCCAGGAAATCTACAATCAAACGTACCATCGATACAGCATGGTTATGCCCGCAGATGCCATTACAAAAATATAATCCCTGTCAGGGGCACTCAGGCACGTCGACGAGCGCTGACGGCGCGGCACCCGCGACGCTCTATTCTATCTGTGGTAATAGTAGTCGAAGATATCACGCAGGTCGCCACCCACTGCATACCACAGCGAGCATACGATAATCCGGAGTGAATTGCGGATAAACCCGTGGCGGATGAAGGCGTCAGCGCTGGTGACCACTTCCTCCGGCAGCAGCACTGTTTTGCCGTGCTCCTGCATAAAAATGGAGAGCTCTGTGTCCTCCATGATGGGGACCTCCAGCACGTCGAGATGGTCCTGTATCAGGCTCGCTCGGATGAACATTGCCCGGTCCCCGGAATAGCGTCCCATGAGCCGGATGAGCAGGTCGCTGGCCAGCACCACCAGTCGGAGAAATGGGCTGTCCAGATCGAAGCGGAGTGAAAACGCCCCGCCGACGACCTCGCTGTCCCGGAGCGCGTCCTGGATGGCTGTGTCCCATCCTGATGGAAGCTCGGTGTCAGCGTGCAGGAACACGATGACGTCTCCCCGGGCATGCTTCGCTCCCTCCTGGAAGTTGTACCCCCGCCCCTGGTTTTCGACCCAGATGACGGTTTCCTCCTCCCGCGGCTCGGCCATCGCCCCGCGGAGCGCTCTGGCCACCACGTAGATGGTCTCCGTTGGGCTGCTCACATCGTCAGTCATGCCCCGGATGCGCTGGACGGGGTCTACGCTCGCGTGGAGGGGCACCACGACGGATATATGTGGCTGCCTCGTCCCGTCGGACGTCATAGCAGATGCTCGCTGATGTAGCGCATCGTCTCCGACGACGCATACGGGTGGTTCCTGTTCCGGCGGTAGAGCGCGTGGAGGTCCTCGAGCGTGTCGACGTCCCGCCACGGCGGCAGCCGATGGATGTCGAGATGTCTGTCTGCCTGGCGTATCCTCCGTATCGTTTCGTCGAGCACGGTCGGCGTGCTCCATTCAATGCCGTCGAACGCGGCGGGAAGAAAACCGTCGCCGGTGAAGCCTATCAGGTAGTATCCGCCGTCGACGGCCGGTCCGACGACCACCGTGTTTTTACTCAGCTGGCTGAACGCCTCGCGGATGAATCCGGCGGGGAGGTCCGGGCTGTCGCTGCCGACGGCCACGGCCCTGTCCAACCCCTCGGCAAAAGCGTCCATAAAGCCGTGCTTCAGTCGCTCACCTAGGTTGTCTCCCCGCTGCCGGAGGTAGCGATGCCGGCTGCCCAGCCACCGCCGGAAATCGTCCTCCCGCCCGGCCGGGCTATAGCAGATGACGACCTGCCGTCCGACTCGTTCGAGCGTTGAGAGCAGATCGGTCACGAAGTGACGGTAGAGCATGACGGCGCTGCCGTCGTCCACCGTCTCGCTCAGCCTGGTTTTGACGTTGCCTCGTATGGGATACTTGACGAAAAACAGGATGCAGCTCTGCCGGCCTGCATCATCGTGCATCGGGTGTCTAACGTCCGGGGCTACAAAAAGGCTTGCCCGCCGCGCTACCGGGGCTTCGTTGCGATGCAGCTGCCGCGTCCCACCTTGCCTGCATCTGCAGCCGTGGTCCATCGCTGGAGGCCGTCCGCAGCTTCGGCGTACAGCTCGGGGCCGTAGCCCTCGATAATCCGGTCTTTCAACTCGGTGCGGAGCATGTCCAGGTAGCGGTGGCAGCTATGGGCGAAGTCCTCGCTTGCATCCTCCGTCTCGATGTCTGTGAAGCCCGCCCGGTGGAGCAGCTCCTCGTAGCCCTCCAGCGTCTCCATGTAGGGGAAGGCCATGAACCCGTTGAGCGCCCTCCATTCCTCCTGCGTGAGCTCGCCGACCTGCAGCCAATCGGTAAACGCGACGGTGCCGCCGGGCTCCAGCACCCGATATGCATCCTGTATCAGCCGGTCCTTGTCGGTGACGTAGCACCAGGAGTCCTGCCCCCAGACGACCGTGAAACTCCCCGACTTGAAGGGCATGTCGAGGGCGTTTCCAAGCCGAAACGACACCCGCTCGGAGAGCCCCGCCTCCTCGGTGCGCCGCCTCGCCTCGTCCACCATCTTCCGGGTCGCGTCCAGGCCCACCACGATGCAGCCATGCCGCATGGCGAGCTGCCGGGCTGGGGCGCCGAGCGCGCTGCAGACGTCGAGCACCCGGCTCTCTGCCGTGATACTCGCTCGGGCTGCCAGCGCCTCGGTCTCTGCTTCGCCGCCGACGTGTATCTGCTCGCCCATCAGCAGCTGCCAGAGCATGCCGCCGGGACCGGAGTAGATGTCGACGACGTCGGCGATTGTATAGTCGAGCCGCTTTTCTTTTTGACTGCCGGGCATCAAATCACCGTCATCCATCCCGCTGCGCTTCTTATCTTTTTCGCCGATAGCAGTTCGGGTCAGGCCCGCAGACGTCACCTGTCGCGTAATAGGCCGCTGCCCGGCAGCCCCAGCACACGGCACTGTGCCTACAATCTTGACAGTCCTCGGGCAGCCTGCTGCCGTCGTGAAGGTCGGTGAAGAGCAACGTGTCGCGGTGCTCCTCGACGATGTCCTGCAGCGTTTCCTCATGGATGTCCCCCACGCTCTCCCGGATGACCGAGCAGGGAGTGACGTCGCCGTCCACGGTCACGCAGATGATGCCGCCGCAGTAGTACTTGTCGGTGTCCATGGAGCATATCGACAACGACGAGCCTGGATAGTTGACCTCGTCGCGGACGGTACAGGCATGCGCTATTTCCGCAAGCGAGGGCATCAGGTCGTCCCGGTCCTCGGCGAGCCCCGTCGGGCACAGCTGGGTGAGACAGGTTTGCATTCCTTTTTCCTCCTGGAAAAACCGGATGGTGCGGGCTGCGTCGCCGGCGACCGCACTGGTGAAGGTGATACAGTTCACCATCTCCCCCGGGTCTTTGCCCGCGGCCTGCACCTGGTCGACGCCGGCCAGGATAGCGCGTATCTTGGCGGCGGCGTTGCCGGTGTGCAGCCGCCCGTATATCTCCTCGTCGAGGCTGTCGAGATGCACCGATATAAAGCCACCCTGGGAGACCTCCACTGCCCGTCGGGCCACCACCTCGTGCTGCAGGGGGATGCCGCTCGTCCAGATGTTGTTGGTCAGCCCCTGCTGCCGGGCGTAGCGCATGAGCTCGTACCAGTCGTTCCGGGCCAGTGGATCGCCGCCCAGCCAGTCTATCGCCCGGACGTCCATGTCGGCGGCTGCATCGACGACCTCGATGACATCCTTGCGGGGCATCTCCTCCGTTGGCGGCTCTGCATCGGATGCATAGCAGTACAGGCAGCCCTGCGGACAGGCCAAGTTCAGCTCCATCTGAACCGCGTAGACCCTTCCCGCCTCGAAATACGCCTGTTCCTCTCGGTAATCCGGGTGGAGACCGGCGCCGGCTACTACTTCGTCATCGTGCATGGTGATGGATACTCCACGCTTTTTATAAACGTTCGCTGTGGTGTGCGTTTCACTGGATACCTCGCCGTGCTGTCCGCCGCTGGTTGACGATGGTCACGCCCGCGATGACCAGGATGCCGCCCAGCAGATACATCGGCGTTATCGCGTCGCCGAACAGCATCCAGCTGAGCAGCGTCGCGACGACCGGGATGACATAGAGATACACGCTCAGCGACGAGGCGGACTGCCGCTGTAGCGCCACGTACCACAGCAGGTAGCTCACCACGGTGGAGAACAGGCCAAGGAACAGGACTGCTCCCGCTGCATGGAGCGACAGATGCCGCACCTGCCGGACGAGTGAGCCGTCGACAGCGGGAAGCAGCCCGAGGCTGCCGAGCAGCATCGCGTAGACAGTCAGCGACAGCGGCGAATACCGCCGGAGCATGCGTTTGCCAGCCACGATGTACAGCGCTCCCATCACGGCGGCAACGAGCACCGCAAGGGCGCCCAGCACATAGTCGACCTCTATCGATGCGGTGCCGGTTCCCCAGAGTGAGAGCACCGCGACGCCCGACAGCGACAGCCCGACGCCGAGCAGCTTCCAGCCGCCGATACCCTCGTCGAGAAACACCGCGGCCAGCATGACCACGAAGACGGGGATGGTCGCCACGATGAGGCTGGCCGCACCCGGCGACACATACTGCTCCCCGTAGTTGAGGCCGAGATGGTAGACGATGATGCCGAAAAAGCCCAGCAGAAACAGCCCCGGCAGCTCCCGCCATCTCGGCAGCGGAAACCGATGCCGCTGCATCCCGAGCAGCACCAGCAGCACGGTGCAGGCCACGACGAAGCGGAGGACGGTCAGGTTGACCCACGACAGGTCCTCCAGCGCTATCTTTATCAATGGAAATGCAAGCGACCACCCGACGACTGGCAGCGATATCAGAACGGCGGATGGCAGGGACGACGCGCCGGCTTCGCTCATGCTCGCGGTCGATGGCATCCACAGTGGATGCCCACGCGGCTAAAAAAAGTTGCCGTATTGACTTGGAGTCTCGGTGAGCAAAACGTTAAAAACTCGTCCTCCATGTTACCCTGCATAGCCCGGCAGGGCGGGTAACCTAGAGGCGAGGTGGCGGATTGCAGATCCGCATACGCGGGTTCAACTCCCGCCCCGCCCTCTCCATTCTATGGACGTACAGGAGGGATATGATTATCGGCCGGTCACAGGCAGTCTCTGCAGCAGATGGCTGCAGCCCCGCACGGCAGAGATAAATCAATATTTTTTTATACGGTTAACATCATTGTAAATGAAAATCGTGCGTTGACGAGGAACGATGCTCAGGAAATACAACGTCTGGCGGGCTGACATCAGGTGGACCAGCATGAAGATACACCTGCACCCCCGCTGGAAGGTCATGATCCCCGTATGGATACTGCCCGCCATCGTTGGAGAAATCATCTGGCAGTTGATGGGCGGCCAGATCTTCGGCCTCATCGTCGGCCTGTTCGCCTCGTCGCTGAAAACGCTCATCGATTACGCCTTCGTCATGCTCGACTGCCGGACGGTCACCGAGCTACGGCGCCAACGTTCACCCTAAACACGCATCACGATCCAGTCGAGCGCCGCCGTAAGCGCCTTCTTCCGTGCAGCGTCATCAGAAAACCGGTGGCCCGTGTCATACAACACGCGTTTTTTCTCTCCCCGGGCATGGCGATACAACGCCCGTGCATGCGCGACTGGCACCAGCTCATCGCTCCGGCCGTGCATGACGAGCACCGGCGGCACCGACGCGACGGCGTCCAGCAGACTGTAGCGCTGCAGGTCCTCCATGAACGCCTCGTCCATCCCGAGGTCCTCCCGGATTTCATAGGGCGTGGACATGAGCGCCAGCGCTTTGACGTCGCTGTCGGCTGCCAGGATGGAGACCATGCCGCCGAACGAGGAGCCGAACAGGGCGATGTCTGCAGGGTAGGTGCGGCGTGTCCATTCGATGGCAGCCTGCATGTCTTCGATGCGCCGGCTCAGCGTGGAGCCGGCAAATGAGCCGTCGCTTTGGCCGCAGCCGCGGTGGTCGAACCTGAGCAGCGAGATGCCGCGCTCGTTGGCCATCTCCGCCAGCGTGACATATTTGTCGCTGTCTTTGCTGGAGTAGAGGCCGTGGGAGCAGATGATCCATCGCTCCGGGGCGGCGATGTGCGCCACGGCCTGTATCGCTCCGTCCATCAGGGTGAGCTCTTTCATTGTATGCCGCTCGGTGAAAGCGGGACAGCAATTTATAAATGTGGCGCTCGCATTGCTACCTTGCTGCTCCGTGGTCATACCCGTTATGATTAAATAGGAGGAGCATATTAGCCATCAAATTGGTGAAATCATGGGCAAAGGAATGAACGCAGCTCGGAAGCTGAAGCGCGACCGTCAGAAGTTCCGCTGGTCTGACATGCAGTACAAACGCCGCGCATTAAACCTGAAGAAGCGGACCGACCCATTGGAGGGTGCGCCGCAGGGACGCGGCATCGTCATCGAGAAGGTGGGTATCGAGGCGAAACAGCCGAACTCCGCCATCCGGAAATGTGTGCGTGTGCAGCTCATCAAGAACGGCCGGATGGTGACAGCGTTTGTCCCCGGCGACCGGGCGATCACGTTTATCGACGAGCACGACGAGGTGCTCATCGAGGGCATCGGCGGTGCCATGGGGAAATCGTACGGTGACATCCCCGGCGTCCGCTTCAAGGTCATCAAGGTCAACAACGTCTCCCTGAAGGAACTTGTCAAGGGGAAAGTGGAGAAGCCGGTGCGCTGATACGATGCCTGAGAAAAAGATTCCCCCGTTGTTCGGCAAGTATGACATCGATGACATCGTCATCGAGGACCGCGGGCTGGCCCGCTACATGAACCTTGACTCGCGGCAGATCCATCAGCATGCCCGGCATGCAAACCGCCGGTTCAAGAAAGCCAATCTCTCCATCATCGAGCGTCTCATCAACAACCTCATGCGGACGGGCCCCTATACGGGCAAGAAGATGAAGGCCATCAACGTCGTCCGCGAGGCATTTGCCATCATTCACGACAAGACCGACGAGAACCCGATCCAGGTGCTGGTGCGCGCCATCGAGAACTCTGCGCCACGGGAGGAGGCAACCCGCCTGTTTCTGTCCGGCATCTACGTGCCGCAGGCTGTCGACACGGCTCCCTTGCGGCGGCTGGATATCGCCCTGCGCAATTTGGGCAAAGGCGCCATCGAGACCTCGTCGGGGAGCACCCGGAGCGTCGAGGAGGCGCTTGCCAACGAGCTGATGACGGCGGCGAACGACGACCCGTCGTCGTATGCGGTGAACAAGAAAGTGCAGAAGGAACAGGTTGCCAAGAGTGCACGGTGAAATAAATGGGACGAAAGGAAGAAAATGTTAAGAAGGCGCATGAGCTGCGCAGGAAGCTGGACAGGATACGCGACATCGGCGTCATCGCACATATCGACCACGGCAAGACGACGTTTTCGGACAACCTGCTGGCCGGCTGCGGCATGATATCCGAGGAGCTGGCCGGCGAGCAGCTCGCGCTCGATTTCGATGAACAGGAGCAGGACCGCGGTATCACCATCAACTCCGCGTCGGCGTCGATGGTCCACGAGTTCGAGGGCGACGAGTACCTCGTAAACCTGATTGACACGCCGGGCCACGTCGACTTCGGCGGCGACGTTACCAGGGCGATGCGCGCCGTGGACGGCGGCATCGTGGTGGTCTGCGCCGTCGAGGGCGTGATGCCGCAGACGGAGACAGTGCTGCGGCAAGCGCTCCGCGAAAAAGTGAAGCCGGTGCTGCTGGTCAACAAGGTCGACCGGCTCATCAACGAGCTGAAGATGGATTTCAACGAGATGCAGGCGCAGTTCGTCAACATCATCAACGAGGTCAACGACCGCATCAAGAAGCTTGCCCCTGACCTCTATGAGGAGGAAGACTGGAAGGTCAGCGTGGAGGACGGCAGCGTCATCTTCGGCAGCGCGCTGCATAACTGGGCGATCTCGAAGCCCTACATGGAGAAGACGGGTATAACGTTCAAGGACATCTACGAGTACTGTAAGAACGACGAGGAAAAGAAGCTGGCCAAGCAGCTGCCCATCCACGAGGTAGCGCTGGACATGGTCATCGACCATCTGCCGAATCCGGAGGTGGCGCAGAAGTATCGTATCCCCGTGATATGGAAGGGCGACCTGGAGTCGAAGGTCGGCGAGACGATGCTTAACTGTGACTCCGACGGGCCGCTGGCTATCATGATCACCAAGATCATCATGGATCCACACGCCGGCGAGGTCGCGTTCGGCCGCGTCTACGGCGGCAGCATTCATGAGGGGGAAGAGGTCTACATCAGCGGTATGCCCAAGAAATACCGGACGCAGCAGGTGGCCATCATGGTGGGGAACGACCGCATCCCGGTGCAGGAGGTCGAGGCCGGCAACATCGTCGCGGTCACCGGCCTCCGTGACGCCATCGCTGGGTCAACCGTCACGAGCGAGGAGGACATGGAGGCGTTTGAGCAGATAAAGCACATCTCGGAGCCCGTGGTAACGGTGAAGGTGGAGGCCAAGCGTCCCTCCGACCTCCCGAAGCTGGTGAAGGCTCTGCGGAGCGCGTCGAAGAGCGATCCCTCAATCGTGGTGAACATCGACGAGGAATCCGGCGAGTACCTGATGAGCGGGATGGGCGAGCTCCATCTCGAGGTGACGGAACATCGCCTCATCCACGACCACAAGGTCGACGTCGTGACGTCTGAGCCGACGGTCATCTACCGTGAGACCGTCGACGGCCCGTCCCCCGAGTTCATGGGCAAGTCCCCCAATAAGCACAATCAGCTTCTCGTCGAGGTGGAGCCCCTCGGGGAGGATATCCAGCAGGCGCTCAAGGAGGGCGAGATCCCGCAGAACGTGAAGAAGCACAGCAAGGAGGCTGCCAAGAAGCTGCAGGAGCTCGGCATGGAGAAAAAGGAGGCGAAGGGCGCCATGATGCTCGCCGGGCAGAACATCCTGACCAACGTCTCCAAGGGCATCCAGCATCTCTACGAGATACGCGAGCTTGTCAAGGACGCCTTCGAGGAGGTGATGGAGGGCGGCCCGCAGGCCGACGAGCCCGTCATGGGCGTCAAGGTCCGGCTGCTCGATGCGAAGCTCCACGAGGATGCTATCCATCGCGGGCCGGCGCAGATCATCCCGGCGATGCGGAACGCCATCTATGGCGCCATGACCGCCGCCGGCACGAAGCTCCTTGAGCCGATGCAGAAGATATACATCGAGGTGCCGCACGAGCTGATGGGCGACGTGAGCAAGGAACTGCAGCAGCGCCGCGCCACCATCCTTGACATGAAGACCAAGGAGGAGATGACGGTCATCGACGGCAAGGCGCCGGTGGCAGAGATGTTCGGTTTTTCCTCGGCGATCCGCTCCGCGACGGGCGGCCGCGTGCTCTGGAACACCGAGAACATGGGATTCGAGCCGCTGCCGAAGAACCTGCAGGACGAAGTCACCCGCAAGATACGGGAGCGCAAGGGCATGAAGCCCGAGCCCTGGGGACCGGAGCATTACCTGGACTAGCCCATGAACACGACGGAGCGGCGGGACTATAAACGGCGATACCAGCGCTTCCATCACCACGCCTGGGCGGGCAGCATCCTGCTCTCGCTGCTGCTGGCACTCCGCATCTTTCTCGTTATCTCAAATGTTGCCGTCGACGACTGGCTGTTTCTCCCAATCGGCGTCGGGCTGTTGATATACACGCTCATAGCACTCTTCTACACCTACCGCTACCGGGAGGGACTCGAGGCCGAGGAGGCCGTGTCGGAGGAAGTGGAGCAAGAGCGCATCCGGGCCGATGTCGAGCGGGAGCGCGTCGCTGCAGAGACCGCGCAACGTGAGGCGGAACTCGAGGCTGAAACCCGCCAGGTCGCGGCGGAGGAACTGGCGAAAGCCCGGAAGAAGGAAGCCAAGGCTGAGGCCAAGGCAAAAAAGAAGACCGTCAAGGAAGCAGCCAAGACTCGAAAGAAGGCCGAGAAGGCGGCGGAGAAAGCCCGCAAGAAGGCGGAGAAGGAAGCCGAGAAAGCAGAGAAAAAAGACGAATCCTGAAAACACTCTTTTTAAATATATCATCTCAGATGGGGGGCATGCACAATGAGGCAGTCATCGGCGTTATTCCCAACGTCACGAGCGGCTTTTTCGGGACAAAGGCACACAACTTGGTGGTCACCAGCGAGGGCATCATCGTGGCACAGATCACGAAGGACATGATGCGTGAGCACGCCGCCCGGGTGTGCGAGCAAACCAAAAATGAAGGAATACTGAAGCGCACCCTTGCCACCATGACGTCAGGACACTCGCTGCATCAGCGCTACCATGCCATGCATCCCGCCGACATCCTGGCGGAGACACCCGGCAACTTTATGATTCCTGCCCGCGAGATAGCATCCATCAGGGTCAAGCAGGCTTCCTATGACGATGAACGACGGCGTCCCCACAAGCTTCGCATCAAGTGGAGCGGCGGCAAGGAGACGTACTCCTTCACCTCCATGGAACCCAAGGAGGCAAAGACGCTGCTCCGACGGGTCCATCCGGGCGTGCGGTAGCTATTCTTCCTTCCAGGTGGTGATGGCGACGCCGATGGCGAAGACGACGGCCGC
>CAYPWJ010000027.1:0-17609 GCA_964414415.1 uncultured Thermoplasmatales archaeon | reverse complement strand
GGAGCAGCTGCTCAACCTGGTGCAGCTCCGCAACGTCGGCCGTGTCAGGGCCAGGGCGCTGCACAAGGCCGGCTTCAGGAGCGTAAACGATTTAAGGAAAGCCAGCATAGAACGGCTGCAGGAGATCCCGCACATCGGGCCGGAGACAGCCGCCTCGATCAGGGAACAGGTGGCATAGATGGACATCGAGATACACGGCTGCCGTGGCAGTATCGACGACATCGAGGCGTTCATCGAGGAGCTGCAGGCATTCGCTGCAGCGCGTGACATCGCCTGCCAGGCGTTCGACGCCGCTGCCGTCTACGGCGAGCTGCATCTGCTGTCGGCGATCCGGCATGCTGTCCGCTCATTCAGCCGTGGTGAGGCAACCTGCAACGATCTGGCGATGGAGATGCTGCTCTATGCGTCGGGATGCCGGCAGATCCGTGACGCCATCGACCGGATGGGCATCCGCGACGGGGAGATGGTCCTCGTGGCGGTCGGCAGCACCGGCATCGACGGCGCCGACGGCCAGGTGGCAGGGCTTGACGTGTTCATGGAGGAGCATGGCCTCACTCCAGACAGCGAGGTGCTGTCCGGCGACGCCGGGACGCTCGACCGCTTCGACATATCCGTGGATGAACGCGAGGCAATCGATACCTCTATGTATGGGGATCTCATATTGGAGCAGGTGGCGATGGTGGACCTGCGCACGTAGCAGCATGCCCGGATGGGGTAGCTTGGATATCCTAAAGCCCTGCGGAGGCTTGGACTCGGGTTCAAATCCCGCTCCGGGCATCTCTCTCATTGTTAATGGAGGCAGTGGCAGGGAGGGTGATTGGAAAAAAGAGTCTCCCTGCCTTTACCTCTCACATGCATACCGACATTTAAAAACTCGTTTAAGCGTGGTTTAACGGAGTTAAAGCAACGTTGAGTTGCCGGGAGGGAAAGTGAGAAACATTTAAGGATATTCGTTGATTATGAATCATGCAATACAAGATAACCGGCGACAACCTCCAGATTGTCACCCTTGAGCTCGACGAGGGAGAGACGGCGTACGGCGAGGCCGGCGCGATGGTCTACATGTCCCCCAACATGGAGATGGAGGCAAAGAGCCGCGGTGGCTTCCTCAAGGGGCTGGGCCGTAAGCTGGCCGGCGAAACGTTCTTCATGACCGAGTTTTCCTCCGCCGGCGGTACCGCCCTGACCGCCTTTGCGGGCAACGCACCCGGAGCCATCAAAGCCATCGACCTGTCCACGGGCACCGATTTCATGGCGCAGAAGGATGCGTTTCTCTGCGCTGAGGACACCGTCGACATGGAAATCGCGTTCCAGAAACGGCTTGGCGCCACCTTTTTCGGCGGCGAGGGCTTCATCCTCCAGCGGCTGTCCGGTGACGGCACCGCCTTCGTCCACGCCTGCGGCGACTTCATCGAGATGGACCTCGACGAGAGCGAACGCGTCAAGGTGGACACGGGCAGCGTCGTCGGCTGGGATGCAACCGTGGACTACGACATCGAGCGGGTCAAGGGCGTCAAGACCATGCTCTTCGGCGGCGAAGGCCTGTTTATCACCAGGCTTGAGGGGCCCGGCAGGGTGCTGCTGCAGTCGATGACGCTGAAAAACCTGGCGATGGCGCTCGCGCCCTTCATGCCCCAGCGGAGCGAGACCTCGGGAAAATCCGGCGTGGTCGGCACGCTGATCGACGAATCCCTGAGCTGATATCCATGCTGCGCGTCGGAGCGGGGCTCCTCGCTGCTCTGGGTGTCGTGCTCCTCGTGGTCTACACGATGGTCATCGTAGCCATCGCGCTCTTCGTCATCTCGGCTGCGATCATCGCCGTCTACATGCTCACGACCAAAAAACCCGAGGTTGAAGACCGCGGCGACTGGACGCTGGACAGGGTAAAAGGCAAAGAGGACTAGAGCAGCCCCTTCGCTTCGAGCTCGCCGGCGATGTCTGTTACGGCCTCCTCTATCTGCCTGTGCTTTCGGGCGCCGGTGCAGACCAGCCGGCCTGAGCTGAACAGCAGCGTCACGACACGTGGCTCACGTAGCCGGTAGACGACGCCGGGGAACTGCTCAGGCTCATATTCCACTTTTTCAAGACCGATCGCCAGGGCGATGGCGTGCAGATTGAGGCTGGTGCCGAGATCAGCGGAGGCGACGATGTTCTGCACCTCGATGTCCGGCTCCTCGTGGACGTCCGCCCCGGCCGACGCGGCCATGTCGGCGACCGTCTGTATCGCGTGGCGTACCTCGCCGGGTGTCTTGCCGCCGGTGCAGACCGCCTTTCCGCTGCTGAACAGCAACGTCGCCGTCTTTGGCTCCGTGAGGCGGAGCACGAGCCCCGGAAACTGCCCGGGGTTGTACTCGCTTTCCGGCAGCGCCGCTGACAGCGCCGCCAGGTCGAGCTCGTCGGCGATGGCGGTCGAGGCGACCACGTTTTCTATCTGTATTTCGGCCATCTGTCAAGCACCTCGAAATGCTTTAAATACTATATAAACGAGGTTTATAAAGGTTCGTGTCGCCGGGAGCCCGCTACAACAAGGCTCATATATCATTTATCCCATATGGAGTGTGGAGGTACCAGATGAGCCCGGGGTCCAGCTGCCTGCTCACCGCATGCTCCCGGCGGCTCATATAACACCATGCAATATGAGCATCCCTCGCGGAGCCGACGGATACGAGCCTACTTCCTGATGACAAGACCGGAACTCGGCGTCATGGCGATGGTCAGCGCCTATACCGGTGCCGACGGCCGTATCTCGATGAATGTGCTGCTTGCGATACCCGCCATTTTTTTGCTAACGGCCGGCAGCATGACCTTCAACGACTACTTTGACCGCGATCTCGACCGCGCTGCACATCCCCACCGCCCGATACCGGCCGGCGTCCTCCAGCCCCGGGAGGCCCTGCACCTCTCAATCGCGATGTTCACCGCTGCAGGTGTACTCTCACTCCTTGCAACCCCGGGATGCTTTGCCCTCGCCGTCTTCGGGATAACGTTTCTCGTGCTCTATGAAACGAGATTCAAGCAGCGCGGGTTCCTGGGGAACGTCGTGGTGGCGGTGCTCTCCAGCCTCGCCTTTGTCTATGGCGGTGCCGCCGTCGGCCGGCCCTGGGATGCGGCGCTGCTCTCTGTCATCGCTTTCTTCGTTATCCTGGGCCGTGAGATCTTGATGGACACCCGTGATATGGTGGCTGACGCCACGCAGCGGCTCACGCTTCCCATGCGTATCGGGCAGCGGGCAGCCGTCAGGGTGGGCGCCGCCGTGACATCGGTCACCGTCGCACTGACGCCGTTTCCCGTCATCTGGGATGTCCTCAGCCGATGGTATCTCGTGCTGTTCATTCCGGCTGACGCGCTCCTGGCGTATGGTATCTTCCTGGCCCTCGATGATGTAGAGAATGCCGGCTGTGCTACCGACCTGTTCCGCGTCGCGATGGCCATGGCCCTCGGCGCGTTTCTGTTGGGCACCCTCGTATGACCCCGAAAGCCACTTTTTTAAACAATGCCTCGTTTCCAGTGTATGAAAGTCGTCGCCTTCAACGGGAGCGCCCGCCGGGAGGGCAACACCGCGATGTTGCTCGAGGCAGTGCGGGGCGAGCTGGAACGCGAAGCCATCGATACAGAGGTGGTGGCGCTGGCCGGGCGGGACATCAGCGGATGCACTGCCTGCTACGAATGTTACGAAAACAGGGATCGGCGATGTGTCATCGACGACGCTGTCAACGACTGCATCTCCAGGATGCTTGAGGCGGACGGCGTCATCCTTGCCTCGCCAACCTACTTCGCCAATGTGTCACCGGAACTCAAGGCGCTCATCGACCGTGCCGGTCTGGTCGCCCGGGCAAACGACGACATGTTCCGGGGCAAGGTCGGTGCTGCCGTCGTGGCCGTCCGGCGTGCGGGTGCCCTGCCTGTCTTTGACGCCATCAACCGGTTTTTCCTGATAAGCCAGATGATTGTGCCCGGCTCAAGCTACTGGAATCTCGGTATCGGCCGCAATCCGGGTGACGTAGCTGATGATGGAGAAGGCATGGATACCATGCGGACGCTCGGCAGCAACATGGCATGGCTGCTCAGGCGGCTGCATGCTGAATAAAAAAAGAGAGGGGAAGAGAGGCCTAGGCCGGCCAGTCGATGCCGCCGGTGAACAGGCTTTCGCCCATGAGCACCTGGACGGGCGGGATGCCGAGGCCCAGACTGGCGAAGTCGAGGTAGAGGCCGGCGAAGCCGAACACCATCACTGTCTGCGTCCCCGCGAAATCCCAGTACTCTATCCTGGGCGGGATGAGCCGTGCGTTGAGGCAGCCGGTATAGCCCAGCAGGAAGTACTGCAGGAAAATCGGGCGAAGCATCACGCCCAGGAACGCCTCCCCAGGGTAGAGCGGAATCCATCCGAATCCGCTGCCGATGCTGACGATGGGATGCATCCAGGCGATGCCGCCGTCCGGCAGCAGCCCAAGGGTTTTGGGTGTGACATCGTCAGGCACCAGTCCTTTCTCCTTGAGCTCGGCGAGCAGATGCGTCAGTGCAGCGGTTATCTCGGCTCTGTCCGCGTCGCTGACCTCTCCATCCTCGACGTTTTTCCACCCGTCGACGGCTCTCCGTGCCGTGGCCAGCAGCCGCTGGGCGCCTAAAAGAGACAGTTTTTCCTCGGTTACTGTGCGCTGTCCGTCATAGAAGACGGCGCAGGTCACGGATCTCTCTCCTGTTGTTTCAGCGTCGCTGGTCATTGCCATTGGCAGCAGCATCATGCTACAAAATAGCACGGCAACTGCCATGGCCCGTAATTTTATTGCCCTCATATTTTACCTCCATGCCTATATATTTACGCTATTTAAAAACATTGTTATCGTGCCACTTTTTACCAACACACCATATATTTATAAACGGATGGACAATATAGACACATGAAAAAGCTATTGGTTTTGTTCGCCATCGGCATCCTTGTCGCCCCGACGCTTCTTGCTACGGCTCCGGCAGCTGCAGATAACACATCGAACAGCGTCACCGCCGAGATAGAGCAGGTTGGCCCCGCCGGCATCCAGACCCGCACCGTCACGCTCACCGCCGACAAAGCCGCAGCGGTTGAACGCGACCTCTCCAGAGAACACATCCAGAGCGCCATGCAGCGACTCGGTATCAGCTTCGACATCGGGTTCTCCAACCTCATATTCAGCTACGGCAAGGGAGACGTCTATGTCCCCATGGCCAGGGACTGCGCACTGCTCAGCCCGGAAAACGGCTTCCTCTTCCGCTTCGTGTTCCGGCCGATATTCTTCAACTATCACACCGGCGGCATGACCCTGGTCAAATTCGGCGCCAACTATTTCTGGAAAGGCAAAACCATCCGCGACTTTGGCTTCATGCTCGGCGACCAGGCCGGCATGATGATGGGCTTCTACGGTACCCACGTCAAGATCCCATGGCGACTGCGCCCCGACACGCATATCTTCGTCGGCGGCAACCTCCTCACCGTCGGCTACAACAAGTTCCTGTAGCCACAGGAACTCACCGGCCGTGCCGCATGCCCCAGGGCGCCCAGACAGCACCCTGCAGGCCGGCCATGATGAGCAGCGCGATGATGAACACCGCGATGTTCTGGTATATGCCGTAGCCACCGGCATAAAAATACAGCCACCCTATGAGCAACAGCAACGCAGCCGGTACGCTAACCGCTGAAAAAGCGACGCGCCACCGGAAACCCTCTGTTTTCATCATGTCCACCTCCTCGGGGCTGCGATGTCGCCACCCCCATATCGCCCACGGGATCCCCAGCAGCCCGGCCAGCACGAGCAGCGACAACAACAGGACAGCCACGTTCCGATAGCCCGAATAGCCAGCAGCGTAAAAAATCAGCCACACCAACAGAAACACCAGCCAGCCGACACCAGCAAGGATCGACAGCGACACCCGCCAGCCCATCCCTCACCATGGCGCCCATCCCGCTCGTCCTCCCACCGGTTACCCCCAACGTCGACATCCATCATGTGCTCACGACGCCTCCCTCTCCTGCACCTCTCCGGCAAAGCGATCCACCGCGGGATGCCACTCCTCCTTTTTTATCATCGTCCGGCTGACGGCCAGCGTCGCGACGGGCTCATGCCCGCAACATTCCTCCATGTCGGCAAACGTCCCCGCTGTGTTGTCGCCGCCGGCGGTACAGAAAAACGCGACATCCGGCAGGTCATCCCGCTGCGCCTCCAGAAAGCTTCGCACCGGCGTCGACATCGTGCCCGCCCAGACAGGCGTGCCGACGGCGACCAGGTCGAAATCACCCAGGTCACGCTGCAGAGGCTTCAGCTCCGTGGTCTCACCCTTCATCGCCTGCCTCCCCGAGCGCAGCCAGCCCAGCAGGCCGGAGCGCTTCACGTCATCCCTCACCTTCTCGACGGGGCAGGACAACGCCTCGCCTAGCGCCTCCGCCACCATCTCGGTGTTCCCCGTCCGCAAATAATAGACGACAAGTGGATTCATACCCCCTCGATAACCCGTATGACTATTTAAATTGATTTCCTGGCTGCGAGGCGCCAAAAACCGCACGTTCTTCGGTGAAAAACTCTGGGTATTGAAGATTTATGAGAATTGTGTGCCCCGGTAAAACCGTATAAATGCAACGAGCGATTTGGATAGTTTGAAGCAGGCCGGTCAGCCTTTTATCAAAAATAGGCGAGAATGCCTCATTTCGTAACGGAAGAGACTCTATATTTTACATTTTTTTTGTCTATTTCACTGTACTGGAGGAAGCATTCTCATACACCAGTGGGTAAGGTGTGCTAACAATGACAGTAACGGCCTGTCAAATGCCTTTGGCATTACCACAGACATAGGCTCCGACCAGTTCGTTTCTCCTCCAAATTCATCCTGGGCTTTGACCTGAATGGTATGAATTCCTGTCTCATTCCAAGCGTGGGCGATAGATGCCTCACGCCCAGAATCAAAATATGGTGTCCATTCGTCGACTTCGAGGTCTCCATTCCAATCCCAGCCGTATCTGAGTCTGTCTCCATCGGGGTCGGTGGCCTGTGTTGTATATGTGTATTCGTTTCTGATTAGTCCAAATGAGGAACCAAGTTGGTTTAGAGGGGGGTTGCAGGCATCTGATTCATTCTCCCGTAATTGGTAAAGCATAAATCCATTCGTGGCGTCCATTTCATCCAAGACCCACCTCGCGTGTTTTTTAAACCACGCATCGCCATCTGCATAAACATCGCTTTCGCTAGAATCCCAGGCGCAGAAATAATTGTCTGCGGGATACCTGCCCAGTGTGGTACAAATGATATAGTAACTATCGTCGGGTGTTACAGGGATATCCTTAAGGCTGTCAGCGGCAAGCAGCAGGATAACAGAGAGGTAGGTCATCCCATGGCCAGTTTTTTAGCTCTATCTCTGTCCCTAAGTTAATTTTTTATTTTTACAAAGGGTCCGATTAAGTAGAATTTTTGTGTTTCCTCTTGTTGTCCGATCCGAATTGTAATGGTTCCAAATCCGAGACCGAAGAGATTTAATTTGGTTTTTTGTATATTTCCCACCGGCAATGTTGGGATGGTCCCGGTACTGCTCTCCGCTCCAATTATTGGTCCATCGATTTCTATCGACCACTGAAGTTCTGACAAGTTTTTCTTTCCACGGTTCACAAACACCATTGTTATGCCTACCCCGCCTTGCAGCCCAATATGAAGAGGCCTATATTCTGAAATGAGGGGATTCTTGTCCTCGTTTGGGCCACCCTCTATCTCGTAGCTGTCATCAATGATGCCATCGCTGTTGTTGTCATATGCCCCCTCGCTTGCCTCGTCGAAATCGCTCCAGTAGTTGCCACCAATCGGACAGCCGAGGTCCCAGGTGTTATCGTAGTTATCATAGCAAGTGTGTATATTGTTGATGAAATTGTTATGATAGATGGTGTTGCCTGTTATCGCTGCCATGCGGATGGCCCAGTTGTTGTCCTGTATGGTGTTTCGGACTATTTTGCAGTTAGTGCTTTCACAGCAGCATAAAATCCCGACCTCCCGGTTGTTGTCTATTTGGTTGTTTCTAATTATGACTCCTTTGCTTGAGGATTCAAGGTTAATTCCGTTGTGGTTATGGAAAATATGGTTATTGTCGACAAGACAGTCATGGCCTTCATAGAAGAATATGCCCATTGCCTCGTTATCATGGATGCTGTTGTTGGTGATGGTGTTCTCTGAAAAATCAACGCGGAGACCAGAACCCCCATTATTGGATATCATATTGTCATCTACATAGTTGTGGTTTCCCCACTTGAGGAAGACTCCGCGGCCTTTATTGTGGGAGATTTTGTTATGGATAATGTCACAGTTATCAGCATAGTCCACTATAACGCCAGATCGTGGATATTCTTCTCCGCCGTTTTGAATGGTGAAACCAGTAATTGTAGTGGATGACCTCGTGATTTTGACGACATGGGTAGTTCCATCTCCCTTTATCATGGTTGAATCTCTGTTCTCCCCTGTCAAAGTAATAGGTTTATCTATCACGATGTTTTCGTGATACGTCCCCCCGTAGACAAAAACTGTGTCTCCACCGTGAGCAGCATCGATAGCATCTTGAATTTTTGTATAGTTATCAGGGCCGGAGCCGCCTACATAGAGGGTTTCTCCGGTCAAGGCGGTTGCCATACCTGCGCCATCGTCGACCCGGTCTACATCAACTGCCGATATCGGCATCATAAACATCGCCGTCACCAGCACACAAACCGTAGCCTTCCACATTGCTTTCATGTTTAGCCTCCAATCTATCAATGGCAAAAGGATATAAAATCCCATCGATACACGGTTTTACCCTAATCTGTTACGAAAGGAGAGGACGGCGGGTCGGTAGGGTAGACTTGCTAACCCCGCATTCGGCGGTTTCCAACAGGGGCGAAAACGGGCTATTTCGTAAGGGTAGATAGTCAGTATGTCGGTCGCAATCTGAAGGCAGAATGCAGGATACCTTCGACGGATACAAGAAAAAGGCCATGATGAAGTATCTCGACGGAGAGATAGACAGGGAGACGCTCAACCAGACGCTCCACAGCATCGAAAACCACGAGAGCCCCAGCCGGGAACTGGACGACATGGCGTTTCTATAAAAACATCCCGCTATGCGGAGTTTTTGTAGAAAAATGCCAAAAACCGTAATCTTTTAAAGAGAAGACGAGATTACCCTCCGATGTTTGCTTTCGTAGGGACCGCTGTTTTCTGCTTCGTCGTGTGGCTCGCCCTCACGTTCAACGGACAGCTCTGGGCGCTCGACGAGCTCATCGCCGGTGTCGTGCTGTCGATGGTTGCCGGCGTGGCGGGGCGCAGCGTTTTCGTGAAGGATTTCAAGCTGGCGAACCCGAAGCGGTGGCTGCTGTTTGTCGCCTATATCTTCCCGTTTTTCTGGGAGATGGCGAAAGCCAATCTGGATGTCGCCTACCGTGTCATCACCGGGAACATAAGGCCGGGCATCGTCAGGATTATGCCGGGGCTTGAGAGCGACGAGGCGATGACCATGCTCGCCAACTCCATCACGCTGACGCCGGGGACGCTGTCCGTCGACATAGATGACGGCGACCTCTACGTGCACTGGATCAACGTCGACGACGCAGCCCTGCAGGAGATGCCGCGGCCCTGCACGCCGATATGCGCCGGCTTTCCGAAATGGGCGAGGAGAGTGGCAGAATGATAGACATGTATGACCCGTTCATGATTTCGCTCGTCGTCCTGTCCATCTCGGTGCTTATCGCTCTGGTCAGGGTCATCCTTGGTCCGACGGCGCCCGACCGCATCGTCGGACTGGATACGGTCAACACCATCGTCATCGTGTCGATGCTCGCCTATGGTGCCGCGACGCTGGAGATCATCTACATCGACGTCGCCATCGTCTACGCGGTGCTGTCATATATCACGACGCTGTATATCGCCAAATATCTCGAAGGAGGCAGAATATGATTGAGTGGGTCATCTATGTATTTCTGGGCATCGGGCTGTTCTTCAATCTGCTGGCGTCGCTGGGATTGCTCCGGTTCCCCGACGTCTACACGAGGCTCCATGCGGGCACCAAGTGCACGACGTTCGGCGCTATCTTTCTCGCCGGTGCGGTCATCATCTACGGCGGCTGGCATTGGTATGACGGGCAGGCGGCGATGTTCAACCTGTCCATCCATGCGTTCATCGCCTTGGTTGCCATCCTGGTCACCAATCCGACCGGGGCGCATGCCATCGCCCGGGCGGCGCACCGCAGCGGCGTGCTGCCGGCTCAGGCGGTTGCAGACGACCTGTCACCCGGGCAGGAGACGCAGGAAGCGCCTGCTGACGAACCTGTTGCAGAGGAGGGGGATCATGTGGAGTGACGTCATCCATATCGCGATACCTGTCCTGATGGTCATCGCGGCCATCGCGGCCATTTTGCTTCGTGATTTGCTCGGGGCGGCCATTGCTCTGGCGGCGATGAGCCTGCTGCTCTCGCTCGAGTTCTACATCCTGGATGCACCCGATGTCGCCATCGCTGAGGCTGGTATCGGGGCCTGCATCACCACGGCCATCATCGTTCTCGCCATCAAGCAGACGGAGCGTATGGAGGGAGAGGAGGAAGCCGAACCGGTTGAGGAGCCCGTCGAGGAGGGAGGTGACGAGCTATGAGAAAGCTGGCAGCCCTCGCGTTCGTGGTCTTCATTGCTTTCATGGCCATTACGGTGCTGGAGATGCACGACTTCGGTCATCCGCCGCTTGAGCGTGACAGCCCGGCCATGGACGACTACATCATCGAGCACGCGCAGAACGAGACCGGGGCCAACAACGTCGTGACGTCGGTCGTCTTTGACTACCGTGCCTTCGATACTCTGGGGGAGGCGACGGTGCTGTTCACGGCTGTGGCCGGCGTCATGGCCCTGTTCCGCCGGAGGGATACACATGACTGACGAGCGTGACGAGCCGGGCCTGTCCCCCATCGTGCAGACCATTGCGGCGCTGCTCTTTCCATTTATCCTGATTTTTTCGTTCTACGTCATCATGCACGGCCACCTGACGCCGGGCGGCGGCTTCCAGGGCGGCGCTATCGGTGCATCCGCCGTCGTGATGCTCATCGTCGCCTACGGCGCAGCCCGGACGGAAAAGCAGGCTGGCGAAGGCATGCTTTCGACGCTTGAAAGCCTCGGCGGCTTGACGTTCGTCGTCGTCGGCCTGCTCGGCCTCGTCATGGTGACGGAGACGGTCCTCGCGAACTTCCTGGCGGACACCGTCTATATCTTTGGGGAGGTGCCGTCCTTCGGCGGCAATCCGGGTATCCTGAACTCGGGCGGCACGCTGCCCATCCTCAACCTGGCGGTCGGCATGAAGGTCATCGGCGGCCTCGCGGCGGTGGTCCTCGCCATGGCCATGGCATCATCCGGGCACGACGGGGAGGGAGAGCAATGATATACAACGTTCCCTTCATGGCGGTCATCGCGCTCATCGCCATCGGGCTCTTTGCTATCCTGTTCAAGCGCAATCTCATCAAGATCGCTATCGGCCTGACCATCGTCGAGGCGGGCGTCAACCTGTTCCTCATCACACTTGGCTTCCGTGAGGACGCCGTCGCGCCGGTCTACACGCATCTGCCCGAGGGCGTTTCCGTGCCCGGCGGCATGGTGCTGCCTGTCCCACAGGCATTGACGCTGACCAGCATCGTCATCGGCGTCGCCATCCTGGCCTTGATTCTCTCGCTCGCCGTCAAGATATATCAGCATTACGGCACGCTTGACGCTACCAAGATACGGAGGTTGAAAGAATGATGGAAGAGCTGCTCGTGCATGCACCGGCATTGCTCATCGCGCTGCCATTGCTGGGCGCCTTTCTGACGCCGCTCATCGACCGGCTGCATGAGAAAGCCCGCTCCGGCTGGGTGATTCTGATACTCGTTGTCACGCAGTTCCTTATGATGGCGCTGGCCTGGGATGTCTTCACCCAGGGTGCGCATCTCTACACGATGGGCGCCGCTGATCCGACAGCGACGATCCCGGCGCAGGCCGCGGTGCCGGTTCGCATCGTCCTGCAGATCGACGGCATGAGCGCCTTCATGGGTTTGATAAGCTGTACCGTGTCGCTTGCAGCGGCGGTGTACTCGCTTGCGTTCATGGATCGGGAGAGCGGCCAGGGTCGTTTCTTCACGCTGCTGCTGCTCATGACCGTGGGCATGCTCGGCATGGAGTTCACCGGCGACATGTTCAATCTCTTTGTCTTCCTTGAGGTGCTGTCGATTGCCTCGGCGGGCTTGATTGCCTTCCGGGTGTACCGTGGCGACGCGGTCGAGGGTGCCTTCAAGTACATCGTGATTTCGACGCTCGGGGCCCTGATGGTGTTGTTCTCGGTCGGCCTGCTCTACGGGCAGTATAACCTGTTGAACATAGCGGCGCTTGCCAACGTTTTGCAGTACGGCTTCCTGGACAAGCTCGCCCTTGGGCTGCTCATCGCCGCGTTTGCGATGAAGTGCGGTGCGGTGCCGATGCACATGTGGACGCCGGATGCCTACACCGTTGCACCTGCATCTATCACGGCGATCCTCGTCGCGGCGAGCCAGGCGTCGCTGTACGCCCTGTTCCGCGTCTGCTTCACGCTCTATGGGTTTACGCTCAATCTGACGACGGTCGGCATCATCGTCATCGCTTTGGGGCTGCTGTCGATGTTCGTGGGGGTCACCATGGCGATTCCGCAGAAGGACATCAAGCGCCTGATGTCGTATCACGCCATCAGCCAGACGGGGTACATGCTCCTCGGCGTCGGCGTCGGGCTGTATCTGCTGTCCGCCAGCGGCGAGATGAATCCCTACGGCATGAAGGCGATGCAGGGCGGTATCTTCCACATCATCAACCACGCGCTGTACAAGGGCCTGTTGTTCCTGACTGCGGGCGCCATCTTTTACAAGGTCGGCACGCGCAACCTCAACGAGATGGGCGGCCTGGCGCATTCCATGAAGTATACCACTGTTTTCTTCATCATCGGGGCGCTGGCCATCGCCGGCATCCCGCCGTTGAACGGCTTTGCCTCGAAGCTGCTCATCTACGAGTCGGCCTACCAGGTGAGCCCTATCCTCTCCATCGTGGCGATGCTCGTCTCCATCCTGACGCTGGCGTCGTTCGTCAAGGTGTTCCATTCCGCCTTCATGGGCCCGAAGCTTGACATCTCCGACGGCCGCGAGGTGCCGAGGAGCATGCTCGCCGGCATGGTCATCCTCACCGTCGGCATCATCCTGTTCGGCTTGTTCCCTGACTGGGTTGTCGGCAACATCGTGCAGCCCGCGGCGCATGCCCTGGCGCATCCGGAGAACTACATGGCATGGGCGGGAGGTGTCTCACCATGATTGACGTGATATTCGAGGCGCTGGAGACCACCGGTGGCTACTGGTCACCCGTCGTCTGGATCATCGCCTTCCTCGTTGCAGCGCTGGTGGCCTACATCCTCTGGGGCACGGGCAGCAGGGAGCATAAAGGCGGCGAGCAGGGCACCCCGTTCCTGTCCGGTCATCCCGGCCCGTCGAGGGAGGATGCACACGTCAGAGCCGGTAACATCTACTGGGGCTTCACTGAGGCCCTGCGAGGCTATTACAAATGGATGAAGAACATCCACACCGGCATCGTGAACGACTACGTGCTCTGGTTCATCGGCATGGCCGCGCTGTTCTTTATCCTCATCATCGTTCCGGAGGTGATACCATAGGCCTAACGTCGTTCAAGCGCTCGCTCTGGGTGTTCCACGTCAACAGCGGCTCCTGTAACGGCTGCGACATCGAGATCGTGGCGGCGCTGACGCCGCGCTACGACGTGGAGCGCTTTGGCATCAAGCTGGTGGGGACGCCGCGGCACGCCGACGTCATCCTGTTTACCGGCCCCGTCACCAACGACATGGAGGACAAAGTGAAGCGGATATACGAGCAGACCCCGGATCCAAAGGTCGTGCTGGTGGTGGGCAGCTGCGGTATCACCGGCGGCGTGTTCCATGAGTCATATCACCTGGCAGGCCCGCTCAACCGCGTTATCCCTGAGGCGACGTGTGTCTACGTGCCGGGGTGTCCGCCCCGCCCCGAGGCTATCATCGACGGGGTGGTCAAGGCCTGGAAGCACCTTGAGGAGGTGCCTGAATGAACATCGATGACATCAAAGACATGCTGGAATCACATGACTTCGAATACGAGGTACAGACGGCATCGGCGGGCGTCCGCGTCCCGATGGAGCGGCACACCGTCTGGGTTGACGTGGCCCGCGAGGAGCTGCACGACGTCGTTGCATTGCTCATCGAGGAGGCCGACGAGTTCCCGCATTTCTCGGTGATATCGCCGTCCGACGCCGGCGACGAGATGATCTACAACTATCACTTTACGCTCAACTATGGCGTTGCCGGCGGCGAAGTCGTCGTTACGCTTCGTGTCCCTGTCTCCAAGGACGACCTCTGGGTGCCCACGCTGACTGATCTGGTGCCCGGCACGGAGTTCTCGGAGCGGGAGATCATCGAGATGACAGGCGTCGACGTCAGAGACCTGCACGACAAGCGACATCTGTTCCTCACGCCTGATTTCCCCGAGGGTGTCTATCCCTGGCGACGCGACGAGACGGGCCCGCAGGAAACCAACAAGCTCTACGAGGGGTGGAAGGAATGAATCACCAAGACACGAACGAGCAGCAGGAGACAGAGGGGAAGAGCACCTACACGGTCCCCATCGGCCCGGTGCATCCAGCGTTGAAAGAACCCATCACCATCACCTGCGACCTCGACGGCGAAGAAATCGTCGGCGTGGACGTCACGGCCAGCGAAAACCACCGCGGTATCGAATGGATCGGCATGCACCGCAACAACCCCGTGCAGTCCATCTACCTGTCGGAGCGCATCTGCGGCATCTGCAACCTCTGCCATCCCGCCTGCCTGGTCATGGCCGTTGAAGAGATAGCGGACATCGAGGTGCCGGACCGGGCGGAATACATCCGGGTCATCGAGGGAGAACTGGAGCGCATACATTCGCATCTGCTCTGGGCGGGCGTCGCCGCCCACGAGCTCGGTTTCGACACGCTGCTGCATTACGTGTGGAAGGTCCGCGAGCACGTGATGGACATCCTCGAGCTGGTCAACGGCAACCGGGTCACCAAGGCCATCATGATGTACGGCGGCGTCCGCCGGGACATCCCCGAGAAAAAGATGCCCCGGATTCGTGAGATGCTCGAGGAATACCGCCGGGCATTCGGCAAGATGGCGAGCCTGTTCCTCGACGACAAGACCATCAAGATGCGGACCCGGCACATCGGTGTCCTCACCGAGGAGGACGCGCTACGTCTCGCAACGGCGGGACCGACGACGCGGGCCAGCGGCGTCAAAAAAGACGTCCGGCAGGATGTTCCCTACTTTGCCTACCCTGACCTCGAGGTGGAGGCCATCACGCCCGATGTCCTGACCGGCGAGGTCGTCGGCGACACCTACGACCGTATCGTCGTCCGGCTGCTTGAAGTCAAACAATCGGTGGACATCATCGAGCAGGCGCTCGACGACATGCCGGAGGGAGACATCCAGTCAGAGGAAAAGATCCCTCGTTTGCTTGCACAGATAAAGAAGGCCGAGGGCGAGGCGATTGGACGGCACGAGGCGCCGCGCGGCGAAGACATCCACTACGTCAGGCTCGAGCCGGGCATGGACACGCTGCAGACGTGGAAGGTCCGCGCACCGACCTACAGCAACATCATGGCGTGGCGCACCATGCTGATGCACGAGCAGATCGCGGATATCCCCATTGTCGCCGCCTCGATAGATCCGTGCATGTCGTGCACCAACCGCGCCGTTGCGGCGAACGGCGCAACGTATGGCAAGGAGAAGCTCCATGAACTGTCAGTCGAAAAAACGCGGAGGCTGATGGAATGACCGCGGAGCTGCTGTTTGAGGCGATCATCGGCACCCTCGGTATATCGGTGTTTGCAATCGTTGTCGGCCTGGCATACAAGGGATTCGACCGCAAGATAGCCGCGCACATGCAGAACCGGGTTGGGCCGCCGCTGCGGCAGCCCTTCTGGGACGTCGGCAAGCTCATGATGAAGGACAGCGTGGTGCCCGACAACGCCGTCAGGTGGCTGTACCATGCAGCCCCGATCATCTCTCTGGCCGCATCGCTTACGCTCCTGCTCTACATCCCCATCGCCGGCTATACGCCGGTGTTGCACCAGCATGGCGACGTCATCCTCATCCTCTACCTGCTGACTCTCCCCGCGCTGTCCATGGTGGCGGGCGGGTTCGCGTCCGGCTCTCCCTTTGCGACCGTGGGAGCGCAGCGTGAGATGGTGACCATGATGTCCTATGAGTTTCCGCTCGCCGTCGCCATCATCGCCATCGTCTGGAAGCTGCAGGAGGTCACGGGCGCCGGCGACGTCTTCACATTGTCGTATATCGCTGCGCATCCGCTGTGGGGCCAGGTCGGCTTGCTCGGCCTCGCTGGGCTGGTGTTGATTCTGCTGGCGCTGGTCATCGTGATGCCGGCGGAGCTCGCCAAGGTGCCGTTCGACGTGGGCGAAGCGGAGACGGAGATAGCGGAGGGGTTGCTCGTCGAGTACTCGGGACGCAACCTCGCGATGTTTTATCTCGCGGATGGCGTGAAGACCGTGGCGCTTGCCTCGCTGATGGTCGCGCTGTTTTTCCCGTGGGGCATCGCGGAGACGCTGTCGCTGACTGGCTTGATGGCCCACGCGGCCAACATCGTATTCTATCTCGTGAAGGTGTCGCTGGTGATCTTTTTCGGTGTCACGCTGATACGTGTCGGCGTGGCCCGGCTGCGTATCAGCCAGGTTGTGTCGACCTACTGGGTGTCCGTCACCCTGATGGCGCTGCTCGGGTTGGTGCTGCTCATGTGGGACTCGCAGGTGTTATCGATTCCGTTGGAGTGGTGGTAACATGTTTCCGGCGTTGAGACAGGTGTTGAAACAGCTCTTCATGAAGCCATTCACTAACCTGTTTCCGGTGAAGTATGCGCCGAAGAATGTATCGGCGTTGCTGCAGAAAATCGCTGCCGGTGAGGCAAAGCCGAACCCACCGGTGGAGCAGCCCGACGACTTCCGCGGCAAAATTATCTATGAGAAGGAGAAATGCATCGGGTGCAAGCAGTGCATCCGTGTCTGCCCCGCCAAGGTCATCGAGTTCAAGGAAGACGAGAAAAAAATCAAGATGTACGTGTCGCGCTGTATCTTCTGCGCTCAGTGCGTCGACGTCTGCCCGGTCGACTGTCTGCATAGCAGCAGTGAGTTCCTCCTCGCCAACACGGACCGCCTCGACGAGGAAACGCTGATCGTGGAGTAAGGACGGTATCTTTTCGTTGGTGGCGAAGCGATACCTTGTTGCAGGTCAACGGAGACAGGGTTGGTAGAGTGGATATGTTGACGGGCGCCGCTGGGTGAGGCAGTGGGTGCTGTCATGCCGCGTGGTCTGCTTTGCCCTCTTTTTTATTTTTATCCCGTGTGGGGTGACTGATACGGGGGGGGGGGGGGGGAGGGGGGGGGGGGGGGGGGGGGGCAAATGCGTCCATTGTTAGGCAATAATTTTTTTTAAAATGGATTTATTAATCAATTGGAGGCAAACAAGGCACCCAAAAAAAATAGGGTTAAGTTGGGGGGTGTCGGACTGGTTGGCGGG
>CAYPWJ010000026.1:0-19095 GCA_964414415.1 uncultured Thermoplasmatales archaeon | reverse complement strand
CCTTTTTTGCGTGAATGCATCCGCGCCATAGCAGCGTGAATATGGACTTCCTATATAAATATGTGGGCCGTCGCCTGCACGACTGACAGGAAAAAAGAGAGGGCTACAGCTCTGCTTCCATGTCCTCAGGCTGCAGCTCGAACTCCTCGTCGCTCTCTAGGTCGCCCCGGGCCTTGAGTATCTCCCGGGCGAGCAGCCAGTACGTCAGCGCCAGTGACTTCCGGCCTTTATTATTCACCGGGATGACCAGGTCGACGTATTTGGTGAGATTGTTGGTGTCGCAGAGCGCAACAACCGGGATCCCGGCGGTCACTGCCTCCTCGAGGGTCTGGTGGTCGCCGATGGGGTCGGTGAGCAGGATGATGTCGGGCTCCAGGTAGTTCTCAGAGTCGGGATTGGTCAGCGTCCCCGGCAGGAAACGGCCGGGCTTGGCCTGGATGCCTGTCGCCTCCGCCAGCATCCGCAGTGGCTTACGTGCGTAATGTCGCACCGCCACCGCGAGGACATGATCGGGGTCATACCGAGCGAGTAGCTCCGCCGCCTGCCTGATGCGCCGGTCTGTCTCGGCGATGTCGATGAGATATAGGCCGTCGTTCCTGACCTTTGAAATGAAGGGCTTCATAAACGCAGTTTTTTGCTGTGTGCCGATTTCGGCACCGGATGAGATGTACATCTCTTCAGAAACGAGCATACCGTCGTCTTCGCTTTCTGCTTCAGCAATAGTTTCAGCCATGTAATCGCCCCTATACGACCGGACCTTTTATAATTTTTCCCTTGCGCTTCACCGTCATGGGGATGACGCCTCGCTCAAGCTCCCGCAACGCCAGCTCGACGGACGTGGTCTTCTCGTCGGGCTGCGGGATGAGCAAGGGTGCACCCATCGATATCTGGAGGGCTCGTGCGCCAATGATGCGTGCTTTTTCTAGCCGTGTATACTCCACAGGGACACCTCGAAAACCGTCCGGAACATGTGTATACCGACGATATATAAAAAGTTTATGCTCTCCGACTGTGCAGGAGGAGCGTGGACCCATGTCCTCCTGCTCGGCCGGCCCGTGAACAGATAAACAGCGATCGCCGGACACCAGCCCGCCATCCACAGGCGAGCGTCCCGGATGCCAGATGAACGGCGTGCGATGCAACGATTAACATTTAAATATCCAGTGTGGCTTTGCTCTGCATGGAAGAACTTGTAGAGCTGCTCACCTCGCTTTCAAACGCCCCTGGCATATCCGGGTACGAGAGCAAGGTGCGCGAGGTCGCGCAGGGGGCGCTGGAGGACCACGTCGACGAGATACGCTACGACCGGATGGGCAACCTCATCGCAGCCAAGAACGGCGGCAGCCCGTCGGTGATGGTCGCCGCGCACATGGACGAAATCGGCCTGATGGCCAAGTACATCGACGACGACGGCTTCATCCGCTTCGTCACCTTCGGCGGCTGGTTTGACCAGACGTTGCTCAACAACAGCGTCACCCTGCACACCGGGCAGGGCGAGGTTCACGGCGTCATCGGCTCGAAGCCGCCGCACCTCATGGAAAAAGAGGAGCAGAAAAAAACCATCGAGGCAAAGGACATGTTCATCGACGTCGGCGCCGACGGCAGGGAGGCAGTCGAGCAGCTCGGCATCCGGCCCGGCACACCAATCACGCTGCAGCCGCGCTTCAACGTCCTGCAGGAAACCCGGGTGACGGGCAAGGCGCTCGACGACCGCGCCGGCGTGGCAATGATGATCGAGGCGACGCGACGCTACGACGGCGACGCGACGCTCTACGCAGTCGGCACCGTCCAGGAAGAAGTCGGTCTCAAGGGAGCAAAGACCTCCGCGTTCGGGCTCGACCCAGACGTGGCGCTGGTCAGCGAGACGGCACTCGCCGGCGACTACCCGGGCGTCGAGAAAAAAGAATCGGCGCTGCAGCTCGGCGAGGGGCCCGCGGTGACCGTCACCGATGCATCGGGCCGCGGCCTGATAACCCCGTCGCCGGTGCTGTCCTGGATAGAGGAAGCTGCACGGGACATAGACAGCGACTACCAGCTCGACGTATCTGCCGGCGGCACGACCGACGCGACAGCCATCCATCTTACCAGGGCGGGTATCCCCAGCGGCGTCATCGGGATCCCGACCCGGTATATGCATTCAGGCGTCGAAGTCATCGACCTCCGGGACCTGGATCGCGGTGCAGACCTCATCGCTGCAGCCGTCGAGCGAGCCGACCGGTACGTCACGAGATAGCGACGTCGACACCGATCTTTATCTGCCCCGGCGAGTAGGTGCCGACCTGTCGCCATTCCTGGACGGAGGCGGTTTTTCCCTTCCCGGCTGCCGTCTCGACGAGCCAGCCGAGGCGTTCATCGACGCTGTCCTCCGCCACGATGTCGTAGTAATGGACACAGTCGCCGGTCCGTGCTGCCAGCGGGAAAAACGCGTCGGCGCGGTGCGGGAGGTTCATGATGACGTGGTCTGCATGGCCGAGGCGCGGCACCACCTCGGCTGCATCGCCGTGCAGCACCTCGACCACGTCTGCGACGTCGTTCCGCTGCACGTTCCGCCGTGCGTATTTGACTGCTTCGGGGTTGACGTCGACGGCGTAGACGCGGGATGGCTCCGCCAGCCGCGCGGCAAGAATAGAAAACGGGCCGGCGCCGGCGAACATGTCGATGACGACGTCGCCTCCGGAGACCTGACCGGCGACACGCTTCCGCTCCGTGGCCAGGCGCGGTGAAAAATAGACGGCGGCGACGTCGACGGCTATCTCGATGCCGTATTCCACGTGGATGGTCTCCGTGCGCTGCTCCCCGGCGACGACCTCGACGTCCCTGACGCGGTACTCGTCTTTGACGCCGCGGTCGTGGCAGACGACCCTGATGGCGGGATGCGCCGCCAGGATGGCCTCGCCGATTGCTTCGCGATATCGGAGTGCATCGTCGGGGATGCGGACGACGGCGATGTCGCCGACGACGTCGAAGGAGGACAGCGATATGCCGTCGGGCAGTATGCCGGCCAGCAGAGCCTGCAGGTCGGGCGTCTGCTCCCGTTCCTTGAAGTCCATCCGCTGCAGCTCGCCGCCGGGGATGTCAACCGGCTCTGTCACGGGCAGATAGACCCGGGCGCCGTCGCTTTGGATCTCCAGTTCGGTACGCAGCAGCCCTTTCTCTAGCAAATGCTGCCGGACGCGCTCCGCCACCTGCTTGGGCACGGCTATGCAGCGTGACTCCATCGTTTTTTTATGGCCGGATGCTTTATAGGGTTTGCCAGGGAGACGAGGCGATCTGCTAATGCAGGATCTCTGCGAACTCCTCGTAGGGCATCACGGCGATGTGCGGCATCAGCTCCTTGAAGCCCTGCATGATCTCCTCGTGCTCGTGGAACCGCTCGTGTGCCTCACGGCTCTCCCAGTAGGTCAGCATGATGTACTTGGTGGGGTTGATCTCGATTTCCCTGTAGTCGCCGTGGAGCATCGAGCCGCCGTAGGAGACGTCGGTCGCGCGGACGACCTTGGTCCCGATGAAGCCCTCCTTGTCCACGGTGTCCATGCAGAGGTCCTCCACCTTTTCCTCGAACGCCTCCTCGTGCCCCGGTTTGACGGAGAGATAGTTGATGGCTACCACCATGGGCTTGCCCTCCATCTCGTAGTCGTCCAGCTCTCCGGGCGGTATCTCCGTCGCATCTATCCCGTGCTCCTGGAGAAAGCTGGCAGCCATCTCGGAGCGCTTCCCCCGCGGGCCGCAGTAGACCCTGACGGACTTATCCTCCAGGAAATCCAGGTAGAACCCGAGGTCCCACACCGGGATGTTCAACGCGCCCTTGATATGATTCATGTAGTACTCTTCCCGTGTCTTGACGTCTATGATGAGGTCCATGGCAATGGTGAACGACAACGGATACATATAGTTAGCCCCTACCCCCGAACGCTGCCCGCGGGTTGTGCCGGAGTGGTCTATGGACCGTGAGTTCATCGCGGCGGCTTTGAGCCATGCACCACTCAGCGTTATGCCACCGACACGTGTATCCTCGCCTCCACCATGCATTACAGAGAACATGCAAAATATTTATTGGAAAAGCAGATTAGGTGACCGTGACGGAGACCTGACATGGACGGGAGATGGCCCCTGAAGAAAAAGACAACGTTTGTCTTCCTCCTTGCACTTTTCCTGGTACCGATTCCCGTCATCGTCCTGTCAAGCGTCCCGGCGTTGTTCCTGGTCATCCTGGTCAGCATCGCCGGTGGATGCTGCACATGGTGGGCCGTCGGCCGGAGCACCCCGTTTTTGGTCAAAGTGTACCTCAGGACACATGCACGGCTGACCGGGAAAACCGGGCCTGCCAGAACGGTTGCACTCCTCGAAGACTGGACGTTTTCTCCCGATGAAGGCTGGGACAGCTTCTACCGCGCGCTGCAGGACTCCCTGTTCCCGACCGTCATCGCGCTGTCGCTCATCGGGTACATATTGCGGGATGTCGAAAGCGTGGCAAACACCGACGTGTTCGTCATCCTGAACTTTGCCCCCGTCATCGTGTTGTTCGTCGTGCCTCTCTGGATCGTCCAGGACAGCAAGCTCTACTACCTAGACAGGGAGACCAAGGAAGTCATCGCGCTGGGCCGCATGCTCAACATCCGGCTGAAGTCGATAGGTGGCGTCATCGCCCTCGCGCTCTTCACCTATACCCTGTACACCGTGACCGGCACCATGCAGGGGGCACTGCACAAGCTGCTGCTCTATTTTTCACACATCTACCCCACCATCACGGTCACCTCCCTCATATATCACCGGCTGTGGCACACGGGATTCGCTCGGCCGGGCGACACGAGCCGGGGAGGCAGCAGAAACAACGGCCGTCTCTCACGGACTCGTCGAAGAGATAGACCAGGGTGCATCAACGCATTCGACGGGCGAGCGATAGCAGCCAGGGAGCAGCTGGCATAGATGACAGGCTGCAGTCGCCTCTGTGAGGGTGTCTCCGCTGGCATCTTCCGCCTTTATGAGGCGTACATTAAAATAACCGGACGGGGATTAGCGTGTCACCCGCCATACAATGTCCAACCAAAACGAGAGCTCGTCGTCTGGAGACCTTGTCTTCGTCGGGCTCGGGCTGCAGGCCGACCAGGACCTCACGCTGGCCGGGCTCGGGGCAGCACAGGCATGCGACCGATGCTTCGCCGAGTTCTACACAAGCCAGCCCGGCATGTCGATGGAGGCGCTCGAGGAAACCATCGGAAAACCAGTTGAGGTGCTCCCCAGGGAGGCCGTCGAGCAGGGCGACGTCATCCTGACGGCAGCGCAGCATCAAAGCGTCTGCCTGCTCACCGGCGGCGACCCGATGACCGCCACCACCCACGTCGACCTGCGGCTGCGCGCCCTGCAGCGGGGCATCCCAACGCGTGTGATCCACGGCGTGAGCATCGTCACCGCCGCGACCGGGCTGCTCGGGCTGCAGATATACAAGTTCGGGCGGACGACAACGCTGGCGTACCCGGAGAAAAACTATTTTCCGCTGTCGCCCTACCATGTCATCCGGCGGAACCGTGAGCGGGGGCTGCACACCCTGGTGCTGCTGGACATACAGGAAAAACGGGAGCAGTACATGACGGTCCGGGAGGGCGTCGAGCTGCTCCTTGAGATGGAACAACGATGCGGCAACGATGTCATCACGGAGGATACCGTCCTGGCCGGCGTCGCCCGTGCCTCCTCGCCTGAGCCGGTGACCAAGGCCGGGTATCCTGCTGAGCTGCTTGACGTTGATTTCGGGCCGCCGCTGCACACGCTCCTGGTGCCGGGCGACCTCCACCAGATGGAGGCCCGGGCACTCGTCGAGCTGGCCGGCGGGCCGGCGGAGCTGCTCGACGACGAGTAAGAGTGGCAAGAGAAAACATTTATAGCGACAACGCCATTTAACTGTTCATATGGCAGACCCGAGGCAGAGAACGACGGGAATCGTCGCGTGTATGGTTACGCTTCTTTTGCTGACGTCGCTGGCACCGCTCGTGCAGGCGGAGCCACCCGGAACGGGGTTCGAGAAAGGGCTCTCGTGGGCGCCGACGACGTACACCAAAAAAATGACGATGGTTGGGTTCGACGAGCAGCGCGAGCTCGACGACTACGCCTACCTGTCAGCGATTCCAACCTCCGTGTTCTACGACCAGAGCGGCGACCGGCTCTACACGCATCCGCTCCTGTTCCATCAGGCAGGCAGCGACGTCGGCGGGGAAACCGACCGGACGCTCAACGGCAAACAGGGCGTCGACTACCTCACCAGCGACTGGATGGGCGCCTGCGGCGGCCGGCTGGACGACCTGATGCTCATCAACGTCGACAAAGGCGAGGTAGACCTGGCGGCCCGGAATGTGACATCCATCCAGGGTGACAACGCTGCGTCTATCGCCGGCCAGCTTGCCACGCGGGACTGGTCGTATGCCGACGAAGCGGTCCTCGCCGTCATCAGCGACGACGGCATGAGCGACGGCGCAGTCACCGAGGGCAGCCTCACAGGGAGCTTCGCCGGCACGGAGGTCAAGACCGAGCATTTCCAGGTGCCGCAAAGCAACGCGCTCAACCCCGTCTACCACGAGTTCACGGTGCCGGAGCAATACAAGTACCTGCAGGCGGACCTGTGGTGGGACTGCTTCATCCTCGGCGGCTTCATCGCCATCCCGCCGGGCGACCCGGACATGCAGCTGTACTGCCAGCACGGCAGCGAATGGATGCAGACCGCCGCCGTCGCCACATGGAACATCCTGACCGGCCCCGCTGAGCAGACAGCCTCCTACGTCTACAATCCCGGCTCGTGGCGGGTCGGCGTCACCGACATCCCCACCGAGCGGGACAAGGAGATACCACGCGTCGATCTCCTCGGCGGGATGCTGTCGCTGCAGGGTTCCGCGTTTGGAGCGCTCCGCGGCATGCGGCGTGGCGTCACCTACAACATCGACGTCGAGATGTACCCGGGCACCGAGATGACGGTGCCGGACGTCCCCGCCACGGGCGTCAAAAACGCCTCGTTTACCCTGGACTGGAACGGCGGCGCGCAGCTCGGCATGTCGCTCATCGGTCCCGCCGGCGAAGAAATCGTGGCGGCCCGCAACGAAACGAGCTCAAAGCAGCAGATCGAGGTGGACGAGCTGGGCGGCTGCCGCCCCGGTGAGCATTATCGGCTGTGTGTATTTAGCATGGGAAAGGACACTACTGGCACCGTTGACTTCACCGTCTCCTATTCCTGGCGCAACCAGACGTCACGGGACCGGGAGGAGTCCCTCGCCTCGGCCAGCCAGGGCGCCATTCTTGCATCGGTGCTCAACGCACCGCTCCTCTACGTCACCCCCGACAGGGTGCCCGCGGCGACAAAGTCGGCGCTTCAGACGCTGGGCGTCAACCGCGTCCACGTCGTCGATTTCGGGGAACGCATGGAGCAACAGACGCGCACCGACGCGCGGGGCATGGCCGACATCACAGCCTGGCATACCGGATGCCGGGGCGCCTACGATGCCATACGGGATATAACGGGGCAGAACGACGTCATCTTTTCCACCACCGATGGGTGGACCTACTGGCGGAGCGGCGAGCTACGGCCCGGCGGAACGTTTCCAGGAGCGCTGCACGTCGGCCCGGCGGCGTTTCTGGCGGCGCAGCACGGCAGCCCGCTTTTGTTGCTCGAGATGCACCCGCGGCTGTCCTCGGCGGTGGTATGGCACAACGAGTTCTGGCGTCGCCACGTCAGCGAGCGTTTCATGTACACGCCGACGGTGGCGGAGATGTACCTGACGGGGAAACGCGTCTATGACTTCCTGCAGGACTACGGCTTCGACGGCGCAGGCATGGAGTCCATGGTAACCGTGGCAGGTCAGTACGACATCGGCACGCCATGGGACCGCGTCTTCGTCGGCAGGGCCAAACCCGGCCGCATCTTCGGTTCGCCGGTCGACGCCGCCACCTGGATATGTCGCAACGTCTTTTATCCACGGCTCATCTTCGAGAATCCAGGGCTCAACCCGGAGGGCGTCGAGATGATAAACGGCAGCAGGAGCACCCGTCGGGTGACCGGCATGGTGCAGCGCCCGGTGGGCAACACGCTTGCGGTCACGCAGCCGTCGAAAAAGAAGACCATGACCTATCCAGCGGTGTGCTCGTTCGTCACCCACAAGTTCCGGTTCAACGAGCGCGCCGGAGACTACTACGGATCCACCTATCAATGCGCCGATGGACTCATCCCGGGGAAAACCTACACGTTCAACCCCATCGACCAGGGCCTAGGCGAGAAATACCTCGGCGTCGAAGGTGCCATCTTCCCGGATCTGACGGAGAGCGAGGTGGTGCCGACGTATCTGCGGCGGGGCGGCTACGACGTCGCGTTTTCGACGTCGCTCGAGGCAGTCAGCACGGACCTCAACGCCGGGGCCATCATGTGGCTGCATGGCTCACACGGGCTTGAAACGGAGTGCGGCTCCACGCTGTTCTGGGAGCCCGAGGAGGGATTCAGCGGCCATGACCCCCTATCGAGACTGGCGAAGCCATTTGCCGGGGCAACCAAGGAGGAAAACCCCTGGCGGGGCTACGAGTGGTACCTCGGCTCGACGGCGCAGCCGGACACCATGACAATGGACGTAGAGGGAACCATCCCATTCACCAACATCCCGTTTCCGATAGCGACGGGGATGGACTGGGCGCTGGCCCGGGAGCCGGTCCGCGAGATGCTCAACAAGCTCATTCCTTTCCTTGCTCCCTTCAACGTGGATGACAGCTACGACGGCGTCATCGGCACCATCCATTTCTCCCGGTACCCCTACGCGGAGCGCAACGCCACCGAGATAGAGGCAAAGCTCGACAACCTGCACTCGATGGGCTTCATCACCAGCATCTGCCAGACCGCCAACACCTACTTCCATCTCTCGCTGATCCGACATGGATGCGTGTTCCAGGTGCAGGACCCCTGGCCGACCTCCTGGTATGGGACCGTCTGGCGGCAGACCATCCCACGCGACCTCGTGCTGGGCGACACCGTCGGTGAGGCATACGTCAAGGGCATGAGCCACGTCGGCATCCTCTACATATCGGAGCCGCCGCAGTGGTGGTGGGACATCATGGAGAACGTCGTCCTCTACGGCGATCCCGACCTGCGCATCTGGGTGCCCGGCCAGCAATACAGCAGCCAGAATCACTGGGAACGAAGCGAGGTGCAGCCGCTCGAGTACGAGTCCACGGTGATAGACGGCCACGCACTCTACGGGGCAACCGAGCACCCCCACAGGGAGGAGCCGTTCAACTGGATGCCCGTCCTGCTCGGCCTCGTCGTCATCGCCGCCCTCGGAGCAGCAGGCTACCTCTACTGGCGCAGGAACCAGTGAAACAAAAACTATATAGCGACGGCTGTTTGCTCCAGCCATGAGTGAACTGGAGCGGATGCTTCGCGAGATCGACGCAGCTCCCGGCGACCGCATCCGCGTCGTCACCGATGCAGAGACCTACGAAGGCGTCCTGATGCCCCACCATGCCTTCAGCGGCCCCGACGTGGTCACCATCAAGCTCGACAGCGGCTACAACGTCGGTCTGTCCGTCGAAGATGCAGAGCTCTCCCTGATCGAAAAACGAGAGATGCGCGAGAGAGAAGTGGAGGAGGCACCATTCGACCCGGCCAAGCCGACGGTGGCGCTGCTCGGCACCGGCGGCACCATCGCCAGCTACGTTGATTATGAGACAGGAGCGGTCCATCCTGCAGGAAGCACGGCAGAACTCGCGTTCGCCGTCCCCGAGATGTTTGACATCTGCAACGTCGACGCCGACATCGTCACCCAGAAGCTCAGCGAAAACATGACGCCGTCAGACTGGGCAGACATCGCGACTGCGGCGGCGGCGCAGCTCAACCGGGATGTCAGCGGCGTCGTCGTCGCGCACGGAACCGACACGATGGGGTATACCGCTGCAGCGCTGTCGTTCATGCTCCATGACCTGTCAGGCCCGGTGGTGCTGGTCGGGTCGCAGCGCTCGTCCGACCGACCGAGCAGCGACGCGTTCCAGAATCTGGTGGCGGCGGCCCGCATGGCAACGACGGACCTCGGAGAGGCGGCCGTGGTGATGCACGCGGAGCCTTCGCCCGGCGTCTGCGCCGTGCACCGCGCAACCAAGGTCCGGAAGATGCACACCTCGAGGCGCGACGCGTTTCGCAGCATCGACACACGGCCGCTCGCGTTTGTGGATGACGACGTCCATTTCACCGGGGAATACCAGCAGACAACATCGGGGAAAACCACGGCGGCGACAGCGCTCAACGACAACGTCGCCCTCGTCTACCCGCATCCGGCACTCGACGAGGACGACTTCGCGGCGATGACCGAGGACAGGGACGGCGTCGTCGTCGCCGGCACAGGTCTCGGCCACGTGAGCGAGGCACTCGTCCCCCGCATCGAGGCGCTCACTGCGGACGGCGTACCCGTGGTGATGACCTCGCAGTGCATCTGGGGGCGGGTCAACCTCAACGTGTATTCGACCGGCCGGCGGCTGCTGCAGGCCGGCGTCATCCCGGGCGGCGACATGCTGCCCGAGGTGGCGCTGGTCAAGCTGATGTGGGTGCTGGCCAACGTGCCCGACGACGTTGCCGAGGCGATGCAGCGCAGCCTCGCCGGGGAGCTCACTGACCGGACGAGATATGACACCTTCCCCCGGCAAAAAACATATATGGAAGGCGACATTAACGGTCAGAGACCATGAAATCAAAAGTGCTTGCCATATTAGCAGTTTTCATGTTATTGCCGCTCGCCAGTGCAGAGCTGACCAAGCCTAACTGGAGCATCGGCGACACCTGGGAATACGAGGGGGAATATGATGGAAGCGCCGCGATGGGCTTCGAAAACAAGACTATGGAGTCAAGTATCAACTCCGATATCACGCTTCGCATATCGGTCGATGACATGCAGGTGCGGCAGACCAACGGTGAATACGTGGGTGTCTACGTGGCATCCATGAACGGGAGTCTCTCCGGGACCTTCAGCTACAAGTTCGGCGACAAGGAATACAGCGGCGAGTTCACGTTTGACCTGAGCGGCACAAACCTGTTTTCTACCGCCGATCTCTCCATGATTAAATCTGACGTGAGCGTCAGCATCAGCATGACCGGTATACCGAGCGGGACGCTCCCGTCGCAGATCAGCAGCACCTCTACCTATGAGCCGCCGCTGGATTACATGCAGTTTCCGGTAAACGAAGGCGAGGAATGGACGGTGCAGAGCACCGTCACCACGGAGTCTTCGATGGGAGCACCGACCACCAACTCTGTCTCGTTTACCTTTCACTGCGTACGGAAGCTCGGTGACCTCTATCACATCCAGACTGACTACGTCCCCTTCATCGGTGACATCATCCCCATCAACAACACCCTCATAAAGTGGTCCGACCCGAAGGGCATGATCCAGGAGATACAGGGCAAATCACAGGAACAGGATTTCAGCCTGCGTCTCGTCGACCACCAATACACTCCAGGTGGAGGAAACACGCCGCCGACAGCCGAGATATCGGTGAACAGCCAGCAGCCCTCCACCGGGGACTATGTCGCCTTTGACGGCACCGGCTCAAGCGACCCGGACGGCACGGTAGAGTTCTACCAGTGGGGCTTCGGTGACGGCGTCAACACGACGGGGAGCACCGCCCAGCATCAATATGGAGAAGCAGGCAACTACACCGTCACGCTGACCGTCGTCGACAACTACGGGAACACCGCCACCACCACGAAGTATATAACAGTCTCCGGGTCGGGCGGGTCCGGTGGCGGTTCAGCACCCGGCTTCGGGGGACTGTCCCTCATGCTGGCTCTCGCCGGTGCCGCACTGCTGCTCTGGAGACGGAAGCGGGATTTTAGGTAATTTTAAATAGATTCCGTCATTAAAGGTAACCACCTGCCCGGGCGTAGAGGTATCCATGCAGTACGATTTATTACTGAAACGACCGAAGCTGACAATCATTATTTTTACGCTTATAACCCTGGCTATCTCCACGCAGGCCCTCGGCGTCGTTATTTCCTCGGACATCGAGCTCTATATGCCCGCCGGTCAGCCGACGGTTGAGACGCTCAACCAGATTCGGCAGGACTGGCCCGTCGACAACGTGGTGGTCTACATCAGCGGTGACAACGTCACTGACGTGTCGACGCTCAAGGAGATCGATGCTGTCGAGCAGGCGCTGAATCCACCCGGCAACGACAGCATCGTGTATACGGCCAGCATCGCCTCCTTTTTACGGGATACAAACGCCATCTTCCCGGTTATCGGCAGCGACATGATTCCCAACTCCCAGACAAAGGTCGATCTCCTGCTCAGGCTTATCCCGGAGGAAATGAAGAATAACTTTGTGACGGAGGACGGCAAACACGCGGTCATCATCATCGCCACGAAAAAAGGCGTCAACGCGGACAGGCTGCTGGAGGAAAACGTGTACCCCGTCCTGGAGACGACCACCGAAACAAAGATGACCGCCACGGGAACCATCACCATGTACAAGGAGACGGTGGATTGGGTGATGAGCCGTATTTATCCCGTGGTGCTGATTTCCGGTTTGCTGCTGGTGCTCACCATCCTCGCCTTCCACCGGAGCATGAAGGCAGTCCTCATCTCGCTGGCGCCTATCGCCTACGCCATCGGCCTGACGTTCGGCACCATCGGCATGATGCCCGTCCAGTTCGCGCCGACGGTCATCGCTGTTATCCCGCTGCTGGCAGCCCTGGGCATCGCCTACGCGCTGCACATGGTCAACCACTATGCTGAAAAGATAGAAGAAGCATCGCAGGAGGAGGCCCTCCGTCATATCATCGCCACGACGGGCAAGGCGGTGCTGCTTTCGGCGGTGACCACCATCGTTGGCTTCGCGTCGCTGCTGTCGTCGACGATGCCGCCCATCGAGAATATGGGCCTTGCGTTTCTCATCGGCGTCCTGTACTGTTTCATCGCCACCATGGTGATGGTCCCCGCACTGCTCGTCCTCTTGCATTACCGGCAAACAGGCATCAGGGGATGGGACTCGTTTTCAAAGCTCGTCAGATACAAAAAACACATCTTGCTGCTGTTCGTCGTGCTGACGGCGCTCTCGATGGCGGCGCTGCCAAGCGTGTCCCCCCGGACATCTATCTGGGGGATGATGCCCGGTAAAATGCCCAGCAGCCAGGCGATGCACAACTACTCGGAGGAGTTCAACAGCGGGCAGCCCGGCGTCGTCGAGATAGAAACCGGGCCTGAGGGCGTGCTCGAGCCCTCGTTTCTCAAGCAGCTTGAATCCATGGAGAAAGCGATAAACGTGGGTATAAAGAACGCCTCGGCGTATTCCATCGTCGATGTCGTCAAACGACTCAACATGGGCACCATCCCCGCCACCAAGGAGGAAGTGAAAAACCTGGTTGAAGACAAGCTCGGCGAAAAATACCGGACTATGATGCTCAGCGACGGCTACAACAAGACGCTGCTGTACGTCAACATGCCCATCATGCCGGTCGGCGAGACCCGGCGGGCGGTGAACGGCGTCGACCAGATCCTCGGGCAGTACGACAACAAGATAGATGGCAGCATCACGTCGCTGGCTGGCCTCAGCTCGGTGACCGTCGCCATAAACGGGATGCTGATGGGGCAGCAGTTCCGATTTATGTTTCTGTCGCTGCTGCTCGTGTTCACCTGTCTCCTCCTCGTCTTCAGATCCTTTAAATATGCCTCCGTCACCTTTGTCCCCATCCTCATCATTTTAGTCTGGCAGCCCGGCGCGCTGCTGCTCACCAACACCCCGCTCAACGTCGCCACCATCATGGTATCATCGGTGGCTATCGGCGCCGGCATCGATTTCTCGGTACATATCACGGAGCGCGTACGAGACGAGCTGGAAGAACGGCCGCCGCTGGAGGCCATCAAGACCGCCATCGCCCGGAAAAGCCCGCCGCTGGTGGAAACCACGCTGGCACTCATCGCAGGCGGCATCCCCATCATCCTGATGGAATACGAGCTGGTGACGCAGTTCATCATGCTCGTGCTGGTCATGCTGGTGTTCGCCTGCGTGGCGTCGCTCCTCGGACTGGCGGCCATCTACTCCTACAAAAACGGGACGTGGCTGGAGCGCTGGCGCTAACCGTAGCTTTCCAGTTTTTCCTGGAAGCGGTGCGCCTCGCCCTCGATGTCCGCCGGGTATTCACCCGTAACGCAGCCGAGGCAGAGGTCGTTTCTAGCATAGCCGGTCGCTCTGAGCAGACCCTCTATCGAGAGATACCCGAGGCTGTCCGCCCCGATGGCTTCCCTGATGCCGGCAACGTCGAGATCGGCGGCGATGAGCTGCTCACGCTCGGTCATGTCGATGCCGAAGTAGCATGGCGCGATGATAGGCGGAGAGCCAATGCGGACGTGGACCTCCTCAGCCCCGCGCTCCTGCAGGATGTCCACCATCTGCCGCATCGTCGTGCCCCGAACGATGGAGTCGTCGACGAGGACCACCCGCCTGCCGGATATGATGCTCCGGACGGGGTTCATCTTGAGAAGCACGTATTTTTCCCGCAGACGCTGCGACGGCATGATAAAGGTCCGGCCGATGTACCGGTTTTTCATCAGCCCCTCGGCGAGCTGTATGTTGGAGGCATTGGCGTAGCCGTACGCGTGGGCTCGCCCCGAGTCCGGCACCGGCACGACGATGTCCGCCTCGACCGGGTGCTCCGCCGCGAGCTGCTCCCCGATGCGTTTCCTGACCTGGTAGACGTCCTTGCTGTCGATGATCGAGTCAGCCCGGGAAAAATAGACGTATTCAAAGAAACAATGCGCTGTGTGGTCGACCGGGACGAGCTGATGTCCAGTGTATCCATCGGGCGTGACCTCGACGAGCTCTCCCGGCCGGACGTCCCGGATGAAGCTGGCGCCGAGCGAGTCCAGGGCCACACTCTCCGAGGCGATGACGTGCCCCTCAGGAAGCTCGCCGAGGCAGAGCGGACGGATGCCGAGCGGGTCACGCAGCCCGAACACCCGGTCGTTGTACATGATAGCCAGCGAGTAGGAGCCCTCAAGCCGCTTCATGACGTGCCTGACGGCTTTCTCGAAACTCGTGTGCTTCAGCTGGTCGGAGAGCATGAAGGCGATGGATTCCTCCTCACTTCCCCTGGAAAACGTGTGGCCCTTGTCCATCAGCTCCCGCCTCAGCACGTCGGCGTTGGAGATGATGCCGTTATGTGCCAGCGCGATGCCGCCGCTCGATGTATGCACGAGCGTCGGCTGCGCATTCTCCGGCGTCGACAGCTCGATGGAATAATAGGTATGTCCGATGCCTCGCTGCCCGGGAATGCCGCCGACGTCGATGTCTCGAAACGCCTCGTTGACCAGCCCAAGCCCCCGATGACAGCGGATACCCTGCTCGTCAGGCTGATAGGTCGCGATGCCGGCCGCCTCCTGCCCACGATGCTGCAGCGCGTTGAGCATAAAATACAGGTCCGACGCTACCTCGTGGGCTGCCGCGGCCGCCGCCACGCCGCATCGCTCCCTCATTTTTTCCGGATGTCATCACGTCTCTTGCTAGACTTGCCAAAACCGCAGGCGGCGCAGACTTTCTTGCGGACATGGAAGGCGCGCTTGCCGCAGCGCCTGCAGATGACGTGCGTTCTGCCGCCGCCCGACTTCGATGGAGTTCCCTTGGTCATTGTATCACGGTGAAATGTACACGATGTTGTCGCCCCTCACGATGACCCTGTCAAGGTCACGCTGCTTGTCGCCATGCGACAGCTCCTCGGCGTTGGTGAGCACGAGATTGAGGTGCGGGTGGTCATAGCCGTCGAGGACGCCGCGGTACTCGCGGCCGCCGCGGAGCTCGACGATGACCCGCTTGCCGATGCTTCCATGCACCATCTCGAGGGGTTTCATTGGTAGGGTATGGAAGAGCGCTACTTAAATCTTTGCCGCCGGGGAAATGAACAAAAAGTGGAAGGAAAGGGCAGGGTGGGTGGACAAGAAGAGGTATCCCACGATGCTCTGCAGCACGTGTCCCTGCCCCACTGTATATGCCGCGGCGGTTCATTAATATTGCGCCAGCTGGGTCGCTGCAATATCAAAATATTATTATAATAATGTATGGTTAATTCCACGCAGGTGCCATGATGAACACGAAATGGGTCGCCGTGATTTCTTTTACGTGTATATTGGCTTTGCAGATGTTTTTTCCCCTGTCAATGAATGGACTGACAGGGGAAGCCGATACCGACGGGGCAATGACGCATTATATCGATGCATCTCTGTATGATTCCGGGTCAGCCGGTGCCTCCTACCGGTGCGGAAGCCTCGAGTGGACCGATGAAAACACCACGGTGGACGTGGGGACCGTAGGCACCCATCCACCCCATTGGGACTGGCGGAACGCCTCCTCCAACGGCAAAACCGGCGACTGGATAACCCCCGTCCGTGATCAGGGTGGATGTGGCTCCTGCTGGGCATTCGGTGCACTCGGCGCACTCGAGGCGCTCGTCAACATACGGGAGGGGCATCCTGACCTGGACGTTGATCTGTCCGAGCAATATGTACTGTCATGTTTACCCGAGGCGGGCGACTGTGATGGCGGATGGGCATACAAGGCCTTCAAATACATCAAGTCCACCGGGCCGGACGGAAACAACCACAACGGCATCATCCCGGAGTCCTGTTTTCCCTACCGGGCGCGGGACGACATCCCCTGCTCGGAGAAATGCGAAGCATGGACGGAGCAGCTCATCCCGATATCCGACTACGGACAATATGAAACCATCTCCCAGGATGCACTGCGAGGCAAGATATATCGCCACGGCCCCATGGCCGTCTCCTTTACCGTCTACACCGACTTTTACTCCTACGACGGCGGCGTCTACACTCACACCTCCGGTGAGAAGGAAGGCGGGCACTGCGTAACCGTGGTGGGATACGACGCTGAATGGAACAACGGCCAGGGCTACTGGATATGCAAAAACAGCTGGGGACCCCGCTGGGGAATGGATGGCTACTTCAAGATAGCCTGCGGTGAATGCGGCATCGAAAACTGGGTCAAATTCGCCGACGTTGACCCGTCAATGACAAACTGGGCACCGACAGCAGATGCAGGCGGCCCCTACTATGGATATCCTGGAGAGAACATCGAGCTGGACGGAGCCGGCAGCTACGACGTCGACGAAAACATCGCCTCATACCGCTGGGACTTCGGCGACGGCGCCAACGGAACCGGACCGCATCCACGGCACTCATACGCTGAGGAGGGAACATACACCGTGCGGCTGGCGGTCACCGACAAAGAAGGAAAGCAAGGCACCGACACCGCCCTGGCGTACATCGATGAATCTGCTCCCACGCTGGCGATAGAGAGACCACGCAACAACCATCTCTATGTGCGAGACCACGAAATCATGGCGCTTCCCTTCACCACCTGGATTCTGGGGGGCATCACCGTTGAAATAGACGCCGACGACACCATATCCGGGATGGCAAAGGTAGTATTCTACTTGAACGATGAGCGACAGGTAACCGTTACAGAGGCGCCATACCGGTGGGAATGGATGGATACCTCACAGGTATTCGGCCAGTATATCATCAAGGCCGTGGCATACGACAACAACGGCAACACCGCGACGAAAACGATGTCTGTCAAGCGGGTCTGGTAGAAGCTGCATTACAGGTCTCCGCACGGCAAACAACACGGATACACATCCTTATAAACACCTGGCCGTTATATGGACCATGAAGACATGCCCCAGCTGCAGCACGGACAACCCGGCCACAGCTAAATTCTGCATGCAATGCGGCACACCGCTACCGCAGGCAAAAAAATGCGGCGAGGAATCATGGGATGAAAGTGCCGGCGGACCGTAGCCGGCCAAACAACCATTGTCTCTTACACACGGTAGCAGAGACATCATGCCTGATTTATTGCACCATTTTCCTTCACACCAAGCATATAGCTCCCCAGGCCGGTAAGCCAAAACAAGACCGGATATGCCACCCAGCGCTCGGTGCCTCCGTCGCCAAGATGCGGTATCAGTGCATCGCTGAAAAAAAGACAGACGAGGGCTATGACACCAAATGCGATGAACACGTAGCGGAGGGGACCGCGAACAATGCGGCTCGATGTCACTCCTGCGATGCCACCGAACACAAATGTCGTGATGGCGAACAGGCTATGCCACGGCGTCACATTTCCCGGAAAAACACCGACACCCAGCACACCGATGCCAAACAGGGCAAAAGGGGCGCTCACCAAGAGATCCTTCGTATGCATGTATAGGAATGCCACGCCTGCCAGTATCATCAGACCGGTGACCATCATCGTCGTGTTGAAAATCGTCGCTGACGGCTGCGTTACAACGCTGTCCGGCGGCCTGGTCGCACCAAGGTCGCTGATCTCGTTGCCACGGGTGGAATACCCGGCGGGGTAATATATCTCGGCGGTGATAATCCCCATCAGGGCGACAAATCCCGCCAGGAAAAACAGCATGCCCGCTGTCCTCATCCTGTTGTTCTGCCTGAAACATGCGAGGTTCATATGCATACCGTAACAGAATCCTCAGATATATGTTCTCCCACTTTCGAATAAAAATGAGTGCTCCCGTCGGGATTCGAACCCGAGTCCTCGGCTCGCTCCGAACCCCTTTCGAAAAGAGGTTTCATCCCCAAACGAGATTTCGCGATTGCGTCCCGTCTTTTGGGCCGAAACACTTTTCCCATACAGGGAAAAGGGTTCTCGAGAGGCCGAGATGATTAACCGGACTACACTACGGGAGCAGTCCACCCCGGTAATAGGTTTTACTTTTTATCATTTTTGCACTATCCCCCCGAGGCCACCTGCACCACCTTTACCGCTGCGCCGTCAGATAACTGCTCTGTATGGGGAGCCGGGTCGCCGTTGACGACCAGGATAGCCTGCTCCGGCGTGAGATTGAGCTGGTCGAGGATATCCGTGCCGGTCGCATCGTCGGCGAGCCGTAGCTCATGATACTCGTTCCGCATCGCCACCGTGACGTGCATCGATACACCTAAAAACATCCCGCCTATATACGTTTCGCACGCTGAGGTGGCCGAGTCCGGACCAAGGCGGTAGCCTCGAGAGCTACTGGGCCGTTGGCCCTCGCAGGTTCAAATCCTGCCCTCAGCG
>CAYPWJ010000025.1:0-19277 GCA_964414415.1 uncultured Thermoplasmatales archaeon | reverse complement strand
TCAAGTACTTCATCAAAAACGCGCTGGAGGACTGGGGCGTCACCTACGTCATGCTGGTCGGCGGCCGCCACGGCGGCCTCCTGCAGGAGCAGTGGTGGTGCCCCGTGCGGTACAGCCATCTTGAGGATGGCTCGGACGAGACCGCGTATCTGAGTGATCTCTATTTCGCCGACATCTACAGACAGGATGGCGGCGACGTGACCTTCGCTACCTGGGACAGCAACGACAACGGCATATTCGCCGAGTGGGAACTGGGAGGAAAGGACACGCTTGACATGTATCCTGACGTGGCGGTTGGCCGCCTCGCCTGCCGGAACAGCTACGAAGTCACGAAGATGGTTGAGAAGATCATCACCTACGAGACAACCGCGGCGGACAGCGACTGGGCGAAACGCTTCGTCGGCATCGCCGGCGACACCTACCCGGACAGCGCCGATAATGGCAGCATTTCCTACTATGAGGGTGAACTGGCAACCGAGGCTGCCTTCAACTATCTCGACGGCTACACGTCTGACTTCCTGTGGACGTCCACTGGAACCCTTGAAAGCGCTGACGACGTCGTGTCGGCCATCAGCCAGGGAGCCGGCTTCGTGCATTTCTCCGGTCACGGCAACCCGATGAGCTGGGCGACCCATCCCCCAAAGAATCATTCAAAATGGATCGGTATCGACGTGTCGCGGTTCCCCGACCTGTCAAACGAGGGTGAGTGTCCCGTGACTATCGTCGGCGGCTGCCACAACAGCCAGTTCAACGTCAGTCTGCTCAATCTCCTCAAATTCCGCCATATCAAGGATGTATATTATCACTCCGAATGGTCGCCGGAGAGCTGGGGATGGTGGCTTGCCCGTAAGTTCGGCGGCGGAGCCGTCGCAACCATCGCCAACACCGGCTATGGCTACGGTGAGCCGGGATGGGACTGCCTCGAGAAACGCGGTCGCTACATGGAGATCAAGTTTTTCCAGGCGGTCAGCGAGGGCTACGACACGCTCGGCATGGCGCACGCGCAGGACCAGGCCTACTACATGAACAAGTTCCCGCCGATGGAGGACCGCATCGACTGCAAGATCGTGCAGCAGTGGGCTCTGCTCGGTGACCCGTCCCTCGAAATCGGCGGTTACTAGACGGGTATACTAGTAGAGCGGGAGCAGCACCACCGCGATGACGGTGAGGAGCACGGCCGGCGGCGCCATGAGCTTGTAGAGCTGCACAAAGTGGGGCTTGAAGTACTCGTAGGTGACCACGACACAGAGATGCAGCGGCGAGATAAGGTAGCCCATGAACGACGACACGTAGAGCAGGCTTACGAGGCTGATGTCGGTGCCTATCATCGATGCAACCATTGCATATACGAGCGGAATAGCTGCCATGTTGTGAGCGGTCACAAACCCGATGGCGAAGGACAGCACGGGAATGATGAGCAGCGGCGAGGCGGCGCTTCCCTGCAGATATCCGGCCACCGCGTCGGTGACTCCCGACGCGAAGGCCATGTCGCGGTACAGCATGATGCCGAAGATGGCGAGGCCGAGCAGCGGGGAGAATCCCTCTCTGAGCATTGTCCCGCGCCCGTCGCCGGTATAGAGCAGCAGCGACAGCGATATCCCGGTGGGAAGGGCTACGAGCAGCGCAACGTTGAGGTGTGTGACTTCGGCCAGCGTGAAGGCAACGGCGATGGTAACGATGAGCGGCAGGAAGTTGACCCCTGTCTCCATCAGGATGCTCAGGATGTGGCGGTCCTCAGCGGGCTCCGCCTCTCTTTTTTTCGAGAGGCGGAAGATGTAGAGGGTGCCCACCCCGGCGGCGATCATGAAAAGCGGGGCCTGGATGACGATGAGCCGGTTGATGCTGACTTCGGAGACCTGCGACATCACCACGAGGGCCGTTGACAGCGGAAAGATGAGGAAGCCGATGTGCCGGAACCACAGGTTGAGGAACGTCCGTCCTTCTCTGTCAACCTTGAGTTTTTTCCCCTGCTCGTCCACCATGGGTGCCGACAGCAGCGCTCCGCCGGGGATGGGCAACAGCCCAAATATAAAGGGGATTGCGGCAAGCATTCCTCGCTCCGGGATGGCTCGCTTAAGGTGATCGATGACCAGCGGTATCTGGCCGGTGTCCTGCAGTACGGTGGCGAATATCTTGATGAAGATGACGATGGCCACGAGGGTCAACACCTGCCAGTCTGTCACCGTCTCGTAGAGGATGCCCGGCACCTCAGCCGGACGGGCGAGCAGCCCGAGCAGCAACGCGCCGAGCACCATGGCAACGCCGAAATTTTTTCTGTTGGCTACCAGAACGATGATGACGGAAAACGAGATGGCCAGCGCCGCAAGCGATAGCAGCTCACTCATAGCATTCGCTCCCTGCCATGCCCCAGCAGCGCGACGCGGGATACCTCCCGTTCATCCAGGAGATCGTAGCCAAGGTGCCTGCCGAGCCGGTCTGCGAAATCACGAATCTGCTCATGGGAGGGCATGTTGTCCATCGTCATCCGGGTGCGTGCCTCGCCTACGTGGACGTAGCCTTTCGGCTCTACGAACCAGGGCTCCGCCGTCGCGTCCAGCGCCGCGTATTGTCGTTCGTGCCCGAGATTCCAGCCGTCCATCAGGGTGTGCCTGATTACCGTCCGTGTGTCGAGGGACGGCAGCTCCTCGAGTGTCTTCATGAGCCGGTTCCATCCATCCGGGATGAGTGGGCAGCACACCTTCCGGTAGAGCTCCTTGGTGGGTGCACAGACCGAGACGTAGAGCTGCGACGGCAGCGTGTCAAGACCGGCAAGCACATCTGGCCTCGTTCCATTCGTGACCAGGAACGTGCTCATACCGTGCCGGTGGCAGATGTCAAAGAAGTCACTCAGATATGGGTAGAGTGTGGGCTCGCCTATCAGGGAGCAGGCGACATGTTTCGGCTGCCGTGCCTCGCGCCATGCATCGTCGGAGCAGCGCTCGTCTCCTCTAAAACCGGAGACCAGCTGCCGGTGCGCCTTGAGGCTTTCCTCGAACACCTGCTCTGGCTCGTCGGCCTCGTCCTCGGCGATGTCGGCCTCGGTGAATCCCTGGTAGCGCCAGCAGAACAGGCATTTCTGGGTGCAGTGGGCCGCGGTGGGTGTCATCTGCATGCAGCGGTGGCTTTCGATGCCGTAGAACGTCTGCTTGTAGCAGACCTCGCCGTGGAGCAGTGACTTGCGGAGCCAGTGGCAATGTTTCACGGCGGAGTGTCGTCCAACCACAGCGTAGCCCTGCTTTTTCAGGATGCGCCGGAACCGGTCGTCCATGTATGCTGCCATCGCAGTTCCGTTAATAAACCTTGTCCGGTATGCAATCGATATGTAATGAGGCAATAGGAGAATTAACCATAAATATTATATATGGCCCTTGCTATAGTGTTAATAAATTATAAGACATCAGGGGGAATGAGGGTCCACCTATTTTTCTGTTTTCCTCCTTGCCCTTGTTCCCCTCCCTCCTTCTGAACCGGTGCCGTCTCACGAAGGGTCGCCGGTCAGCCGCACCGACATCTCCCCGTCAAACAGCGCGATGGAACCCTCGCCCGGGAGATAGCAGAGCCCGATGGCCCGGATGGATACCCCTGCTGCATCCGCATCCGCAATCAACCCGGCAAGCGTTTCATCGGCCGCGCGGTTTGGTGTAACAGCCGACACTCCGGGGAGCGCCGCCACAAACAACAGCGTCGCCCTGCCGCCCTGCTCCGCATGCGCAACGAGCTCGGCAACGTGCCGCCGTCCGCGCCTCGATGGACAATCCGGGTACATCGCCGTCCGATCCGAGCGGAGCACGGCGCTCTTCACCTCCAGGTAGCATCTCTCCTCCCCACAGGCAAGCAGGTAGTCGATACGGGATTCACCGAGCAACGCATCCCGCTTCTCGAAGGCGCAGCCGGCGAGCCAGGGCAGAAAACGGTGCCGGACAGCCCGCCGAAGGCATCATCTGGAGGCGTGTGTCTATCAGCGCCGCCGTGTCGCCATCCGCCACGGCAAACAGCCGGGTGTCCGTCTTTCCTTCTTCTCTCGGCAGGCAGTAGGCCTTCAAGCCCGGCTGCATGAAGCCGGTCAGCCGTCCGGTGTTGTTGATCCAGGCTTGCTGCCGCCTGCCGTCGATGTCCACGGCGACGACGAACCGATTAACCCGCTCGATGATGGTGCATTGAACCGCGTTGCCAAGACGAAGCAGACTGGCCGGCATGTATCAGCGGCCGAAGGGATTGACGTAGAGTACACCGATTTCGTCACTCTGCTCACCGCCCTCGGCTCGCAGCGTATGGATGGGCGGCGGCTGCAGCCCGGTATCCCACACCCAGGTGTACGGCGCCTCGCTGTCGGTATGCTGCAGCTCCCCGTCGACGTAAAAGGATATCTCTCCAGCTGTATCGGTGGTCGCCTCCGCCGTTATCGCGCCGATGACGATGGCTTTGAAGGGACGCGGTGTTTCCGGCAGCGGCACCAGCCGGACGCCCATGACGTACACGGCAGCCTCAGGGGTAACGATCTCGACGCCCTGTTGCGGTGCAGGGTCGGCCTCCACCAGCCCGAGTGCCGGAATGACGAGCGCGACGGCAACTGCCGCACAGATAACTACCCGTTGCATCACCATTCAACCTGCCCCTCTTATTTAACTTTTCTCCAGATTGATAGCAAAGCAGGCTGCTGCCCGGGTATCCTCTCTGTAGCGCCCATCTATGGGGCAATCACGGTCGATGGGGACACCGCAATGAAGCAGGCTACCGGGGCATCGACGCGGAGCAGGCGGTAGGCACCCGACAGCCCGATCGAGCGGCGGCGTCAGCGCCGAGGATGCGCCTGGAAAAACGCCCACATGACGTCGGTTGCGGATATCTCCTCTGATGGTCGGTCGCCCATTGAGGAACCGGGCCACCCGTGACCGCCATTGCGGATTGTGTAGAGCGTTACCTCGGTGCCGCTGTCGCCGCCGTGGTAGGTATCTCGTGTGACGTTGCCGCTCTCGCTTGTCCATCGCTGTGGCTCACGACTGCAGTTGTTGTGCCGGACCCAGAAGCCGATGGAGACGTTGACCGGCAGGTCCGTGCCCGTCCCGCTGGTGTTGTTGCCGTGGCCGCCGTCGTAGGGCACGTTTTCGTCGAGCAGCCCGTGGAAATGAATCACGGAGACAGGGTGCTCCGGCTCCGGGATGACCCAGAGCGGGCTGTCCGTGCTGGCCGTCCCGCCGACCGAGCCGGCGACCGGTCCCACCGCGGCCACGATGTCCGACAGCTCCGCCGCGACGCGATACGCCAGGATGGCCCCGTTGGAGTGCCCGGCAACGTATATCCGGCTGCCGTTGACCGCCAGCTTCCCGCGCAGCTGTTCAATCATCGCCGCGATGAACCCAACGTCGTCGACCTGGCGCTCGTATGCGACGCCGCAGCAGTAGCCACCGTTCCACATACGCCACCACGGCGCCCAGCGGTATATCCCGCGAGGGTAGGCCACGATGAAGGTTTCCTTCTCCGCTTTCTCGGTGAACCCGGTCTTGGCCGCCATCCGCACCGGATAGCCACCGCCGGCGTGCAGGACGACGAGGAGCGGCCGCGGGGTGCCATCGAATCCGGCCGGGACGTGCAGCCAGTAGCTCCGCGGGCGGCCGTCGTGCCAGAGCCAGTGCAGCGTCGTCTCTCCGGCAGCCGATGCCTCGCTCGCGGAGGGCTCCCCCGCCACCCGGGGTTCCTCTGCCTCGTCGCGAAAGCGCTTCGCTCCGCTGTCTGTGACGGACGCCACCCCGGGGTGCTGCGTGAGCGCCGGGATGGTGAGAAGCAGTGCGAGGAGCACCGCCATCGCGGGACGCCGTATCATTGGTTCACACACTGTTTCCAACGCCACGGGTGTTTATAAGGATGTTCCAGGACTGTCGCCACGATATGCATCTCCTATTTGTAGTCGAAGCTGACTTCGGGGTACTGCTCGGCAAGGTCGAGGAGTAGGTCGAGCGACGCTCCTTTCAGGAAGACGTCGAAGAACACCCGGGTGTATGCGTTGGATATCGCTATCAGTCGCTTCGGCTCGATGGTGCCGAATCCGACGGCCTGCCGCGGTATCAGCGGCGCCAGATGCGATAGCAGCAGCCCGACGTCTGTGTAGGAGTAGTGTGCGGCTCCTGCCACCGTCGCCATGTAGAGATCGCGGTCGGTCCGGTTCCATAGCTGCCGCAGGTTTGCATCCTGCTCAAAATGTCCATCGGCGAGCAGCGACAGAAACGGCTGCTGTAGTCCGTTTTCTGCCGTGCTGCCATAAAAGTAGCCGTCCAGGGCGGCTCCTGCCAGAACCCTGTCATCCTTGTTGCATATCGCTGCTGACGCGCCGCCGCCGAAGGAATGACCGTAGATGCCGATGCGGCTCAGGTTGCAGCATGCCCGGAGCGACGGCTCGATCTCCGGGAGGATGTCGAGGACGAACTCGATGTCGCCGACCACGGTGTTGAACGCCATCTGGAAGTAGTCCGCTGCTTCGTCCGGATTCGACGGCGCCGGTTGGTGCTCGACGACCCGCCCGTCCGGGAAGACAGTAATACCGGCCACATATGGATGGTGGACCGCAGCGACGACGTAGCCGTGGCTGACGAGCTCCTCTATGAGAGAGGTATAGATCTCTCGGACGCCGTCGTACCCGTGAGAGAACAGCAGCACGGGAAACATCTGGTCTGCACATGGCGGTGCGCCGCTGACTGCGTGGGGCTGGACGAAGGAGTATCCGTCGTCAGGGATCCAGAAGAGCGGAATGGGAGCCTCGTGTTTCAGCCAGTTAAATGTTTCCGGATCCATGTACCGGGCTGTCTCGCCGCCTGAGCCAGCAGCGGGATACCACACCTGCAGCATAATCTCCCGGTTGTCCGACGGGTCCTCGGTAAACGGTTCACCGCGCTCCCGGTCGACGAGATGCCTCGTCGTGGTGCCGATGGGAGACGGCCCGGAGGGCTCCGGCAGAAAAGAAGCGCGGCGTGCTCCTGAGACGCTGAGACGCTGCCCCGGCAGGCTGAGCAGGCGGGCGGAAAACTGGGATGCATTGCTCTGCAGGATGCCGAGCAGCGGTATCGCTCCGCCTGAACCGGTAACGTTGAAGTGCCCTATGAGCAGCATGCCGAAAAAGAAGCCGGTGACCTGGCCTTCTTTTTCATCCGTCCTCCATGTCCCGGTGAACCAGCCGCGCTGGCTGCTCCGACCGAGCATCAGGAAGCCCGAGGCAGTGCCGGCAGCGTCGCCGCCACGGTATATCGTGCCGTTGAACGAGCCGTCTGCCCATCGCGGCAGATCGGCTGGCGTTTCGCAGCCGTGGCCCGCCCTCTCCGCGTTGTGGGACGGCGCGGCCTGCATCGCTGCAGCGGGAACCACGCTGCCCATCACGATGCACACCAGCAGAACCGCAGATAGCCTCCGACGTCGATTGATCATCGTCTCTAAACCCGGGAACGGGATAAAAAGGTATCTGTGGCGCCGTGGAGGGCTACAGCCCCTCAAGCAGCCACAGTACGCCGATGATGGCTGCAACGACGGGAACGATCACAGCCCAGGGATTCACGTCCAGCAGCTCCGGTATCGTTATCGCCCCGCACTGTTCATCCGGCAACAGCCGCAGGATAGCAGGGTAGAGCGAGGCGAAGATGCCGGCGCCGAGCAGAATGCCCGCCATGCCGGCGAGAGCGTGCAGGGAGCCGCTTCCAAAGCCCCCGGCGGCGGTGCCGGGGCAGTAGCCCAGCAGCGCGAAGCCGACGCCGAACAGCAGCCCGCCGGGCACGATGCGGCGCAGATGACAGGCCTTCGGGTGCAATCTAACGATGCCGAGCCAACGGAGCAGGTAGACGCCGACCGTGCCGGTCGCGATGGCACTCAGAATGATTTTTGCGACGGTGAAGTCGCGCAGCAGGAGTTGCCCGACGACGACGTCGTAGCTCGTCGCTCCGCCCTTCTGCAGCAGGAAGCCGAACGCGACGCCGACGGCAAAGCCGATGAGCAGCTGCAGCCGCCGGTTCTCGTGCAACTCCGACATTCAGGCGCCTCCCAGCCACGCGATAACAACAAATGCGGTCAGGATGCCACCGACGAAAAAGCAGCAGAGAGCGACCCAGCTGCCGGCCGCCAGTTGCAACGTGCCGCTGATGCCGTGCCCGCTGGTGCAGCCACCGGCCATCCGGGCGCCGAACCCGATGCAGCAGCCACCGGCCAGCGCCGCCATCATGCGGAGTAAGACGCTGCCGCCGAATGCCCCTCGCCACAGGTCCGGCACCGCCTCGAGGATAAATGAGCCGGAGAGCATTGCACTGGCGAAGGCGCCGACGATGACGCCGAGTACCAGCATCCACTCCCAGTCGATGTGCGGCGTGAACTCACGGTAGTAGCGCTTTTCGTCAACTTTTTTTCCTCGCACCAGCCGCTCCGACATGCCGCTTGTGCGTGCGAAGGCCGTCGAGCAGCCGATGGCCCTGTCTGAGAGCACGAGGCTGAGCCAGACGAGTATGCCGATGCCGACGCCAACGAGGTAGGGCGACCAGGTCTCCTGAAAAAGCGGGTTCATTGTCCCCCTCGACCGTAAACCCCGGCGGTTATTTAACCTCTTTCGCCGATCTGGCATGCAGCATGGAAGATAACCGGGCTGAGGCTGCTCTGTGGAAGAGCAAAAAAAATAGCGGGGAGTGGATTTGAACCACTGATTTCCGGGTATCTCAAAACCCCTTTTACATGGGGGCTTCTATGAGCCCGACGGGTTTTCCTGACTACCCCACCCCGCTATTGGCGTGGCGAGGCAATATAGCAGGGGAACTTATTTTAATTTTTTGGCTGCCCTGCTCAGGGCCACCGCTCGGCTCTTTGGATAGCTCCTGCCTCCCGGAGCAATAACAACCAATAAATACGGCGCGAGCATTTATATCATGATATCATGAGGCGAGGAGGAACATTCATCGTAGCCGTATGTGCCGTCGTCATTCTCGTTGTTCCCTCTCTGTTGGCGCCGCTGTCCACGGCGGACAGGGAGGAGAGCGAGGTGGAACTCCGGTGTACAATGGCAACGGATACGGGCACCAGCGAGGTGACGCAGCGGATTTCCGCCGAAAAAGCCGACCTGCTGCTGCGCACCGTTGAACGGATACGGCAGGATTTTCGTGATTTGAAGGCCGCCGATACCACGCTGGAGCGTGCAGCTGCTGAGCAGGAACTGCTCAGCGAGGTGGCCACGCTTGAATGGCTGAAGGTATTTGCCTATCTCCTTGACAGAATCGAGGATATGATCGATGCATATATCACGCCGTGGACGAAGGCATCCTGCCTCGCTCATGTGCTGAGCTACGGTCACGGCGCGGCGCACGTCCCTCTGCACCGCGAGCGACCGTTCGGCGTTACCCGGGAGGCGTTTCTCGGGCTGATGCTTCGCCCGGTGTGGTGGCAGTACAACAGCCTCAGCATGACGGTTGTGCGGAAGGGCAACCTGCTGCCGCCGCGCATTGACTGGTGGGACATGTGGGGACGGCAGCAGGGTGTCATGATTGGCTTTCTGGGGCTTCACTTCAGCGTTATTCGCCCCGTGGTGCCTGACACGCATCTGTTCGTCGGCCGGACTCTTTTTATGGTGAACAAGGATTTGGCGTGGTGATGGACTACGAGCAGCTTGGACTCAGGGTTGGCCTGGAGATCCACCAGCAGCTTGACACCGGCAAGCTCTTCTGCAGCTGCCCCTCCATGATAACGGATGCCGTCGATTACACGTTTCGACGGCAGCTTACGCCGACGCCCTCGGAGCTGGGTGACGTCGACCGTGCGGCGCTGGCCGAGGCTCGCCGCCGCCGCCGGTTTGTCTATCGTGCCTCTAACGCGGCCACGTGCCTCGTTGAAGCCGACGAGGAGCCACCGCATGACGCCAATGACGACGCCGTCGACCTCTGCCTGACTGTGGCGGTGCTGCTTGACGCCGACGTGGTCGACGAGCTGCACTTCATGCGGAAAATCGTCATTGACGGCTCGAACACCTCTGGCTTCCAGCGGACGGCGCTGATCGCTACGGGCGGGGGGGTGGACGACGTTGCGGTCGAGACCATCTGTTTGGAGGAGGACGCCGCCCGGAGCCTCGAGGAGCGTAACGGCGTGGTGGTCTACGGCCTCGATCGGCTGGGCATTCCATTGGTGGAGATTGCGACCGCTCCCGATATTAGGTCGCCTGTGCAGGCTGAGCAGGTGGCGCGCCGCGTCGGCGAGCTGCTGCGGGCGACCGGTCAGGTGAAGCGTGGCATTGGTACCATCCGCCAGGATGTCAACGTCTCCATCGATGGGGGAAACCGGGTGGAGATAAAGGGCGTTCAGGAGCTGAAGAACATCGCCGCCATCATCCGGAACGAGGTGAAGCGGCAGCGGGAGCTCATCGCGGTGCGGGACCGGCTGCGGGAGCGTACGTCCCGCGGGAAGCTCGATGCGGTATCTATCGAGGACGTGAGCCAGGTGTTTGAGGATACCACCTCGAACATTGTTGCCCGTGCACTTGAGGATGGCGTGGTGATGGCAGCCAGGTTACCTGGCTGTGCCGGTCTGCTGGGCGGCCTCACCTACCCGGAGGGGCGGCTGGGCAATGAGCTTGCGGCGCATGCAGAGATGGCCGGCGGCGGTATTATGCATTCTGATGAGCTGCCGGCCTATGGTATATCGGAGCGAGAGCGTGCGTCGCTTCGCACCGTGCTGGAGTGCGGAGATGACGATGCGTTTGTGCTGTCGGTCGGACCGGCGGAGACGGCGCGGCAGTCTCTTGCATCGGCGCTGGAGCGTGCTGCCCGGGCATTCGACGGTGTGCCGGAGGAGGTGCGGCGTGCGCTGTCCGACGGGACGACGCAGTATCTGCGACCGATGCCGGGCGCGGAACGGATGTACCCGGAGACGGATGTCCCGCCTGTTGCGGTGTCGGCGGATCGCCTCGCCCGTCTTGCGGAGTCGCTGCCTGAGCTTCCCGAGGCGAAGCGGGAGCGCTATGTGTCCCTCGATCTGAGTGAGGAGGAGGCCGGGCAGCTGGTGGACAGCGGCTACGCGGCGTGGTTTGATACCCTGGCTGAGCGATATCCCGGTGAGGAGAAGACACTGGCGCGGGTGCTGCTGCATACGCTCCCTGAGGTGGAGCGGGAGACGGGCCGGCCGGTCCAGCGGGAGATGGTGGATGCGGTGATGGCTGGACTGCAGCAAGGGCTGTTTCCCAAGGGGGCCATCCCGCAGCTCCTTTCGTTTCTGACGATGCATCCTGGTGCCTCTGTTGACGAGGCGGCTGCAGCCTGCGGGCTGGAGGCGATGGACGAGGCGGCGGTGCGCGACGTCGTTGAACGAGTGGTGGATGACAACATGGATCTGGTGGAGGAGCAGGGTGAGCATGCCGTCGGGGCACTGATGGGTATCGCGATGCGGGAGCTGCGCGGCAGGGCGGACGGCTCGCTGGTGCATCGTCTGCTGGCTGATGAGGTGCGCGGTCGCCTCGACCGGGCGTGACCACAAACTTTTTATAGAACCGCATATATACTATGCTGAACGGAGGTGATATACCATATGGCCCGAAAAGAAAGAAAAGACGACGAAGACGAGCGCTGGAATCCGCTCGACGACTGGCTCAGCAACTGGCCACGCAGACGACGAGACCCATTCGCCTCGGACATCTTCGAGGACCTGGAGAAGCAGTTCAAGCGCGACTGGCAGTACATGAACCGCATCATGCAGAACGCAATGAGCGGCGAAACCAAACCCCCTGAAGAAGGCGGCCCGTACGTGTACGGCTGGTCACTCCGCGTCGGTCCCGATGGCAAGCCACGCTTCCGCGAGTTCGGCAACGTCTCACCCGGCGAAGGCAGACGTCCCCGTGAACTCTCCAGCAAGCGGGAGCCGCTCGTCGACGTTGTCGAAGGAGAGGACACCGTCACCGTCACCGCAGAACTGCCCGGCGTCGACAAAAAAGACATCGAACTCGAAGCCACCGAGGACACGCTGACCATCAACGTCGACGACGAAGAACGACAGTACTACAAGGAAGTCGACCTGCCCGCAGCGGTCGACATCGACAGCGCACAGGCCACCTACCAGAACGGCATACTGGACATCGAACTACACAAAGCCGAACCGAAAAAGAAGGGCACCACAATCCAGCTGGACTAACCCCCTCTCCCCTCTGATTTTTTTGTTTGGTTTTTTTTGCAACCTGCAAACCCATTTAAACGCCACCGTCATAGCAATATATGCACGTCGACGCCGACCTGCACATCCACTCTCGCTTCTCAGGGGGCACCTCGCCAAAGATGACGGTGGAGCGCCTCGCAACAGAGGCACGTCGCAAAGGCATACAGCTCCTCGGCACCGGCGACTGCCTGCACCCGGTATGGCGGCGGGAACTTTGCCGGGAAGGCGAGATGACGGATGGCATCATCACCGTCGACGGCACCAGCTTCGTCCTGACAACCGAGGTCGAAGACACCAACCGCGTGCACCACCTCCTGCTGTTCCCCGGATGGCAGGCCGTCGATGCCTTCAGAGCAGCGATAGCGCCGGCGGCCGACGCCATCGACACCGCCGGCCGGCCACATGTCTCCCTTGACGGCACCTCAATCGCCGACGCGGCGCATGACGCCGGGGCGCTCATCGGTCCCGCACACGCCTTCACTCCCTGGACCGCGATGTACGCATACCACGACAGCCGCCGCGACTGCTACGACGACGCACGGGTCGATTTCCTGGAGCTGGGGCTCAGTGCAGACAGCGACTACGCCGACGGCATCGACGAGCTGCACGAGCTGACGTTCTTTTCCAACTCGGACAGCCACTCGCCGTATCCCATCAGGCTGGCCCGGGAGTTCAACCGCCTCGACATCACGGCCATCACCTGGGACGATATACGGAGCGCCGTTCATCGCCGCGGCGGCCGTGGCATCGCGCTCAACGTCGGGTTTCCACCCAGCGAGGGCAAATACAACCGGACAGCCTGTACCTCCTGCTACCGCCAGTACGAGGTGAGCGAGGCACGACAGCGAGACTGGCGGTGTGGCTGCGGCGGTCGCATCAAGAAAGGCGTGCGTGACAGGGTGGCAGAGCTTGCCGTGCGCGACCATCCCCGGCACCCGGAGCACCGGCCGCCGTATCTGCATCTGCTCCCTCTCGCCGAAATCATCGGTGCGGCGCTCCGGTTCTCCCCTCGCTCTCAGACGGTGCAGCGGCGATGGCAGCATCTCATGGACCATTTCGGCAGCGAAATCACGGTCCTTCTCGACGCCGACCCCGAGGACATCCGGCAGGTCGCAGCTCCGGCGGTGGCGTCGGCCATCCAGGCGTTCCGCAGCGGCGACATCACGATACACCCCGGGGGCGGCGGCCGATACGGCGAACTCGAGCTGCCCCGCAGCAGCGGCGACAGGGAACAGCAGCGGAGGCTGATGGAATGGCGCTGACATGCGGCCTCGACGAGGCAGGGCGCGGTCCGGTCATCGGCCCTATGGTGGTCGCCGGCGTCTGGATATCAGAGGCAGAGATGGATGACTTGCTGGCGCTCAGGGTCAAGGATTCAAAACGGCATAGCCCCAACCGGCGGGAGACACTTGCCGCCGCCATCGACGAACGGTTTTACTGGCGCTGCAGCGTCGTCGCGGCGGAGGACATCGACTCGCTGCGTGCGGCGATGACGCTCAACGAGCTCGAGGCGCACGTCTTCGCCAATGTCGGCAGCGAGAAACGGGCCGACACCTATTATCTCGACGCCGTCAGCACCGACGAGGCATGGTTCGCGGAGCGCTTCCGCTCCAGTCTGCCGTTCGACGCCACCGTGATATCGCGGCATGAGGCGGATGATACCTACCCGGTGGTCTCCGCTGCGTCGATCATGGCAAAGGTGGAGCGCGACCGCCAGGTCAACGTGATAGCCAGGGAGCTCGAACCCCGGCTTGGCCTGCCCCTCGGCAGCGGGTACCCCTCCGATCCACGGACACGGACATTCCTTAAGACCTGGATGGAGGAGTACGGCGACGTCCCGCCGCACACCCGCCGGTCGTGGAAAACCGTGCAAAAAGTCAAAGGAGCCCTCGAGCAGGACACGCTCTTCTAGCCACACATAGGTATAAATACGGTTAACGATTGTAATATGAGCATGAGCCCGTATACCCCTGTTTCTCTCCCCAAGGATCTCCATCGACATCTCACCAGCTTTCTTGAGCACAACCCAGAGCTCGGATACGGCAGCATCGCGGAGTTCGCCAAGGAAGCAATCAGGCTCCGCGTCGAGGAAATGCGGGAGGAAGCCCAGCAGGTCGCCCTGGACAAACTCCGGCAGGCTCGCACTCCCGACTGGCGGACACGCTGGGAACGCTACCGGGACAGCGCCCGGCGATAGCGCTTTTTATTTACGTTGCATTAGAGGATATCTGTCCCAGTTCAGGCCGCCGGGAACATATTTCGGCAGGTCACCGATGCCATCCCCGTTGAGGTCGAACCAGGGATAGGTGCTCCAGTAGTTTCCCACGCTGCCGTTGTCCCATCTGTTGTCACAGGTGTCGATGGCCTGCATATCGTTGCCAATGAACGCGTTGTGGTAGATGAGGTTGTCGTCGGACGGCCCGAAATAATACGACCTGAGTACATCTATACCTATCATGTTTTCCTGTATCGTGCAGCCGGTTATGGTATTGTTGTGAACCCGGTCTACCAGAACAACACCGTAGTATTCATTGCCGGCTATGTCACAGGTTACAATCATGTTTTCAGCTGCCCCGCTCCGCACCTCGATGCCCCGTGCATTGCCGGAAACCGTGCAATCGTACACCACGTTGAAGCGCGTTCTCGTCTCCGCGTAAGCCGTTGCTGTTTCCACCTCTCTCGAGGGGTTGCTCATACGTATACCGTTCTCAGTGTTGTTGAGCACGAGGCAGCGGGAGATATTGTTGTAATCGGAATACAGCATGACAATGCCATTTTGGTTTTCGCGTATAGTGCAGCCGGTTATGTTGTTGTGGTGGCTGTAATACATGAAGAAGCCATAATCATTGTCTGAAAGAGTACAGTTCGTGACCGTATTTCGCGTCGATGGAGTACCCCCATCACTTCGTATGGTTATTCCATCATCGTTGCGGACTATCTCGCAGTCCTTGATACATCCATGCGATACGTTCCATAAAGCAATTCCATAACAGGTATGCTCGTTTTCCTCGCCGTCGTGAACATAGCACCCCTGGATGATGAAATATTTGTTCGTATGCTTAATCGTTATGCCGCTGTTCGCTGCATCTGAAATGTCTATGTCCCATCCCTCAATTATGTAGGGATTGTTTTCAGTGCCATTTCCGCTGGTGACGCCGTTGGCGGCGGTGAAGTCATCGTTGCCGTTTATGCGTATGGGGGGATGCGGGTTATAGTTTGCCATATGTGCGCTGCCCTTGGGTGTTGCCTTGACGGTGCCGCCTGTGTGATGATGGATGGCCATAGGCAGCATCAGCAGAGTGGTTATCGCCACGAGGGCGAGTATTGCCCTCCATCTGCTGCCGCCTGTTTTATGCACGCTTTTCATATTTTGATTCACCAATATATGGTAAAAAATTACCTTATTTAAATTAGATAGTAAAATTTATTACAAATAATGGTATATAAGTTTCAAATGGAACATACATCGCTGGCCGAGCGGGTGCGCTCCCTGATTCGCAGACGGCCCTACATCCAGCATGCGATAGAACAAGACGTTGTCAACTACAGCGCCCTCGCCCGGCAGATATCCGCCGAGCTTGGGGGTGCACACGTGCAGGCGGTCAAGGCCGCCCTCCTCAGGTACAGCCGTCGCCTCAGAGACGAAACGCACGACCGGGAGAAAACCGTGATAGCGCTGCTGCAGCAGTCCCATTTTTCCATCCAGAACAAGGTGGCCGCGGTGCATGTAGAAGAGCCACTCTCTGTTTCCTCCATCGCCTATTCGAAGACACCAAGCGGCTACATGTACTTCCTCGACCAGCCTGTCCGGGAGCGCCGGGCGTTCAACAACGTCGAAAACGGGCTTGCCATCATCCATATCAGGAGTCCGCCCGAGATAGAGCACACGCCGGGTGTGGCCGCCTTTTTGCTCTCTGCGCTGGCCTCCGAGGACATAAACGTGGTGCACCTCATGGACTGCCGGGAGGACACGTTTCTGGTCATCGAGGAGACCGATGCACCGCGGGCCTTCACGGTGCTGGCAGACCGGCTGCGGACCGAGGACAACGAAGTGTTTATGTAAGCTTTTATCATTAGCCGTGTGGTGGTTGTATAGCACGAGAAGAGTGGCGTTCCCGCATGGCCTTCGTCATGGCAGCCATCGGTTCAGCCGTCGGGCTGGGCAACATCTGGCGCTTCCCATATGTCTGCTACCAGAACGGCGGCGGCGCATTCCTGATACCCTACTTTGTGGCGCTGTTCACCGTGGGCATCCCGCTGCTCATGGTCGAGTTCGCGGTCGGTAAATGGTTCGGCTCTGCAGCGCCCGAATCCTTCGCCCAGATCAACGAAAAATGGGAATGGGCCGGCTGGTGGGCCGTCGTTGCCGCCTTCGTCATCGCCGTCTACTACTCAGTCATCATGGCCTGGTGTCTCTCCTACATCGTGCACTCTGCGGGCCTGGTCTGGGGCGGTAACGCGGCGGCGTTTTTCGACCAATTCCTGGCCAAAACCGCCTCGCCGTTCGTCGCCGGCGGTCTCAACCTCCAGATCGTGTTCGCCCTGCTCTTCATATGGACGGCTGTATACCTCATCCTGTACAAGGGCGTGCGCTCCATCGAGTGGGCTATCACCATTACGGTGCCGCTGCCCACGTTGCTCTTGGTCATTCTCGCGCTTCGCGGCGTCACGCTGCCCGGCGCTATGGAGGGCCTGAGCTTTTACCTCACGCCGCATTTCGCGGAGCTCGCGTCGCCGTCGGTGTGGCTGGCGGCCTACGCACAGATTTTTTTCTCGCTGTCGCTGGCGCAGGGCATCATGATCGCCTACGCAAGCTACCTCAGGAAGGACAGCGACGTCACCAACAACGCCTGCATCGCGGCGCTGGCCGACGGCGGCATCGCCTTTCTTGCTGGCTTTGCCGTGTTCTCCGTCCTCGGCTATCTGTCTCATTCAACCGGCGTGGCCATCAGCGAGGCAGCCGGCAGCGGCCTCGGCCTGGCGTTCATCACCTATCCAACGGCTATCTCCCAGCTGCCCGTCGCCGCGGCGCTGTTCGGCGCTATCTTTTTCTTGGTGCTGCTGACCTTTGGCATCAACTCCGCGTTCAGCATGATCGAGTCCGTCCGGGCGGCCGTGCGAGAGAAAGGCTTCTCCCGGCACAGGGCAACCTTCGTCATCTGTCTCCTCGGTTTTCTTTTGAGCGTGCCGCTGGCGACAGGCGCCGGCATCTACTGGGTGGAGATCGCTGATCATTTCATCTCCAACTTTGGCCTGGTGCTCATCGGCCTCATGGAATGCATCGTGTTCGGCTACGTGATGGGTGCCAAGCACATCCGGCGGGCCGTCAACGAGGTGTCGGATTTCCCGGTGGGGCGATGGTGGGAGCACCTGGTGCGCATCGTCGCCCCGGTCATCCTGGTCGTCATCGCACTGGCGTCGTTCATCGAGCTCCTTGCAGAGGGATACGCCGGGATGCCCGCGGCGGCGCTCCTCGTCGGCATCCTCATCGTCGTCGCAAGCCTCATCGCTGCCCGAGCGTTCGCCCGGATACGGAGGAGCTAGCATGCCGGCAAGCGCCGTCGCCATGTTCATCATCGGGTGCGGGGTCTTCTATGGCGGCCTTGCCTGGTGTCTCTACATCGCGCTGAAAAAACGACGGCTGTAACGTGAAGCCGCCACGTTTTTAAACCTCAGCCGGTTAAGGAATGGAGGCAGACATGATGCATATCAGCGTGTGGCATGCCGTTGCCCTGGTGACGGCGACAACGTGTATCCTTCTGGGGCCAGCCGCATCCGTTTTCATACCGGACCTCGACGCCACATCTGTAGAGGCGGGGTACGAGGATATCCCGCCGAGCGATGCATATGAACTCCTGACCGATGCATCGTCGGTGCAGATACCCATCGATGTACGAACGGATGGAGAATGGCGGAGCGAGCGGATCGACACGCCGTACCCCGAGTTTCCCCGACATTTTGCGCTGTCACGCCTTGACAGCGAGCAGGGTATGCAGACATTCAAGGCACGCTATGCCGGTGCGACGGTCATCGTCTACTGCAAGAGCGGCGGCCGGAGCAGCACCGCCACACAGCTGCTTGACGCCGCAGGCTTCGATGGCGCCATCTACAACCTGCAGGGCGGCATCACCGCCTGGAAGGAGGAAGGCTACCCCACGAAGACAGGTAACACAGCGCCCGAGTCACCGGCTGCGCTACAGGGACCAGCTGAGGTGCATGCCGGCGATGCAGCCACCTATACTGCGAGCGCGGTCGACCCTGACGGCGACCCTGTCCGCTACGGGTGGGGCTGGGACAGCGACGGCGCCGTCGACAGCTGGACGGATTACTCTCCCTCAGGCATGCAGGCCAACGCATCTCACGCATGGACAGCGCCCGGCATCTATCAGGTGCAGGTGGTGGCGAAGGATCACGTCGGCGACCGGAGCGACTGGACATCGAAGGAGGTCATCGTCGATAACGCGGCGCCGGAGCCACCGTCGATAGCGGGGCCATCCAGCGGCAGGACGGGCCAGTCATACCGGTATAACTTCACTGTCAGCGACCCCGACGGCGACCGGGTCTACCTCTGGGTGGAATGGAGCCAGAGCTGCCCGGCGGAGGAATGGCTCGGTCCTTTTTCGTCAGGTGAGACGGTGACCCTGGAGCATATCTGGAACGAAAGCGGCATCTATACCGTCAAGGCGAAGGCAAAGGACACCGTCGACGGCCAGAGTGACTGGGAGACGATGCAGGTCAGCATGCCGCTGTGCCACCCGTGTGATGCTGCCTTCAACATGTGGAGATATCTCTCTGCCTGGCTTGCCGAACTGACTGGGCTGGACCTCCGTCTTCTCCTCTAACGGTCTGCTCCACTGTGCGGCCGTCGGTTACTCATCTCCTTTCTCCCCGTCGCTGTACAGGGAGTTGAGCACCTCGCAGACAACCGGATAGATTTCAAACCGGGAAAATTCATTCCTGTCCTGATTTGACATTGCCGCCATGACCTGGCCAACGGTCGGCTTCTCTTGGAATTTTTCTACTGTATTTAATACCCGCTTTTCTATAGAAGCATACTTCTGTGCGTACGAAATATGTTCATGAATCTCCTTGATAACCGCGATTATTTCCGCGGTGGAAAGAATAAG
>CAYPWJ010000024.1:0-19543 GCA_964414415.1 uncultured Thermoplasmatales archaeon | reverse complement strand
GCCTCGAGAGCTACTGGGCCGTTGGCCCTCGCAGGTTCAAATCCTGCCCTCAGCGCTATTTGGTTCATGTGGATTCGACGACAACGTTTTACAGACGTGGCTGTTATGAGGATATGAGTCACGCGGGGAGAACGGCTCTCCTCTGTGGAGCGTTTCTGTTGCTGGCAGCTGGAGCGGTGTCCTCAGCGGCGGCCGACGTTGTATGGGGAGAACTATCGGCTGAGATGGACTCCAGCGAGGTTCACCTCCAGCTGAACAGCGGTGGAAACAGCTCAATGCAGGTTTCCTGTATACCGCGGTATCGCACCTGCCTGCCGCTATGGGTGTCGGTGGAGGACACCGGGGTGCCGGACTGGCTGCAGGTGGTTCCCGCCCGCGTGCGTTTTGCGTTGTCTCCCGGTGAGATGGAAACGCTGCGGGTGGCGTGCTCCACAAGGGAGGAGGTAGAGCCGGGCAGGACTGCAACGGTCACGCTTACCCTGACAGGGCGACTGGCTGTCGGCAGCGAGGTGCTGCGGTCGTTCCTTGACATACTGCCGGCGACCGCCCGGTTCAGGGTCATCTATCGGGCGCGGGCTCCGCCTACGGTCGCCATCACGTCGCCGCAGTGGGGCACAACGGTAGACCATACCGTGGCTATAACGGGAAGAGCACTCCGGGGAGGCAACGGCGCGGCTATCAAAAAAGTAGAAATCCGTATTGAAGACGGCAGCTGGAGAACCGCGAGGGGTACCGACAGGTGGAGCTACCGGTGGGACAGCACAACTCTGCACAACGGCAATTACATGGTCATGGCGCGCGCCTGCAACGGCAGCGGTTACTCCAGCTGCGATGCGATAGTGGTCAAGGTCCGGAATCCGAGGGAGAAAGATACACCCGGAGTGGGTGGAGTCCTGGCAGCGGCAGGCATAGCAGTCGCGCTTTTGCTTCGGATGAAAAACAGCCGGTCTTGAAGGAGACCACCGTCGGGTGGGGCAGCAATCATTCTCTGCGTTGCGGACAGGATATGGATGTTCCCGTCCGCTTGGGTCACGATTGCTTGCTTATTCCTCCATGTGTTTTACGAGGCGTCCCCGGGCACCTGCGACGGTCATGCTCACTGCCAGGACGAGAAACGCGGTAAACAGGATGCCGGCGATACCCAGGAACGGTACGTCAAAGCCATATCTGTCTCCAAGGAATCCTATCGATGCCGCGGTCGGGCTCGCCAGAAGGAGAAACGAGGAGCGGAAAAATCCCATCTTTCCGGCGCGCCCCTTTGACTCCCATCGGTTCATCAGAGAAGACGATATCACTGGAAAGATGGCGGGAGCCAGCGCGAGCACCGGGCTTATGAGGAACACGAGCCACACGGTGGAGGCATACACCACTGCCACCGTGCCGAGGCAGGTGAACACCGCCAGCGTCATCATTATGAGCCTGTTGTCGTACATGTCCGAGAGGGTGCCCGCCAGCGGCTTGAAGATAAATCCGCCGCCGCCCACGATGGCGAGGGATATACTGGCATACAGCGGCGTAAACGATTTTGCCTCCTGGAGATAGGCAGGGAAAAACGACATGTAGCCAATCCAGGCCACTGCCACCAGTAAATTGACCACGAACAGCAGCTGCACTTCCCGCTGCCGGAACACCGCTATTCCATCCATAATGCGTTCCCTGATGGACACCCGATCGGGCAGCGATGTCGACTCGACGGTCCGCTTCCAGAAGAGGTAGACGCTCACGCCGCTGAGGGCAGCCCAGATATAGAAAAAGATACGCCAGCCGTATAGACCCGCTATCGCGGTCGCCAGCACCGGGACGCCGTATGCCAGCGAACCAGCGCTCGACCTGACGCCGAGGGCCCGACCGCGTTCTTTCTTGAACATGTCGGTTATCATGGAGATGCCGGCTGCGGGGCAGCTGCCTGAGCCGACGCCGAGCAGCACCAGTGCGAGGAGAAACATGAGATAGTGGATCGAGAGACCCAGCACGAGATACGCGACGGCGAAGCCTGCCATGGCGAGGGTGATAATCTTTTTTCTTCCCTTGATGTCGGAGTATATGCCCGCTGGGAACTGGGAGGCGGCGTAGAGCACCCACATCCCCGTCATGGCGGCGCCTGCCTGGGTGTAGCTGAAGGCAAGCCCCTGCGTTATCTGGGGGAGCAGGGCGGATATGCTGTATCTCCCTGAGAGTATGAGAAACCACCCGAGGGAGATGTAGAACAACGCTACATGCTCTTTCTGGGGGCGTCCAAACATCCAGGTATCCGTATGAAAGATGATATATAAGGATTGGGTCTTTTTGGCTTGGCTCTAGGTCGGCAGTTTCCTGAGATAGAAAAAGGTGTCGTCGTATTCCGTCTCGACCAGCTTTTTTTCCTCAAGCAGCTGCTCGACGGCAGCCCAGCTGGCTCCTTTTTTGTCCAGCAGCCGCTGGATGCTTTGCTTTCGCATGGGATGCACGGAGGTAATGCTGAGAATGTCAGCTGCGACGTCGCCGGTGGAGGTAAACGCGTCGCCCTCGTAGCCGATGAGATACTCCGTGTCGATGCCGTGGTTCTCGAAGGCGTGGTATGCCTGCGTTATCGCCGCTTCGTCCGCCGGCTGCACCCAGGACTCGGCGGGCGGCCTGATGGGAATCGCGAGGTAGCTCTTTGCGGTGTCCAAGCCAGCGATGTAACCCGCGATGTCGATGACCTCCCGCCGGTCGTCGTGTACGCCCCGGACCAGCATGGTCTCGGTGAGCAGCGAGCCGGCAAAGTCCTGTGAAAAGGCTTTGATGCCCTCCAGAATCCGGGGGAGCCGCAGCCGCCCGTGCGGCCGATTGACGCGTCGCCACACCGATTTGCTGACAGCGTCGACCTTGACCGACACCACGTCGGCGTCCTGCAGGTCACGCCGTACCTTCTGCTTCCAGAGGAGGGAGCCATTGGTGATGACGGCGATGTCGACATCCAGCGGCTGAAGCAGCTCGATGTGCCTGCCCAGCTGGCTGTCCAGCGTCGGCTCTCCGTCGGGCACAAAGGTGAGATAATCTATCGGTTCATCGTCCCGCCCTGCAGCCTGTACCTTCCGCTTGACTGTCTCAACGAGCTCCTCGGGCGGATAAAAACGCTGCCGCTCGATCTGCATGGTGTGGGTCGCTCCAAGCTGACAGTAGATGCAGGAGTATGTGCACCGCTTCGGCGGAATGTTGTTGATGCCAAGGCTCTGCCCGAGGCGGCGTGACGGCACCGGGCCGTAGACGATGCCCTGCTTCGCTGCCATGGTCTATACCGGCCACTCCTGCCGGTTGTAGACGGCGTCCCAGAAGAGATATTCATATCGGCTTGCCGTGGTGAACACCTGCAGGAGGTCTTCGTAGGGAGAGCGGTCAGCCGCACGATTGACCAAGTGCTTCATTTCATCAACAAGGTCCTGATAGGTATCAGTGTCGTAGACGGCCGCCCAGTCCCGGTACAGCTGGCTATCGTTACCGGACAGCTTGTCACCATGGTAATCCGCAATATCAGCGTAGGACCAGAAGCAGGGAAGCACCGCCGTGATGGCCTCATCGTAGGACTGCAGCGCGCTCGTCGACAGCAGATAGCTGCCATATGAAACGCTGACGGGTATCGGCTCGAGTGCGGCGGTATCCTGCAGCGTGTATCCGAGGCGCTCTAGGAATGCCTGGTAGCCCTCGTATTCGCTCTCTGCCTCCATGTGGAGGATGTCGATGACGGCTCGCATCTCGTCGACCGTCGGCGCCTTTGACGCGATGATACTAAAGTTTTTCATCGCGGCGGTGAGATAATAGTAGTCATGGAGGATGTAGAACGTGAACGTGTCGCGGGGGAGGTCACCGCTGTAGAGCTCGGTGACGAAGGGATGCTCGATGAGGCGTTGCCAGACGTCGTCGGTGTCCCGCCGCAGTTGCTCCGCCACGGTCATGGTTTTCTCCCCCTGACGACGATGAAGTCGCCCTCCCGGTAGCCCTCGACGGGTGTCTCCACCTGCTCGTCGGTATACTTTGGGTGCCGTCTGAGAGTCTGGATGTAGCGGAGGTTGGTGAAGCCTGCTCTCTGCATCATGGCGGTGACGTCGGCCGTGGTCAACCAGTTTGCACCCCGGATGAACGGCAGCGGGTAGGGATGCCGGGGCGAGATGGACGGCTCGTGTCTGCCACGGAGATACGCTGCTTCGTACAGCATCGCGTAGGCGCCCTCCCTGGCCAAAAACGAGATGACCACATGGCCGCCTGGCTTCAGGATGCGGTATGCCTCCTCGACGGCCTGCTGTGGGTCGTCCACATAGCTCAGCACCGTGCTCAGCAGGACTGTGTCAAACCAATCGTCGGGGTAGGGCACATCTTCGGCGGTTCCCTGCCTGACTTCGATGCCGCGCTCTCGCGCCCGCTTGGCCATGTCCGCCGCCGGCTCGACGCCGTGTTTGATGCCGAGCTGAGCGGCGAACAGCCCGCTGCCGACGCCGATACTCACCGCGTTGCTGGATGACGTCAGCAGCTCTTTTTCAGCGAGTAGCTCGGACTGGAACACCGTCCTGTTTTTGTCGAACCATGCATCGAAGTCCGCTGCGGCTTCCTCAAAAGCGGATGGATGCAGCGGCTGGAGATTGTGATACAGTGGACCGTTGCCGGTGCCGATATCTCCCGGGGCATGCCGGAGCGCCCGTGTCACGTAGTCCTTGGCGGCGTCAACCGCGTGGCGGGTGTCCATCCCTTTTGCCAGACCGGCTGTTATCGCTGCGGAAAACGTGCATCCTGTCCCGTGGGTGGTGGTGGTCTCGACGCGCGGCGCCTCGAACACGTCATGGGTCTCTCCGTCGTACAGGATGTCGCTGGCCGTCTCGCCGGTGAGATGACCGCCTTTCAGCAGCACAAACGATGGACCGGTGCGATGGATGGCTTCGGCTGCTTCCCTGGCGTCATCCATCGTTTCGATGTCCACGTCACCGATCAGTTCGGCTTCGAACACGTTGGGGGTCACCATGTAGGCCAACGGCAGCAGACGATCCACCAGCGATGCCTCTGCATCCTCCTGCAGCAGCCGATCGCCGCTCTCCGCGACCATGACGGGGTCCACGACCAGCCTGGCGATGTCATGGCGTTCGACACGCTCCGCTACAGTTTCTATGATCGCCCTGTTGGACACCATGCCTGTCTTCGCAGCATCAACCCCAATGTCCTCCACTACTGCATCGATCTGCCGGCCGACTATCGACGATGGAACATCGTGCACCGCCTGCACCCCGCGGGTGTTCTGGGCGGTCACCGACGTCACCGCCGACATGCCGAAGACGTTGAAGGCATGGAATGCCTTCAGATCCGCCTGGATGCCTGCTCCACCGCCGGAATCCGAGCCCGCGATGGTGAGTGCTTTTCCGTCATATGTCATGCTTCCACGCCTAGAGTATAGTACGCGTCTCTCTTAATGGTTACTGCTGCCTGACCCGCGTTGAGGACTCGTTTCATGTGCTTTTTGGGGATGCTGTCGGGCGCGCTCTCTGGAGTCATCCTAGTCCAGGCCACCTTTTATCACCCATGTTCCGACTGCCACCAGGATGCCGAGTGCGAAGGCCAGTATCCCGTACGGTTTCATTTCTCGTTCGGCCTCTGGGAGTAGGTGCGATGCGCCGACGTAGGTGAGGATGCCGGCTGTCATGCCGAGCAGTACCCCGAGGTGTGACGGCTGGAGCGACGAGATGAATGGAAAGCTTATCACGGCGCCTATCGGTGTCGTCGCTGCAGCTGCGATGAAGGCATAAAGGAAGGCTCGCCTGTGGTGGTATCCTCCCTGTTTCATGAGCGAGAACGCGACGATGCCCTCCGGGAATTCATGCATTATCATGCCGAGCGTGGCCGTGACGCCGAGGAATATGGAGACGGTGTAGGTCGTCGCGTAGATGACGCCGTCGACGAGTGAATGAAAGGCGATGCCATAGAGTGCGACGAGGCCGACCCGGCAGGCGCGCTGGAGGCTTCGCTTGTGGCAGACGTATACATCTATGAAGCGGTTGATGAGAAAGATGCCGAGGAAACCCGCCAGCATGTAGACGGGGCCGTGCTCGTTCATTGCGAATGCCTTCGGGGCGGCTATGAGGAGCGCCGCGGATATGAGGATACCGGCGGCGAAGTACATGAAATAATTCATTGACGTGTCCGCCCATTCCTTGAACTTCCATATGGTGAGGATACCCAGGGTGCAGAAGAGGCAGGACAGGATGCTGGCCGTCAGCACCGCGATGAAGCCGTCACTCATCGATGTCACCGTCCGTGTGTTCCTTGCAATGTGCGCCGCGGAAGATGGTCTTGCCGCAGGGGCATACTTTGGGGTGGCCGAGCGTCCGGCATATAGCATCGATGAGGCGGGTGGAGGCGTGGTAGTCGAGCCTGAGCGATTCCCGGCAGGCTTCGTCGGGGGTATACGCCAGTGTGTCGGTGAGCAGTGTCTCCAGGATCCTGTGTTTCCGGAGAAATGTCTCTGCTGCCTGCCGTCCCCGCTCTGTCAGTTGCACCCCTCGGTATGGCGTATAGTGAAGGAGCTCCTTCTCGTCGAGGGTTTGAAGCACTTCGGTCACAGTGGCCGGGCGAACGCCGAGCGACGTTGCCAGGCCAGTGGTGTGTATATCCTGGGACTCCTCATGCTGCTTCCTGTAGATGTGCTTCAAGTATTTTGCCTCGTTTTCAGTGATTCCGGGGACCGCGTTCATTTTTAGGTATTGCCTAAAAATAAAAGCGCGGAGATATAAAAACGTTTCCACCATCGAGATGCAAAAACCTGCAGTACCAGAAGCGCGACCGCAATCGATAGCTTTTTTATATCGCTGTGCTTATACAATGGATGACAGACGGAGGCACACGCCGGGACGACGAGAACCCATCGATGAAACAAGCGTCACACACCCTTGACGCCATCTTCAGCAACCTCGGCGGCTACAGCATCGTCAGGATGGAAAACGTCGTCGACGCCAAGCTCCAGCCAGTCTATCACTCCGCAGCGAAGGCAGCCTACGAGGCTGCCAAGGCAGAAAACGCAGTCCGAAGAAACAAGGCAGAGATAGCCCGGGCCAAAAAACTGCACGCCGAGGGAAAAATCGAGGATGACGGAGTAGAAGAAATAATCGATATGTACGAAGACGAGATAGACCACGCCTACGAGACAATGGCCACCGCGGGCAAGATACACCGCAAGCTCGACGTCGTCCTCAACGTCCTCTCGATGAAGTACCATGCATTACTGTCGAAGGCCATGGAAAAACTAGCGCGGCTCGCCATCGCCATCGCACTGGCAGCCCTCGTCGTCGCACTGGTCGCGCTGCTGCTTGCCCTGCTCCTGTAACATTACCAGCCGTCGCGGAGTCGATGAAGCGGCACCAGCTTGAAAAACCGGCTGTACAGGCAGTCCTTCCGTGGAAACGGGCCGTCGGGGACATCATGACCGAGGAACCGACACAGTTTTTCCCACGAGTCACCCCCCGTCACGCTGAACTCGAGAAGATCCGCCTCCCGACCTTCAAAATAACGGTGGACACCACTGACGTGGCGGATGTACGCCCGACGGAAGCACTCCTCATCGTAGTCGATAGCACCATACATGTCCCGGTGGAGACGATTGAACCATGTGTCTACCCTGATGAACTGACCGGGCCAGACATGACGGCGGCACGAGTCAAGCCAGTCATCAATCTGCCGGGTGGTCAGGATGAACCACGAGCCGGGGAACAGCGCGTCGAGCTGCCGGTAAAACCGGGCGACAGGTAGATCGGACAGGGCGTCATACCGGGCCACGATGGATCCATCAAAGGAGAGAACACCGTCGCTGTACCGGACCATCCGGATGGGAAAATGCTTCGCCCGGTAGCCGAGCTGCTTGAGAGCGGCGGTGAGACTCGTCGTGCCGGTCTTCGACAACCCGATGCAGAACACCTTTGGCTGCTGTCCCGTCATCGCTATCACTGATAGTGGATGCCCGGTGATGTAACGAAGCGTCGCTATAAAAATACTTATGCTTCACGCTGTCGAGGCGTCAACCTATAAATATCCCGGCGGCATATACCCCTGATGACGAGCCTTCACCCCTTCATCCATTTCACATACACGGCAGACCAGGTGTCGCTGGATGCCTAACCCGCTCGACGTGCTTTTTATCCTGCTGGCGGGATGCGGCGCCGGCGCGATAACCGGTCTCATCGGTGCCAGCGCCGTAGCCGTCGCGGTGCCCATCCTCGTCGTGTTCGCCGGCTACGAGCCCTACGAGGCAATCGCCATCGCGCTCGCCATCGACATCTTCGTATCCATCGTGGCCGCCTACAGCTACTCCAACCACAGCCGCGTCGACCTGCGAGCCGGCGCATGGATCGCCTCGGCCTCGGTGACCGGTGCCATCGTCGGCAGCTGGGCGTCATCGTTTCTGTCGGCGACGACGCTCGGCGGCGGCAGCGGACTCATCACACTCGGCATCGGACTGGCCTTTGTTGCCCGCCCCGGCATCATGGACGGCAGCCTGCTCAGCGACATCCCCTACATCGAGCGGCTCAGGAAACAGGAAACGTTCCTCATGGCTGCTGCCGGCCTGGTCATCGGCATCATCTGCGGCGTCGTCGGCGCAGGCGGCGGCATGGTCATCCTGCTCTCCCTCGTCATCCTGCTCGATTATCCCATCCACAGAGCCGTCGGCACCTCGGTGCTCATCATGATTTTTACCGCCGGCGCCGCCACCATCGGCCACGGCATGTACGGCGCCCTCGACATCAGAGCAGCGGTGCTGGGCGCTGCAGCAGGTGGCGCCGCAGCCCTCGTCGCCTCCCGGTACGCCAACGCGGCGCCTGAGCGTGTGCTGAAGCGCGTTGTCGGCATCATCTACATCGCGTTCGGCCTGCTGCTGGCTGTCACGAAGCTCTGTTTTCCCGGCCACACCGGGTTTGCATAACCCACGGCAGCAAATATTTATGATGCGTCGTAATACAGGCCTGGGCATATGAGGTAGCATGGACATCCTACTGGCCTCCGGAGCCAGTTACTCGGGTTCAAATCCCGATATGCCCGTGTGCCGCGACAACCGACGCGTGCAACGGGGGCGAACGCCGGCGGCGGCGCGACGGGACAACGCGCGGAACACGGCAAATCCGCGTCAACGATTGCAAGCAAACTCCGAAATTTATGCACAAAATTATGCACAACCACGCGATATGTATGCACAATCGTATGCACAACCACATCCGCGAGCGCAATCGCGAGCGCGTGGAATGCCGATGCAACCGCGCGGCATTCATGTCGATGAACGCGATATATCGCGGCATTTGTCGCGCATTGAATTGACGGGTGTTTCCGACAATTGGCTCGACCGCATCGAACAGATCATCCGCGAATATGTAGATGCCGTCAACGGATGCATCGATGAGGACACGACGCTCGAATACCTGCAACGGCTGCAAAACGAACACGACGTCGGCGGATACAAAAAAATGTTTTACCAAATACGCAAATTTTGTGTATCAATGGGCGCGGATTGGGCGTCGGATTTGAAGGCGCCGAAAGACCGCAACAACAACGACATAACGATTTGGCGTCCGGCGGACATCCGCGACGCATATGATTATTTATCCAATTTGTACACGCGTCGGTATTCCGCCGCGTTGTTAATCGGCGCGACATCGGGCATCCGCGCCGAGGAATTATACAATTTGGATTGGGACGACATCGATTTGGATGAACGCGTGATTTATGTCCGCAAATCAAAAACGGGGCAACGCCGCATCGCGTTTTTCAACGATGAGGCGGCGCGTGAAATGCAGGCGTTTTTATCCGAGGACATCGACGAATACAAATTCGTGGAACGCGAATTCATGCAACCGTTCAACGAATACGCGACGCGTAAATTTTTCCGTAAAACCAACGTGATGCCAAAGCATTTGCGGAAATTCTTTTCGCAGGAATGGGACAGACACGGTGGCAACACGAATATCAAAAAAATACTCATGGGGCATTCGTTAAACGGCGACATCGATTTGTCGCATTACGCGGCGCACGACGTCGACGATTTACGCGCGGAATACGAACGCGTGGACGTACGCGTGTTCGACGATTAGAAACCGCGAGAAACGGCGCTCTGCGGTTCTAACACGTCGCGTCCCGTGACCAAAGCCCAACTGCAAAGCCCGACGTTAGGACGGCAGAGAAACGCGCTATCGCGGTTAGATACCGAATAATCCTCCGCCGCGCTCCTGTCGTTTTATGTAATCCATGAACGCCCTTTTTGCCGCTTTGAAATCGCTTACTTCGATGACTTCGGTCATTACGTCCATTCGCTCGTCGGAAAATTGTTCGGGTTTGTATTCATCGGTTATTATTTTCGCTTGTTGTTGTTTCCTGCTTTTTATGGCGTACACGCCTTGTTTCTTTTTTTCAAGCGTCCATTTACCTTCTCGTTTTACTACTCCCATTTTACCATCCTCATTTATTCCTGTTTCTCACGATATATTTTAACCTATGCCGCGGTATTTCGCCCCTATCCGCCAAGTGGTGGTGATGACGACATAACACAATCATATTTTTGTCGGTGTTTCGCCCACCATCAGCCCGCGGTTTAATATGATGCACTTCTAATCCAACTTCGCGGTGGCAATCGGGATATTCGCATTTACCGTTTGCGACATCGACGATTAATCTATTTTTTTGGTTTGATGACGGCGGCGGCACAACTTTTTTTCGTTTCTTTCGTTGTTTTCCGCCGTCCTCCTGCACTTCTCGCGCCCATGCAATAAATCGTTTTGTCAATACCGCGGGCAAAAATGCATGGTGTTTCGTGTAATAATAATATGTGGCCGCTATTAAACCAATTATTATGACAACGAGCGCCGCGATTAAGTAAATGTGCGGTACGTACAAATACAGTAAAACCGCAGCCACGATTACTATCACAAACACGGCCCTGACAGGGTCGATCTCCGTTTCTTCCTCCGCTATAATCTCACCTGCTTCCGCATTTTAATAACCAAAGCGATTAAATTATTTTCGTTATGGCGGCGTCATGGATTCAAATTGCGCGCTATATCCGCTTTGCTCGCTCATAACGCGTGGCGTTTGCCGCGCAATTGGTCGCGACCGCTTGTAGATTTGAATAAAACCAATCCGTGTTTGTAATTCATGGCATGTTGTCGTTTATCGTTTGCGCCGCCGCGTAACCATTAACGCGTTGACCCCGCATTGCTTTGTGACATGCGACACATTGAGTTTTACAATCCATGGATTGCCTTTGTATCGAACACGGTAAACGAATGCGTGTTCCGCCGAAACCGCGCGTCGTTTGTCGTTAACCGCGGTCGTCGCGTTGTCGCGTTCTTTTGTAATAATATCTTATAATAATCGCGCTGATTCTCTTGAAGAGCGCGTTTCCGCGATTTATTTTTTTGGTGTTTCTCTTCCGTTAGTGTCATTGATTTTTTACTTGTTTTTTGAGGCGTTTATACACACGCAATAACCCATCGACGGCTTGGTTGTCAGGTCCGCGACCGCCCTCCTTCCATATTTTATACCTACGAGCAACCGGTGTGGCTGCATCGCCTTGTTCCAAATCGTTTACCATAGCACGAAGTTTTCGCATAACGTATCCAACGGGATGTTGCACTTCGAGGTTTTGCCAAAACTCTTCTTCTTCGTTACGGTACACTTTTTTGACATTGAATTCTCGGTCAATTTTTCGCGGTACGAGCCCGTAGGTTATTATCGTTCGATTGTTCCGCAATCCGCGATTGCGATGGTACGCTTGGTACATTTCGTTGTCGAATATGAGTTGTTGTATCCATTCACCCATGTATATTGGCTCGCCGCGGCTGCCGTTTTTGCCGCCCATATGTCCATCCGCGCTTTCTTGATGCATCGTATATCCGTTTCGCCTTTTTCGGCTTCTGCGGCTGTAAGCGTTTTCCTTGATTTTTTTCAATGGTTTATACAACAGTTTCGCCATATCCTCCTGAATATCCTGCTCGCTGATTTCGTACGTGCCTAAAATGACAAGCGCATCTTTATCGGCCAATTTGTTGCTGCTTCGCAGGTTGCCATAATATTCACGGTTTATCAGCGCATACCCAACGACGTTTTTATGCCCGATTATCCCGACATTGCCCGCGCCAAATATGCGCTTTATGTGGTTTAAATCAGGAATAAGCCACTCATTGATGTCGCGGCGATATCGGAAACTTTGGCGTGGCCGACGATTTCGTGGGCGCAATGCATATACATTCGTGTTTTTGTTTTCCTCCGCCGACTTATATATTTTTACTGTGATATCGCGGTTAAACCCGATTTCGCCGTTGTATGCTTCTAACAAGAACCGGAAAAATTTACGATGAAACGTGGCATCGAGAAAAACAAGCGGCACTCCTTCTTGTGCAAGCTCAAACCCATGATAATAAATGGGTATGTGGTAATCGCTTTCGTAATCATCATATTTGCGCGCCCAATCAAAATAATTCCAAATCTCTTGTGCGCTATGCGAAAGCAAACGCTGCATTTTCTTATCCGGCACGTCGTTTTCATATGCAGCCGTCAACGTTTCATGATGCCGAGCGACAACATCCGATCTGCCGAGGCGATACCGTTTAGACGATGTAAAATCACCTTTTTTCAACTGCCTTACCATTCCTTCATCGATATCGATTGTGCGCATCCAATCAACAACGCTTTTTTTATCGAAACTGAGCGTCTCTATATCGAGTTTGTTTTCGTCAAAAAATGCAACGCGCGGATAGGGCTTGATGTGCCTCGTTTTGAGATGTTCATATGGCGCAAATACGCGTTCGCGTTCGTTGAATTGCCGTTTATACCGGCAATTTGTGCGGTTACATAACCGACACCAAACCGCAACCGGCAAACCATATTTGGATTTGCCTTCACGGGCATGTCTCCATTCGCATATACGCTTAAATCCTTGCCAATGCGAATATTCGTAATCGCTGATGTCCATATCCGCGATTATTTCGTTGATGGTGTCATGCCGGTCGGTGAAATAAAACGCGTCGGGATGCGTTTTCATGTATTCCATAACCGCATGGGTTTTGCCGACGCCGGGCTGATGCGCCAACACGGTTATATCCGCATCCAAATCGTCAAAATCAATATCCCGCGGCTCACGCACCTCGGTTTCCAAAAACATTATGCCGTCGCTGCATGTTTCGCGCATTGTATCGCGTTATTGCGCGTAATGCGGCGGCGGTACAAATAACTAATCAATCACATCTTCAATTTTAAGCGATATAAATAATACTGATATATAAATAAATTAGTAAAAATTTTATATATTATAGTCAATTATTTTACATGGTTTATTGCCAAAAATGCGGGATGCATAATCCCAACGATGCTAACTATTGTGGGAACTGTGGTAACAAACTTGGAACAGCAAAGTCTCGACAACGAAAAGTTGATGAACAAGAAAGGGAGAACGAAGAGAAAACCTATACTTCTTGGTCTGCCGGAAAGTGGGCTTTGGTGTTATTAGTAGTCATTGGTTTATTCGTCGGATGTTATTTTTTATTCTGTACGCAAGGGGGTGATGAGCTTGGTTGGACAAAGGCGGAAATAAAACAGGAGGCAAAAATAAGGATGAGAGAACAACACAATTGGGACATTAATGGGTTCTCGTCTGTTGATGCTTCAACCGCCGAGTTTTCAAACATGAACGTATGGCTATGGGGCAAAGGCCGCGATACAGTTTCAAATGAAAAATATCATGAATATTTTGTAAATGGGACGGCAAACGTTCAAAATGTTAATGGAGCCTATTTACCCCCCTATTATTTTGTTATAGTGATTCACGCTTATGATGACGGGTATTACCGGGTTCACCAAGTAGACATTGAAAAGAAAAATATTGGATAACAACAGAGGCAAATAGTTACAGCCAATGCGCCGCCGCGACGAGTGACAGGTTGTATACCGCATGCGCGACAATCGGCGTTACCAAGCTGCGCGTCGCGTAGAACGCAAAAACGTACACAAAGCCCGTCAGGTAAATGACGAGCAGATTTGCGCCCCAATGCGCCGTGAGGAAAAAAATGTTTATGAAAAACGCGATGGCAAGCACGGCGGCGGGTTGCAAGTCGGCGCGTACCCTGCGCTCCGCGAGCATGAGCAGCGAGCCAAAAAGCATGCCGCGGAACAACAATTCCTCCCATATCGGCGCGGCAACGCCCGACGCAACCGCGTAGAGCTGCCAATCGTTGGGTTGATTTATGTCGGTAACGCCATACACCCATCGCAACGTTGCCACCGCGACAACAAGGGCAACAACACCCAACGCGACGCCATATGCGGCGTTTTTGCCCACGTTTTGAGTTGTCAATCCAAAATCATGCCACGATGCAATACCGCGTTTAACGACGAATAAATACAACAGCGCGAGGCAGATCGGCACGATGATGGCGGCAAAAAGCATCGCGCGTCCCTTGTAATCCATTGGCAGGCACAGTACGATGTCGCTTATTGACCATGCGATAAAAAGCGCGAATATAGCAATATACCATGCGCGTTGCGCTGTGGAAAATTGTAGCGATGTATCGTTTTTTGTTGGCATTATTGATTCCGGGCCATTATAATCCATAGAAATGCAAAAACTATACATGAACTAACAAGAAAAACCATAAGGGACACATAAATGGTACTGCTCTTGTCGAAATAGGAAGTAACAAAAGCAAAATATGAGGCGGATAGTAGGCCGCATAGTAGCGATATAAATAGCGTCAATACGTTTCCCAATTGCGATTTTTTTGCGGCCTCTAATTTTTTAATCTCGTTGATGATGTCTCTATTGGAGTATTCTTCGTGGTTTTTATTGTTCTCTTCCATAAATATAATGTTCGTTACCGGTAATAATCTCTTTGATTTGAAGAAATATCATTTATCGACGCCATCCTGCGATATGTTGCGCGCCGCGTTTAAATCGCGGTTGAAATCGTCGTATCCGCATGTGTCGCATTTTATCAATCGGCTGTGTTTGCCGTAAATGGTTACCTCGTCGCCGCATTTGTGGCACATCTTTGACGTGTTCCGCGGGTCGACCTGTTCGACGGGATACTTTTTGCATACAAGGACGTCGTAAAACATGTCGTAACACCATTGTTGATGTAACCACCGGTTAAACGGCGCATACGATTTCCGCACCCTCTTTGTTATCCCGTTCAGGTTTTCAAGGCGGAACACGACGTTGTATCCCTTTTGCCAATATCTGTCCGCTAAATCGGTTAATTGCGTCGCGAAATCGCCGTGTCCTTTTTTGATGATTTTCGTCCGCGTTTCATACAATTTATCCATGCGTTGTTTTTCGTCGTCGGTTAACTGATACATGCGTCGTCCCTTTTGGATGTCGGTCATTTTTTGCTGTAACTCTTTGCATTTTTCGTCGATGGGTTGCAAATCGAAAAATATGTTTTCCTCGTATACGCCGTTGCGGTTGAACGCGGCGGCGTGTTTCCGTTGATTCAGGTCGATACCCACGTACACGGTGTCGCGTTGTTCGTCGTATCGTTTTTCAAATTCGATTTGCGCGAGGATAAACCAACTGCCACCCCGGCGGAACAGTATCGCCGATTCGTCGAATCCATCCTCGATTGGCATGTAATATTTGTTGCCCCTGTTGACGTATACGGGGATTTGAAACCGTGCATCGCTTCGGCTGTGCTGTTTCGTGCTTTTCAGCATGATGTCGGCGTAATACCACCCGTCGTCCCCTTTCACGATTTTATAATTCCTGTCATCCAATGGCACGACCTTGCTTTTCATTACTGTCCGCGCGATTCGTTGGGCAACCAAATCAAGCAACCGCGACGACGTGTCAAATCCCTCCGCGCGGAATTTTTTCGCGAGCATGTTTTGGAAATCGGTTTGTGACATTTCGACCATTCGCGATACCGCGTCGATGTTGGCGTCGATGGCCTTGCTCTGCCGCGGCGTCGTTTCAAGGCGCAACAAAATCGATTTGTACTGTGTTTTCATGCCAATTATGTTAATGGAACGATAAATTTATAAGTATTCATTGATTATATAAATTGTCAGCGAGGTCTGACCCATGCGGCAGACCACCCGCAGTCAGTTCCCCTGCGGGTTCGACGAAGTGTGCGCGGTTGCGGAAACCTATATGGGGTCTGCAACGCGAGCGCATGGAGATAAAATATGGGTTCACGGCCACGGGCTGTGAACGACATACGCGGTGACGTACGGTGAATGGCCTTGGTTCGAACGCCACCATGGTCGAAGTGGAACTTGCGTTGATGAAGTCGTCCCATTCGTCCTGTTGTAGGTTCGAACGCCACCATGGTCGAAGTGGAACTGATATTATGTCGCACATCTTTGTGTTCCTCCATATGGTTCGAACGCCACCATGGTCGAAGTGGAACTATAGCGATGTAGGCACATTTCCTTCTTCGTCGTTGGTTTGAACGCCACCATGGTCGAAGTGGCATCCAATCGACAGCCGATGTTATAGAAAAATTTTGCGCGATACTACCTGCGACGCCGCGCGGTTTCGCTGCGGACGAAAAACATTATACAAATGACGGCAACCACGGCGGACGGCAACATCGCGCGTCGTTAGTATCGTTAGCAGGCGATAATTGCCACCAAAACCATGGGTTTGCATGGCGAATTCTGCGCGGTTCGCGGTTTCGCGAGGTGTTGGCATTGTACGCCACATACACGTTCCATACAGCACCGAAGAATTGCTTTTTTAGATGCATAAAGAATATGCATTCATGGCATCGAATAAAACCCGCACCACGATTTTGATACCGCGCGATCTGCGGGACGCGGCGAAGCTAGCGGACATCAACATATCGCGATTCGTGACCAAGCGATTACGCGAATTTTTCACAGAAAGACAAAAATTCTCCGGAGCCAGTTACTCGGGTTCAAATCCCGATATGCCCGTGTGCCGCGACAACCGACGCGTGCAACGGGGGCGAACGCCGGCGGCGGCGCGACGGGACAACGCGCGGAACACGGCAAATCCGCGTCAACGATTGCAAGCAAACCCCGAAATTTATGCACAAAATTATGCACAACCACATCCGCGACCGCAATCGCGAGCGCTGGAGATTGTAACACAGGAGAACGCGGTGAGCACGGAAAGTTTTATATATAAGCCTGTCTTACGCACCCATCGGGGAAGGGTGATTACCTCACCTCTTTTTGTGCCTCCTCCCTTCCCCATTGCCTCCCTTTTTTGTCAGGTGAGCAACAGGGATACCATCGAGGCGGAACGTCACGGCTGCTTCATCCCGCTCGATTGAGATGCGATGCGCCGCCGTCCGACGTCCAGGTAAACAGGGTCAGGCCCGCGAAGCCGGTACTGGAAAACGAAAAGACGCCGCTCCAGCCGATGACGCCCACGAATCCTGCTGCAAGGAGCTTGTGCGGCCCGTCATACGAGGTGACATTTCCACCGCCCATGAGCGGCGTGACGGTCGTCGATGCCTCCTCCCCGGAGTAGCTGCAGTAGATGAGCGACGGCAGGATGTTGAACGAAAGCTGCAGCAGCCGCATCTCGAGCAGCGCCGGCGGGAGCGCCATATGAAAACCGCTGCCTCCGGAGACGATGAGATACAGCCCGAGTTGCTGGTCCATGAGCCACTGGAGGCGAGCGTCGTCCTGCACCATCCTGGCGCATCGGTCGGCGATGGCAGCGGACAGGCTCTCGCCATCCGACAACTCAACCTCTTGTTCCTCGTACTCGACGGAGCCGTCCGGCAGATAGGTGGCGAAGGTAACCGTGTGTCGGGTACCCTCAGCCGAGGCGGGCTCGGATGCAGGAAGCGCCATGAACACGAGGCACGCCACCAGGGCGATCGATAGAAGTTTTTTATACATGTGTGGCCTCCACTACTATAAGGCCAGAGAGCATATTTATAGCTGTCGAAATGGTGGGGTAATGCCGGATGCCGTCCGCCTCGATGCCTTTGTCATCGCTCGTGGAGCTCGACCAACAGCCGGCGGGTGCGCGGGCCGTCTCCCTCAAAGAAAAAGATGCGTTGCCACCGGCCGAGCAGCGGCTCACCGTCGGTGATGATGAGCTGGGCGGTGCAACCGACGAGCGTGGACTTGACGTGGGCGTCGCTGTTGCCCTCGGCGTGCTCGTAGCTCTCGCGTTGTGGCACCAGCCGTCTGAGCGCGGCGAGGAGGTCGCGCTGCACCGCCGGGTCGGCGCCCTCGTTTATGGTGACGCCGGCGGTGGTATGCGGCACATAGAGGGCTGCCGTGCCGCTTTGGATGCCGGACTGCTCGATGAGCGCGGCGACGCGGTCAGTGACGTCGATGAGCTCCTCGCGCTGCTGTGAGCGGAGCGTTATCTCGTGCATATGTCCGCATTGGGGTGATGCATAAAAGCGTGGCGCATCCCGGGATTGACGCCGCTTAGCCTTGTTCCAGCAGGGTCCGTATCTGTCGTATCTCTTCGAGTATCTGTCTGTTGACGTCTCCCTTGGCGTGGTCCTCCTCCTCGAATGACTCGACGGCGGTCGAGGCTTTCTTGGCTTTGACTCTGTCGACGACCGCCTGCTGTATCTCCTCGAAGTTTCCTATCCCCGTTATGGTAAGCTCGGCGCCGGTCTGCGCTGAACTGCCCGCCGTCTGTATTTTGACCTGGCCGCTGCCGACGTACCGCTGGACGGGGTCCTGGTGGGTGCCGACGTTGGTTATCCGGTTGTATGGGACCTCGGTGGTGGACTTGAACCAGACGCCTCGCCTGTGCTCGATGTCGTCCTCAGTCAGCCGGTAGAAGGAGGTCTCGTAGAATGCGCGTATCCACCAGCCGACGAAGCCGAGGAGCAGCAGCATAACCGCCGAGGCTGCCACGGGTATCACAGGAGATGCCTCGGCCAGTACCCAGGCGAGGAATGCACCAGCAGTCGGCGGGAGAAAGAAGACGGCGAAGACGATGGCAAGATAGGCGTTGTAGAGTGCCACGAGCTTCTCTGGCTTGAACCATTCGCCTGTCTCGGCCATGGTCTTCATGCAGCCCTGGAATATAAACGTTGGCCGCCAGGTGGAGACGCAACGTTCTTAACTGGCCTGGCCATTGCCATGTAGCGAGGAATACAATGGGAAAGACCTGCGCTGAAAAAATATTGAGCAAGCGTGCCGGCCGTGAGGTGTCGGCGGGCGAGATCGTGACCGTCAAGCCGGACCATCTGCTGACGCATGACAACACAGCGCCGATCACCGCAAAGATCGAGGATGAGCTGACGGAGTACGGCATCGCTGACCCGGAGCAACCGGTCATCGTGCTCGACCATGTGGTGCCGGCGGCCGACGAGAAAACCGCGACAAACCATCAAGAGATACGAGCGTTCGTGCAGCGCCACGGCATCACTCACTTTTACGATGCAGGGACGGGCATCTGCCATCAGGTCGTCGTCGAGAAAGGCCTGGCGCATCCCGGCGGGGTGGTGCTCGGCTCCGACTCACATACCTGCTCCTACGGCGCCGTGAACTGTTTCTCCGCGGGCATCGACCGGACGGAGGCGGCGGCGTTGATGCTGACGGGGGAGACCTGGCTGAAGGTCCCGGAGAG
>CAYPWJ010000023.1:3481-21340 GCA_964414415.1 uncultured Thermoplasmatales archaeon | reverse complement strand
ATAACGCCCAGTCTGAAGAGGATTTAAAGCGAATCTATGACAACGTGGACATCACGGTTTTACCCTAATGTGTTACGAAATGCGAGGGGGGTCGGTACCCTACCATTGCTACCCCCGTATTTGGCAGTTTCCAACAGAGGCGAGAAGGACCTATTTCGTAACACCAGAGACCTCTATTTTGGGCTGATTCTCTTATCCATAGGGGCAGGGATACGGTTTTTAATCTACCTCCATCTCCAAACCCTCCTCCTGTCCCTATTCATTCTTGTTCGTGCTTACAACTTACTTACTTTTCTATGGTGTGTGCAATATTTGGTGACGTTATTCATCAGGGTTATAGTTATGAATCTCCTTCGCTTTGCTTTTCTCAATCACAAGCAGCGATTTCTCTCCCTTTTCGTTGTCTGATTCGGGAATGATGAAGTAATAGTATTTGTTCTCGAATACCATTGGTCCGGCGCATCCTTTATGTTCGCCACTGATAACCTCTATTCGTATCCCCATATTGTTCAATCCCAAATCTTCATAATAACTTTTCCTACCTTACTTACTTCGGTGTGGGTGTGGCTGTTAAAACATATCAAAGAACACATCATCAAAGGCAGGACTCAACGCTCCAGCAGCCCCCTTTTCTAGATATGCAGGGCAGTCTATTCGCTCATAGGAATCCTCTATGACCTCACCGTATTTGATGCCATTTGGGTCGGTGCAGGTATCGCCATTGTAGCTCAAGCAGAATTCACACTGGGGCATGGTTATAGTTCAACCTCTTCTCCATTTTCAGAATCATTTTTCCCAATCAGTTTTATTACTTCTTCTCTAAATTTGACAAGATTAGGTATAAAGTTAACTCCTTCGATAGTTTGTTTTAACTTAGGGTCCACAATGAACATCAGAGACTGCTCCTCTTCCTCTTTAGAAGTATAGTCGATAAGTAGTATTTTGTGCGTTACTGTGATTTGTTTATTAGGGACACCGCTAATGGCACCTACTATTGCCCCTGTGCCACCAAATAAAATACCCCCTGCTAAAGCCCTCATCAAAGTATGTCTTTCTTGCTCTGTTATTTCTTTTTCGGTTTTTATTTTTATATCATTGATATTTTTTAGTTTTATTTTATAGGATTTGTTTCCATCGATGTTTATGATCCCCAGTTTATTAGGATGCAATTTTAGAATTACTTTTTTACCGCTCAAGAAAGGTATTCCATCAACGTGTATCAAGTTGGGAATGACATGCAATGCAATATTTTCTTTTTCTTTCGCCGTCATATTTTTGGACATCTCGGCCTTGTATTTTTTTATTGTTTCTGTAAAAATTTTGCCGAGTTCTGGCATATTGAAAAAACGATATTTTTTGTTATTAATAAATAAATAATCTAACATAGTATCAAAAAAGTGAATATTTGAAAAATCGATAACCTCAGTGATTGCTTTGCCAGAATAAGACTCTAATAGAATCCTCTTATTTGTCAATATACCAGTTCCAATTTGTGGTTTACGTACTCCGAATATGGCTTTAATTGATTCATCTGGGTCGATTGCTTTTAGGGCTCTTTCGTATGTATCCTGTGGTTTAGTTAGGTGGTTAGAAATAAGGCCATCTTTTTTTAATTGCTCAAACACCCTAAGGTCTGTATCACTATCACGCTCTTCAAGCTTCTTTCGGGTCTCTTCTCTTTTTAAAATAAAATTTTCAAGTTCAGAATCTTCTGATTTTCCTACTAACTCAAATTTTTTATTGATTATCTCTCTCCACCCATCTAATACTTCCCCCATCGATATGTTAGTTCTCTTCTGGAATTTGTCCCATCGTGCATGTTCCCACGGCAAATAATTTAGGCTATTGTCAAAAAGATACACAAAATGTATTACGCCATCCCATGTACCTATCACGTGCAAGTCAACGAAAAAGCCAGGATTAGATGGGGTACTCAACGCTCTATATGTTCGTAATTCAAACCAAATTTCGAGTTCAGACGATACCAACTTAAAACTGACGGGGAGAGATAGGGGGTTTCCCCAATTATATTCAGCGTTAATGATTTTGTATTGAGGGTAATGCTTATCAAAAATAGCAATGAGTTTTCCACCAATATCAGAAAGTGGAACAACCTTATCAACAAATGAGCTTTGGGGACTGAACACAAGATTATTTTCCTTCAATGCTTTTTTAGATAAATATGGGCCCATATTCGCTGGGAATGCAAAAAGAGTGGTCTTAACAACGCCATATGATTGATCGAACTTTTCGCCACAGTATGCACAAACAACGGCATCAATCGGACTTAGTTTGCCACATTTAGGACATGTAATACCCTCTAATTTTGATTTATCCGAGGCATGATTAATAGATTTGAGTGACTTTTTTGCCCAGTTTTTACCTTCCTTCCATTTGGGTTCCTCTTCTGTTGTCGATGATTTTTTTCCATCTCCCTTAATAGATTTTTCTTTTGGCTTTGCATATTTTATCTTTTCTAACGGAATCTTGGGAGGTACTTTCAAAGCAATACCACAGTGGGGACAAGTTGTTGATCCAGCTGCAACTTTTTCCCCGCAGTGACTACAGATTTTCATATTTTTCTTGTCTTCATTTCTCCCCATTTTATCTTTTGTTCCTTTTATGTTCAATTAAAAGAATGACTGCTATCGCCATGGCAAAGAGCGCTAATCCAAAGCCAGGTGTGCCACCCTTGTCTTTGCTTGGTGCTTTGATTTCCACTGATTTGATGTAGCTGTCAGTATCTCCATCGTCATCGGTGACTGTGAGGGTTACGTTGTAGGTTCCTGGCACTGTGTAGGTGTGATTGGTTGTTTGTCCGTATCCTGTTGTTCCGTCTCCGAAGTTCCATGTACAGTTTTCTATAGTGCCGTCAGTGTCTGTTGAGGTGTCAGTAAAGGTAATGGTTGTGTTTGCTGTGGGATTTGTCGGGCTGTAGTCAAAGCTGGCTGTGGGTGCTTGGTTGGGTGTTTCATTGACTGTTATGGTGGTGGTGTCTGATTCGGTTGCTCCATCGTCATCCGTGACTGTAAGTTGAGCCGTGTATTCCCCCACGTTTTGATAGGTATGTGATTTTGTAGCTGGAGGGTTGCCTGACCCTGAATAGTCTGCGCTGCCATCGTTGTCAATGTCCAGTTCCCATGAGTCTATTGAGCCATCGGTATCGCTGGCGCTGAGTGAAAAGGTAACGTCGAGTGGACCATATCCTGATGTTGGGTTTGCGGATATTGAGCATGTTGGTGATTCGTTAGGTGGCGGGGGTGTATAAGTTGTGATTGTCACAGATTTTATAGTTGACCAATCACTTTCTGCTCCGTGTTCATCCTGCGCTTTCACTCTGATATTGTAGGTTCCAGGACTGCTCCATGTATGTGATTTTGATGCTGTCTGTCCCGAATCTTGCAGGCTGGTCCATGTTCCTGTTCCGTCATCCCAGTCAAAGTAGTATTTTATTTGGTCACCGTCGCTGTCGGTTGCGCTGGTTGCGTAGCTGTAGCTTGTGCCTGTATTGCCTGATGATTGGCCCGATGGTTTTGATGGTGTGTTGGGTGGGTTGTTAGGGGGAAGAACGGGTTTTGCAGCAATTTGATTTGATAAAGCGCCCTCTCCAATTTCATTCACGGCACTAACCCTATAGTAATATGTATTTCCGTTTGTAAGTCCAGTATCTACGTAAGATGAAAGATTTCCAATAGTTGAGATTAAATACAACTGGCTTGAGCTATTTCCTCGGTAAATTTTGTAATTAGTAATCTCTCTTCCCCCGTTGTAGAAAGGATCCCTCCAGCTTAGATTGGTGGTTCTATCTCCAGGAATGCCTTTAAGGTTTCGTGGTGCTGTTGGTGGCGTAATTAATACTCCGTATGGTTCCATGAGTGGGTAGTTGTCATAATTAGAAACATCTTCCCACCAATATCTTGGGGGGACTGGATACGGAGTATCTCCGATTCCGTTGTGGTCGGTATCATTGCCCTGATAGTCATCCCAGTAATTGCCTTTCTCTCCATCATCCCATTGGTTACTTTCAGGAGTGGTTCCATCTCTTGCATTCTGTTCGTTCTTATAGAGATTATTTTGGTAGATGATATTGTCGTGTGCACTAGATAAAATTTCTATACCACAATCAGAATTATACCCTATGCTGTTTCCTTTAACGGTATTACTGCTTGACGAGGAGAGGTCAATACCTTGGCTGTTTTCCCTAATAATATTATCCAATATTTGATTACTAACTGCTGATGAGCTAACATAAACTCCAGAGTATTCATTGTTTGATATGGAATTATTTTGAATTGTATGCCCTCTTCCGGAAAGTGATAGTCCTGAACCCCAGTTGTTTGTGATAGTATTCTCAAATATTCCATTGTTCTCTTCACCAACACTTATTCCCGTTCCATCGTTGAGACTGACGGCATTCTTAGATACCACGTTTGCGTTGGAATCTATATCTATTCCACGTCCCTCATTATCCGTTACCCTATTGTTGCAGATTATATTTTGATGGCTAGAGTCCCATAATTCTATGCCATCCTCGTCATTTTTTGAAATATTGTTATTTTGGATATAATTAGCTTTTGATTCATCTAATTCTATTCCATTCCCTATGTTATTTTCTATTTTATTTTTTGTTAGATTGTTATATTGTGATGAAGAGAGGTCAATACCGGTGCTCTCGCCGCCCCTTATACCATTGCTTGAGACATTATTTTGGAGGCAGGAGTTTAGATATATTCCTGTTCCCCAGTTCCCGGATATACAATTTTTAATAATTCTATTGTTATTCGAGGAATATAAGTATATTCCGTAATCCCAATTGTTATTTATTGAATTGTTAACTAAAAAGTTATTATCAGAGGAGCTTAAATAAATAGCATTATCATCATTATATTCTAAAATGTTGTTCGATATGCTATTAGTACTTATTTCACTTCCGTAAATTCCATAATTAAAATTGTAACTGATGATATTATTTGAGATATTATTTCCGTTCGAATTTATTTCGATACCCGCATCTCCATAATCATTCCCGCTATTGGTAAAGGTAAAACCGTTTATTGTGACCCCATCAGCGATAATTTCCATCACTGTGCCACTTTGACTTCCATTTATCACAGTCGTATGCTTATTTTCACCAACTAGAGCTATTGGTTTATCCACGGTAATATGTTCATAGTAATTGCTTGATTTTACGTAAATGGTATTCCCATAGTTTGCATTATCTATTGCTCTTTGGATTGACACGTAATGTTTTCCGGTATTATTATTCTTCACTGTCCAAACTTCGCCAGGTTCCCATCTAACCTTATCCACCCAACCACAATCTTCTCCGCTATCAATAGAACCATCTTTTTCATAGGACCATCTAATATTTACTGTCACGTTTTCAACGTAGAAATATATCAACTGCCAATCAACGCTACCATCTATATCTGTCATCTTGACACCGTTGATATAAAGTTTTAGTTTATCATATCCACTTTCTGATGATACACTCCAGTAAAAAGTCATTTTACCTGGCCCAGTAACCGAAGTCTGAAGCCATGTTTCTTCATTACTTGAGATATTGCCGCTTTTAGCTGCGTCTCCACCGAAATGAGAATAATGCCCTTGTCCAAACCAGTTTGCATTTCCGCCTGTGGTAAAATCCAAATCGGTATTGTCCACAGCATCCTTGAGTGAGATAGTAGAATTAGCATCTCCTAGATGTGTACAGCTTCCGATTAGAAGAGCAATCACGCTAATTGATATTACCATTGTGGTTGTTCTTCCTCCCTTCATGTTATCACATTCACTATGGCAATTCAGATATATATCTTTTTATAATGCGAATTTATCCGTCCCTCTCACATATAGACAAATCGTTAAATCCTATATCTTGAACCAGTATCTGCGAGTGATTGTCCACAATAAGGGCAAGCCTTCCAGCTAGATTCTACTTTTTTACCACAAGATGGACAGGTGTTAGTAAGAGAGCTCATGCAATAGGGACATATAATTGCATCGGTAGGAATTTGCTGTCCACATTGAGGACACGGTCGCTCTTCTGTTTTTACTATTTTCTCGTCCGTTATTATTTGTTCATCTGTTTTTAGTGTATAATCTTTCTTTTCCTTGCTGATTCTTGCTATAAACCAAATTATAACACCAAAGATACCAAAGAAGAAGCCAACAAGACCCCATAATCCTGCACTTGTTCCCTTATATTTCTTGGCATCACTGTAAACTACCGCACCACAGAGAATTGCAATTGGGAACCCGACAACAAGACATATTGACTGAGTTGCAAGAGTGTCTTCTCTAGCTTCTTGTTGTATCTCTTCATAATCGGGATAATCATAGTCATAATCTGGGTAGTCAGCTAATACCTCATTAGAGATAGATAAGACTACAAATAAGCAGAGTATAACAACTATAACCGCTAACAATCCTCCGGATTTTAATAAACTCTTTTTCTCTGCCACCTTTGCCTCAAATCTATAAATGGTCAAAATATATTTAATTTTATTGATTAGTACTGCTTTAAACCTCTAATTCGTTACGAAAGTAGAGGGGGGTCGGTAGGGTAGGCTTTCTACCCCGCTATTTGGCAGTTTCCAACAGAGGCGAGAATGGGCTGTTTCGTAACGGCAGACATAGTTATGTTACAGGATTGTTGTTATTAAATTCCTCGCTCTGTATCTCTCATTCACAATACCCCTCTTTACTCTATCGATGTTTTGCAATATGGACATGTTATCCAACCAAGCTGTACCTCACGCCCGCATGAGGGGCACGTGATCCTTAAGTCATGTCTGCAATGTGGGCATACAGCCCAATCGCCCTCGATAGGTTCATTACAGGAAGGGCACACTTTCTTAAGCCTTGTCTTACAATAAGCGCACGCTTTCCAATCAGGTTTTATCTCACGTCCGCATGAGGGGCAATGTTGCAAAGACATTTTATGTTGTTTTGCGCCAAGTGTTTTAAGAGCTTCGAGGATACGTTTTTTGATTTTTTCAGGATATTGACTTTGAGCTTCCTGAAGATATTCAATTGCCCTTGTATCTCCAATCTTTACAAGGGCATTGATTATATGTTTAGCCGTCAAGTCATCTATACCAGAGGAAAATTTTTCTCCTAGATACATCACAGCCTTTTTGTCCCCATATTCTCCAAGAGATTTAGCCGCATCAATCTGTTCCTTTTGCGAACCATGCTCCAGTTTATCCACCCACTTATCAAAATTATTTTTTTGCAAATCCTCTGCAACATTTTTGGCAATATGAGCTTTATCCCCAACTCTTTCCTCTTTGAAGTTAAATACACAGTTCTTACAATATTTTACATCATCCTCGTTTTCTGTTTCGCATTCAGGGCATGTAATCATTTCTATGACCTCTTTTTACCATCATATTAAGCGCTGGTCCTAATAATAAGCCCACGCCTTGCGGTTCAAGGCATATGTCGCCGTTGTAGCTCAAGCAGAATTCACACTGGACCATTTGTATCAGTATTCTCCAGTGATTGGCCGCAACAGGGACACGTAGTCCAGTCAGAGTATACTACTTTGCCGCATTTGGGACATTTCGGTTTTCTCTTACCCTCAAAATGGATTAAGACTCCAGCTAAAGCTAATAATACAACAGGTACAATAATAAGGATTATGCCAGCATCTTCTTCATCGTTTCCTGCTCCGCTGCCCCCATTACTTGAATCACTTCCTACCCATCCATCTCCACCACAATACGAGCAAATTCCTGATCCACCGCATTCGGGACACGTACCATATTTAAGGTCCCATCTTTCCTCTGATTTGCTAATCCACCCATCCCCATGACAAGCTGGGCATATGCCATCCCCACCACACATCGGGCATCTTTCTCTATCAGCACTTACCATTGTGATAAATAGAGGCATCGACAGTAGAAATATAGCCATTATTAAAACAAATATATTCTTTCTTTTTTTGATTTTATGAAACAGATTAATGATTTTCTCTTTCCCTTTTATGATGCCACCATTTTCACATCAGCCAATGCAATATATATCTTATTATAATCCGTATTTATGCATCCCTCTCACGTATAGACAAATCGTTAATCCTTATGTATAGGCCTTAGCATCCCTTCTCAAGATTTTTTTTTCAAGGCTTAACATAACAGTAACACCTACATCTAGCGCTCCTATTGCGTTAAAAGCGCTTCCATGTATGATGGTGTGGCCCAGGCGCTGCCTTACTGTATGGCCTTGCTCATGTGCGCTGCCATGCGCTCCCTGTTTGGCTGGTGTCTGTGGGGAGTCCTTGTTGGGATGATGGATATATAAAGGGCCTTGATGAATGAAAAAGAGAGGGAGATGTTGATATCCCCCATTAAAAGATAGGATACAGATGTGAGCGCTGTCTCTTTGTGTATCATTAGTGTTTCGATGTTACTGGGCTGTTGTCATCCTTGGTATCTTTGTTCTTGTTTTTTTGTCGGTGGTGTTTTTGTTTACAGGCATTGCTACAGAATTTTCTGGTTCGTCCCAGCCTGCTTGACGGCGGAATGATTTTACCGCATTGGATACATTTCTTTCCGATGTTGTAAGTTTGATTATAGGCTGCTTGGAGAATCCGTATCCCTTCTTGTGGCTTCATGTAGAGATGTCGTTTGGAGAGATACTCCAGCAATTCTTCGGGATCCCCAGAAAGGCGCTTACTGGCTTCGGCTGCTGCACGGTCATCTACCAATGAGAGGTCATATACCTCGTTGAATTTCTTGTTCCATTTTCGTTCCAGCCTTCTATAGTCTGCATCTGTCTGCGCTTTGGCTTCCTGCCTGGCACGTTTGGCAACCATCTTTCTCTTATATGCTTCGGCCTTCTTTTTTGCAAGCTCTAAAACAGATGTGGTCAGCTTATTTAAGTCAATGTTTCCATACTTTGTCTTAACAATATTTTTCATGCTGTTCCTCCTTGTGGTGTTTACAATATTCGTTAGAATGAGGGATGGAAGCAGACTGCTCCATAATAGCACAAATCCCTCTTTTTTCACAAAATGGTCCACTGGTGTACCTTACTTACTTGTGTATGTATGTGTCCTGGTTACATCGTATTACGTCCTCCGGTTATCCTGTAAATATGTTGGATAGCGCTGCTCAGGAATATTATCTTGGAGGGCATGTTCTATTCGGTATGTTTCTCTCATTTCACATTTAATTTTCCAGATGTATGCCTCTGAGGTAGCGCTGCCATGTTGCGCTTGGACCGCCTGTAATATATCCTTGTAGCTTTTCCCATCCTGTATCATGCGCTGGATGGTTTTTTTCTTTGTTTTTCGGTTCGATGTGGATGATGTGGTGGTTTGTTTGGGGAAGGATATGTCCGAGAGCTCTGCAGGTTTCAGCCATCCCCTGACAGCCCTCCGAAGGACTTCGGCGTTTCTGCTGTCAAGTGGGGGGTTATGCCATTTATGGTCGTCGCAAGATATGAGATAGTACTGGTATTGTTTGAGCTGCTTTATCCCCCGTTGAACAGCCCAGCCGTTGCCCATTCCGCCAATCTTGGGAGCAAGTTGATGTGCTGTTATCGTTGCGTTTTTGTAGAGAAGGATGTAGTCAGCGAAGTCAAAGATGCGCTTGTTTATCGCCTTGTACTGGTGCGCTACAATGACAAAGGTCATCCCTTCATGGCGAGCATCTTTCAGAAGATTATACAACTCTTGTTCAGCATCCTTGTCCAGCGATGGAAAATCTTCAAGGACATACAGTCCCGGTTGCCATTCAATGGTCTGCCCTTCGACCGGATGGCAGTTCGGGATAGCGCTGTACTCCTTCTTATCGTCGGGATGCAGGGGCCGTGGCTGGAGTGTGCTGTCAGGTGCTATAATGAATTTATGGCCACTGATATGTTTACAGAGATATTTGATTGTTTCTGATTTCCCCGTTCCCTTGTTCCCGATGATGATGACCAGTTTTCCCGTAGCAGTAGATGTGGATACACTTTTTATTTTGTCCCAGGCTTGCCTGAGACTATCTATTATACTTTCTTTATGTATTTCCATATTTTTCATCTCCTTTAGAACATGTGAGTTAGCTTGCGCTAACTCTGTTTCTTTCAATTCGTTTAGATGGGAGGGCGGAGAGAGAGATCCCTCATAAATGCAAGATGCCCTCCGCTTACACTGGCTGTTATGGTCTATGTGGTACCTTACTTACCTTTGGATGGTATGTGGTATGGCAGGAGCAAAATCCGTCAGAATTTTTCGGCAAAAACCCTCAGTTATATTATAGTACTTTTAAGTTATATTATAGTATTATGATATATCTTGTTATGATAATATCTTAATGATACTATGATATAACAATAGGTACTAATGATACAACAGAGCATTATGTTAAATGATATGATTGTTGATCCATTGTTTAATTGTATAGGGTAGTGTATTGGTAGCTCTGATGATACCGATGTTGAACTCATGGTTTATCTTGGTTCGTAATGAGCGCTGATGTGCTGTTAATAACTGAAGGTAGGTTCTGCAGAATAATCCATTGTGTTGTGCTGCAAATGTATAGAATGAATCATGTATCAGTGGCGCTATGAGTATCGGCTGTAGGCTGTGATGGGAGCAGTATTCAAAGACATTCTTTATCTTTGTATGTCCTGCATTTATGCTGGAAAGACTGTTGGGATCGTAGAATACATCGGATAGCACGTTCTTAACCAAGATAGCAGTGGTCGTATTTTTCAGGTCGATTCGTAATCTTGTATTGTTCCAGGTCACCGTGTCGGGAGACATCTGCACCCCATTTTGAGTAAGGTAAGTTCCTACCAAATCCTTGAGATGATATCCCCCTCGGGTAGCTGCTTTGGCCCAATCATCGTAAACCTTTTTTCTCCGGTTATAGATATTTTTTATCACCGACGGATTGATAGTTTTGTATCTCGATGGGTCATATAGCCAGTTTTTGTATGCTCGTACCTTACCTTTCCTCTTAAGGTCCTTGATTTCGTAGTGTATCTTGCTCCAAAGGTAGTTTTGTTGTGTGCTGTTCAGCCATATCCTGTAAGCGGAGCTCACCGGTATGCATTGGGAAGCTTTGATTCTCCACGTTTTTATTATCGCTCTATTATGAAAGGATAGAAAATATTTAGTAAGGTTGTCTTGTTATGGTTTTGGGAGGAAAAATGAGACAGATTGGAAAAATAATGATATGTGCATTGGCTGCGGCGATGCTTATAACGCCAGTCACTAATATAGCGGTGAATTGCAATCCGGCAGATAGCCACGATAAACCACTGGCAGCTATTGAATCGGAAACCGCCCAGGTGTATGACGAGATTGATCAGCAACAGACAATACAAAAGACTGGCGCAATCTTATCTGGCGAATTTAGTTGGGCTCAGTCCTTTAAACCTACTATGGAGAACTTGACAAGGGTTGAAATCTTGATATCGAAATGGGGCCCATCAAAACATAACAACATCAAAGTGCATATTCGAAGTTTTTTAGGAGGTGATAATTTAGCATCTGGTTTCATAGCCCCATCTCAAGTTTTAAAGGATACGTTTAGATGGATAACAGTTGATTTTAAGGACATTACCGTTACACCTGGCAATAAATATTTTATTGTGTGTGAAACCACAAGGGGTTATCCAGACGATGATTACTCCTATAAGTGGGGATGTAGTAACTGTGAAGCGTACCCATATGGCGACATGTATTTAGGGCGAGGAAACCGTTGGCATAAACGCGAAAACAACGATCTATGCTTTAAAACCTATGGACATGGAAAATCGGGCTTAGAGATAACACGCATAAGGGGCGGATTTGGTATTTCCGCTCTCCTTACCAATACTGGCGAAGAAAACATTCAAGACATTTCATGGTGTATCGATTATGATGTCTTCATAGAAAGATTCCAATATATGGGCGGCTCATCGGGCAGCATTTTCATAGAAAGTATCCCGGCAGGAGGGACCAAAAGAATATTTTATCCATTGGTACTCGGATTTGGCTCTATTGCTATTACAGTAACAGCTGCAGGTAAAATAGAGACTGTATCAGGATACATTGCTGGCCCCTTCGTATTCGGGGTTTGGCAAGGTACACTTCTATGAACTGGTTGGGTAAATGGGGAAAAAACTGATGACCTACAGGACAGCTACTGAACTAAAATATTAAACGACAGAAACGAGCAAGATATTAAAGAGCGTATAACTTCAGCCCCCAATATTTAAGCGTCACACCTTTTCCAGCGCTTAATATTATGCCATATTATCATGAGATTGAGGGGGGTTGGCTGTTATACTTTATGAAGCCAGAACTCGCCGGCAGCCAGCGACAAAAATTACATGTCATCGCCCGCCTGATTGTCATGCAGCGCCGCGATGTCGGCCAGGATCTGATGATACGGCTGCCGCTGGACCGTTGCACAGTCCCGTTTTGCTGACATAATGCAACATACGTTATGCATAAATACAATCCCCCAAAAGGAGAGGGATTGTGCACCGTAAGGAGTATCCCGCCTCCCGGATTTGAACCGGGGACCTGCCGGTAGCTGCCCATGGGGTCTACAGCCGGCCGCTCCGGCCAGTCTGAGCTAAGGCGGGAACAGCCAGTAATATCGCTCCTCTTTTTATGTTTTTTTATGGATGGGCCCGTCGAGATTTGAACTCGAGTCACAGGCTCCCAAAGCCTGAAGGATGCCAAGCTACCCTACGGGCCCTTCGCACCTGTAAGCCCCGTTCTCCTAAAAGCTTTTCCGTTTATATGATGCCGTCCCGCCGGATGAGTCCCGGGATGTCATGGGGAAACATCGCCATTGCTGCCCCTGCATCCTCCAGCGCTGCTATCTTGGCCGCGGCGTCCTCCCGCTGGCTGGAGACGATGGCGCCCGCGTGGCCCATCCGTCGTCCCGGTGGCGCCGCCCGCCCGGCGATGTAGCCGTAGACCGGCGTGGTCATCTCGGCTGCGATGTACGATGCGGCCTGCTGCTCGGCTGTCCCGCCGATCTCGCCGACCAGCACGACCGCCGTGGTGGCAGGGTCTGCCTCGAAGCATCGCAGCGTCTCGGTGAACGAGGTGCCGATGACGGGGTCGCCGCCGAGGCCGACGACGGTGGACTGGCCGAGGCCTGCCTCGGTCAGCGCGTTGACGACCTCGTAGGTCAGGGTGCCGGACCGCGAGGCGACGCCGACGGCGCCCTGCAGGAACAGCCGGTTGGGGATGATGCCGACCTTGGCTGTGCCGGGGCTGGCGATGCCGGGGCAGTTGGGGCCGATGAGCCGGGCGTTGCTGCACCGGGCGTAGTGGACCATGTCCATCGCGTCGTGCAGGGGGACGCCGTCGGTGACGACGACGATGAGCGAGATGCCTGCGTCGATGGCCTCATAGACGGCGTCCCGGGTGTGCGGCGCCGGCACCAGGACGAGCGACGCGTTCGGCTCGTGCTGCATGCTCTCCCGGACGGTGTCATATATAGGCACGTCGTCGACGTCGCTGCCGCCCCGGCCGGGGGTGACGCCTGCAGCGACGGAGCCGCCGAACGCCTGGATCGCCCGGACGTGGTGGCGTCCCTGGTAGCCCGTGGCGCCCTGCACCACGACCCGCGTTGTCTCGTCGACGAGGATGCTCATCTGTCTCCTCCCAGCTCTGCGGCGCGGCGTGCTGCCTCCTGGAACGACGATATGGCGATGACGTGGTCCTGGAGCATCTCCGCCGCCTGTTCCTCGTTGGTGCCCCTGATGCGCGTTACGACGGGGACGTCGATGCCTCCTCGGTCGATGGCGTCGAGGACGCCGCGGGCGACGGTGTCGCATTTCGTGATGCCGCCGAAGAGGTTGACGAAGATGACGTCGGGTGCTGCCTGCTGCATGATTGAAAACGCCTGTTTGACCGTCGCGGCGTTGTCCGTCCCGGCGAGGTCGAGGAACATCCCGCGGCCGCCGTAGCGCTGCAGTGCGTCGAGTGTCGCCATGGTGAGCCCGGCGCCGTTGGCGATGACGCCGATGGAGCCGTCGAGCTCGACGAACGCCAGGCCGTTGTCGCGTGCCTTTTGCTCCAGCGGGGTCATGTCGTGCCTGGTTTGGGGGAGGTCGGGCTGCCGGTGGCGGGCGTTGTCGTCTATCTCGATTGCTGCGTCGAGGGCGACAGGGGTACCGTTAACGATGGCGAGTGGGTTTATCTCGGCGAGGCGGCAGTCGCGGCTGCGGAACAGCCGGTAGAGCTTTCGGGCTGTCGCGGCTGCCTCGTCGAGCTGCCGGAGCTGGTAGTCCTGCAGGCCGGCGAGGGGGTGGACGGGCAGCCTGAGCATGTCGCTCTGTTCCTCGACGTCGATGCCTCCGTGCTGTCCGTAGAGCAGCATCGGTGTCCCTCGCTCGCGGTCGATGGTCATCGATAGATATAGTTCCTCCTCGTGTGGGATGTATCGCTCGACGAGCACCGTGTTGACGGGGTGTCCCTGGATGGTGGTGTCGAGGAGCTGTGCTGCGGCGTCGTGTGCCTCGCCGCGGCCATTGGCGTGGATGACGCCGCCTGCTTTTTTTCGTTTGCCCGTCGGCACCTGGGCCTTGAGCGTCCATGGAAACGGCAGCGAGATGTCGGTGATGGCTCTGGGGGATGTTATTGGTTCGCCGGCGGGGACGTCGATGCCGTGCTCGTGGAGGAGCTGTTTGCCCTGTCGTTCGGTGAGCCGCATGGGGGAGATATGCCGGTCGGGCTATAAGTTATTTTGCCGGTGTCGCGCTGCTTTTTTGAGCACCGTCCGGGCGTTGTCGTAGGTGAGCCGCTCCATCGCTCTGTCGTATGAAAGCCAGGCGTAGTCGGTATGCTCGTGTGACAGCGATACCGCGCGGGAGCTGCTCTCCGCCAGGAAATAGACGACTTCTTTGTGGATTGCGGTGCCGTCTTTTTTGTAGATGTAGGTGATGGTCTCCCGGAAGCCGTCCTGGAGGGACAGCTGCTCCGGCGTCAGCCCGGTCTCTTCCTCGGCTTCGCGCAGCACGGTCTCCCGCTCGTCTTCGCCGGACTCGACGTTGCCTTTGACGAAGCCCCAGTGACCCCAGCCGTATCTGAGCAGGAGGTAGCTGCCGTTGCTGTAGACGACGGCGCCGCATGACCGCTCCGTCGGCATGGTCACCTGATCGTCTCCGTTGAGCCGGTCGCCTGCAGCATGGCCTGCAGCGCCTCGCTGTAGGCGTCGCCATCGGCGGTGAGCAGCTGCTCCGCGTGCCCGGCGAGATGCTCGCCGAACTCGCGTTCCTGGTCGCTGTACCTCCATTGCTCGCCGGCGGCCTTGTCCATCGCGAGGAGGAACCCGTAGGCGACGGCTTTGTGTTTGAAGTCCATGTCTGTCTGCTGGATGGCCTTCAACGCTTCGCCGGTGCCGCCGCTCCGGTATGTCCGGGCGACGCCGTCGGCGAACGACGCCAGCTCGGGGAGGCTGTCGTAGGAGGGCAGCGCCGCGAGCGCCTGCTGCCGCCTGGCTGCATCGTGTACTCGCTCCAGTATCTCGGCGGGGGTGTCGGTGGAGCGGCTGCCGCGGAGGATCCTGCGTCCCTCCCGCCCGGCGATCTCGGTGACCACTTCGCTGGCCTTGCTGTCCCAGTAGGCGGCGATGACGGCGTTGGGTGTCGCGTCGTCCAGGACGAGCGGTTGCTCCGCCTGCTCGAGCAGGATGCGGAGCGCCCGTTGCTCCCATTCCTTCGGGTTGAGGTGCTCGATGGCGGCGTCGACGTCGCTGCCGAAACATGTCTGGTCGAGGATGAAGAGCGGCTGGTCGAGCCCCTCGATGGCCCAGCGGGCTTTTTTCCGCCAGTTGTCGATGAAGGAGGCGTCGGTCATCTGCCCCGCCAGATACGGGCCGTCGTCCAGGTGCATGTCGATGCTGTCGAGGGGGCATTCGCTGCATCCGTCGCTGCATTCCACGACGCTGCCGTCGACGTGCACGGAGAATATCTCGTCGATGTCCGGCGTGTAGAAGTAGCGTGTCAGCGCCGCGACGGTGTTCCGGTCGGTGGCGCAGCGCTCGCAGATGCGCAGCGTGACATCGGCGGGTCGCCAGTTGATGGCCAGCGCTGGCGTGGCGTCGTGACTGCATCCGTCGCTGTCGAGGTCGAGCTGCCGGAGGGCGAATGAGACGAAGCTGTCGGGGGGTGTGGGGTCGTCCTCGCGGCATGTCATGCCGTCGCGGTGGGAGTAGAGATACAGGTCGTTTTTCTGGGCGATGTCGACGACGGCGAGCAGCCGGAGATGCGGGTCGTCGTAGTTCTGGACCGCCAGCAGCTTTTGCTCGTCGGCGTCGCCGCGCTTCGCGTAGACATGGGTGCTGCCGTTGATGTTCTTTGCCGCCAGGTAGGGGATGTCGTCGGCGTCGGCGAGCAGCATCGTGGCTGCGACGGCCGCCGCCAGGTCCTTCGAGAAGAAGTCTTTCTTTGCTGCGTATTTCTTGAGTGTTTTTTCGTCGGCGCCCTGGAGTTTTTTCAGTTTTTTGCGGATGCCTTTGAAATTGCAGCGCCGGCAGTCGCCCTGGCAGTCGGGGAGCACCATCAGCGGGTCGTCCTGCAGCTGGCGGGCGATGTCACGGATGCGGTTTTCCTGTCGTTGCGTCGCGACGCGTATGCCGCTCCTGCCGCGGGGGTTCGACGGGCAGCATGCTGGGCCTTGTGGGTTCACAGGCCTCACAAGGCGGAGGGGGTTAAAATGTTTGTTGGCGGGGCGAACCGACGGAGGGATTTTCTTGGAGGTGACGGGTGCCGCATGGAGCAGGATTGATTTGTATTACAAATAAAATAAGAATACCAAAATATTTAAGTAATACTTTTTATTTATAGTATTACATGGATGAGACGGTAGTGAAAATAACAGCCAAGGGACAGGCCACTATTCCAAAGCGGTGGCGGGACAGGTTTGGCTTCGAGGATAAAGCAATCGTCGTTCCGACCGCACACGGCGTCATGTTCAGACCGCTTCCACATCCCGCCGACGAACGGGGATCGCTCCGGTCTCTGTTCGATGACCGGACCGCCGAGGAGATCCTGAAGGAGGACCGGCAGGAAGATGTGCGGCGGGAGCATCGGCTGGAGCGGATCTAGATGGTGGTGTTTGACACCGAGAGTCTGCTGCTGTTTTACCTCGACGAGGAGGGCGCAGCGGTTGTCGAGACATGGCTGGAACGGGTTGTACAGGGAGCCGTGCAGGGATGGCTGAACGTGGTCAACCTGACAGAACTGTATTACATCCTGTATCGGCGGGACGCCACCATAGCTGAAGAAAAGGTACGGAACCTGAACGCATACGGCCTTCAGGTCGTGCAGCCACACGATGCCATCTGGCGATCGGCAGGCACGATAAAAGCGCTGCATGCGATACCGCTGGCCGATGCCTTCGCCGCGGCTACGGCACAGGTGAAAGAGGACCAGCTGCTGGTTGGATGGGACGATGACTTTGACGACCTAACCATCTCGCTGATCCGGGCACGGTAACCGTGCACCGCGCAGCCGATGTCACAGTCCCCGGAGGACGTCCTCCCGGGTGACGGTGTTCCGGTGCTCCTGGTCTTTCCATCGCTTCCTGTAGGGATAGAAGTACTCGTGGAGGGCGTAGATGTCGCGGCATACAACGACGCGGTGGCTGCGGATCACCTCCATCTGCAGGTAGAGCGGGAGCTCCTCGAACAGGTAGACGTCGTAGCCGCTGCCAGCGACGTCGACACGGCGGGACACCTCGTTGAGCACCGTCGGTGTATCCGGGTCGACGATGCAGAGGTCGACGTCGCTCTGCCGGTGAGCGTCACCGGTGGCGTGGGAGCCGTAGAGCAGCACAGCCAGCACCCGGTCCTTCAGAAACGCGAACTCCTTTTCCAGTGACGCTAGCAACGCTGCTTCAGCCATGACTGCACC
>CAYPWJ010000023.1:1542-3381 GCA_964414415.1 uncultured Thermoplasmatales archaeon | reverse complement strand
ACGCGAACTCCTTTTCCAGTGACGCTAGCAACGCTGCTTCAGCCATGACTGCACCTCCTGACGAAATGTTGCAAAGGCGGGAAGCAGCCGCTGCATCGAGGAAAACGCGATGTCGGTGCGAAGGTGGTTGTACCGGTGGACGAGCCTGTTGCGGAGGCCGTTGGCCTCTTTCAACGCATCAGCTGCTTCATGAGACAGCACATCCTGTTCCTCCAGCTGGTCGACGTTGACATAGTCGTCCTTCACCATCAGATTGCTGTCCCGGATCATCATAGAAACGAGGTCCATCGCCGCTTCTACCGTTTCCTGGAACGCCTTGTAGGTTGCCAGCCGCAGTTTTTTGTCCTCGATAAACATCTCGACTGAGACATCTGATGTCCATTCGATGATGTCGGTGCGTCGTTCCTCCATCAACGCCAGCTTGTCGCGGTATCGCTTCGCCCGCTCTACATCCATCATTTATATAATGCCCGGCCGGTTATAAACGTAACTGCGATGCAGCGCTCCATGCCGCCACGTGTAATGAAGGGAGAAAGCGGGTGATTCTTTGTGGATGAGACGTTCGGTAGAAGGAGCCAGGTTGCCGCGGAGCCGAACAGATAGACGAAGCGCAGGTCGTCGAAGTGCGGACGGTCTTGTAGCATCGTGACAACGTCCCCGGGTTCCATGGTGATACATCGGCCCATGGTTTACATGTTTTTCGCAGCGGGCGAGGGATGCCAGCAGCCACGAACCTGTTATAATCTTCCCGATAAACTTTAAGTAGCAGAAGGGATATCTTGGCATATGGAGACCGTGCGGACAACCATCCGGTTGCCGAAAACGTTTCCGCTGCTGGTGAAGGAGGGAGACATGGAGCAGTTCATACGGCGGTCGTTGGCCGTGGAACTCTATCGGGAGAGGGCTATCTCCCTGGGGAAGGCTGCAGAACTGGCAGGTGTCAAAAATACGTGGGAGATGCTGCTCTTGCTCAATAAAAAAGGAGTCCCCATCGATTACTCGCCGGAGGACGTAGAAGAAGACGTTGCAACGTTGGAACGTTCCGGCTGAGCGGCGAGGTATACGAAAGCATTTTCCGGCTGTGAGCACCGACGCTTTTCCTGCCTTCTGATCCACTCGCATTTCGGCCAGTTAGATATCGTGAGCAGAGGACGGAAATCGGCCGCCGTGTTTCCGTTAGAAGGGATACACATTTAAATAAATTGTATCGTTGGGGTGTCATGGAAAATCAGCTGGAAGACCATATCGTGGTCGACCCTGACGTGATGGCCGGGGAAGCCCGTCGTGCAGGGCACGAGGATACCGGTGGATATCATCCGGCGGCTGGCGGCGGGGCTGCAGGTGAGCGACGTGCTTGAGGACTACCCGCATCTGCAGGTGGAGGACGTGAAAGCCGCTCTGGAGGAGGGCGGTGGTGGGCGGAGAAGAAATAGATGCTGACAGGGCAGGATAGCCGCATGGTTATCGTGTCAGGAGCCATTCAAGGAGGGGAAACACTGAAGGTTTTTCGGCCTATTCGACAATTTTATGTTCTATCGTTAAATACGTTTAACGATTTTCCGTTGTATCGTTAACTGTGTTTTACGATATGCCGTTCACTGGATGCCGCTGGAGGCTGGCCGCGATATGGGGTTACTGTATCCGTAACGCTTCTCTCACGTCGGTTGCCACCTGCTGGTAGGGGATTGTTCTGCTCGTCAGCCGTTCTATATCTCTCCTGTATTCATGCTCGGAGGGGAGATTGTTCCACTGTATCGGTGACGACGATCGGGGAGAGCACGTGGTATTCATGGGGAGAGAGCCCGTTATAACTCGTATTGCTCTCTTTTTCTTTTTCCA
>CAYPWJ010000023.1:0-1442 GCA_964414415.1 uncultured Thermoplasmatales archaeon | reverse complement strand
TATTCATGGGGAGAGAGCCCGTTATAACTCGTATTGCTCTCTTTTTCTTTTTCCATAACAACGTAATATGTTTTATTATATCGATTGGTGCCGCCGGTCACTGGATGCCGCCGCGGGTGACCTTGCAGGCCAGGTAGCCGAGGAGGCCGAAGGAAGGTCGCCATTGATGGCGGGGAGGATGAAGGAAAGAAAAAAGGATGTTGCTTCGTGGTACACCTGTCCACCTTTTTTGCTGGAGAGTTTTTTTATATGTGGCGTTGTTTCCCGGCCATGGATATAGCGGTCATCGGCGCCGGCTACGTCGGCGTGGTCACCGGCACCTGTTTCGCCGACGAGGGACACCGGGTCACCTATGTCGACGTCGACCGGGACAAGATAGCAAAGCTCAACGACGCCACAGCACCGATATACGAGGAGGGATTGCAGGAGCTGCTCACCGCGAACCAGGATCGTATTGCTGCTACTGATGACTACAGCGTTGTGGGTGACGCCGACGTGGTCTTCATCTGCGTGGGGACGCCGTCACGCGAGGACGGCGGCGTCGACCTCTCCTACGTCAAGGAGGCAGCCAGGCAGGTCGGCGAGCATCTCGGCGGGCGGTGGCAGCTCGTCGTGGTGAAGAGCACCGTCATCCCGGGGACGACCGACGACATGGTCGCGCCGCTGCTCGAGGAGGCCAGCGGCGGACAGGCCGGCGAGGACTTCGACGTGGCGATGAACCCCGAGTTTCTCCGTGAGGGCATCGCCATCCAGGACTTCCGGGATCCCGACCGCGTCGTCGTCGGCGTGCATAGCAGCCGGGCGCAACAGCTGCTCGAGGAGCTCTACGAGCCGTTCGACGCGCCGGTGTTTGTCTGCACGCCGTCGGAGGCAGAGATGGTCAAATACGCGAGCAACGGGCTGCTGGCGACCAAGATATCGTACGCCAACGAGGTCGGCACCCTCTGCAAGCAGCTCGACGTCGACACCTACCGGGTGATGGAGGCCGTCGGGATGGACCACCGCATCGCGCCGTCGTTTCTGCGGGCGGGCGCTGGCTTCGGCGGCTCGTGTTTCCCGAAGGACGTCAGGGCGCTGGTGGCCGCCGGCGGGGATGCAGGGCAGCAGATGCATCTGCTCCGGTCGGTGCTGCAGGTCAACGAGGAGCAGCCGCATCGGATGCTCGACCTGCTCGAGCGGCATCTCGGCGATCTCGCTGGCAAGAGGGTGGCGGTGCTCGGCCTGGCGTTCAAGCCCGGCACCGACGACATCAGGGAGTCACGCTCGATTCCGGTCATCGAGGCGTTGCTGGAGCGCGATGCCGACGTTGCCGCCCATGACCCGATGGCGGCTGACGCGATGCGGCAGGTGTTTCCCGACGTTGACTACTGTGACAGCCCGGCCGGGGCGCTGCGGGATGCCGACGGCTGCCTGTTGATGACTGACTGGCCGTTGTTTGCCGA
>CAYPWJ010000022.1:0-23102 GCA_964414415.1 uncultured Thermoplasmatales archaeon | reverse complement strand
TTAGAAAATGCCATTGACCCGAGTTCAAATCTCGGCGGGCCCATTACCTTTTTAATGCAGGTGCCGATATCTCGATGAGCGGGCGTGATCTAGCGGTATGGATACAAGCTTCCCAACAACCCTTTTCACCCGGTGAAAAGCGTTGGCGGAAAGGGTGGGAAACAGCTTGTAGCCCGGGTTCGAATCCCGGCGCCCGCATTCTTTTACCGGCGAAGAGAGTATTTATATATCGTACATATGTAGTGAATATGCTCCGGTATTACGCCGAGCTGCTGAAGGACTTCCGCCAGGTGCCGGGGGCAGCCATCGTATACGGCTCGGTCTCGACGGGGACAGCCCGGGTGGATTCAGATATCGACGTGGCTGTCATCGGTGGCCGTGAGGCGAAACAGCGGGCTGAGGACATCGCTGACGACATCTTTTTTGAGAGCCATCGGGTGGTATCCGTCACTTGGCTCACCCCGGAGTTCGTTGCAAACAACATGCACAGACCGTTTGTGCAGCGTGTATTGAACGGAGAGGTTATCCATGGAAGAGAAATTATTGAAGGAATTGGTCGATGAGGAACTGCGAGCGGCACGCGATCGAATGGACGCCGCCTCCCTTCTACTGGAGCATGAAAAAATGGAGGACGCCGTCAATCGGGCATATTATGCAGTGTTTCACGCCTCGCGGGCCATGCTCTATTCAGTTGGACGGGAGGCAAAACGTCATTCCGGCCTGCTATCTTCAGTCGGTCTCCACTTGATAGAAAAAGGACAGATGGAAAAAACATATGGGAGCACGCTCCGCCGGCTGTTCGAGGCCCGCGAAACAGCTGACTACATGGTGGGGGCGGTGTTCGAGGAGGCCGAGGTAGCGAGGATGGTGCATGACGCGTCGGCGTATCTCGCCATGGCGGAATCCACGGCCCGTGAAAACGTCAAAAAATATGAAGCATGAACGGCTATCTCACGCCTGCAGAGCCCAGCTGGCCCGGTAACGCATTCGCAGATATATTCGTCTCGCCGGAGGCCGACGTGTCTCCCCGCGCTCACTGCCGGATGGAATCCTCGCCCCGGCGCCTGTATCAGAACCGTTAAATATCGAGAGGGCATAAAAACCACGCATGAAACGGGTTGCCTCGTCTCTGTTGCTCCCGCTGCTGCTCGTCGCAGCCACGATGATGTCGGGCTGCGTCATGGATGAATCATCCAGTCTGGAGCTCGTCTCCATCTCCACCGATAAAACCGTCTATCACTCCCAGGAACAGATCCACATAAACGTCTCCATCAAGACGTCCCAGCCCCGGGCAAACGTCACCGTCGACGTGAAGGGACTACAAAGCCAGAAGGAAACACGTGGATACCAGCTGACGGCGTCCACCACCACCAATCTGGAGGACGGACTCAACATCGTTGCATTCAGCGAGCGTCTTCCCTCCTGCTCCAGCTGCGCCGGCCTCTACCCCGGCGACTACAACATCACCGTCACCGTTTCACAGGACGACGAGGTCCTGCTTACCGGAACCCACGCCATCGAGTTCCAGAACTAGGGTCCATGAGTCCTCCCGATACCGCGGCGGACGCTTCTCTTTTATAGCAGGGATCCATGTCGTTCCATGGCCTCACGCCGCGTCCTCGCCGCCGTCATCCTCGTCGTCCCGTTTCTCTACATCTACGGCCTCGGGCTGCTGTCGCTGTTCCTCGACCCCGGAGCAGCATACATCACGCCGAGCGTGCTGCTCGTCTCGCTGCTCCTCAACCTGCTGGTCATGGCCGGCTCGGTGCTGCTCGCCGTCAAGGCGCTCCACGGCGGCGGTCTCCACAGCGTCCTCCGGCGTCTCTACCTCCGCCGGGGCAACGCCCTCCCGTCCATCGCTGCCGGTGTTGCAGCGGCGCTGTTCTTCCTCGTCGCCCTCGCCGGCGTCCTGATGGCGGTGCAGCAGCTGGGATACCAGGTGGACAACGAGCTCTCCGGCGCCATCGCGGACGCCGTGACGCCGCTGCTGCTGTTTGTGGTGCCCGCGTTATCTGCCGTCAGCGAGGAGCTGTTCTTCCGGGGGTTCATCCAGATGCGTCTCGCCGCGTGGCAGAGCCAGGCGCTGGCGATCCCTGTCTCGGCGGTGCTCTTCGGCATGGCGCATCTCGCCTACCGGCATCCCGCGCAGGTGTTCGCTCCGTTCGCGTTTGGCGTGGTGCTCGGCCTGCTGATGATGCGGTACCGGAACCTTGCGGCGCCGATAGCGGCTCATTTTACCTTTAACTTTGTGCAGCTCGCCGCCGTCATGCTGCTGTAGCGAAACGGTCAAAAACATGCGGCTGTTGCCGGGCCATGGACGCGCTTGTCATCGGCGGCGGCAGGATGGGGCACGCCGTCGCCTTCGACCTGGCCGGGCACGGCGCGGCGGTCACCGTGCTCGACGCCGACCCCGGCTGTCCCGCCGCCCGGCTGGGCGACGCTGCCTCGTTTATCGCCGGTGACGCCACCGATGCCTCGGCCGTGACACGTGAGATGACGCGGCATGACGTGGCTGTCAGCGCGCTTCCCTACGACTTCAACTACCGCCTGGCTGAGATGGCCGTCGATGCAGGTGTGCATTTCTGTGACCTGGGCGGCAACACCGCGATGGTCACGCGGGAGCTGTCGCTGCATAGAGCGGCGGTGAAGGCCGGCGTCACCGTGATACCTGACTGTGGCCTCAGCCCCGGGCTGACGAGCGTCGTCGGTGGCTATCTCGTAGAGGAGACCGGGGCCCGGGAGCTGCACATCCGGGTTGGTGGTCTCCCGCAGCAGCCGCAGCCGCCGCTGCGCTACGCGCTGGTGTTCTCCGTGCACGGCCTCATCAACGAGTACGTCGGCGAGGCACGCGTCCTCCAGGACGGCCGGGTTGCGACGGTGGAGCCGTTGTCCGGCCTCGAGTCGATTACGTTTGACGGCTACCCGGAGCTGGAGGCGTTCTACACCGCCGGTGGCACCTCGACGCTTCCCGACACCTACGCCGGCCGCGTCGAGACGCTGGACGACAAGTCCATCCGGTATCCCGGTCACCGCGACAAGATGCAGCTGCTCAGGGACCTCGGTTTTCTGGATGGCGACGCACGGGCCGTGACGGAACAGGTGCTGCAGAGGGCGCTGGACAGCGACGTACCGGACGTCGTCCTCGCGCGGCTGACCGCCACGGGAGACACCGAGATGACCGTCGAGCTGCGGGACAGCTTCGACGACGAGACCGGGCTGACCGCGATGATGCGGACCACTGGCTTCCCCACCGCCATCGCGGCGCAGATGCTCGCGTCGGGCGATGCAGCCGGGCCGGGCTGCCTGCCGCCTGAGCGCGGTATCCCCGCCGAGCCGTTCATCGAGCGCCTGCGGCGGCGTGGCATCCAGATAGACGTCGATGGAGGCTAGCGGAGCACCCCGCGTATCTCGCCGACGAGCCGGAGTGACCCGGTCACCAGGACGAGGTCGCCGCCGGCGAGCTCCCGCGCTGCCCGGAGTGCAGCCACCGGGTTTTCGGCGACCTGGCATCGTCGCCCTGCATCGCGCAGCATCTCGGCGACTGCCGGGGCGCTGGCCGCCCGCGCCGTCGAGACGGCGGTCGCGATGACCTCGCCGGATGGCAGCTCGTCGATGATGCCGGGGATGTCCTTGTCCTCCATGGCGCCGAACACGATGCATCGGGGCTCCAGCTCTATGGCGTCGAGTGAGAGACGGAGCGCCTGCATCGCCGCCGGGTTGTGTGCTGCATCAAGCATCACGTCGTCGATGTGTTCCATCCGCCCGGGGAGCCACGCCGCGGCGACGCCGTCGACGATGGCCGCTGTGTCGATGCCGAGCAGCTCGGCGGCTTTGACGGCCAGCGCGATGTTCTGCCCCTGAAATGTTCCATACAGCCGGGTTTCGAGGTCGTATCGCCGCCCGGTCGTCACGGTGAAACGCCGCGGCTTGGTCTCCCGCCACGTGTCGCCGGTGACGACGTGCAGCGCTGCGTCTCGCTCGCCGGCCCGCTGCTTGATGACGGGCAGCGTCGGCCCGGTGCAGCCGGTCACTACATCGCCGCCGGAGATGACGCCGGCTATCTCCCCCGCGATGCTCTCGATGTCGGGGCCGAGATGCTCCGTGTGGTCGAGCGAGACGGTGGTGACGACGGTCACGTCTGCAGCGACGGCGGCGGTCGCGTCGTAGCGGCCGCCCATCCCGACTTCGAGGATGGCGTGGTCGACGCCTCGCTCGGCGAAATAACGCAGGGCGATGGCGGTCAACGCCTCGAAAAACGTGAGCCCCTCGTCGCGTTCCATGAGCCACCGTGTATGCCGGTCGAGCTCCTCATCGTCGATGGCGGCGCCGTCGACCGCGATGCGTTCGTTGACCCGCTGCAGCTCAGGGGACGTGTAGACGCCGACGCTGCAGCCGGCCTGCTGCAGGATGCCGCCCAGATACGTGCAGACGGAGCCCTTGCCGTTGGTCCCCGCCACTCTGACGACGTGCCGCGGCGTCTCGATATCGTGGAGCACCCGGCGGATGCGCTCCAGCCCCAGCTGGATGCCCCGCTGCTTCAGGCCGTGCAGCCATCGCCGCGGCGCGGTCATCAGAATCCATCCGCGTAGAGGACGTCGGGCAGCGCCCGGTCCATCCAGCTGTCGCCGGGCTCGATGTGGACCTGTCGCCTCTCGATGTCCAGGCGGCCCTGCTCGTAGAGGTCGATGCTCCGGGGCAGCAGCTGATGCTCGACGCGGAGGATGCGCTCGGCCAGCTCGTCGCGGCTGTCGTCCTGGTGCACGCGGACGGCTGCCTGCAGGATGATGGGGCCGTGGTCCATCTTTTCGTCCATGAAATGCGTCGTGCAGCCGGATATCTTGACGCCGTAGCGAAGCGCGTCGCCCTGTCCGTCTGTCCCCCGGAACGAGGGGAGCAGTGCGGGGTGGATGTTGATGAGCCGGCTGTACCACTGCTGCACGAAGCCTGGTGACAGCATCTGCATGTAGCCGGCGCCGACGGCGAGGCCGACGTCGTGCTCCTTGAACGTCTGGTGTATCTCGCGTTCATGCCGCTCTTTGTCGGCTGCGCTGCTGAACACCGCGTCGATGCCGTGCTGTCGTGCGCGCTCCAGTGCGTAGGCATCCTCGGTGTCGCTGACGACGACGCCGACCCGGGCGTCGATGGCGCCGCTGTCGCATGCGTCGATGATGGCCTGGAGGTTGGTCCCCGTGCCGGAGGCGAGTACGCCGATGGTGAGCATATCCGTGCAACGTGGCGGGCTTTAAGGATTTAACTCTCCTCTTCGCCTGCCCCCGGAGAGCGCAATTTTTAAAACGGGGGACGTGTTCGTCTGTCTGTCGGGACGGGAGACCATGCAGGCACATCGTGTCCTCTATCTGCTGGTTGCAGCGATGCTCGTGGTTCCGGTGTCCTCGCCGGTGCACGTGGCGCCGTTTGGTGGAGAAACGACCGACGGGAGCGACATGCATCCCCTGGATGGCGGGTGGCTGGAAACACGGGACGGCGTCCAGGTTCTCCACGTTGCTGGTTCCCACTACGAGATGGGCTACCAGCATGGATGGCTCCTCCGGAGCGAGACGCGGGAGAACATACGGGCGATGCTGGACGGGCAGCCGGTGAGTGACCTGTATGCCATGTGGAACACGACAGAGGCCTACGTTCCCGCGGTGTACGTTGCAGAGCTCCGTGGCATGGCGGACGGTGCAGGGATACCGTTCAGGCGGATAGCAGCCGCCTATATGTCGCTGGTCACGTGGGGCATGGGCTGCTTCGGCGTCGCCGTCTGGGGGAATGCAACCAGGGACGGCGACCTGTATCACTTCCGCAGCTTTGATCTCCCGATGGACATCAGGGACCCGGTCACCGGGACCTGTGTCCATGAAAACGCGGTCTTGATCGTCAGGGAGCCCCGGGACGGCTACGCCTCCCTTTCTCCCTCGGTGGCTGGCTCGCTGCACGGCGGCGGCGGGTTCAACGAGGAAGGCGTCGCGGTGGGTATCCATACCTCGTGGACCGGCGACGTGACGCTGCACGGCACGCCTGCAACGTTTCGCGTCCAGCGGACGCTGGATCACGCTGCATCGGCTGCACAGGCTGTCTCCTGTCTCACTGCCAGCGGCACCGCGGGATGGAACTTTGTCGTATCCGACTGCGACACGCCGGCTGGATATGCAGTCGAGAGCACGGCTAATCATTCATACGTCGGGACGTGGGACAGCCCGGTCGAGTCGACGCCGCCGTTCTGGAGGATTCCCGACGTGGTCCGACGAACCAATTTTTTCATCGCTCCCGACGTCGCGGCTACCCAGCGGCCACGCTATGACCCCTCCGGCTTCCGGGGCCTCATCCGGCTGTTTACCGACAGCGAGCCGTTCTTCGTCATCTGGCGGAGCTACAAAGCGATGAGCGAGCTGATAGAGACACGGCATGGCTCACTCGGCTTTAACACCTCGATGGCTCTCTTCCAGCGGGGCTACCGGGGCGACACCGACCCCGTGCTGAAGCTCCTCATCCGGCTGGCCGAGGGAACCAGTTTCAACCGGGCGTGGAACATGTGGGTCGCCGACCCAGCGTCGGGCGACGTCGACGTCGCCTTTGCATCCCGGGGTCAGCCGGCGCAATACAACGAGGTGCACCGCTACAACTTCTACGAGCTCCTCGAGGCAGCGCCGCCATAGCATTGCCGGCGGCTGTCTACAGCGACTCCCGGTATATCTCCCGGATGTCGGTGGCGTCGAGCTCGCAGGGCGTCGCAGCCGCCTGGCCGCCCTTCAAGGCGTCCTCCGTTAACTGGTCCACCAGGTCCGCCGGGACACCCAGATCGGACAGCCCCACGTCCATGTCGACCGCCTGGAGCAGCTCACGGAGCCCCGCCACCGTCCCCGCAACCGGGCCGTCGCTCTCCCGGTCGAACAACGCCGCGATACGGCGAAACCGGTCGGGGCACGCGCTGCCGACACGCTCGATGTAGGAGATGGACAGCGCCGCGAGCCCCGCGCCGTGCGCGACGTCGAGATGCCCGCTGACGGGATGCTCGAGCCCGTGCAGCATCGTCACCCCGCCGCCGTCGATCGCCATGCCCGCCAGGGCGCTCGCCAGCGCCATGCTTTCCCGTGCTGCCATGTCGCCGCCGTCGCGGTACGCCGCAGGCAATGCGTCGATGATACGCCGGAGCGCCGCCGTGGCGTAGATGTCGGTTATCGGGGTGGCGTTTAGGGAAATGGATGTCTCGAGGGCGTGGAAGAACGCGTCGAGGCCTGTCGAGGCGGTAAGCCGCGGCGGCATCGTCTGCATCACCGCCGGGTCGACGATGGCTCCCGCCGGATAGGTGGAGCGGTGCCCCCATCCGTGTTTTTCCTTGCTGTCGGGATTGGTGAGCACGAAGTAGCGGTCGACCTCGCTGCCTGTCCCCGCCGTCGACGCGACGGCGAAGATGGGCATCGTCCGCAGCGGCTCCTCCCCGTCGTAGAAGTCGGCGATAGGTCGGTTGTTGGCCGCCGCGATGGCGATGGCCTTCGCCGCGTCCATGGGGCTGCCGCCGCCGAGCCCGATGACCAGGTCGCATTCCTTCGCCTGCTCCGCCCCTGCATCGACCGTGGGGAACGAGGGATTGGGCTCCACCTCGTCGAACACCGATGCCTCCAGCCCCGCCTCGTCCAGCGACGCGAGCACCTGGTCGAGGACGCCGGTTTTCTTCATGCTGCTTCGCCCGGTCACGACGAGGGCCGTCCCGCCGTGCTCCCTGACGAGCGACCCGATGCGGTCGACCGTTCCCGGGCCGAACACGAGCTCTACTGGATTGTAATGGGTAAACATGTAAATCACCGTCCCTCGCCCATCATACCGCTGCCGGTATAAGAAGGTAACGATAAAAAGGTAACGGTTTCCAGAGGACGCGGTCGAGGGCAACGGTGACATCTGCATCTGTTCACCAGCCGGACCAGCCGCCTCGCCCCTCCATTTCTCGTATCTCCAGGAGCACCATCACGGATGCATCCCGGCAGACATCGGCCTGCACGCCGGGCTCGCAGCGCCAACGGGCACAATTTTTATAAATAACACTCCATTAACAGCCCAGATGACCAAGACCAATCCACAGCTTATCGCCCTCATCGATTACCTCAACGAGGCAGCCGATGAACACGAGGCGGCCATCTGGCGTGACCTCGCCCGGCGGCTGCAGCAGTCACGGCAGCGGTGGGCCGAGGTCAACGTCGACGAAATCGCCGGGCACCTCACCGACGACGAAGTAGCTCTGGTGCCGGGCAAAGTCCTCGGCACCGGCATCGCACCCGCCGTCGACGTCGCGGCATTCATGTTTTCACAGTCAGCACGAGACAAAATCGAGGCAGCCGGCGGCACCTGCCTCACCATCAGAGAACTGGTGCAACAGCACACGGACGGCCGCAACGTACGCATCATAGGTGGTTAGATGAAAGTGGTAGATGCAACCGGGGCGCCCCTCGGACGGCTCGCATCACAGCTCGCCGGGCAGCTGCTGGACGGAGACCAGATCGCCGTCGTCAACGCCGAGCAGGCCATCATCGTCGGCGACACAAACGAGATACAGCAGCGCTACAAACACAAGCGCGACCGCGGCGGCACCAAGCGCAAGGGGCCACATTTCCCGCGGATGCCCGACAAGATACTGAAGCGCACGGTCCGCGGTATGCTGCCCTACCAGCGAGCCAGGGGTCGCCAGGCGCTCAACAACCTGAAGACGCACATCGGCGTCCCTGACGGTCTCGACGACGCCGACATGGACCAGCTGGCGGAGTCGACCACTTCGCCGCATGTCACGCTCAAAGACCTTTCACGTTTCCTGGGGGTATCATGGTAAAAGCAGTTGTAGAGTCAGGCAAGCGGAAGAGCTCCACCGCCCGCGCCGTAGCGAAGAAGGGAGACGGCACCATCCGCATCAACAGCGTCAACCTGAAGGCGTATCAGTCGCCCATCATCCGGCACATCATCGGCGAGCCGGTGGCGATGGCCGACAAGTACAAGGACAAGCTCGACGTCAGCGTCAACGTCCAGGGCGGCGGCCCGATGAGCCAGGCGGAGGCCTCCCGCACCGCGATCGCCAAGGCCATCGTGGCCTACACGGGCGACGAGGAGCTCCGCGAGCTGTACATGGATTACGACCGAACGTTGCTGGTGAGCGACACCCGGCAGAAGGAACCCAAGAAGCAGCTGGGTCGCGGCGCCCGCAAGAAACGACAGAAGTCATACCGGTAACCATGATCATACCTGTGAGATGCTACACCTGCGGCAAAGTCCTCGGCTCCGCGTTCGAGGAATACAAGAAACGCGTCTACCTCAACGACGAGGACCCGCAGGAGGTCCTCGACGACCTCGGCGTCCGGCGTTACTGCTGCCGGCGGACCATCGTCGCTCATCCCGCCATCGTCCGTGAGAACCGCGTCGACGAGCTCATCGACGAGGCAGCCGAGTTCGAGTAACCAGCCGTCACCAGCAGCCATCCATCTGCTTCAGAAAGAAAACTATAAAAGCCGCGCGGCAATCACCACCCGACAGGGGCGCGTGGCCTAGCCTGGACAGGGCGCTGGCCTTCTAAGCCAGCCGTCGTGGGTTCAAATCCCACCGCGCTCGTCTTGCTATCCGGGGACTGTTTTACGTCGCTGTTTGAAGCCGGAGGATGACCACCTCCATTCGTTTTTCCTTCGAGTAACGCGAGATATTCATGGAGCTTTATCTCCAAAAAAGCGCTGATGTTGATGCCCGTACTCCGCGCTTTTTCCAATACATCTTTTTCGATTGTGACGGTGGTCCTCCCGTGTGTCGTTCGGCGGGACGTGACGCTGCGACGTCGCGTTGTTCGCTGGATGGTGAACGATTTGTAAGCCTTGATATGCGCATTGCCGTTTAGGGGGCATGGTGGGCGCCTCTCCATATCGCTTGCCTCCATATCGTTTTCTCGCTCGCTTTTGAGACGTCTCACTCTCCCCTCTTTTTTCCTTGCTCGGTGCCGCTGGATATACCTCATTTGTTGAATGCTGTCCGTGTCCTGCCTCTCCAGTGCTGCTGTCCTGGCGCCGTGGCTTTCTGTGCGTCTGCTGGAAGAGGCTGGTTAGTAGGCTGCCACTGTTTTTTCTTCGAGTATCTCTTCGACGATGTCGCGGAGGCCGTTGAAGCCGATGCCCCGGGATATGACGCGCCGGGCGCCGGCTTTCTTCATCTCTGTCGCCCAGACGGAGCGTGAGAACGCGGTGAAGCCGTAGATGCGGGCCTGGGGGTCCATGTCCATGATGTGCTTGGTGGTCTCGATGCCGTCCATCCCGGGCATTTTGAGGTCCATGAGGACGAGATCCGGTCGCTGCCCGGCCTCGAGCATTTCCTCGTACATGGCCACGGCTTCTTCGCCGGTGTACGCGGAATGGAGGGTTGCATCGACGGGGGCGAGATATGTATGTATCAATTCCTGTATTGGTTCTTCGTCGTCCACAACCAATATATTATTTTTCATGACCGACACCTTTGCTATTATTTTGCTAACAAAGTAATGGATGTGGTGGTATATAAAAATATCGCTTTCCCCGGTATCCGTCCCGCCGTCCCACCGGAGGCCAGCGCCGGCAGCAATGTTATATATCCATCCTCAATTCACCACACGTTGCACAACCCATCGGGCCCATGGTCTAGCCGGTTATGACGTCGCCTTCACACGGCGGAGGTCCGGGGTTCGAACCCCCGTGGGCCCATTTCTCCCGCGGCGAAACATTTAATACCCACTCTTGCATGCACCCGGAGGAGCATCGACAATGCTGAACAAACGCTACCTCGCCATCGCCGTCGCAGCGGCCATCATCATCGGAGCAGTCGCAGGCATCGCCACCGGCATCATGGACGTTCCCTCAGGCGTGGCGAGCGCCATAGCGGGCAGCGCCGCCGGCGCATTCGCCGGCGTCTACGGCAAAAACCAGTAACTTTTTTTGCAGCCTCGTCACCACGCAGTCGGCTTCGCCACCACGTCAACAACCCGGGTGTCCATCAGCCATTTGCTGTGCGCCGCATCGACGAGCAGCACCGTGTCAGCGCCGCGGCCGGTCCCCGCGATGCACAGCGTCGGTGCAGGCTCGATGAGCCCGGCGTCGGCGGCCATCGCCGCGACCTCCACCGCCACCTTTGTCCCCTGGCCGAACATCCGCAGGGTATCCGCGATGACCGTCGTCGGCATGACGCTCCCCCGTCGCTTGCGGTAAAAGTCATTCCAGGAATGAAACACCATTGGCCCGGTGAACACCGTCCCGCCGTTGTCCTCTATCCGCCGGCGATGCTCCTCCTGGAGCTCCTGCTCGCCGGGCTCCCGGAACCCGGTGGCATGGGTCACCGCGACCACGTTGTATCCATCGCCGAACAACGCCGCCGCCTTCGCGCCCGTCTCCCCCGTCGTCGTCGCCACCACCACGTCGTCGATGTCGTGCTCCTCGGCGTAGCCTTGTGCGATATCCAGCACACGCTCGGTGTCCATCTCGGTGGTATCCTTCATGCTATCACGTGGCAATGCACCGGGTGCTAAAAATCTTGTCCCGCGGCTAGTCCGCCTCTTCGACGACCTTGACCCTGAGCACGTTGCCGACCTTCCAGTCGCCGCGCTCGTATTCCTCCCGCGTCAGCCGGAATTTTATCATCGGCTTCTGCTGATACCGGAACATGTCACCCATGTTTTCCAGCATGCCGCGCATGCCGGGCGGGACGTTGCCCATCACGGTGAAGTTGGACTGGTCGCCGCCCTCGGGCTGGACGGCCTCCTCCATCGCGGTGCCGGTGGCCAGGACCTCCATCGTGCCGTCTCCCTTGGCGTTGACTTTTTCGATGGTGAAGCGCAGTTCAACAGCGGTCATGGTCTCACTGCGCTTCTATGAAACCGGGGTACATAAATGTTGGCCTCTCAGGCATCGCAGGAGCAACAGAATGTTTTCATAGCGCATCCGGGCTGGAGCCGTGGAGGAAACTGGATGAAGACAGGCGTCGTGCTCGGGAGTCTGGCGGCCGTCGCTCTGCTCGCGATGCTCCACGTGGTAGCCCGGCACGACAAAACTTATAAAACAACGCTGGATACGGACTCTGTATGATAAAAGAATTTACCTCATCCTCCGGGGACATGACGATTAAGGTGGATTACGACAAGTGCGACGGCACCGCCACATGCGTCGAGGACTGCCCCACTGATGTCTACGAGCTCGAGGACGGCAAGGCCGTGGCGCCGCGCGTCGACGACTGCATCGAATGCTGCCTCTGTGTTGAGTCCTGCCCCAACGACGCCATCGAGCACAGTTCCTGCTGATCCCTCTCTCCTCTCTCCCTTCCATTCCACCCGGCACAAATTATATATTTAACGATTTATTACTTGCTCACGTTTCAACAGGAGTAAAATATGAAACCGCAGATGGCATACGACAGGGCGATTACTGTTTTTTCGCCCGACGGCAGACTCTTTCAGGTCGAATATGCACGTGAGGCGGTCAAGCGCGGCACCACCACCGTCGGTCTCAAATTCGAGGATGGCGTGGTGTTGCTCGTCGACCGGCGCGTGACATCGAAGCTGGTCGAGCAATCATCGATAGAAAAAATATTCCGCGTCGACGAGCACGTGGGCTGCGCAACCTCGGGTCTCGTGGCCGATGCACGTGTCCTGGTCGACCGGGCGCGCGTCGAGGCGCAGATAAACCGCATCACCTACAACGAAGCGATACAGGTCAAGACGCTGGTCAAGAACATCTGTGACTTCAAGCAGACCTACACGCAGTATGGCGGCGTCCGTCCATTCGGGACGGCGTTCCTCATCGGCGGCGTCGACGAGACCAACGGCCCCCGCCTCTTCGTCACCGATCCATCGGGCGCGATGATGGAGTACAAGGCAACCGCCGAGGGCAACGGCCGCGACGCAGCCGTCGAACACCTCGAGGAGCACTACGAACTGATGGGCAAAGACGACGCCATCGAGCTGGGCGTCCAGGCGCTCTACAAGGCCACCGAGGAGGCACTGGAAAAGACCGGCGTGCAGATCGGCGTCGTGACCACCGACGAGGACTTCCACATCCTGTCCGACGAGCAAAGCGCAGCATACTTCACGTCGGCGGTCGAGGAATAATGGTATCGCTTGATGAGGCGGTCATCGGCCGCTACGAGCGAAAGGGCATGCACTTCGAGATTCTCATCGACCCCAAGGCAGCCGAGGCGTATGTCGACGGGGAGGACATCACCGTCACCGATCACCTGGCGGCTGACCACATATTCAAGGACGCCAACAAGGGCACCAAGGCGTCGGAGGAGGCCCTCACCGAGGTCTTCGGCACGACGGACCTCGAAGAAGTGGGAGAGTACATCCTGGAGCACGGCGACATCCAGCTCACCACGGCGCAGCGCCGGGCGATGCGGGAGCGCAAGTACAACAAGCTCGTCGACATCATCGCCCGTAACTCGATGAACCCGCAGACCGACAAGCCGCATCCGAAGGACCGTATCGAGCGGGCGCTGGACGAGGCGGGCATCCATGTCGATGCCTTTACGCCCATCGACGAGCAGGTGGAGAACGCCATCGACGCCATCCGGCCTATCATCCCGATTTCGACGGAGAACGTCGAGGTGGAAGTCAAGATCCCGCCGACGTATGCCGGCAAGGCCTACGGCCAGGTGAAGTCCATCGGCACCATGACCAACGAGGAGTGGCTGTCCGACGGCTCGTTCAAATGCAGGATCGAGATCCCGGCGGGTATGCAGCGTGAACTCTACAACAAGCTCAACAGCGTCACGAAAGGAGAAGTTGAAACACGACTTATAAAGTAATGTTGGAGGAGAGAATATGAATAAGACACGAGAAATCGTCATTCCTGGAAAGAAGATCGGGTCCCTCGACGAGCACAAGCAGGGTCGAGGTGCCTTCAAGGAGGGTAATGATATCTACGCGTACCGTCTCGGCATCATCGACGAGCGTTCAGGCTACCTCAACGTCATCCCGCTCTCCGGCATCTATGAACCGGTGGAGGGTGACACGGTCATCGGTGTCATCGAGGAGGTATCGAAGATGAACTGGATGCTCGACATCAACGCGCCGTACCCGGCGCTGCTGCGGGTGGAGGAGGTCCCCTGGCACGTGGAGTTCGGTGCAGCGTCGAAGTACCTCAACATCGGTGACGTCGTCATGGCGAACGTTGCCAACGTGAACGAGATCGGCAAGATAGAGGTCTCGATGCGTGGCAAGCATTACCGGAAGGTGGAGGAGGGCATCATCATCGACATTCAGGCGTCGAAGGTCCCGCGGGTCATCGGCCGCAACGGCTCGATGGTGTCCATGCTGCGGGACAAGACGGGCTGCTGGATATTCGTCGGGCAGAACGGCCGCGTCTGGATAAAGGGCGACGACGACAAGATAGCCCTGCTGGTGGAGGCGATCCGCAAGATAGAGCGGGAGGCCCACAGGAAGGGGCTGACCGACGAGATAGCTACATTTCTAGAGAATGAAGGTGAATAAAAATGGAGTTAATGAAGGATGGAAAACGATTGGATGGACGAAAGCGAGATGAACTGCGGCCGATAACGATTGAGGCAGGGCCGCTGTATCGAGCCAACGGTTCATGTTATCTTGAATGGGGCGGCAACAAGGTCATGGCCGCCGTGTATGGACCGAAGGAGTGCCACCCGCGGCATATACAGGATCCCCGGAAGTCGCTCATCCAGGCGAAGTACAACATGGCGTCGTTCAGCGTCAGCGACCGGAAGCGACCCGGGCCTGACCGGCGAAGCCGCGAGATATCGAAGATTACCTCTGAGGCAATGGCAAACGTGGTGCTCACTGAATTGTACCCCCGGGCGTCCATCGAGGTGGAAATCGAGATCCTCGATGCAGATGCAGGGACCCGATGCGCCGGGATCACCGCCGGTGCCGTGGCCATGGCCGACGCGGGCATCCCGATGCGGGACATTCCCGTTGCATGCGCCGCCGGCAAGGTAGCTGACACCGTCGTGCTCGACCTGATGGGCGACGAGGACAAGGAGGGCCAGGCGGACGTGCCCATCGCGATTGCCCCGCGTACAGACGACATCCTGCTGCTGCAGATGGACGGTCATCTGACGACGGATGAATTCGAGGAGGCGCTGGAGCTCGCCATGGATGGATGCAACCAGATAGCGGAGATGCAGAAAAAGGCGCTGCTGAACAAATATAAAACCTTTGAGGAGGAATAACCATGAGTGAATCAGAAGAGTCAAGTATTTCATGCATCAAGCGAGACTATCTATACCGCCTTGCGAAGGAAGGAAAGCGACCCGACGGCCGCGAAGCAAACGAGTACCGACCCATCGAGATCGAGACGGGATACGTCAACATGGCCGAGGGCTCCGCGAAGGTCCGCATCGGCAACACGATGGTGGTCGCCGGCGTCAAGCTGATGGAGGGCGAGCCGTACCCGGATTCACCCGACGAGGGAGCGATGAGCACCACGATAGAGCTCCATCCGCTCGCCTCGCCGATATTTGAACACGGGCCGCCGCGTCAACGCGCCACCGAGATGGCCCGGGTCGTCGACCGCGGCATCCGGGAGTCGCAGACGATCGACCTTGAGGAGCTGTGCATCGAGTCCGGCGAGAAGGCATGGATCGTCTTCATCGACATCGACGTGCTGGACTACGACGGCAACCTCTTCGACGCCTGCTCATTTGCCGCCTCAGCCGCGCTGCAGACTGCGGAGATACCGAACGAGCGGTACGACCGCGGTGAGAACGTCCCGCTGCCGGTGCAGGACCCGCCGGTGAGCTGCACGTTCGTCAAGTACAGCGACACCATCGTCGTTGACCCCTCGCTGGACGAGGACGAGGTCGCCGACGCCCGCCTGACCGTCGCGGTGGACAAGAACGATGACATCAGGGCGATGCAGAAAGGCCTGAGCGGCAGCTTCACGGCCGACGAGGTCACAAAGACTATAAAGGAGACGCTTTCTTTGGCACCTGAACTGCGGAAGAAGCTGGAGGAATCCTATGGCAAAAAGGACTAAAAAGGCAGCTGGCACCGGCAAGTTCGGTGCCCGCTACGGCGTCAAAGCCCGGAACAAGTACCGGAAGATCGACGAGAAACAGCGCCAGGCGTATCCATGCCCTGCATGCGGCCACAGAAAGGTCACGCGTGCGGGAAGCGGCGTGTGGACCTGCCGTAAATGCGGCACCAAGATAGCGGGCGGTGCCTACGCCCCGCAGACCGACGCCGGTATCGAGGCGAAACAGACGATCAAGAGCGTGCTGGCCGAGGAGGAATAATGCCGTCGTACCGCTGCGGCCGCTGCGGCCGGACGGTGGACATCGACCCTGAAAAGATGGGCATCAAGTGCCCCATCTGCGGCGGCAAGATGTTCTACAAGGAGCGCGGCACCGTCGCCAAGAAACTCAAAGCCCGGTAGCACGGTCCACGGTCATGCACACCGCCTCCATCGTCATCAGGCACCATCGTGCGAGGCTGCTCTGCACCGCCGTTGGACAGGAGGATGTGCCCCGCGCCGACGTCGACGTCGCCTGCAGCGGCGACGAACTCCGGCTGACGGTGACGGCCGACAACGCGGCGCATCTCCGGGCGGCCTGCAACTCGTTTCTGGAATGGATAGACCTGGCGGAGCGCGTCGGCGAGCTGGCCACGACGGGGCGATAGCACAACCTCTTTAAATATCGTTCTTATTCTGCTTTTTATGCATAACGCGGTTGGACGCGAGATACCGGAAGAGCTTGCCGGACGGACGCTGCAGCCCTACCAGGGGGCGTTTGCCACCAGGCCGTCGGGACGACGCTACGGCCCGCCGCTCCGGGCTGTCTATCCCTCCGACAGCAAGCTCCTCGACTCTATACGGAAGGCGATCAAAAAGACAGGTGTCGACGACGGCGACACGATCTCGTTTCATCATCACCTGCGGAACGGCGACGCAGTCGTCAATATGGTGGTGGCGGAGCTGGCGCGGATGGGCATCAAGGACATCACGATTGCTTCGTCGGCGCTGTTCCCCGTCCACGAGCCGCTCATCGACCATGTCAAGGACGGCGTCGTGACCGCCATCCACGGGAGCATGAACGGCCCCCTCGGCGCCTATGTCTCCAGGGGCGGCAAGCTGAAGGAGCCCAACGTGCTTCGCTCTCACGGCGGCCGCGCACGTGCGCTGGCGTCGGGCGACCTGCACGTCGACGTCGCGTTTCTGGCGGCGCCGATCGCCGATGACTACGGGAACTGCACCGGCTGCATAGGTGAATCGGCGTTTGGAGCGATGGGCTTCGCCTACGCCGATGCCATGTACGCCGACCACGTCGTTGTGGTGACGGACAACCTGCAGCCATACCCGGTGACGCCGGTCTCCATCTCGCAGACCTGGGTTGACCACGTCGTCGAGGTGGACTCCATCGGCGACCCCGGGGGCATCAAGACAGGGACGATGGAGATCACCAGGAGCCCGTCGCGTCTGCAGATGGCTGAACAGGTCGTCCAGCTGCTGGCCGAGGCCGACATGCTCGTCGATGGCTTCTCGTTCCAGGCGGGCGCCGGCGGCACGTCGCTGGCGGTCACCAAGTTCCTGCATGACTACATGTGCAGGCACGACGTCGACGGCTCCTTCGTCATGGGCGGCATCACCGGCTTCGTGGTCGACATGCTCGAGGACGGGACCATCGACGCCATCCTGGACGCGCAGAGCTTCGATCTGCAGGCCGCTGAGTCCCTGCGCACCAACCGCTCACATGTCGAGGTACCCCATGTCATGTTCGGCGACCCGCACACCGGCGGCTGCATCGTCGACCGGCAGGACGCCTGCTTTTTGGGTGCCACCGAGGTCGACACCTCGTTCAACGTCAACGTCAACACGCATTCCGACGGCATGCTCCTCCACGGCATCGGCGGGCATCAGGACGCCGCGTCGGGCTCCGACGTCACCGTCATCCTGGCGCCGCTCATCAGGGGGCGCATCCCCGTCGTCCGGGAAAACGTGACGACGGTGTCGACGCCGGGCGACGTCGTCGACGTCGTCGTGACAGATAGAGGCATCGCCGTCAACCCCGACAGGGACGACCTGCTCGATGCACTGCAGCACTCGGACCTCGACGTCGTGGACATCGAGACGCTGCAGCGGGAGGCAGCGCGGCTCTGCGGCACCCCGAAGCAGCCGAACCTCGGCGACGAGATCATCGCGCTGACGGAGTACCGCGACGGCACCACGCTGGACGTGGTGCGCAGCGTGACGGGATGGTAGCCAAGCGCTGGATGGCGGCGGCTGCAATCGCCGCCGTGGTCGTGGCTGCCGGCGCGGCAGCCGGCTTCGTCTATTACCGGGATGTATCCGCCATCCGGGATATCGATGTCACCGTGACCGACGCGTCGCTCCCGGATGACTTCCTGGCCGAGGTCGTCCGGCATCAGTCGCTCACCGTCACCATCCACATGCAGCTGCGCAACCCTGCCGGTCATGACATCTCAGACATGGCGACCGCCTTTGACATCTACATCGGTGACACGCGGGTGGGAGACGGCCGGTTTTCAGGTGTCGACGTGCCGGCGCATAGCTCCGTTAACAAGACAATGGATGTCACGCTTTCGCTCGCCGACGTGACATCTGGCATCATAGACGCCGTAAAGGGACAGCGTTTCACCATCACGCTCGACGGCCAGGTCAGCGGCGCCGTGCTCTTTGGCCTGGCGACGTTCCGCCAGCCGTTCACCGCAGGCTACACGTTTCCCTGAATCCGGTAGCGGAGCAGCGCCGCCACGTGGCCAAAGTCCTCCATCGCCTCGCCGGCGAGGAACTCGACGGCGGCGTCGGTCCGCTCGGCGAACTCGATGATTTCCTCGACGACGTCGACCTTTGACACCGGCTGGCCGCAGCTGCTGCAGCGCGCTGCCGCCCCGGGGCGGACAAGCTGACATCGCTCGCATATCCATCCGGGTAGCCTGTAGTCTTTTTCGACGAGCAGCACCTCGACCTGGCCGTTCTGCGCCGCGCGCTGCACCGCCTCGACGCCGTAGGCCGCCAGGCCGTCGGTCAGCACCTCTCTTTTCAGCCGGGTCAGCAGTTCTTCATGATGCTGCCGCTCGTAGGCCGATGCCTCCTCGAGTGACGCCTGCAGCAGCGCTCGCTCGTCGTCCATCTCGGTGTCGATGACGGCGATGACCTGCTCCTGCACGTGCGATGGCAGCCGGTTGTGGAACTCGTGTTTCGCCTGGCCCGGCCCGGCGAGGATGAGCGGATCGTCGGGCAGCACCTCGGCGACCTCGTCGAAAAATCGGTTGATGGCACCCGTCCGGATGCGCTGGAACCGCGCCTGCGACCATCCGCCTTTGCTGTGCCTGTTCTTGATGCGCGTGGAGAGGTCCTCCTGGACGGCTACCTCGCTGCAGGAGATGTCGTAGAGCCGTGCGTGGTGATGGTTGAGGAGCAGCAGGGAAAACGCCCGCCATTCGTCGGCCAGCGCCGCCAGCGGCCGGATGTAGGGCGACGAGTCGACGACGAGCGCGTTGGGCGGCGTCGTTGTCGGCTGCATCGCGTAGAAAAAGGCATGCCGGTCGGAGGCAAAGACGGCTGCCGGACCGCTGTGGCTGTCCAGGTATGCATGGATGTGTTCCATTGTCGCCTCGAAGTTTTCCCGCTCTGGCCCGTCGAGTGCGCGCTGTATCGCCTTCGTCCGCCGGTGGAGGAACCGCTCGTCGCGGCCGTCGTAGTAGAGGCTGACGTAGGTGTCGCGGCTTGCTTCGTCGTAGACGTCGGAGAGCCGGTGGAGCGCCTGGCTGCATGACGACATGGCAAAAGAAGGATGGCTGGCTATTTAACGATGCCTGTTATGTCTGCTGGAGCCGGTCGAGCTGCTGGTCGAGCTCGTTGAGCTGTTCGCGGGTCGCCGCGCGGAGGTCTCTGAGCCCCGCTGCCGCCTCGTCGTCGCAGTCGTCGAGCATGTCGTTCAGCCGGTCGAGCCGCTGTGCTACCTTCGCTCGCTCTTCCTTGAGTATCTCTCGCTGTGTGGTCTGGGTCAAAGAAGCCTGCACCATCACTATATAGAGTATATAGAGATATATATTATTTCTGGTCGTTAGGTGAACTGGTCCAGCTGCGCCTGGCCCGACGGCCGATTAGCCCCGGCGGATGCCCTGGTCTCCTCCTGGTCGTCCGGCGCCGGCGGTGTCTCCGCGTCTCTATCATCGAGCTCCCGTTTGAGACGCATGATCTGCCGGTACATCTTTTTCTCCTTGTTCTTGCTGCTCCAGTAATACGCCTCGTCCCGCGAGCCCTTCATGATGAGGATGACCACGTTGCCGGGCACGCCATCCCGGGCTGTCCGCCCGCGACGCTGGATGTGCCGTATCGCCGACGGAACAGGCTCATAGAAGAGCACCAACGAGGTCGCAGGGATGTCGATGCCCTCCTCCCCGATGCTCGTCGACACCAGCACGTTGAAATCACCGGCGGCGAAGGCATCCAGCGTCCGCTTCTGTTCCTCCTGGCTCATCCCCGCGCCGCCGCCCGTCGCCTGCCCGACAAACTTACGCGCCTCCACGCCATCCATCGCGTTGAGCTCCCTGACAAGCAGATCGATGGTGTCGCGGTACTCAGCGAAGACCATCACCCGTCCATCTGGATGCCCCCTCAGATGCGAGCCGAGCAGCTCCCTGGCCGTCTCCAGCTTCGGCTGCCCCGCATCGGTGGACAGAATCTCGCTCCTGATAGCCCGATACAGCTTCTTCTTCCGTATCTTCCCGGCAGCCTTTGAGTCATCGAGCTCTATCTTCCCGAGGTAGCTCTCGGCTGCATCGATACCCTGGCTCGTCAGCATGTCCTTGAGATGCGCCAGCTTTATCGTCGCCGAGACAACGCTGACGGCCGCATACAGCGTACCGCCCCGCTGCCCGAGCTTGCCGCGCAGACGCCGCTGGATGTCGATGAGCACCTTCTTGCTGAGCTTACTCGCCTTGAGATGACGCGCCTGCCGTGTATATTGCTTCAGCTCCGCCAGGAACTCATCGAGCAGCGTGTCGATCTTCCGGGCGATGTGCTTTATCTCGGGTGGCATCTCGATGAACTTCCAGCGCATCCTCCGCCGCGACAGGTACGGCCGGACGTCGTCATCCCGCTCGGTGCGCACCTCCACGTGCTCGATGCCCAGGTTGTCAGCCATCTCCGCAAGCTTTTTGTAGCTGCTGCCGGGCGAGGCCGTCAACCCGAGCGTCTGGGCGCCCCGCTGCAGATACCGACGGGCGACCCCCACGTAGGCATACTTGCCGACGGCGCGATGTGCCTCGTCAAACACGACAAGGCTGAAATCACCGACGTCGACACCCCGCTCGAGGTCGTTCTCCACGCTCTGCGGCGTCGCAACGACAACCCTGCCGCTCCGATATGCCTCCCCTCGCTCCCCCGGCGAAAACGCCTCCGCGGTCACCACCACGACGTCGTCCACCGTCGTCATCGCCGCGATGGAGGCGGCATGCTGCTCACAGAGCGGCTTCGTCGGCGCCAGCATGAGCACGTTGCCCCGCTGCAGCCTGTACGCCAGCACCAGCACCGCGACGACGGTCTTCCCCAGCCCCGTCGGCAGCACCACCAGGCTGTTGCGGTCCTTCACCGCCTGAAAGATATTCCATTGATACTCACGGCGCTCCACCGCCCCCTCCCGGATGTACTCCAGGTCCGGCCATGTCATCGCCGTCTCCCCGCGACGACCATGGCAGCCAGCAGTGCCTCTATCTGGATGCGCTCGTTGCTGCCCTCCACGATCCGGAAGTCCGCCTCGCCGATTCGCTCGATGATGTCCGCCTTCGTCTTCTCCTGCACCGGCAGATCAAAGACAGCGCCGTGCATGCCCTGCAGCACGTCCTCCCCGGACAGCCCGTACTCGATGAGCAGCGTATCCAGCTGCTCCCGCGCCTCCAAAAAGTTACCCCGCAGCGCGGTCTCCATCAGCTGCTTCGCCTCCTCAGGCTTCGCCGTCGCCGTCGTCCGATAGATCACCTCGTCGTCGATCCGCTCCGACAGCGTCGCAGAGGTCTGCAGCGCGTTGATAGCCTTCCTGAGGTCACCGCCCGCGACGTAGAGCAGCGCATCCATCCCGTCACCTGTCACCTCCAGTCCCTCCGAGGCGGCGATCTGCTCCAGATACGGCTGCATGTCGTCGCTGTCCAGCGGCGAAAACCGGAAGACAACGCAGCGAGACTGGATCGGCTCGATGATCTTCGACGAATAATTACAGGAGAGCACAAAACGGCAGATGTGAGCGTAGCGCTCCATCGTCCGCCGCAGCGCCGACTGCGCGTCACTGGTCAGCGAGTCCGCCTCGTCGAGAAAAATGATCTTGAACTCGGCGTCGCCGAGCGGCGCCGTCCGAGCGAAGTTCTTGATTTTCCCCCGGACGACGTCGATGCCGCGCTCGTCGCTGGCGTTGAGCTCCTCGAAGTTGTCCCGCCACGCCTCGCCGTAGATGTGCTTGGCGAGCGCGATGGCGCTCGTCGTCTTGCCTGTCCCCGCCGGGCCGGCGAACAGCAGATGCGGGATGCTGCCCGAGGCGGCGTAGGAGCGAAGGCTGTCGACGACCCCCTCCTGGCCGACGACGCTGTCGAGCCTGTCCGGCCGGTATTTCTCGATCCACAGGTCTTTCATGCTCGGTCCTTCCCGATAGCCTTGAGCTTCGACTGCATCGTTGCATCCCTGTCCCGTCGATGGTCAACCCGGAGGTCGATGTGGATGCGCCGGGCCCCCATCTCCGCTATGGCCTCGTGCATCCGGGTGACGACGTCGAAGATCTGCTGCAGGCTGTCGGCCTGGATGCAGGTGGCCATGGGGCCCGTCTCGTAGTCAAGCCCGCTGTCCTCCAGCACCTGCAACGCCTGTTGTACGTAGCGGCTGACTGAGACGCCCTCCGAGGTGGGGAAAATAGCCACTTCGGCGATTATCATACATGGGAAAAACGACCACGTTAATAAATGTTTAGCACACGCTACCCTATTTGCGTTTTGCATTCCATTTTTTCGAAAACACGCAAATGTTGACTATTATAGCTGGACAAAACCAAGGCTTTATAAAAAATTTTTTATTACTTATTTGTCACTGTCTTATCTGCGAATTATTTCGTTTCACTTTTTGTCACCTCTCGCTCTA
>CAYPWJ010000021.1:0-25115 GCA_964414415.1 uncultured Thermoplasmatales archaeon | reverse complement strand
CGGCTGCTTCCAGTGAGGGAAGAACGACCATTTAAACCAATCAATCTGCATCACCTGCTATGCGGCTGACAGCGGCGGCTGTGCCTCCAGTCAGGGAAACGCGTATGCCAGGAAGACAGGCAGGTGGAGCAGCTGGTACATGAGCCAGGAGGCGTACATGCCGGGATGCCACGCGTTGAGACGGTGGCCCTCGTACATCTCGACGTCGTCATCCCAGCATATCTCCGACGGCATCACCGGGCCCTGCAGCGAGCCGCGCAGGTCGAGGTCGATGCCCTGATGCCAGTAGGCAGCCCAGACGAGCTCCGTGCAATACCAGGCGGTCGCGTCCCTGGCGGGATCCTTCGACCGGTTGAGCATCGGCCGCAAAAAGTTGAGATGCTGATAGGGCGTCCCGAGCTGCGAGACAGCGAAGGCGACGGCGGCCTGCCGCTGCGATGCATTGGCACCGATAACACGGCCGTAGCGAATGGCATCGGTATACCGGGCGAGATAGCTCACGTTGACGATGCGGACGACGCCCTCACCGGCAGGTGTCGCCTCGACGATGGAGCCGTTGCCGAGATACAACGCCACGTGGTCCCAGCCGGGGTCGGTGTCATAATGTTTCCATTCACAGAAAAAAAGGTCGCCGGGTCCCGGGGACGCCTGCCGGTCATTGAGCTGGACGGCCTGAGAGCACATGGCTCCCGCCGGGATGCACAGCGACCAGGCCATGACAGCCGCTGCAAACAGAGCAAGGGCGGCAATACGTGGCTTCATGGAGGCCAAAGCATGGCTCCGTTATAAAGATTGCTCACCCGCTGCACGCCCTGCCTTTACAAATCTTAAATACACCCTGCCGGATTACCACAGGATACCTATGCCTGAAGACGAAATGAAAAAAGAAAAAGTCCGGAGCATGCTGACGCCGGAGGTACAGGTGTGCGGCGGCTGCCAGGACAAATACAGCGAGGAGGCGTCGTGCGCCGGCTGCGGGAAAAACATGCTCAACCCCGGCTACAACGGCATGGTCTACGAGTGCCCGCTCTGCGGCGAGCTCTACTGCGAGGCCTGCTGGAACGAGAAAGAAGCGCACGCCTAGACCGACGGCGGCATCGTGACGCTACAGCACCTGCCCCATGATGGCCGCGATGTCAGCGGCAACGGCAGCCCGTGACAGCGGCACGTGGCAGCGTCGGTCGAGCAGACGGCGGTAGGCATGAAATGCGGGCCACCATCGCCTCGAGCTCCCGTATCTTGAGTCAGGTCTCTAATCTCCCGCCGGAGTCCTCCTCCTCCGTGGCATCCGTGCCGGCCATCGTCCCTGTAACGTGAGCAATACAAAAATCGTGATACATGCCGGAACGTTTTTAACGCCCACGCGGGATGAATGCCATGGAGGACCTCAGTGACTTCGTCTACGAGCTGGGCATGCTGCGCCGCATCCAGCGGGAGGGATGGCGGCTCGCCGGCGTCGATACACCGGAGAGCGTCGCCGAGCATTCACTGCGCGCCGCCCAGATAGGCTACATCCTTGCAACGCTGGAAGACTACGGACGGCCGGAGGAGGTAGCGGCGATGCTGGTGTTCCACGACATCGGCGAATGCCGCATCGGCGACCTACACAAGGTGGCAAACCGGTACGTTGACGCCGACGAGGAGGCTGCGGTTGAGGAGCAATGCAGCGGGCTCGGCGACAGCGGCGAGCGGATCCTGGCGCTCTGGCGTCGCTTTGAAGAACAGGACGGCGAGGCTGCCGTCATCGCCCGGGATGCCGACCTGCTTGAGATGGCCGCAACTGCACGAGCGTACACGGCGGCGGGGTATGCCGATGCCGGCAGATGGCTGGACGCTGTCGAGGGACGGCTGCAAACCAGGTCGGCCCGTCGACTGTTCGACGCGCTGCTCGACGTGGAACCGCATACATGGTGGCATGGGCTCAAGCGGCTGTAACCGTTGCTTCCACTGAAACGTTATATAGGGATGGATGTTACACGCCCTGAGGATACACGTGGGAGAGAGCAGCGGCTGCGGACAGGACGGCTGGTGTCACATCGGGACGTTTGGGAGAAGTCTTGCGATGTACCGCAATGGATATAAGCGCCGGCTTGTCGACGCGGACGGCAACATCGTCGTTGAATACACGCTCAAGTAATCAAAGAAAGATGGCTATGACGCGCCGCCGGCTGGCAGCACCGTCACATCTATCTTGTTTTCGCCGAACGCGGCGATCCATGGCATGCGGACCACGATTTCTGTGCCGCGGGGGATGTCCAGGCCTTCGATTCTGTTTTTCTCTTTCCCGTTGACCTTGAGGATGACGGTCACGTCCTCGGCGTCTGCTTCGCCGTTGTTCGCGACGGTGACGGCGGAGGTCACTTTTTCGCCCTCCGAAAACGTGTCGGGGTCGTGCTCGACGTCTTCCACCGAGAGCCGGATGCGGGGTTTCCGGAGCAGAGTGGTGAGGTTCATCGTGGCGCTGGTGCCGGGACGTCGTCCCTTCGGTCGCACCACGAGGTCGATGGAGGCCCACTCGTCGAGTGACGCCTCGGGGTCTGTCTCGACCTGCATCGTCATCACGGCCTCCTCACCTGCGTCGAGGGCGAAGGTCTCCTTGTCGAGGGTGACGTCCCAGTCGTCCGGGATGTCTCCGCTGACCGCTGCCGTGTAGGTCAGGGTCTTTTTGTCGCCAGCGGCTGCCTCCAGGGGATTGACGACGGTTATCTCGTAGGTCGCGGGGAAGCCGGGTGCAACCTCTTTCATCTGCTCGTCGCACTGCAGCTCGACGTACTGCCGGGCGTAGGCGGTCAGGAATACGGCGACGGCCAGCAGCGCGATGATGCCCCCGAGGAACAGGACGAAGAGCAGGGTGGGACCAATGTCGGCCCATATCGATGGGGTTTCGCCGCCGCCTCGCATGACGGCGGTCGTGGTGACGGATGCGCTGTCCTGCTTGGTTGCATCGGTCTGCGAGGTGGCGGTGAGGGTGAAGGCCTGCTGGCTGTTGTTTTGCGCGTCCGTGGGGATGGAGACGGTGGCGGCGACGGCGCCGCTGCCACCCGATGGGAGCGTGATCGATGGCTGTCCGAGAGAGGTCTCCCAGTCTCCCTGTGATTCGATGGTGAGCTGGTAGGTGTCCTCGAGGTCGCCCGTGTTTCGCACGGTGAAGGAGTAGGTGACGTTCGTGCCGGGCTGGCCTTCCTTGCCGTTTGGGCCCTGCACCGAGACGCCGTAGACCTGCTCGGCGACCGTGGTGTTCACCCAGGTTGAAGTCGTGGCGGTGGTCCCCTGCGCCCTGATGGAGAGGTTGAGGAACGACCCCGGCGTGGCGTCGGCGGGCGGGGTCACCGTGACCTCCGGGTAGGCGTAAAACTTGGCCGGCACCTCGACGGTCTGGGGCTTGATGGTGACGTCCCAGCCGGCCGGATCTCCAGCGATGACGGAGGAGCTCATGGCCACCGTCTCAGCGGCGTCACCCAGATTCTCTATCTCCAGGGAGGAGGTGACGTTTTCACCGGGCTTGGTGGACTGCTGCTGCGGATACGCTGTCATGGTAAGCCCGGCTTCCGTGGTGTTGAATGGAACCGTGACGGAGGACTTGTGAGAGGTGGAGTCAAACAAAACGTTGGTGGAGAAGAATCGATTGAGGAGGCTCAACGGGAAAAACGACAGCGGGTCAATGCTTTTTTCGACGCGGATGCCCAGCGAGTGGTTGACGGGGATCGTGTAGTCCACATTGTTGATGGTGAAGGTCTTTCGCTTCACGGTGTCGTTGGCCCCGAAAAAGATGGGGGTCGCCGCCGTGGAGTCGATCTCGTCCTCGACGCCGGAGGGACCGACGTCAAGCAGAAAGACGCGGACGACACGGACCTGGAACGGCAGCAGGTCAGCGCGAAGGAAATACGCCTCGATGAAGCTCGTTATCTGCACGTCGCCGAAGAGCTGGGTGCTCGACGAAACCGGCGCGGTATACCAGCTGACCGGGCCGCCGTTGAGGTCATGCTGGGAGTCTGTCATCTTGGTCGGCTGCTGCGTATCCATCAGCAGACCGGTGCCCTGCGGCGCGGTCTCATCGTGCAGGAAAAACGTCTGGCTGCCCTCCACCGCCATAAGACTGGGTAACAATAAAACGGCGGCGACAATGAGAACAGAAAGAGGGATGAGCCAGCTATGTTTCATGTAGGGAAAGTAAATGGACCTTCTTTTATAAAGGTTTTTTGTTGTCGCCCCCACACCCATTTCACAAACATTAAGTACACTTTTCGCTTACAAATACGGCATGAAAAGGCTTGACACGTCACCTTTTCTCAGCCATGTGAGGGCTGTTAACAATGGGAGAAAGCGTCACCGGTCAGGTGCTGTCACGGTTTGAGAAAAAACGGGAGCACGTCATCGCCATCCTGCAGCAGCTGCAGCAGGAGAAGGGATACCTGACGGAGGAGGACATCCAGCGCATCGCCCGCCACCTGGAGCTGTCACCGAACGAGGTGTACGGCGTCGCGACCTTCTACACGGAATTCACGTTTCATCCGCCCGGCGAGCACCACATCGCCGTCTGCATGGGAACCGCGTGCCACGTCAAGGCCTCCGACGAACTGCTCGACGTCGTCAAGAGCGAGCTCGGCATATCCCCGGGGGAGACCAGTGAAGACGGCTCGTTCTCCCTCGCTCGGGTGGCATGCCTCGGCTGCTGCGCGCTCTCCCCCGTCGTTTCCATAGACGGCGAGGTGCACGGCCGGATGACGCCATCCAGGCTGCTGGACCTGCTCCGGGATCTGGAGGAAAGATAGCATGGCGGAGCGATCCGTCCTCGTCTGCACGGGCACCGGCTGCAGCTCGTCGCACGCACCCGAAATCTATGAGGCGTTCAGAGAGAGCATCGACAAGCGCGGGCTGTCTGTCACGGTCAAAAAAACCGGCTGCCACGGCTTCTGTCAGCGCGGCCCCATCGTCGTCGTCGAGCCCGAGGACATCCTGTACTGCGAGGTCACCGTCGACGACGTCCCCACCATCGTTACCTCGCATTTAGTGCAAGGCGAACCCGTCGAGCGGCTCTTCTACCGTGAGACGGAGGACAGCGAGGCCATCCCACACTACCACGACATCCCTTTCTACGGCAACCAGCACCGCGTCATCCTCCGGAACTGCGGGCAGATAGACCCGGAGGACATCGACGATTATCTGGAGGTGGGCGGCTACCGGGGACTCGAAAAGGCGCTCGACATGACGCCGGACGAGGTCATCGAGGAGATAGAGGCGTCGGGATTGCGCGGGCGTGGTGGTGCCGGGTTTCCTACCGGCCGGAAATGGCGGTTCTGCCGCGAGGCGGACGGCACGCCGAAGTACATGATATGCAACGCCGACGAGGGCGACCCCGGCGCGTTCATGGACCGCAGCATCCTGGAGGCTGACCCGCACAGCGTCGTCGAGGGGCTGACCATCGCGGCCTACGCCATCGGCGCCCGGCACGGCTACATCTACGTCCGGGAGGAGTACCCGCTGGCCATCCGCCGCTTCACTATCGCCAGGGATCAGGCACGGGAGCGCGGCTACCTGAGCGACGACATCTGCGGCGGCGGTTTTTCCTTTGACATCAAGATCAAAAAAGGCGCGGGCGCGTTTGTCTGCGGCGAGGAGACAGCGCTGATGGCCTCTGTCGAGGGCAGGCGCGGGATGCCGCGGCCGCGGCCGCCGTATCCCGCGCAGCAGGGTGTCCATGGGAAGCCGACGACGATCAACAACGTCAAGACCCTGGCGACAGTGCCGGCCATCCTCGTAGACGGGGCAGACTGGTTTTCGTCGATTGGCTCCGCGCGGTCGACGGGCACCGCCGTCTTCGCGTTGACGGGCAAAATCGCCAACAGCGGCCTCGTCGAGGTGCCGATGGGTACGCCGCTCCGCACCATCATCTACGATGTCGGCGGCGGTGTCCCCGACGGCGAACTCAAGGCGGTGCAGACCGGGGGGCCGTCGGGCGGCTGCATCCCTGCGCATCTTGCAGACCTGACGTTTGACTACGAGTCGCTGGTGCAGGATGTCTACGTGCCGGCGAACTACGTCGACCTGCCCGTTGATTATGAAACACTGACGCGGGTGGGCTCCATCATGGGGTCCGGCGGCATGGTGGTCATGGACGACGGCACCTGCATGGTGGACGTCGCGCATTTTTTCCTCAGCTTTACCCAGTACGAGTCGTGCGGCAAATGCCCGACCTGCCGGATCGGCACGAAAAAGATGATGGACCTGCTCGCCAAGATAAAGGAGGGACGAGGCGAGATGAGCGACATCGACCTGTTGGAGGAACTCGCCATCACCGTCAAGAACGGATCGCTGTGCGGCCTCGGGCAGACCGCGCCCAATCCGGTGCTGACGACGCTCCGCTACTTCCGCGATGAATACGTCGCCCACATCAGGGATAAGCGGTGTCCCGCCCGGGTGTGCAAGGAGCTGATATGGTACGAGATAGATGCCAGCGAATGCATCGGCTGCGGGAAATGCATGCAGCACTGCTCCGCCGACGCCATCACCGGTGAGGTGAAGCAGCCGCACAAGATCGACGCCAACACATGCATCAAATGCGGCATGTGCTACCAGGTCTGTCCCACCGGGGCTGTCAGGAAGAAAACCAACCCACCCGGGGGAGGCGGGTAGCCATGGTCAGCGTGACAATCGACGGGCAGCCCGTCGAAGCCGACAAGGAGGACACCATCCTGGACGCCGCAGAACGAGCGGACATCTATATCCCGACGCTCTGCAACCACCCGAGCCTGCCGGCGTTCGGCGGCTGCCGGATGTGCCTCGTCAAGGTCGAAGGCATGGATAGCTACGTGCCCGCCTGCTCGACGCCGGCCCGGGACGGCATGGTCATCCAGTCCGACATCGAGGAGCTCAACCGGCTGCGGCGGAACATCCTGGAGCTCATCCTGTCGGAGCACCCCAGCGGCTGTATCGTCTGCAGCGACCGCGAGCTCTGCTTCGACTACCACCGGGCGCCCTCGAAGGCCGGCCGGACGACCGGCTGCCGGTTCTGCCCCGAAAAAGACGCCTGCGACCTGTACGACATCGCCGCATACCTCGGCATCGAGGACATCCGCCTGCCCATCGAATACCGTGAGCGGGAGGTCCGGCGGGACGACCCGTTCATCGAGCGGGACTACAACCTCTGCATCCTGTGCGGCCGCTGCGTCAGGGTGTGCGACGAGATACGCGGGATACACGCAGTCGACTTCGTCAACCGCGGGCACGAGACGACGATAGGCACGGCATTCCAGCAGCCGCTGCTCGACAGCGGATGCATCTTCTGCGGCGCCTGCATCGACGTCTGCCCGACCGGGGCGCTCTCCGAGAAGCGCACCAAGTGGGGCGGGACGCCTGAGCGGACGGTGACGACGACCTGTATGCTCTGCCCGCTCGGCTGCCGCATCGAGGTGGACGTCACGCGGGACCGCATCGTGAACGTGCATCCCGCCGGGCATGCAGGGACATCGCAGCTCTGCGTCAAGGGGCGCTTCACCCTGCCGGCTCTCATGCAGCACCATACGCGGCTCACGCGGCCGATGGTCCGCGACGACGTGCTCAGGGCTGCCTCCTGGGACAACGCCATCGAGGCGGCGGCTGACGTGCTCCGGCACTACGAGCCACATGAAATCGGGTTTGTCGCCTCGCCGGCGATGACCACCGAGGGCGCGTTTATGCTGCAAAAGGTGGCCCGCACCCGTGGATGTGACAACGTCGGCGTGGCATCGGCGATGGCCGGACCAGCAGCTGCAGGGATGCAGTCCCGCCGTACGGCAGGCTCGATCGACGATGTCGCGTCGGCGGATGTCGTGCTGCTCGCCGGCGTCGACCTGCGCGTTGCGGCACCGGTGCTGGCCGTCTCCATATACGAGGTAAAGAAGAACGGCGGCGAGGTGCTCATGGTGGACGGCGGCGAGAGGTGGCGCTGGATGGACATCCATCTGTCGCCTGCATCTTACCATGATTTCTTCGAGGCGGTGGCAGCAGCGCTCAGCGGCGAAGAACCAAGCGATGGCGATGCAGCTACGATAGCTGAACGGCTGCAAAACAGGCGGGTGGCCGTCGTGTATGGCCCGGGCGTCATGGACGGCAACGGCGCAGACGTGGTGGCGTCGCTCGCCGGCATCGCCTCGACCTGTGACGGGGTGCTGCTGCCCGCCTGGGACGGCGGCAACGTGCAGGGGCTCATCGAGGTCGGCTGCCTGCCCGAAAAAGATGGCTGCGACCCGCTGCGGGACATCACGGGTCTCAAGGCACTCTACCTCACCCAGCCGCTCGCCCGTGTGCCCGAGCACGTCGAGACGGTCATCCTGCAAGATGCCTATACATCGGACATGCTGGACCGGGCGGACGTGGTGCTGCCAGCCGCAGCGTTCACCGAGGAAGCCGGCACCATGCTCACCATGGACGGGTCACGGCGGGAGCTGCAGCCCTGCACCACCACGGCGGGGCAGTCGCGGCGTGACTGGGACATCCTGACCCGGCTGGGCACGACACTCGGTCTCGAGGGCTTTGACTATGAGAGCGTAGATGCGGTGACCGGGGATGCCAGGGAGCATATCGCTGCCCGGCGGGAGCATGACGTGCAGCCCGGGAAGGACAATGGTGACGCCGGAGGCCACGCCATGGTGGACGACGTCCTCCAGTACCGCGGCCACGACATCGGCGGCATGGTCCCCGACTTCGCCCGCCTCGTCGAGGCCTGGAGGTGTAAGGATGCATGAGATAACTGCGCTGCGTGACGTGGCGCCAAACGTCCACGAGCTGGTCATCGACGCTCCCGACGTGGCAGCCAAGGCCAAGCCGGGGCAGTTCGCCGTCGTCATCCCGGACGAGCTCGGCGAGCGGATACCGATGAGCCTGGCCGGCTGGGACAGCGATGCCGGGACGGTCAGCATCTATTTCCTGGAGGCGGGCGTCTCGACGATGAAGCTCGCGCAGCACGAGGCGGGCGACGAGATCGACTTCATGGCGCCGCTGGGCAGACCGGCAACGATCAAGGAATACGGCACTGTCTTCGTCGGCGGCGGCTGCTACGGCGTGGGCGCCGTCTATCCCATCGTGAAGGCGATGAAGGAGGCCGGCAACCAGATCATCACGGCCATCGAGGCCCGGAGCGACTTCCTCCTCTACAACCAGGGCAGGCTGCGGAAGCACAGCGACATGTTCATCCGGGCGACCAGCGACGGCAGCGTCGGCTCACGCGGCAAGGTCAAAGACGTGCTATGCTCGCTCGTCGAGCAGGGCGAACCCATCGACCAGTGCTATTTCATGGGCTGTACCTTCATGATGATGATATCCTCGCGCATGGCCAGCGAGCACGACATCCCCAGCTATGTATATCTCAACCCGCTGATGGTCGACGCGACGGGCATGTGCGGCGTCTGCCGCGTCACCGTCGGCGGCGAAACCAGATTCGCATGCGTCGACGGGCCCGAGTTCCCCGGCAGCCAGGTGGACTGGGAGGAGCTCTTCCACCGGAAATCACAGTATGAACCATACGAACGCGAAGCGTATCGACATACCTGCCGGCTGCGAGGTGAACGCGATGGCTGACTACCGCTACCAGGGCGAAAAACTGTCATCGGAGGAGCGCAAACGGCGGATGCAGACGCAGCGGCATCCAATGCGGGAGCAGCCACCGATGGCCCGGGTGATGAACTTCAAGGAGGTCAACCTGGGCTACACGGCGGAGGCAGCCATGGAGGAGGCACGGCGATGCCTCCGCTGCCCGACGGCGCCGTGCGTCGGCGGCTGCCCCGTCCACGTCAAGGTCCCCGAGTTCCTCGACGCCGTCGCGGACGGCGACTTCATGGAGGCCGCCCGTATCGTGATGGAGGACAACGCGTTGCCGGCGGTCACCGGCCGGGTCTGTCCGCAGGAGATACAATGCGAGGGGCCGTGCACCCAGGGCAAAGCAGGACAGGGACCGGTCGGCATCGGCTACCTCGAGCGGTTCGTCGCGGACTGGGAGCGGCAAAGCGAGCAGACCTGCTGCTTCGACATCGACGAGCCGTCGGGACACAAGGTAGCCATTATAGGCTCGGGACCCGGCGGGCTGAGCGCCGCAGCCGACGCGGCACGGGCAGGCCACGAGGTCCACGTATTCGAGGCGCTGCACCGGCCGGGCGGCGTCCTCGTCTACGGCATCCCCGAGTTCCGGCTGCCCAACGAGATCATCACCTACGAGATACAAAGGCTGCAGGACATGGGCGTCGCCATCCACACCAACCACGCCATCGGGCGCATCTACACGGTCGACGAGCTCCTCAAGGAAAAGGGCTACGACGCGGTCTACCTCGGCATCGGCGCCGGGTTGCCATGGTTCATGCGCATCGAGGGCGAAAACCTCAACGGCGTGTACAGTGCCAACGAATATCTCACCCGCACCAACCTGATGCAGGCCTATCGCTTTCCCGAGACGGATACGCCCATCGTCCGCGGTCGCAGCGTGGCGGTCGTCGGCGGCGGCAACGTCGCAATGGACGCGGTCAGGAGCGCACTTCGCCTCGGCGCGTCGAACGCCTACCTCATCTACCGGCGGAGCAGGGAGCAGATGCCCGCCCGTGACGAAGAGATCAAGCACGCGGAGGAGGAAGGCGTCGACTTCCGGCTGCTGAACAACCCCGTCCGCTATATCGGCGACGAGCACGGCTGGGTGCAGCAGGTGGAATGCATCCAGATGGAGCTCGGGGAGCCCGACAGCAGCGGGCGGCCGCGGCCGCTGCCCATAGAAGGCAGCGAATTCCGGCTGGACGTCGACGTCGTCGTTGTCGCCATCGGCACCGGCGCCAATCCATTGCTGACGGAGACAACGCCGGGCCTTGTGACCACCGATCGGGGCTACATCCAGGTCGACGAGAAGCTGCGGACCACCAAGCCAGGGGTGTTCGCCGGCGGCGACATCGTCCGGGGCGGCGCGACGGTCATCCTGGCGATGGGCGACGGGCGGACCGCGGCAGCGTCGATAAACGAATGGCTGGAGAGCGGCGACTGGCCCGCCGGCGAATGACCGGCAAAACTATAAATAGCAGCCACGGCTTAGTGGCTCCTTCATACACGCTGGCGCGTGCATGGAGACCAACACAACCATGAATAAAGAAGAAAAAAGTGGCGGCTACCGGAATCGGGGCCCGCGGGAGATGCACAAGGCAACCTGTGCGGACTGCGGCACGGAAACGGAAGTGCCATTTAAACCCACACAGGGACGGCCCGTCTACTGCCGGGACTGTTTTTCGAAGCGGAAGCGCCGATAGCCACGAGGCTGCTCTGTTCCACGAAACGCTTTCCCCGTTTTCGGTGGAGCATCCCGCTCCATTCCATTTTTTTTGTTTTTCTCTGCTGTTACAGCGCTGCGTAACACAACGTAAACTTTAACAGTGCATAGGCGTTTCGTCCCCCGGATATGTTCGAAATTCAGGCCATCGAGGAGCTCGCGCCGAAGATTCGATGGATGCAGGTCGAGGCACCCCGGGTTGCCCGCTACGCGGAGGCGGGACAGTTCGTCGTGCTTCGCATCCACCAGAAAGGAGAGCGCATCCCGCTGACCATCTTCAAAAAAGACGCCGACGATGGCACCATAGAGCTGGTGTTCCAGGAGGTCGGCAAGACCACCATGGAGCTCGGCCAGCAGCAGCCGGGTGACACGCTCCTGGACCTCGTCGGTCCGCTTGGAACGCCCACCCGGGTGGATGACTACGGCACCGTCGCCGTCGTCAGCGGCGGCGTCGGGACCCCGATTGCGTATGCCGTTGCACAGGCGATGCAGGAAAGAGACAACCACGTGGTCGGCATCGCCGGCTACCGGAACAAGGACATGGTCATCCTGGAGGACGACCTGGAGGCGGTGTGCGACGAGCTCATCGTCACCACCGACGACGGCAGCTACAAGCGCAAGGGCTTCACCACGACCATCCTGCAGGAGGAGATCGAAGGCGGGCGGGACATCGACCTGGTGTTCACCGTCGGCCCGGTCATCATGATGAAGCTCGTGGCGGACATCACCCGCGAGGGCGGCATCAAGACGGAGGCGAGCCTCAACCCCATCATGGTGGACGGCACCGGGATGTGCGGCGCCTGCCGCGTCTGCACCTCGGACGGCATCCAGTTCGCCTGCGTGGACGGGCCGGACTTCGACGCCCACGAGGTCGACTTCGACGAGCTGCTCAGCCGGCTGGACGAGTACAACGAGGAGGAACAGGAAGCGGTCGAGCGATACATGCAGCAGGAGGGATAGGATGGGCAAGGACATCAACAAGGACCGGGTCAGTGTCCCCGAGCAGGATCCAAAGGCGAGGATACACAACTTCAAGGAGGTCAACCTCGGCTACACCATGGAGATGGCCGTCGAGGAGGCCAGCCGGTGCCTGCAGTGCCCCGAGGCGAAGGCACCCTGCCGGAAGGGCTGCCCCGTCGACGTCAACATCCCCGGATTCATCGAGAAGCTGCTGGAGCGCGACATCAAGGGCTCACTCGAGGTCATCAAGGAGACCAACTCGCTGCCCGGCATCACCGGCCGGGTCTGCCCGCAGGAGGAACAGTGCGAGGTCAACTGCATGATGGGCAAACTCGGCGACACCATCAACATCGGCAAGCTCGAGCGGTTCGTCGCCGACTACGCACGCGACCACGGCATCATCGGCGAAACCGAGGTCGAGGAAGACAAGAACCAAAAAGTGGCCATCGTGGGCTCCGGGCCCTCAGGGCTGTCCTGCGCCTTCGACCTCGTCAAGGCGGGCTACCGGGTCACCGTGATGGAGGCACTCCACAAGGAGGGCGGCGTCCTCGTCTACGGCATCCCCGAGTTCCGGCTGCCCAAGGACACGGTCCGCTACGAGGTCGACTACCTCAAAAAAATGCTCGGCGTCACCTTCGACACCAACACCATCGTCGGCAAATCCGTACCCTTCGACCGGGTGATGGAGGAACACGACGCGGTCTTCCTTGGCTCCGGCGCCGGCACCCCGCGATTCCTCAACATCCCCGGCGTCAACCTCAAGGGCGTCTACAGCGCCAATGAATTTTTGACGCGCATCAACCTGATGAAGGCCTACCGGTTCCCCGAGTACGACACCCCCGTCAAGACCGGGCGTCGCCTCGGCGTCATCGGCGGGGGCAACGTCGCCATGGACGCGGCGCGAAGCGCCCTCCGCATCGGCTACGACGAGGTCTACATCCTGTACCGCCGCAACCGGGACTGCATGACGGCCCGCAACGAGGAAATCAAGCACGCGGAGGAGGAAGGCGTCCAGTTCATGTTCCTGGTCAGCCCACAGGAGCTCATCGGCGATCAGAACGGCAACCTCATCGTCGCCAAGCTCATCATGAACGAGCTCAGAGGCGAGGACAGCAGCGGCCGCGGGAAACCCGTTCCCGTCGAAGACAGCGAATTTGGCCTCCAGCTCGACGGCCTCATATTCGCCATCGGCCAGAAGCCCAACCGTGTGCTGTTCAACGAGATGCCGGAGCTGCAGGTCAACGACTGGGGTACCGTGGAGGTCAACGAGGAGCTGCAGACGAGCGTCCCGGGCGTATTCGCCGGCGGCGACGCAGTCCGCGGCGAGGCAACCGTGGTCCTGGCGATGGGGGACGGCAAAGCCGCAGCGCGGCACATCGACGACTATCTCAATGGCGAGCAGCAGTGGCCGGACGACATCGAGCCAGCTGACTTCTGGTAGCCGCGCGAGTTACTCGGCGCACTACTCATATACCTTTACCACGTGGCCGTCGAGCGGCATGTCCATCGCCTCAGCGATGCTTTTACATTTCACTTTGGTCAGATACGCGATGGGACGGATGACGGTTTCGGAGAACGCCTCGTAGTTGGCCATGCCTTTGGCGATGACAAGCGACGCGTCATCTACGCGCTGTTTCACCGTATCGGGCAGCTTTTTGAAGTCAACGCCGATGGCGAAGCCGCCGGTCGTCGCGACGTCGTCGACCACGTCGTCGAGGTGCAATGTTGCTGCATCCTCCATCGTCGCATCGGTCAAAATAGGGGCTCCCTTGACGACGAGCGTCAGCGACACCTCATGGCGGCGCTGTATCTCCCGGCAGACCAGCCGGTCGAACACGATCTCGCCGCAGTTGTCGGTAAAATAGAGCACGTCGCCGTGGAGATACGCACGCAACGCATCCATGTCGTCGTGCTGCAGACCGCGCTCGATGTCGGCGGTGAAGCGTTCCTCGAGTTCCTCCGGCGAGCTGGCGCTGCCGGCGATGCCGAAGTCGATGGAGTTGCCCACAATCGAGCAGAGTACCGCTGCCGTGAGCGGGTCGTCGCTGTCCTCGATAATGGCCTCGGCGGTGGGGAGCAGCCGCGTGGCCATCTCGTTGCTCTGTCGCTTGAGCTCTCTGTAGGGATCGTCGGTGTCCAGCAGCTCGTAGGCCAGTCGGTGTACCTGGGTGGCGACGCTGGCGGAGCTTTGCTCCGGCGCGTATTCGTCGAGGAGGCGCCGCGTCGTCTCCTTGATGACCTGCTGCTGGAGCGCCTCGTCCGCACCGACCAGGTCTGCCTCGTAGATGACGCGCTGCAGCAGACAGGGGACACATCGGGGCTTGATCTTCATGGCCAGTGTATGCAGCCGGGTTTTTAAAGCTTGACGGGGAGGTTGGTCGGCGAGGGGAAGCTGCATGGATAAAGGCAACTGCAGGTGTATGGCAGGACGACGCCGGGGTGCAGGATGAAAAGGGGGCGGGACCGAGGCAGGGGTAGAGAGCATTATATATTCCGCTTCCCCGGTCCCAGTACGATGCCGGCACTCAACCAGGATACATACTCTATTACCTAACGGTAGATAAATCTTTCAGTCGAAACAGGGGTGGCGGTAGGTCGTTTGTCCGCCGGATATAGCACCTAGGGCGATGGCAGCGCCATCGTTGTGACATTCCTGATACCTCTCTACCTTGGCGGCGGATGAAATCATAAATCGCGGCGGTGAAAACTTTTTATAGCGTGGCGTGGTATGGGCGTGGTGAACCATGCCTGAGGAACTCACCGCGGCAACATTTCAGGATTTCGTAAACGAGCATGACCTGGCAGTCGTCGACTTCTGGGCGCCCTGGTGCGGGCCCTGCAAGCCGGTCGGCGCGGCCATCGACGAGCTCAATGGAGAGATGGACGACGTCGCGTTCGGCAAAGTCAACGTCGACGAAAACCAGGACCTGGCACGGCGATACAGCATCATGAGCATCCCTACGCTGCTCGTCTTCAGGAGCGGCGAGATGGAGGACATGCTCGTCGGCGCCATGGAAAAAGACGTCCTCCAGGAAAAAATAGAGCGATACCGCTGACAGGCCACCATCCATTTTTCGAGGAGTCTCGCTCCATCCGGTCAGTCGACGAGCGGTCTGCCGAGCGGAAGGACTGCTCTGCCGAAGGTCTCGTTGATGACCTCAGCCATCGCCACGTAGACAGCGCTCAATCCGCAGATGATGCCCTCGACGCCGATCCAGTCGCCGCTGACGTAGCCCCATTCTTTCATGGCCAGCAGGTAGAACAGGATAAACAGCGTCGCGAAGACCACCTGCAGTCCCGTGTTGAGCTTCAACGTCGCAATGAACATCAGCATGGTGAACAGACCCCACATAACGAAATACCAGCCCATGAATGATGCACCTGTCGCCGCGACGCCCTCGATGACATCCGGCAGGACGAGCAGCCCGACGAGTGAAAGCCAGAAGAGGCCGTAGGAGCCAAAGGCAGTGACACCGAAGGTGTTGCCCTTCCGGTATTCAAGGATGCCGGCGAAGACCTGGGCGAGACCACCGTAAAAGATGCCCATCGCCATGACCATCGAACCCAGTGCATACGTGTCCGGTGCAGCATTGTGGATGTTGAGGAGCACCGTCGTCATCCCGAAACCCATCAATCCAAGCGGCGCCGGATTCGCGAGTGCGTCCTTCATGGCAGCGGGTATCAAATATGGATATAACTAGTTTTTGGATGCCTGCCTGCCTTGCCTTTCCCAGAGATGCAGGACAGAGACGCGATTCTGGCAATGATTAGTCTATCCAGTTGACGACGTCCGCCATCGGGTTGCGCATCGGCGGCTGCGGATGACCCTGTGGATGGCCGATGGTGAGCGTGGCAGCGATATGATGTCCGTCGGGCACACCGATCTCGCCCAGCGTCTCTTTTCGTCGGTCGAGCATCGACGCAAAGCCGACCCAGCAGGAACCCAGGCCGAGGGCGTGAGCAGCCAGCATCATGTTCTGCGCGCAGCAGGCACATGACTCGTCGTTGAACGGCTCATCGTCGGTCGCCACGAAGATGACGGCCGGTGCATCGAAAAAGATGGTGTCCCGGTCGGCGTGCGACACGCCGTACAGCAGCCGCACGACGTCAGGATCCCGGAGTTCCCGCCGCCACAGCTGCAGGACAACGCGATACCTGAGCAGCCGGCGAATCGTCTCCTTGATTTCGTCGGAGAGCCGGGCGATGACGGCGCGGTCGGTGACGACGACAAACCGCCACGGCTGCCGGTTTTCAGCCGACGGGGCATATCGACCGGCCTGGATGATCTCCTCCAGCTGCTCGCGCGGCACCGGCTCATCGGTGTACCGGCGGATGCTCCGCCGCTGCTTGATGGCGTCCAGCGTATCCATGACGGACAATGGACATCCCGCATTAATGGTTGACGGTCACCCGACGATAACGCAAATCTATAAAACGATCGCTCCATGTCATGTCATGGCCAACGAGCGGACAAAAGTGCTTGCGCTCTCCGGTGGCGGCGCCCACGCCACCTCGTACATCGGCGCCTGGCGGTATATCCACGACGAGAAAGGCTACACCCCGGACATCATCACCGGGACGAGCGGCGGTGCTCTGCTCGGGGTCTTCATGGCCGCTGGCCTTGATGCAGCGACGATCGAGCGGGAGATGCTCGACGCCTCACCGTGGCGATTTTTCCGTTCCGCTCCGCTTCGGAAGGGATGGAACGTAATGCGTTCCTGGGGCGGGGTGGACATCGAGGAGGTGCGGCGCAGCATCGCCGGCATCCTGGACCGCCACGGTATCTCCTGGGAGAGCTTTGCCGAAACGAGGTTTCAATGCGTGGTGACCGACATCAACGACACGGAGCGGAAATACGTGCCGCGGGACGTCGAGATGAGCCTGGATGCAGCCGTGGCTGCCTCGGTGGCCATCCCGCTCGTGTTCACGCCGCTCTGGCACGACGTCGATGGATCCCGGCATTGCTATGTCGACGGCGGCGTCACCGAGGGATTCCCCGTCCGGGCGGCGCTGGACGCCGGGCGGGGCAGCGTCCAGATAATGGCGCTGTCGCCGTTCGCCCCGCACGAGCACGTGCAGCATGACATCGGCGGTCCGCTCGAGTACCTGCTCGGTCTCTACCATGCGCTGCTGGACGGCAAAAAGGCGGACATGATGACGCTGCTGGACGGGGAGCACGGCGACGTGTTTTTTACCACGGGGTCGCACGCACGCAGGGTGACGGATTTCAGCGCCGACGCGATACGCCGGAACGTCCGGCTTGGCTATCATGAGGCGGAGGAGCAGGAAGACCGGATCGACTCGTTCTTCGGCGAGGGCGGCACGCGGTGACTGTGCTGCCGGCAGATATTTTCGAAGTCTTTAAGTGAAACGTCGGGTTTACACCTGATGCGTGCCGGATTCATGGCAGCTGGAGCAGGCATGGTCGCTCTTGCAGTTCTCGCGCTGGTCGATGTGCATCCGGTGCTGTCCCGCTGGCTGCCCGACGGCGCCATGGTGGTGCTCCTGGCAGCCGGCGCTGTCCTGCTCGTCGGTGGTCTCCTGCCCGCCGGGGCGCCGGAGAGCGAGGCGGGTGAGGACTACGGCACTATGAAGCGATGCCACGGATGTGGAAAGATGGTGCCGCCTGACACCATCAGGTGCCCCAACTGCGGCGCAAAGTTTACGTCTCTCTACGACAATCTGTAGCCGGTGTTGTGCCGTGTTTTTTCGAGGGGAAGTGGGTGGTCCGCTATGGTTCATCGTCGAGGCATGCATCGCTGACGGTTGCGGTGCGTCGGGTTGATGGACCGCGGTAAGAGATGTCTTCGTGCCTTTGGTTTACATGGTGAGATATACGCCGCGGTCTTTCACGTAGTCAATCATGTCGGCGTAGGCCGGGTGTTCCCTGAGCGTGGTGCTGTCTCCGGCCATGACGAGTTTTTTTCTCGCCCTGGTTATCGAGACGTTCAGCCGCCGCAGGTCCCTGAGGAATCCTATCTCTCCCTGGTCGTTCGACCGGACGAAGGAGAGCAGTATGACGTCTTTTTCTCTCCCCTGGAACCCGTCCACCGTCTTGATTTCAAGGCCGGCTGCGTCTATCATCTGGTTCAGCAGGTCCACCTGGTCGTCGTAGGGAGAGATGACGCCGATGTCCTCCGGGGCAACGCCACAGTCGATCAGACGGTCGGCTATCCGCTTCAGCTGCGCTGCCTCTTTTTTGTTTTCCCTGGAGGTCGACCCGGGCCGTGACCGCTCGGGTGCCGTGCCGGCGGTGTCGATGAACGCCACTGTATTCCCGGGATGGCAGACGGTGGCTGTCCAGCCGTCGAGAGTGCCTGTATCGATGGCAAGGGTGTGGTCCGCGACGTCCTCGGCGGCGGTGAGCTCGCCGTCGTAGAACCGCCGGGAGGGAAAAGCCATGATGTCGGTGTTCATTCGATACTGGACGTGGAGCATGCTTTTTATGCCAGGGCCATGTGTCTCCAGCAGCCGCTCGAAGAGCGTCTCCGCCAGTCCTCTCCGCTCGGCCTCCCGGCTGAGGATGGTCGGCGGTAGCTGCCGGTGGTCTCCAGCCAGGATCACCTTCGAGGCATGCGTCATCGGGATGAGGCAGGAGGGCTCGGTGGCCTGGGTCGCCTCGTCTATCGCCACCACGTCGACGTCACGGTCCTGCAGCAGCTCGCTGCCCGCCGTCGCGTTCGTCGTGCAGATCACGTCGGCACGCTCCAGGATCGCGTCGACAGCCTCGTCCTCCAGCTGCGTGGCCCGCTCGCCCAGGTCGTTTTTCTGTTCCTGGAGCGCTATCCACGCTGCCATCTCCTTGATTTTTTTGGGTGGGACGCCGCGTGAGCTTTTTTCCTTTTCAGCCAGCTGCTTTATTTTGGTGTTGCTCATCCCGCGGCGCCATCTGCCGGAGGGATACTGGTGCTGCTCCTGCTCCTCGTCCAGGTCGTCCACCGTGGCCCAGAGCCGCTGTGCCTCCCGGTACGCGTCCATCGTTTCCACCCTGTAGTCGAGCGTGTGATGCCGGAGGGTCTCGGTCACCCGTGCCGGATGACCGACGCGGACAGCCTCGACGCCACGGCGGTGCAGGAAATCCACGAGGTTGTCCACCGCCACGTTGGAGGCAGCCGTGGCCATCACACTGCAGCCCCGGTCGACGTGCTGCTCTATCACCTCCACCAGGGTGGTCGTCTTTCCGGTGCCCGGCGGGCCGTGGACCAGGAAGATGTCGTCGGCTTCAAGGGAGCGTTCGACCGCCTTTCGCTGTGATGCATCGAGGGCATGGTTGTTGATTGTGACGGCGTCCATCTCGCCGAACCGGGGCTCCGCCCTCCCGAGCAGTATCTCCCGCAGGCGACGCTGGTCACCGCTGGCCTCCCCAAACGCCTCGAGGGCGTCCAGCATCCGCTGGAACGTGATGTCGTTGACGTAGAGGTCGACCCTGAGGCCGTCGCCGTAGACGAAGCCATGCGGCCGTTGTCGGAACGCAACTGTCAGCGAGTAATTGGTCTTCGTGACGACCGTTCCGGTCGGGTTGTCCGGATTCAACGGCTGATTCCGGGACACCATCACCAGGTCACCCACCGATAGCTCGGAGTCAGGCAGCTCGCCGCCACGGACGAACTTGACGAGGTGGAGGCCGCCCAGGCCTGTTCCCTCGTCGCGGCCGCGCATATGCAGCAGCGCCCGTCCCTTCGCCTCACGCTCCCGGGGGCTACAGTGGCGTATCTCGCTCCGGTGGCGCTCCATCTCCTCCTCGCGTTCCAGCTCCACGAGCGCCGCGTACCGCTCCCGGTAGTCGCTGTAGTCCTGGAACATGGCTACCGTTCCAAAATACAGTGTTTTAAAAAACTGGTGACGGCAGAGCCAGTGCTGCCGGATTGACGGGTGATATTGCCCGATTGTCGGATGCGGGTGACGAAATTTTATAAGGAACGATTCTACTAATCCCTGTGATAATTATTGATTTCTGTCGTTAATCTCATACTTCTCACCGTAGGTTATACAATAAGAACAAATAGACAAAGGAATCAGCAATATATACCCAAATATTGTGCAATATATCAGAATTGAAAGACGAGATTTTGGAAAGCTATGTCCAAAATAACAACACATTGTGTGTTTTAGGGTAAATATAAACACAATTATTACATATACGAATACGGTGTAATTCAAAATTTGAGTAGCTAATAACCAATTGTTTTCATTTACATCCTCAACAATATTGTCGATTTCATTCTGCATGTGCTGATCACTTAAAAAATCAAATTTTTTCAATTCCACCATACGTTTAAACCCCCTTATCCTCTGAGAAAATGATTGAATAAAAATTAACAAAAAACCAACCAAAATTGACAACGCACTACTCAATAGTGTTAATACATTTAATTCCTTCATACTATCTCTTTGATAGTAATATTATGATTATGCTCTTCGACCATTTCTGGTGCTATCGCCCTAGTCATTTTATTTTTCTTACGGAATATCACTTTTGCTTCCTCATCAGTTATTCTTCCATCTTTATACATTTGTTCAATTTCTTCAGTAGAACAATCATAATTTATTTTTAGATTAACACACAACATTGAACAAAGTTGTCTAATAGAAACAGAGTCTAATTTTTCTTTTGGCGTTACCCTTACTATCGTAGGAGTTAAAAAGAGGCATTCATTATCATCTGTAGGAGACATAGTGACTATTGTCACTCAGAATCAATGCCTTCGCACTTTATATTAATATCTTCTATGTTTTTTTGTTCAAGTTCTGATAATCTATCTATCAAAACATCATATACTCTATTTTTAGCCTCCTCCCATTCCATTCCTTCCTCTGAGACTAAAATTGCTGCCAAAACCCTTACTGTATTTTCTATTCCCATTACTGGAGATTCTCTTAATTCTGCCAAATCAGTTGTGGGAGAAGATGATAACTCAATAAAATCGTGAAATTTTCTAACAGAATGTGCTCTCATTCTATCTCTCATATTTTTGGGGTTGGAAATATAGTCTGTCCATTTTCCAATAACATCTATAGTTTCATTCATGGTTCATCTCCTCAATAGTTTCTTCAACTTTTTGGAGTTTGTTAGTCATATCATTTATCATTTCATTCATGGTTTCGGCAAGGTCTCTTTTCTCTTCAACACTCAGATCATAAATATTTCTCATTTTTCTAGAAATTTTTGTTATATCAAGGAATATTTTAAATAAAGTATCTCTAATCTCGTTTTTAACATCCTCATCCGGTATTTGCTCGGTTATCTCATGTATCAAAGTGGGGTCTTCAGCAAATTCCTTAAAATTATCATATTCTTCTGGATATTTTTCCTGAGTATCTGCTAAATCTTCTATTGCGTTAGCTGCGCAACTGTTATAATCTCTAATATTTTTAAGCATCTCAACAAGGAACTGCTCCCGTCTATCCTCATTCTCACTATTCATAGTATCCTACTGAATTTCTTATGAATATTAATATTCTTGTATTATTTAAGTTTTGCACAATGTTTTTTCCATCGAGTATATATCATTATCTTGGTGAATAATCCTTACTAATAAAATTAATTTTCTTATCACCCGCTAATCCGACACGGGGTTTCCATCACCCGAATCTACGGACAGAACCAGGAGCTGTATCGAAAAGGCCGACAAACTCCTAATAGAAGATTAATCCGATTGTGCTGATTACTTTGCACAAAGATATATGAGTACCGCCGGAAAGTTCCTGGATGCTTGTAAACGGGCGTATGAGCGTGACACGGATACCGACGTTGCTGCATCGGGGATAGTAGAGACGGCTGACGGCGAACAGGTAACAGTGCATTTGACACAAGCTGCGCTGAACATTGCCAGATAGAGCAGAGAGCGACAGTTAATCTTTCCCCATCTCTTTTTTTCTATAAACTCTTCATGGATGGTCATGTCTTCCTTTGAAATGGGGTGTTTGATGCCAGATATTTGGCTATACCTTCCTTATACGCAGCTCGCCGGCGGCCATCGGCATAAACTCCATGCTGTCGCCGGCCTGGATGTCATGCAACGCCGCGATATCTGCCGGTATCGTGATAATCAAGCTGCCGCCGGACCGCCGGACAGTCCGTTTTACAGACATAGTAGATAACATAAGTTATACTTAAATATAACATTTAGGGCTGGCGGTATAAAAGTAGCCCCCTTATGGTGGAAGGGGCTGTGAACTGTAGTGATGACGCCGGCGACCGGATTTGAACCGGTGACCGCTCGGTTAACAGCCGAGTGCTCCACCTACTGAGCTACGCCGGCAGAGTTGATGTATGGCATGGAAAATCAATATATAAAAATTAGGTTGCCGGTGGTTTCCAAAGAGTTCATATAATGCCGCCGGATATCAACGCTGGATGGGATGCTGGACAGCGCACTGACACAGGCGAGGCACATCGCCGACGGTATTCTCGAGGCAGCGGCTGTCAGGATAGTCACCCATATCGACGCGGACGGCATCGCCGCCGGAGCCATCGCCACCCGCTGCCTGGAGCGCGCCGGCATCGACGGCAGCGTCCGGTACGTCAAGCAGCTCGACGAGGCGGCAATCACGTCGCTCCGCGATGACAGCGGTCTCATCTGGTTCACCGACCTCGGCAGCGGCATGCTTCCACATCTGGACGGCCTGGACTACGTCGTCACCGACCATCATACCCCGTCGGGCCACGACGATTCATGGCGGCATTTCAATCCCTCCCGCTACGGCGTGAGCGGCGAGCAGGCGGTCTCAGGGGCGGGCCTCGCGTTCCTGGTCGCGCTCGCCATGGACCCGGCAAATCGGGACCTGGCCGACCTCGCCATGATCGGGGCGGCGGGCGACACGCAGGACGCGGCAGCCTGCCGGTTCACCGGCTGGAACCGCGCCATCGCCGACACGGGAGAAAAAGCCGGCGTGCTGACACGATACCGTGATCTCCGTGCCTTCGGCCGGCAGACCCGGCCGCTCTACAAGCTGCTCCAGTACGCTGACGACCCCGTCCTGCCCGGGTTGACCGGCCGGGCAAGCGCCTGCCGGGCGTTCCTCCAGGACCTCGACGTGCCGGTAAAGAAAGGACGCCAGTGGAAGAAATGGATGGAACTCCAGCCGGCGGAAAAACGAGGAGTGATTTCGTCGCTGGTGTCGCTGCTGCTCTCAAAGGGATACGGCCACCGGCGGGCCGGACGACTGGTCGGCGAGGTCTGCGAGCTCCCCGGAGAAAAGGAGGGGACACAGCTGCGGGACATCCGGGAATACGCGACGCTCCTGAACGCCACCGCACGGTACGGCCACGCGGATGTAGGGCTGCAGGTCTGCCTCGGCGACCGCGACGGAGCGCTCGACGAGGCATACGACCTGCTCAAAAACCATCGGCGATGCATCGGCCGGGGCATCCGGTTCGTGAAACGGGAGGGGCTGCGGGAATACGGGCGGCTGCAGTACTTCAACGGGGGCTCCGTCATCCGCGACACCGTGGTCGGCATCATCGCCGGGATGCTCCTCCATTCAGGCGACCTTAAAAGCAGCGGGCCGCTGGTCGGCTTCGCGGAGAAAAACGGCAGCGAGATGAAGGCATCGGCGCGCGTCGCAGCGTCGATGACCGAACGGGGGGTCGACCTGGCCGCTGCGATGCACCGCGCTGCACAGGAGCTCGGCGGGATGGGCGGCGGGCATCCCGTTGCCGCCGGAGCGGTCATCCCGCGGGGTATGGAGACGTCGTTTCTGGCGCTCCTCGACCGCGAGGTGCGGGACCAGCTTGCCTGAACGACTGGAGTCCTGCCCGCTACAGGGACTACAGCACCTTGAGGACCTTGACCTTGAAATAGACGGTTTTGCCGGCCATGCTGCTGAACGAGTAGCCGGCGCGCAGCACGTCGCGTTTGACGTAGTCATGCTTGACGTTTGGAAACACGCGCGGAAGGTGCGTGGTTAAATTAAAATGCATCCACGGCATCGTCTTGTTCAATTCGGTGTACTGCGTCTGGTTGCCCGCGGGAACGGAGACGTTGATGGTGTCCTCTGTGACGTTGACCACGGTGAACGTCCTCCCGTAATAGGTAAAGGAGTCACCGACCGCCGGCTCGAATGACAGGGTGACGGTGGTGTTCGTGAGGTTGACGACCTCGGTGGCGTTCTCCCAGAACGGCGGGATGGTAAGGTTATGCATCTTGTTGGGCGTGGTCTTCACTGTCGCGTGCGTGTCGTTGTAGGAGATGACGGTGCTCGCGTTTTTCCATATCCAGTATGGGTTCTGGACGGGGCTCTGGCCCCAGTACATGGGGATGGTAAAGGTTGCTCCCTCCTCGGGCATCCACGTTATCGTGACGTTGTGCTCAGTCAGGTTCCCCAGCGTGATCTGCTGGTCCGGGACGCCGGTGAAGTTCGACTGAATGAGGGTCTGGTTTTCCACTGCCTCCTCGACCGGGCGGCCGTACGCCTGCTCCGGCGGTACCGGGCCGATGGTGGCCACGTCGCCCTCCTCCATGCCCAGCAGCCCGTCGTAGAGACCCGGGAGGTCATAGAGGCGGGCGCCCTGGATGGTACCCAGGTCGCCGGCGCTCCAGTTCGTGGGGTATTCATTCGCGGAGGGACGCTCTTTGCCCATGTAGGCCCTGAACGGAGCGAGCGACGCATCGTCGTCGAAGGAGGCATCCGCAGAGACGTTGCCGCCGGTGAACGACGACGAAAACACCGTCTCGTTCTCGTAGTAGCCGATGTAGTACATCTCCACGAAGTCACCCTCACCGACGGCGTCGGGCTGCTGCTCCTGCCATACCTGGTAGCCGTAGTAGGCGCTCGCCGCAGCGGCGATCGCCACCAGCGCGACGATCGCTGCGATGACCGATCTGTCGAGTTTCATGCTATCCTCTCCCGCATAAAGGACTCCAGCCTATTAAAAGCT
>CAYPWJ010000020.1:0-26216 GCA_964414415.1 uncultured Thermoplasmatales archaeon | reverse complement strand
CCGCGCTTCAGCTCCTCCGAGTGCTCGTCGGTCCACTTGCCCGACAGCGCCTCGGTGAGCGTTGTTTTGCCGTGGTCGACGTGGCCGACCATGCCGATGTTTATTTCAGGCTGACTCATCTTCCTGTGCGGCCTCTAACAATTCCGGTATGGGCTTGCTGCCCGACTCGATGACCTTCATGTTGATCTGTGAGGTGTTAAGGCTGACGGTGTTGCCGCAGACGGTCTTTTTCTTCCTGACACCGCTGTCATCGGGCTTGAACCCGACGCTCCGCGTCAGCAGTATCTTGCGGCGGGAGATCCCGGGGATGTCCTTCCGCATGACGAAGCCATCCTGGTCGCTTCCCCCGGTAATCTGGAGCTTGTAGCCCGGCAGCGAGACAAAGATGCCGTCGACCTCATCGCCGATCTTTTTGCCGATAAGCGAGTTGGCGTGGTGGCCGCTCACCTCCACCTGATGCGCCTCGCTCCCGTCGCTGATGTCCACCTTGAACTCTGGCATAGTATCATCTCTGCAATACACGTCCCTTTTAATATTTTTGGTGCTCGCTCCTGCAGCGCCGCTGGCCTTTCCTCCCGAGAGGGAGGGAGGGGCAAAAATAAATATATGTCCGGCCGATTTCGATACCATCCTTGGTGACAGTATGCAACATAGAATACTGCAGTACAAATGTATAGCGCTTCTAACCATAGCCGCACTTGTCCTTTCAACCGTGGCAGTGACGGCCGACGCTGACGGCCCGGCTGCTGACTTCACATGGCATCCGGAGCACCCCACCGACATGGACGACGTGCAGTTTACCTACAACGGCAGCGAGGACGCCATCGTCTGGATGTGGGACTTCGGCGACGGCACCACCTCCACCAACAAAGACCCGGTGCACCGCTACGGCGACAACGGGACATATACCGTCCGGCTCACCGTGTGGGACGAACAGAACAACATGAACACCACCACCCATACCATCACGGTTGCCAACGTTCCCCCGGTCGCCGATGCCGGCGACGACGTCATCACAAATAACCGCACCGTGACGTTCAACGCCTCAGCCTCCTCCGACCCCGACGGCTCCATCGACAGCTACAACTGGAGCTTCGGCGACGGCGACACCGCCACCGGGATGACGCTCAACTACACCTACGACGAGGCGGGCAACTACACCGTGGAGCTCAACGTGACCGACAACGACGGTGCACACAATGCAACCACGCTGGAGCTCCTGATAGACGTGACGGCGCCTGTCACCAACGCATCTTTCAATGGCACCGGCAGCGGCGACTGGTACCGCAGCAACGTCACCGTTGACCTCAATGCGACCGACAACGAGTCAGGCGTCAACCGGACCCGGTACATGTTCACCGCGCTCGTCAACGGCACCTGGCAGCACGGCTCCTGGCATCGCTACGAGGCCTCGTTCAACGTCACCGGGGAAGGCCGGCATAACCTGACCTATTACTCGGTTGACAACGCCGGCAACCGCGAGGCCAACAACACCGCGGCGGTCAACATCGACGTCACGGCACCCGTCACCAACGCGACGATCAACGGCACCCTCGGCAAGCGAGGCTGGTACCGCGGGACTGTCACCGTCACCCTGAACGCCACCGACGCGCTTTCAGGCGTCGACGAGATAGCATATGCGGTTGACGACGGCAGCGACTGGGAGACCTACGATGGCGGTATCACCATCAGCGGCACCGGCAACCACACCCTGCAATTCCGTGCAACTGATGTCGCCGGCAACCAGGAGACAACCAGGAATATATCCATCAAGATAGACAGTACGGATCCATCTGCAACGCTGGATACGCCGCAGCCCGGCTCGCTGTACCTGTTCGGCCGGGAACTGCTGCCGACGCTGTTCGGCAACACCGTCGTCATCGGTGACCTCGCCGCCAGTGTCACAGCAGCCGACAATCACTCCGGCGTCTACAAGGTGTTCTTTTATCTGGACGGGGAGCTCCTCTGGGAGGACTACAACGCTCCCTACCGGGTCACGCTACCGAACGAGTTCCCGCTTGCCTCGCGCGGCGTCTCCGCCGTCGCATACGATGCAGCGGGCAACACCGCTGCCACCCAGCCGGTACAGTATCTCAAGATACTCTAACGCTGGAACACCACCTCGTCGCCGTAGCGAATCGCGATGACGCGGTGGAAGGGTATCATCGCGTCGGCAATTACAAAAAAATGCTGCTTGATGTCGATTATATCGTCGCCCGTGACGACGCTGCAGTCGCCGGGCTGCCCCCGGTCAACGTATGATACGCGCAGCTGCGACATGTCACGATGTTCATCCCATTTTGCCTTGTTGAGCATCGCGCGGATGTCACTCTCCATACACAAAATTTTATATAGGAGCCGCACATTTTAATGTTGCTGTTTTAAGCGTGATACTATGGAAAACAAGAAAGGCACAACGACTGTTGGACTGGTGTGTGACGGAGCTGTCGTCGTTGCGTCAGAGCGACGAGCGACGATGGGCACCATGATCGCCCACAAGCATGCCAAGAAACTGTACAAGATAGACGACCATCTGGCCCTGACCACCGCCGGCCTGGTCGGCGACGCGCAGATGCTGGCTCGCTACCTCGGCGTGGAATCGGAGCTCTACAAGCTGCAGCGTGAGACAGACATGCCCATAAAGGGCGCCGCGACGCTGCTCGGCAACATCCTGAACCAGCGGAAATTTGCACCCTTCTTCGTGCAGCTCATCGTCGGTGGCGTCGACGCAAACGGAGCCCACGTGTTTTCGGTTGACGCGGCAGGAGGCGCCATCGAGGACGTCTACACGTCGACCGGCTCCGGGTCGCCATACGTGCTGGGTGTGCTCGAGGACCACTACCGGGAGGACATAAGCGTCGACGAGTGCGTCGACCTGGCCATCCGGGCGCTCACAGCCGCTATGAAGCGGGACTCTGCATCGGGCAACGGCATCGACCTTGCCGTCATCACACCTGAAGGCTACACAAGCTATTCAGAGGAAGACATCGAGGAGCGGACGGCGGCGATGGAGCCACAGTAACCATTAATACTCATGGCAGTTGAAGACATCCTGCGGGACGTCCGTGAGGAGATAGACAAGACGATTCCGGCATCCATCCGCGTGACCGACGTCACGTTTGAGGGTGCACAGCTGGTCATCTACACCAAGGACCCGGACACCTTCGCCGAGAAAAGCGACATCGTCCGGAAGCTGGCCAAGCGGCTGCAGAAACGCATCGTTGTGCGGCCCGACCCCAGCGTCCTGGCGGACATCGACACCGCAGAGAAAAAAATACACGAGCTCATCCCGGAGGAAGCGAGCATTGCCAACACCTACTTCGAGCCCGACGTCGGCGAGGTCACCATCGAGGTCGAAAAACCCGGCGTGGCTATCGGCAAGCACGGCTCGCTGCTCAACGAAATCAAAAAAGAAATCGGCTGGACGCCCAATGTCATACGGCGGCCGCCCATGGAATCCAAGACCGTCCAGGACATCCGCGGCTATCTTCGCAATGCGGCCGACGAACGCAAAGACTTCCTGCAGCGTCTCGGCCGGCGGCTGCACCGCGGCGTCTCAGAGGGCGAAAAATGGATTCGGATGACCTCTCTGGGCGGCTACCGCGAGGTCGGCCGGTCATGCACGCTGCTGAGCACCCAGGACAGCAAGATACTGGTCGACTGCGGCGTCGACGTCTCCGACCCGGACAACGGCGCTCCATATATCCACATGGACGAGGTCCAGCCGCTCGAGTCGCTGGACGGCGTCGTGGTCACCCACGCGCACCTCGACCACTCCGGTCTGGTGCCGCTGCTGTACAAGTACGGCTACGACGGCCCCGTCTACTGCACCTATCCAACCCGGGACGTCATGGTCCTGATGCAGATGGACTACCTCAAGGTGGCTGCGCAGAACGCCAAGAAGGAACCCTATCTCTCCGAGCACGTCAGAGAAGAAATAAAGCACTGCGTCCCCCTGAACTACGGCGACACCACCGACATCGCTCCCGATGTCCGGCTCACCCTGCACCGCGCCGGGCACATCCTCGGCTCCTCGGTCTGCCATTTCCACATCGGCGACGGCCTTTACAACATCGCGTTCACGGGCGACATCAACTACGAGCGCACCCTGCTGTTTAGCCCCGCGGCGACGCATTTCCCCCGGCTTGAGACGCTGGTGATGGAGTCCACCTATGGTGGCAGCAAGGACCAGCAGCCCAGCCGCTCCAAGGCCATCGACAAGATGAAAGACATCGTCGAGGCCACCATCCGCCGGGGCGGCAACGTCGTCGTCCCCGTCTTTGCCATCGGCCGCTCACAGGAGGTCATGATCGTCCTGGAGCAGCTCATGCGGCAGAAGGGTATCCCAGAGGTGCCCGTCTATCTCGACGGCATGATCTACGAGGCGACCGCCATTCACACGGTCTACCCGGAATACCTGAACAAACAGCTCAGGCAGCGTATCTTCCAGGAGGACAAGAATCCGCTGCTCTCCGACATCTTCCAGCGGGTGGATAGCTTCGAGATGCGCGAGAAGATACTCGACAGCCCTGACCCGATGGTGGTGCTGGCGACCAGCGGCATGATGAACGGCGGCCCCGTCATCGAGTACGTCAAGCACTGGGGTGAAGACAGCAACAGCTCCCTCATATTTGTCGGCTACCAGGCCGAGGGAACCCTGGGCAACAAGATACAGAAGGGATGGCGCGAGATCACCGTCGGCGACAAGGCCGTCAAACTCAACATGAACGTCGAGACCTGCGAGGGCTTCTCCGGTCACTCCGACCGGAAGCAGCTCATGAACTACGTTCGCAACGTCAGCCCCAAGCCCCGCAACGTCATCATCAACCACGGCGAAGAATCAAAATGCCTGGATCTTGCCTCCAGCATCTACAAGAAATACCACGTCAAGACCAGGCCGCTCAAGAACCTCGAGACAGTCCGATTCAAATAAGCCGGCACGGAACGATACAGCCACCGAGATGCGGAACTATATAAACAGATGACACATCTGCTACCGAGGCCATGCAGCCCCGGGATGACATCTCACAGCCGGATGCCCTCGCCGGGTATACCGCCCTCGTACTCATAGCCCTCGGCATCATCCAGGTCATCTTCGGTGAATTTTTCTCCGAGAGCGTCGCCCTCGTGGCAAACGGCGTCGACTGCATCGGCGACGGCTTCGTCTCCGCCACCGTCTGGGCAGGCCTGCTGTACTTCCGGAAGCCGGCCGACGACCGCTTCCACTTCGGCTACTACAAGCTCGAAAACCTCGCCTCAATCGCCGCCGCCGTCGTGATGTTCATCCTGGCCGGATACATCGTATTCCGCTCCTACCAGCAACTCGTCACCCCGCACCCCGTCACGCTGCCGGCAGCCGGCGTCGCGCTGGCCCTCACCGCCGCCGTTGTTGCCCTTGCCTTGGGGATATACAAGCACCGGACCAGCCGTCGCTCCCGGCTTGCCTCAGCCAGGCTGGAGGCATACAACACCATCAAGGACGGCAGCGCGTCGGCGCTCACCGTCGTCGCGCTGCTACTTTCAACGGCCGGATTCGCCATCGCTGACGCAGTCGTCGGTTTCGTTATCGCCGGGGCCATCGTCAGCATCGGATACATATCCATCAAGGAGTCGAGCCTCATGCTGGTCGACGCCTGCGACAGCCACTGCCTGCTGCAAAGCCAGCTTATCCGCCGCATCACGACCGGCATCGACGGCGTCGTCGACGCTCGATTCGTCCGCCTGCGCAGCTCCGGCCCCGTCCTGCAGGGAGAACTCGACATTGAGGTGCCGCCTGACATGTCCATCGCCCAGGTGTACGAGATCAGGCAGCACATCCTTGCCCGGGCAAAAGAAGAGGTGCCGGAGCTCGAGCGGCTGAGCGTCACGGCCCACCCGGCGGATACCGCTGCGTCGCCGTCCGACAGCTGACCGCCATTTCCCCCGGCGACGCCTACATACTTATATCGCTCCCTGATATAAACACGTGAAACGTCTGGTCTGCATCCTGCTCCTGCTCCTCGCGGCGGCGCTGCCAGCTCCGGTGTTCGCCCAGGACAGCCCGGCAGTATACGTGGCGACCATAGACGGCATGATCGCCGAGGGGGCAGCCAGTCGCTTCCAGAAGGCCATCGACCGTGCAGAGGACAACGACGCATCTGCGCTCATAATCAGGCTTGACACGCCCGGCGGACTCTCCACGGCGATGAACGACGTCATCCGCGCCATCGAGGGCAGCGCCGTCCCTGTCATCGTCTACGTCGGGCCGGCTGGCGCCCAGGCGTTCTCCGCCGGTACCTTCATTTTGCTGTCATCGCATGTGGCGGCGATGGCGCCAGCCACCTCGATCGGTGCCTGCCAGCCGCGGACCGTCGACCCGGCGACGGGGACCGCGGAGCCAGCGCCGCAGAAAGAAATCAACGCCTTCGCCACAAAGATCCAGAGCATCGCGGACAGCCGCAGCCGGAATCAAACGGCGGCGCGGCGCTTCGTCACCGAGAACCTGGCCTTCGGTCCCGGCGAGGCAGCGGCGAACAACACCGTCGAGCTCGTCGCCGGCAACGTCACCGAGCTCATCGCCATGGCGGACGGCATGGCCATCCAGGGGACGCTGCAGGGACGGAAAAACGTCACCCTCGAGCTGACGGACGCAGACATCATCCGGATCCAGTGGTCGCTCCGCGACACCGTGGTCGACTATCTCACCGACCCGCAGATAGCCTCGCTGCTCCTCACTATCGGCATCCTCGGCCTCGTCATGGGGTTCCTCACGCCGGGCTTCCACGTCCCCGAGGTCGTCGGCGCCATCTTCCTCATCCTCGCGCTCTACGGCCTGTCGTTCATCGGGGTCAACGCCGCCGGTGTTTTGCTCCTCGCCCTGGCCTTCATATTCATGGCCGTCGAGGCATATACCCCGACGTTTGGCCTGTGGACCACGGCCGCCGTCGCCACCCTGGTCTTCGGCATCGTCCTGATACCTGCCAGCGACGCTCTCTACGAGATGCCCGCCGCGTGGTTTACCTCCTTCCGCATCGCCAGCATCGCCGTCGCCGTCATCATCGGCGGGTTCTTCGCCTACGCCCTCTACGCCTCGCTCAAGACAAAGCGGACGACACCCCGCATGGGCGACCAAGAGTTCGTCGGCCGTGAGGGCACCGCGGTGACAGACATCGACCCGGCAGGGCAGGTCAAGGTCCGGGGGAAACTGTGGAAGGCAGAGAGCACCCAGCCCATCAAGGAGGGCGAGCGCATCGTGGTGACGGGCAAAGAACGCATGACCCTGCTCGTCAAAAAGCGAAATACATAAGTACCGGCGGCCGGATAAATCCAACGGGGAGGAACACATGCAAGCAAACGAAACGTGGATACGCCTATCCACCGACAGATGGGAGTATACCAAAAAGATAAAGATAGAGAGCTGACATCAATCCCGCCACGACATGAGCCATTCAAAGCACAGCCGGAAACACATCGCCAGAGAACGCATCGACCGCCTCTTCACCCTTGCAGAGAAACAGGCGCTCACGGGCAACATGGAGCTTGCCAACCGCTACGTAGCACTGGCCCGAAAGCTCTCCATGCGATACCTCGTCCGCCTGACCAGCCAGCAGCGGCGGCGCATATGCAGCCACTGCTACCGCTACCTCGTGCCAGGCAAAAACTGCCGCGTGCGCACCGGCGGCCAGCGGCTGACCATCACCTGCCAGGAATGCGGCGGCGTCATGCGCTTTCCATACCATGAATGACCTATCACGCCTGAAAGAACTCAAGGAGACCATCCGGACCTGCCGGCGCTGCCACCTCCATGAAACACGGCGCACCGCAGTCCCAGGCGAAGGCGACCACGATGCAGCAATCATGTTCATCGGAGAGGCACCAGGCAGCCGGGAAGACAGGACCGGCAGACCGTTCGTCGGGCGCGCCGGCACAGTCCTCGACGAGGCACTCGACCAGGCCGCCGTCACACGCGGCAGCGTCTACATCACCAACATCGTCAAATGCCGCCCGCCCGACAACCGCGATCCAACACAACACGAAATCAAGACATGCACCCCATATCTCGACGAGCAGATAACCCTGATAGCGCCACAGGTGATATGCACCCTGGGGACGTTCGCCGCCGGATACGTGCTTGACGCATACGGCTTCGACGCCGGCCCGCTCTCCGCCATCCACGGCACCATCTACCGCTCGCCCGTGGCGATGCTCCGGATCGTCCCGCTCTACCATCCCGCGGCTGCGCTCTACAACCCCGGTCTCCGCGACGTCATCATGGAGGACATGCAGCACGTCGCCTCGCTGACCGACGCTACGGATAAAACTGACCGCGATGCGCCATGATGTAGGACAGCAGCTTTTGACCAAAAGCGGTGAGATGCCCCTCCTCGTCGATGTAGCCGAACTCCTCAAGCTTTTCGAGGAGACGGGTGTCTACCTGCTCCGGATCCTGCGAGCAGACCCGGGCCAGCGCCTTCAGGCTCCTGGCGAACACCCGCGCGTTCATCATGGTAAGGCAGATACAAAAAGCCAGCCCATATGTAAATTTTTATAAAAATTCTGACCTCCAACGATTTGTCCCGGGACCTCCTTTTGCTTCAATGGTTATTTATGCTTATGTTTGTTTACGGAACAAGTCCATTGGGACCACTCCAATGGCGATAGCGCAAATATTTAATTATTATATAGATATAATAACAGCTTCATTTTAAATTTTTGAAATACTATTTTAAATCAAAAATAGTTACAGGTGGCGGAGGCAGAACATGCGAACGAAAAAAGCAGTGATGGTTTTAGCAGTGGCCCTATGTATGACAGCAGGACTATTTATAGCGATTGAAATGGACAACGGATTACTGGAAGCAGAGGCAGCAAACAGTGGGACACCATCTGCTGATGTCTACGTCGACGATGACTATAATTCCTCCACTCCTGGCTGGCAGTATGACCACTTCTCTGTCATCCAGGATGGCATCGATGCCGTGGTGGAGAATGGCACAGTATACGTGGCTAATGGCACGTATTATGAGAATGTGGAGGTCAACAAGACTGTTGATTTGATTGGTGAAGATAGAAACAGGACGATTATTGATGGGGGTGGAAGTGGGGGTGTAGCCTTTGTCTCGGCTGACAGTGTCACTATTACCGGATTCACCATTCTGAACGGCAGCCGGTATGGCATTCGCATGCGGAACACCGATAATAATGTGGTAAAAGGAGTCCATGTCTTCAACAATTTTAAGGGGATATCTCTCCAAGGCATAGCTGGTAGCGACCGGGACAACAATAAGATTCTGGATTCCAAGATTTTCAATAATCTACTGGGAATTACCACAGACCCGAATAGTGACTACGACATCATCTGCAACAACACCTTAAACAACAATGCATTCGCTTTGAGAATCGGCGGCTCTTGTGGCGATGTCATCGATAGTAACCTCATCAAAAACAACCAAATCGGTGTGTTCATAGGAGGAGCACCAGGTACCATCATGACGAATAATTCTCTAGATAATAATAGTTACAATCTTGGCATCGAAGGCGGGGCTGGTGGTTTCGACCACAATATTGACACCTCCAACATGGTGAATGGCAAGCCTATCCTGTATCTGAAAGACAAATCCAACATCACCATAAATCAAAACATCACGTTCGGTTACCTGGGGATAGTCAACTCCGAAAACGTGACTGTCAAGAATGTGACACTTGAAAACAACCTTCAGGGTGTACTACTAGGCAATACGGAAAACTGTCGGGTAGAAAACGTAAACGCAAGGAAGAACTGGGTCAGCATCTACGTTGAGAACTCATACAACAACCGTATCGCAAAAAATACACTTCATAGCAGCCTAGGACTGTCGGATATCCGGGTAGATTATCCTTTATTTCCTTCTAGTGGAATTCTTCTCCAATCATCCTCATCTACCAATATCACCTCCAACCAAATATACAACAATTCTAATTATGGCATCTCTCTTTGGGAATCATCAAACAACACCATATATCATAACAACTTAATCAACAATACCCAGCAAGCCTACGATAACGGCAATAACACTTGGAGCGGTGGCTATCCATCTGGTGGCAACTACTGGTCAGACTACGACGAGGCAGACGAAGGCGCATATGATGGATATTATGGTCCCAACCAAAGCTATCCTATGTCGGATGGTATTGCGGATTCGCCTTACAATATCTCTGGCGGCAGCAACCAAGATAGATACCCACTTATGGAGCCTTGGGAGAAAAAGGCTAACGGGACCATACAGGGAAGAGCCTTCAACAGGTACGATGAACCCGTGGCTAACGCCACAGTAAGGATTTGCCATAAGGTCACCGGCGAATGCTATTACACGCAGTCTAACAGCACTGGATTTTACACAAAAGATGTTCCGCCAAATCCTGGGGCTTATTATATAATGATTTTAGATCAACAGCTTTCCAGAAACGATTCAGTTGAATCTGCAGTAATTGAAGGGTTAAAAGAAAATGAAACCAGGAACATAGATCTTTACACGGTCGGAACAAAATATAATCCAGTGAATATGACAGAAGGCCTTGAAACTAATCTGAGCATTGTTATTTATGATGACCGCTTGATACACGACGATAATGTGACAATGCAAATCACTTTAGGCGCCTCCAAATATAATATTACGGAAGAGTTTATCCGAAGTTGGATACAGGGTCCCGGAGAAATAAAAGGAATAGTAACAAGTGAGGAAAGTGAATGGCCTGATATAAAGGGCCGCCTCTATGTGGATATCCCTGTGAGGTATGAGAACGTGCCGAAAGCTACCGTCAGTATTTTACCAACCGCAGCTATTGATGGTGGCATACAGGTCCATAGCAACCCGTTCCCAACAACTGGACACATATTTTGTGGAATAAATTATGATATTAGTCCAGAGGGCATCCATGTGGAAAAAGCCAATTATCCACCTCTACCTCATATGATGGTTAATCCCAAGCCTCTAACACCCAACGAAACCGTTTCGTTTGATGCATCTTTCTCGCAAGATCCAGATGGCAGCATTTCCTATTATAACTGGAGTTTTGGAGATGGTACGACTGCCTCTGGCGAAGTGGTGCAGCACTCGTTTTCGGAGATCGGTGATTACACAGTGACCCTCACCGTCGCGGATAACAATGGAACGGAGCGGAGTATCGCACAAACGATATCTGTCAACCCGTCAGTGGTGTATGTTGACGATGACTACAATGAGGACACCTCGGGCTGGCAGGTAACCCGGTTTAGCAGCATCCAAACAGCAATCGGTAATGTATCGGCTGGCGGTACCGTCCACGTCCAGAATGGGACCTATCATGAACATGTGACAATCAACAAAACAATCGACTTACTTGGAGAAGACAGAAATACAACAATCATAGATGGCGGTGGAGAGGGCAACATAATCGAGGTAAATGCCAACGGCACAAAAATCAGTACCTTTACGCTCAGAAACGGTTATGCCGGTATATGGCTCAACTCTAACAATAATGTCATCGAACATAACTGGATTACTGGTAACAGTGGAAGCGGGATAGAACTCTGCAATGCAAGCCACAACAGTATCAGAAAAAACACCATAATTGACAATCATGCAACTGGTAACTATTACAGAAACAATATTGCGTGCAGCCTCCAACTCCCTACAATCAATATCTCGTATTATCTTGAGCACAACATCACGCTTTTGTTTGAGTTTGACATGAAATATGCTCTTGATAACACGCTACATCCAGATTACAGTTGGGGTGAATACGGCGATAAAATGGGCATAGGCCTTTATAACCCTAAAAACAAGACGCATGTTTTTATCATTAAGCACGGGGCCGAGCAGAGCGGATACAGCGACTGGACAACTTTCAATATTAGCGAAGTGACAAACACTCGTAGTTGGCAGGGCCATAACATTACTACTCTGAATGAATTTTACCATTGGCTGAATAACAAGGGAATCAAGGATTGGGGGTGGACGGATATGCATGGCAACATGAGCCTTTTCTGGTGGCTCCTCACCGACGATAGCGACAATGCCTATGGCGAGGGATCCAACCAACTTAACTGGAGTGGGGTCTACATAGACGATGCCCGTATCTATCGTGCTGATACCAATAAGACCATCTGGCAGGCAGATATGGAGTCCGGCAATATGAGCTGGTATTGGCAGCAGGGCTGGGACAGCTTCGGTTGGGACACCGTGGGCGATACAGCAATGATCTACTCGGGATATGATCCTTGGGGGATAACTAGCGAAGCGTATTCCTCACCAGGTTATTCTTGGGGTATACACTCTCCAGCCTTCGGGATATTTACGAATTGGTGCAGTGTAAGCAATACGGTGTTTCACAACAACTTTATCGATAATGACAGAGATGCATTTGACGCTGGAAATAATACGTGGGACAATGGCTACCCATCTGGTGGCAACTACTGGTCAGACTACGACGAGGCAGACGAAGGTGCATATGATGGATATTATGGTCCCAACCAAAGCCTTCCCATGTCGGATGGCATTGGTGATTCGCCTTACAATATCTCTGGTGGCAGCAACCAAGATAGATACCCACTTATGGAGCCTTGGGAGAAAAAGGCTAACGGCACTATACAGGGAAGAGTCTTCAATCGGTATGATGAACCAGTTACAAATGCTACTGTAAGGATTACACATAAGGTCACCGGAGAATGCTATTATACGGAATCTAACACTACAGGATTTTACAGAAAAGATATCCCGCCAAATCCTGGGGCTTACTATATAACGATTTTAGATCAACAGCTTTCTAGGAACGAGTCCAGTGAATCAGCAGTGGTATTCGGATTGGAAGAAAATGAAACGTCCAATATTGATGTCTACACTGTAGGAGCAAAATATTATCCAGTAAATATGACGGAGGGTGTTAAAACCAATTTAAGCATTGTTATTTACGATGATAGACTGGTAGAATCCGATAACGTGACCATGCAGATTACATTGACTGAGGCCACCGAATATAATCTCACGGAGGAGTTCATCCAAAGTTGGTTCCAGGGATCAGGAAAAATAATGGGCGTATTGACAGCAGAAGAGATGGAATGGCCTGAAGGATTAGCTCGGCTTTATGTAGATGTGCCTGTCAGCCATGACAATGTGCCGGAAGCTACCGTTAGCATTTTACCTACGGCTGCTGAAGGAGGATGGATACAGGTTCATAGCAATCCTTTCCGAGAAGGACACATATTCTGCCCGATAGATTATACCACTGGCTCGTCCGGTATTCAGGTTGAACAAGCAAATTATCCTCCACTTCCAGATATGCAGTTTTATCCAGTATCTCCGGCTGTCAGTGAGACCGTTTCGTTCGATGCATCTTTCTCGCAAGATCCAGATGGCAGCATTTCCTATTATAACTGGAGTTTTGGAGATGGTACGACTGCCTCTGGCGAAGTGGTGCAGCACTCGTTTTCGGAGATCGGTGATTACACAGTGACCCTCACCGTCGCGGATAACAATGGAACGGAGCGGAGTATCGCACAAACGATATCTGTCAACCCGTCAGTGGTGTATGTTGACGATGACTACAATGAGGACACCTCGGGCTGGCAGGTAACCCGGTTTAGCAGCATCCAAACAGCAATCGGTAATGTATCGGCTGGCGGTACCGTGCATGTAGCCGACGGAACCTACTCCGAACACATACAAATCGAGAAAAAAGTTAGTCTAATAGGCACTCATGAAGATAATACCATTGTCGATGGCAATAAAAGCGGGGATGTAGTCACCATACGTGCCGATGGAGTACAATTGCATAGGCTGACGGTAAGGAATGGCGGTATCGGCCACGACTTAGCAGGCATAAAAATAGATGCAGATAGGGTCACCATCACACACTGTATAGCTCATCACCATGCGAGAGCGATAAGGGTTTTACTAGGACACAATAATATTACTATCCGTGACTGCATCACCTACAATAACTCACGGATACATGAACCTGGGCACACGCTGTGTCCGGCAGGCATACTTTTATCAAAGGCTACCAACACTGTTATAGAGAATTGTACATCTTATGGCAATCATGGACAAGGTATTTGGCTCTCACGCGGCGGCGGAGCTAGCGGACAAGGAACCATTAAGAATGTGATAAAAAATTGTACCGTCTATGACAATGCGGGCCAGGGCTTTGCGATTTATTCTTCTTCCAACAATATAATAGCAGGTTGCAGATCTTATAATAATAGTGACGGGATAATGATTGCCTCCCCAACTCGCCAAGCTGATTTTAATACAATTACAAACTGTAACATCTCGGGTAACCAACAAGGTATAAGACTCAGGAACACCTCTAAAACCAATGTATCAGATAATACTATTTATTCAAATAGTTATGATGGTATATATCTCGTGGAATCAAATGACACCATTATCCGTGACTGTGATATACACTCCAACGGCTATACGGGAATACGATTTAGACGTGCTGGACACAACAGAGTTGAAAACTCCTCTTTTTGGAATCACACTTGGAACGCTCTGACCATTACAAACTCTGACTACAATGTTATTAACAATTCTCTCTGCTCAGATAACGGCAAGAAGGTCACTGGCGACATTTTCATCGGAAAATATGGATCTAACCATAACAGGATAACGAACTGCAGCCTCTATAACGACAGCATTGTATTGTGGGAGTCAAGCAGAAACTATCTCTGCAATAACTCCTTACATGATGGTGGGGTATATCTGCAAGGAGCAAAGTTGAATTATTTTACTCAGACTTTTAAAAACAACAAAGTAAATGGAAAACCATTATTGTACTTCAAAAATGAACAGGATGTTAGTTTAGAAGGAATAAAGGCAGGCGAAATACTGCTGGTAAATTGCACCGGTTTTAATATTGAAAAGGTTAGTATAAATTCCACATATGATGGAATATTTTCCGCTTATAGCAATAATATTACTATCGCAGAATGTGAATTATCAGATAACATTTATGGCATTAGGACTTGGAAAATGAACTACACACTTATCAAAAACACCGTCCTAAAAAATAACAGTGGAGGAATCCGCCTGCAAAGCAGCCACTACAACACAATTGTACAAAACATATTCAAAAACAATCGATACGGTATCGAGATTCCTTATTATACTCGTGATTGCTCGATATACGGTTCTACCAACAATAGCATTTTTCACAACGATTTCTTCAACAATACCCACCAAGCTATTGACGTATACAACAATAGCTGGGATGACGAGTATCCAACCGGCGGCAACTATTGGGACAACTATCACGGAAGCGATGCCGATAATGACGGTATCGGGGATACTCCTTATCCAGTCAATTGCCCGTCCGCCAACTGGACCTTGCTGGAAGGGGGCTCTTGGTATTCAGGCAGTGGAAATAATCTAGAGACATGTTTGGTAAAACGATTTAACGTCACCACTAATAAGACGATTAGCTTCGATTTCAAAGCCAACATAGAGGTAGGATATGATTTTATGCGCGTAGAATACTCTACCAATGGCAATTCTTGGGAGGCGATGGAGGGAACATATACTACTTGTAAAAACAGCATAACTGGGGTACATCCAAACTGGGTTACCGAAAAGATGGAACTACCATCCTTCGGGACCTATTATATCCGGTTCCGATATATAACAGATTATAGTTGGGAGAGCGAAGAGCAGGGACTTCCTGCGGGTGTTTTCTTGGATAATATTACCGTTGACGGAGTCACTGACTCGTGCACTGCCAGCAATAACTGGACCGTCCGATGCGGATATGAGGATGTAATGGATAGATATCCGCTAATACATCCTTATAACCTTAAAGATACCTTGGCGCCGACCATTGAATCGCCTGTTACTCGGCCAGATCCTCAAATCAAAGGGAAGCCGGTGACCATTCTTTGTAATGCTTTGGATGACAGAGGTGTTGATGAGGTAAAAGTCGCTATTACTTGCCCCAATGGAACCATCATAAATGAAACGATGACTCAGCAGGGCGCCTCAGCTATCTACCACTACAACAATGCCTTCAGCCAGGAGGGCATCTATGAATACCGGATATGGGCCGTTGACAGCAGCGGAAACACCAACACATCAGATGTCTACGAGTTCCATATCTGCGACGTGGCTAATACGACCAATGTTACGATTGGTGAACAGGTGGTCAACGCCAGTGATTCCGATGTACAGGTAACAGTGAACACAACCACCAATACAAGCGTCGGCGTCGGCAACTACAGTATCAACCCGGCGGAGGGGATGCCCACGGGTGTCGCATCTGTCGGCAAATACATCGAGGTTACCATCGAGAACGAGAGTGCGATGGACTGGCCCGTTCATCTCACCATCTACTACACCATGGATGATTTAGAGGATGCCGGTATGCACGAGGGGGAGATACAGGGTATGTACTACTATGACGACGAAGCCGTCATGTGGCGGCTGTACAACACCACCGGTGTTAATACCACCGACGTTGTGTGGCAGGGCAGCCAGTATGCGGGCTACGTCTGGGCGTATGCCTGGCCAGGTCAGCTGTCACCCAAAGTCATCGGAGCAGCGAACAAGCCACCTGAAACAGACTTCACATACTCACCCTCTTCACCGGCCGACCTTGACACTATACAGTTCACCGATATGAGCTCCGACCCATACGGCGAAGTTGTCTCTTGGACATGGGATTTCGGCGACGGAAATACGTCCACCCAGCAAAATCCCACCCATATCTATAGCGACGAGGGCAGCTACACTGTCACCTTGACCGTTGAAGATGACGACGGCGCCACGGACACCATGATGGAATCCATCATGGTGTCCAACGTCCCGCCGTCGGCTGACTTCAGCTATCAGTTCCACGACAAGCGGACCGTAGGCTTTACCGGCAAATCCGCTGACCGGGACGGCGGCGTTGTCAACTGGACCTGGAGCTTTGATGATGGCAGTATGAGCTATGAGCAAGACCCGACGCATGAGTATCAGCATGGCGGCAGCTACACGGTCACGCTCACAGTTACCGATGACGACAATGCTACGAGTACCGTTTCAAAATCAATCTACATCGATGTCTACGCCCCTGCAACGCAGCTGTTGCGGAAGTATGGCGATGACTGGCAGGAGGTGGACAATGCTACCGGCGGCTGGTGCAACCACAGCGTCACGATTGCTTTCACGGCTGATGACGATGCCTCCGGCGTAGCTTCCATCCATTACCGCAAAGACGGCGGTAGCTGGAATGATGGCAGCAACGCCGCCATATACATCTGGCAGGAAGGCTGGCATACCGTTGAATACTACTCTGTTGATAAGATGGGCAATCGGGAAAATACGCATACCTATAGGTTTGGTATCGACAAGACATCTCCCAATACGCCGTATTCGTTGAGTCCTGCATTGCCTGATGGTGACAACGGCTGGTATGTCAACCCTGTGGAGGTCACGTTAGAGGCCGCAGACAATCATTCCGGCGTCAACGCCACCGAATACAGGATAGATGATGGCGCCTGGCAGCCCTACAGAGAACCGTTTACCGTCAGCCGGGATGGCGAGCATACTATATTGTATCGCTCTGTTGACGCTGTCGGCAACGTAGAGGCGTCGGAGTCGTTTGACGTGAGGCTGGATACCAGCCAGCCCGACATCTCGCTGGTCACTCCTGAGACGGGGCTCTACCTGTTTGGCCGGAAGATACTTGATTTGCCGGGTCAAACCATCATCATAGGCTCTATAACGATAGAGGCCGAAGCTGCTGATACGGCATCTGGCATGCAGCAGGTTGAGTTCTACGTGGATGACGACCTGCAGGAAACCGTCAGCGATGTGCCCTTCGAGTGGCAGTGGGATGAATTCGCTGTTGGTACCTCTACGCTGAAGGTGGCCGCCGTCGACAGCGCGGGCAACACGGCGGTGGTTGAGAGAACCATCCGGATGTTCAACCTTTAAGCAGTCCCATGTCTGTCCTCATCTGCTAACGGCCTTTCGGTGAGTCCATTCGTAGAAACCCTCTTATAACCTGGGTGGATTTCGAGGCATGCGTGAGACTGTCGCTGCCTGGGTGAAGCTCCTGCGGCTGCCCGGCCTCGGTGGACTGGCGATCCCGCCGGTGTTCGGAGCGCTCACCGTCGGCGTCACGGACCCTGCCTCGTTGCTCATCCTGTTTCTCATCGGGTGCATGGTCGCCATCTTTGGTTTTGTGCTCAACGACTATGCCGACGTCAAGCTCGACGGCCTCATCGAGGAGCTGCGGGACAAGCCGCTGGTGAGCGGCGCCATATCGCGGACGAGCGCGGTCATGGTCTGCTTCGTCACGCTCATCCTTGCGTTTTTTCTGGCGGCGTTGCTCTGGCACGGCACCGTGCTTGGCGACCGGGAGGTGACGGCGCTGTCGATGTTCGCGGTTGCCTGGGCGCTCGGCACCGTGTATAACCTGTACGGGAAAAAGATCGCGGGTTCCGACCTGTTTGTCGCGTTGGCGATGGCGGTGACGTTTTTGTTTGGCGCTCTGGCCTTTGCCCGTCCGACGCTGTTGACCTGGGTTGTCTTTGTGTTGACGTTCAATCAGACGCTGCATATGAACGCGGTGGAGGGCGGCATCAAGGACGCTGACCATGACCCGTTGATGGGCGTGGAAAACCTCGCCCGGGTGGCCGGTGTCTCGGTGCGTGGCAGCCGGTTGACTGTTCCGCCGTCGTTCCAGGTCTTCGGCATGGGTATCCGGCTGACTTCGGCTGCCCTGGTATTTGTTCCCTTTGTGTATGGCGTCGCCTTCAAGGTGTGGCAGCTGGTGCTGCTTGGGCTGATGCTGGCCGGTGTGCTCTTCGTTGAGGCGAGGCTGCTCCGGCTGCATCGCTTCGACCGCTCGCGTATCCGGAAGCTGATCGCCGCTGCATCGTTTCTCCGCTACGCCGTCGTCCCGGTCATGCTGATGGGCGAGATTGGTGTGCTCGCCGGCGCTGGCCTTGCAGTGTTGCCTGTCGCGTGGTACGTGGTGTTTACGCCGTTGGCCGGTGTGCGTCCCTTCCGACCGGAGATGTAAGATGCGTGCAGCGGTTGTCGGGGCTGGCATCGGCGGGCTCTCCGCGGCTGCGCTGCTGCGACGGCGGGGCCACCGGGTCGACGTGTACGAGCGGGAGGACAGGGTCGGCGGCCGGGCGATGACCATAGACGGCGACATGTCTAGGGAGGCGTACCTGCAGCTGCTGTCACGCTTCGACATGGCGGTGCCGTTTGCCGAGCCGTCGTTGGACGAGATATTCGACGGGCTGCTGGAGGGCTACCGCCTCGACCTTGGCTTTCATCTCATGGGCGGCGGTGACAGCGCGGCGCCGATGCAGGTGCTCAAGATGCTGGGCGTCGGGCAGGAGCTCGTCGCCTCGCGGCTGGGGTATATCGGTGACGCCGTTGAGTATCCCTATCTCTCTCTATGGGACAAGGCCAAGATGTTGCCGCGTATCCTGCAGCTGCTGCTGTCACGCCGGCGGACGATCGAGGCCCTCGAAGGTGTTCCCATGTCGGAGACCATCGAGAAATACGGCAGGGGCAAGATGCGGCTCACCCTGGAGCTGTTCCCCCGGCTGATCACGACGGTCAACGACCTGGAGCGCATCTCGACCGGTGAGACGTTCTGGGCGCAGCGTGAGCTCATGGGCTCGCATCCCGTCGCCTACCCGGTGGGGGGCGTCGGCGCCATCGCTGACAGGCTGGCTGGTTGGCTCCGGGAGCACGGCGGCCGCATCATACAGCAGGAGGTGCAGGAGGTCGTCGTCGAGGATGGAGCAGCTCGTGGCGTTGTTGTAGATGAGCGACGCGGCTACGACCTTGTGGTGAGCAACCTGCCTGTGCAGGACACGTTCTCCATCGCTGACAGGAACGCGTTTCCCCGGGACTGGGTGCACCACGTGGAGGGCCTGACGGGCACGGGCAGCCTCTGCGCCTGGTACGCCCTCGATGGCGTCCCCAGTGAGCTGGTCGGCCGGGCCTACGGTTTCATCGAGCGTGACGCTGGCGTGGCGGGTGACGACGTTGCAGGCATGATTGATTTCAAGCCGTCGCATCCCAAGGCTGCGATGGCGCCGCCTGGATGTGCGCTGGTGCAGGCCTACGTCATCTGTACGCCCGACGAGGCCCGCGATAACGCGACCCTGCAGCGGCTGCGTGGCATACTCGACGCCAACATGGAACGGCTGCTTCCTGACTACCAGAAAAGGCTGGAATGGGCGCTTTATCCCTCGATATGGCATCTCGACGCCGTGGCGAAGACCATCGACAACCCGAAGCCGTCAGTGGCGACGCCCCTCGAAAACTTCTATCTGGTCGGCGACTCAACCGAGGGGAAAGGCGTGGCTGTGAACTGCGCCGCTGACTCCGCGCGGCTTTTGATGGACGAGCTCGAGGGATAGCGCTACTGGTGGAGACGCTGCTGCATCCGTTTGCTGGTGAGCTCCCGTACTGCATCCCTGGCTATCCATCGGGCTGCCGTGCTGTCCCGCTGCCTGAGCTTCTCGGCGACCGCTACCGCCATTCGGTTGAGCCTTGCATTTCGTTTGCCTATCTGGCGGAGCGCCCAGCTGACCGCCTTTTTCACATACCGCCGGTCGTCGTCGGCACCCGGCACGATGGCGGGAAAAAACCGCTCGAAATACCTGTCGTCCGTCTGCTTGCGGTGGACAGCGAGCACCGCCATCAGCACGTAGCCGGCGCGTTTGACGAACATCCCATGGCGACGGCTCCATCGAAGCGCGACGTCTTCCGCCCCGTCGATATGTCTGAAGAGGTTCATGCAGCACTGGTCGCATATCTCCCAGCCGTCGAACGAGGCAGCCCATTCATCCATCTGCTCGCGGGTGACCGCCCCGGACTCGTCCACCAGGGAGGCCAGGATGCGTGTCTCCCGCACGGGTATCTCCCAGAGAGCGCCAACGCGAGCTCGTGGTCGCGGCCGGCCTCCCTGGCTATCTCTCGCAGCTCCCGGATGTGGACGCCGTACGCCCGGCCGGTGATACCGAAACGTTTCATGCCTTCGACGTTGCCCTCGTCGCCGAGCGCCTCGAGCCGGGCGAGGATGTCCCTGCAGCCATCAACCGGTGGCATGGCGCTACAGCAGGTGAAGACCGACGTCCATCTGGACGGTGTCGCTCCCGTCGGGGCCACTCGCCACGGCCGTCACCTGGTGGTTCCAGAGCAGCGGCTGCCGGCAGACCCATTCGTAGGGCACCTCGCCGTCGCTGTGCTGCCGGGTTCCATCCAGATAAAAGGTCACCTGGCTTGCCGATCCTCGCTGCACGTCGACGGTGAAGGTCAGCCTGCCCAGCCCGAGCACGAGCCCCCGGTCGAGCGTCAACACCTTGCTGCCCATCAGATACAGCGCGTCGCGTCGCGGCGAGGCAAACGATGCCTGGACCGTTTTGCCAGTCTCGGCCAGCGTCGCCAGGCTGCCCGCCACCAGCTTCGTGATGCGCGTCACGTAGGCCGTGTTCACCCGGTCGATGGTGTCGTTCGGGGTATGAAACTTGTCGTTGTATTCGTATTCCTCGAGCTGCAGCGCCTCGTAGCCGTAGGAGAGAAACGAGTTATGGTCGCTGTATCCGGTGTTCGGCAGCCGCACCGGCGACATCGCCAGCTCAGGATATGCAGCAGCGATGTCCTCCAGCGTCGCGCCGAGCCATGCCGACGACGCCTCCTCGTAGACGATGACCTTGTGGGCGCCGCTCGGTGTTTCATTGTGCCCGATGCCGTCCAGGTTGAACACCCCGGTAACATGCTCCTCCATCCGGTACATATCCCTGGCGTAGGAGAGACTCCCCAGCGTTCCCTGTTCCTCGCCGGAGAACAGGACGAAGCGAAGCGTCGCGTTGAACGAATGGCCGCTCATGGCGTGCGCCATGGCCAGCGCCGCCGCTACGCCCGAGCCGTCGTCGTCGGCTCCCGGCGACGTGGGAGCGCTGTCGTAGTGGGCTGACACGACAAATATGTCCCCGTTTGGCTGCCTGCCGGGCAGGGTGGCGACGATGTTTTGCCCTTGGTAGCCGCCCCGCGTCCAGTTGTGCAGCGACACCTGGAGGCCTGCCCCGCGGAGCTCGCCGGCCAGCCATAGCTTGAGCTCTTGGCAGGCGTCCGACCCCGTGGTATGGGGCCCGTAGCTCTGGATGGTCTGGATGTATCCCCTGATGGCACTTTCGTTGACGCCGTCCATCACCTCTTCGACCGTAGTGGATGCTGGCGCCTGCCGGCTGCCGATGGCCCCGATAGCGGTGCCGCCCAGGAGCATACCGGTCGTCAGGATGGCAAAAAGAACACTGATGCGTGGATATGTCTGCATGGTGACCAAGAACATCAACACCCTTTTTAAATAGTTTTATGCGCCTCAACGTTTTTATAAAATGCTGCCGATTACCCTTCGATGAAACAGTATCTTGCTGCTGGCATCTGCATCCTTTTCGCCCTCTCCAGCATCGCGTCCGCCGCCATGGCGACCACGACGGATGGCGGTGACACCACTCCGCCGGAGGTGTCCCTGGAACGCCCGGCGGACGGCCGCCTGTACCTGTTCGACCGGGACGTCATGCCGACGGAGGGACGCACCGTCTCTATCGGCGACCTGACCATCCAGATCGACGCGTGGGACGACGAGTCAGCCGTCGACCGCGTCGAGATCTGGATTGGCTTCGGCTGCCACGGCGAAAAACGCTTCACCGACCAGGAGGAGCCATACGAATGGACGTGGGCCGGGCATGCCTCCACCGGGATACGCAAGATACGGGCCTACGTCTTCGACGGCGCCGGCAACGAGGCCTTCGCGGAGCAGGAACTCATCAAAATCCTCTGAATCAGTAATGATAGCCGGTCGCCTCGTCCTCGCTGTACGCGACGCCCAGCCCGAGTGCGATGCGGTTCACGAAGTTGAAGTAGCTGACGGCGAGGTTGACCGTCAAGATGTCTTCGTCCGACAGCTCCTGCACCCGCAGCTCCTCAACATGCCGTTCGTTCACCTCGTCCGGCTTGCGGGTCAACCTTCCCGCATATGACACCATGCATCGCTGCCGCTTAGAGAGCTCCACCTCGCTCGGGTCGTCGACGAACCGCTCCACCTTTCCCTCGTCCTGCCAGTAGTGCTGCAGCGCCTCCGCGTGATGCCGGATGCAGTAGGGGCAGCCGTTGGCCGCCGACACCGCCAGTGCGATGAGCTCCCGGTCCTCCCGTGAGAGCCCCGACCGGTCGAACATGATCGCCAGGTAGAGCTCCAGATGTGCCTTCATCGCCGCGGGATGCAGGCTCTGCACCTGCATGATGTTGGAAAGCTTGCCCCGCCTGTCTTTTACCTGCTCGTACATCTCTTTGAGCTTTCCCGTGGCGTCCTCCTCGCTGACGGTCCGTATCCAACTCATAGCTTGCCATCACGACATGCTATATGAAGGTTGGTCATCTCTCGATTGACAGAAATCAATCCCGGTCACGCTGCCGCAGGTAGACACGCTCGACGGTCTTGGTGGTCACATATGGCTCCAGCTGTGCGGCTGCCTCATCCGGCAGCTCGTCTTTCTGGTACGCCTTAGACAATCCAAAGGTGTCCAGCCGGGTGTACTCATCGTATATCCCCTGCTCGTGGAGCAGCTGCTCGAACTCGCCGCGCTGCGGGTCGTCCTTGTTGGGGAACCACGGGTTGTGGTAGACCTTGACGTTGGCGATCCGGTCGCTGCCGTAGACGTACTGCACGTCGTTCTCCCGGGAGTAGCGAACCAGGCGATCCTTCACCTCGTCCTTGAGCTGCTCGAGCTCCGCTATCTTGCTCTTCAGCTCCGCGTAGCGGTTCACCAATGCACGGCCGTCCTCCTCCCGGCTGTCCTCGGGGGTCAGCTCGTCCACCTGGTATCGGTGCTTGAACAGCGGGCAGAGCGGCTGGTACTCGCAGTAGGGGCAGAGCCCTGACTTCTGCGGCTCGAACTCACCCCGCCGGAGGGCACCCTCGATGGCCTGGATGGCCTGCAGAGTCTCCTGCCTGACAGCTTCAAGTTCCTCCTCGCTCTTCCCGACGCGGAGTTCCTTGTCGAACGCCACGTAGTGCCACACCAGCTCCACCTCGTCCGCGTCGTCGTAGAGATGCCGGACGGCCAGCGCGTAGAGCGGCAGCTGCCTGTCTTGGCGTATATCGTCGGTGGTTGGCAGCGTCAGCGACGTCTTGTAGTCGTGCACCTCGTAGATGCCGTCGTTCTCAGTCAGCCGGTCGATGTAGCCCAGGACGGAGTAGCCGCCTCCGATGGGAAACCGCACGCGTTTTTCCAGGGCGATGGTCGTCCCGTCGTCGAAGGGCTGGTAGCTGTCGTAGTACTGCCGGATGTATTTTTCCCCCATCTTTCGATAGTTTGCAGGGCTGTAGCCGTCCTTCACCACGCATATGCTGTCGTCCATCTCCTTCTCCCACTGACGATGGTAGAAGCGTACGAGTTCCTCGACGTCCGGGGTCTTCTCAAACTGTTTGTCTCGATATAGTTTTTCCAGCGCCTCGTGCACGCGACGCCCCATGAACGCCTCGATGGTCGCCCGCATCGCCGGTTTTTTGTCCACGTAGCGGTACTTGAATTTCAGCGGGCAGTTCTCGTAGGCGGCGATGCGCGAGGGGGAATACACGCGGGGCATACGGCACTATACACCCGGGGCTACAAATGTTTTACCATACAAAAACATTTTATGTATCCGGCGCTTTAAACGTCGATGCCAGCCTACGACAGGATTTCTCAGGCACTCAAAAAAAGCGAGGGCGACGACGTAGCCATCCGCGGCTGGATATACCGGACGAGGAGCAGCGGCGGCCTGGCCTTCGTGGTCATCCGCGACGAAAGCGGCGTCATCCAGGTCGTCGCGGAGCAGTCATCGCTGCCCGACGAGGACTTCGAGGGCGCCAAAAATGCGCTCATCGAGTCATCCGTCACCATCGAGGGCACCATCCATGAGGACGAGCGGGCGCCCGGCGGGCGTGAAATCCATGCGACGCGCTTCGAGGTCATCGACTTTGCCGACGACTTTCCCATCACCGAGGATCAGAGCATGGAGCATCTGCTCGACAACCGTCATCTCTGGCTGCGCAGCCGGAAGCTCACCACCATCATGAAGATACGGCACACCATGACGGGTGCCATCCACGAGTTTTTCCGCAGCCGTGATTTCTACGAGTTTCATCCCCCGATTCTGCAGCCCGGCCAGTGCGAGGGCGGTGCCACCCTGTTCGAGGTGGATTACTACGACGATGTCACCTATCTGTCACAGTCGTGGCAGCTCTACGCCGAGGCTGCCGTCTTTGCTCTTGAGCGCGTCTACGACATGGCGCCGACGTTCCGCGCCGAGAAGTCGAAGACCTCGAGGCACCTCAGCGAGTTCTGGATGGCGGAGATGGAGGCCGCCTGGATGGATCTGCACGACGTGACGGAGATGGCGAAGGAGGAAATCAAGTTCATCATCCGCCAGGTGCTCGACACCCATGCGGCGGATCTCGAGGAGCTCGGCCGCGATTCTTCGCTGCTTCGGCAGACGCTGGACAGGGAATGGCCGACCATCAAGTACCGCCGTGCGCTGGAGATACTACACGACCGGGGCGTCGACATCCAGTTCGGCAAGGACCTGCGCACCATCGAGGAGAAAGAACTGATGAAGGAGTTCGAGACTCCCGTCGTGGTGACGCATTATCCAAAGGAGGCGATGGCGTTCTACAAGCCGGCCGACCCGGGGCAGCCCGACGAGGCGCTGTGCTTCGATATGATCGCCCCGGAGGGCTACGGCGAAATCGTGGGCGGCAGCCAGCGGTCCACCGACGTCGACGAGCTCATCCAGGCGTTGCAGGAGGAGGGCGAGGCCATCGAGCGATATGAGTGGTATCTCGATCTCCGCCGCTATGGCTCCGTCCCGCATTCAGGCTACGGCGTCGGCGTTGAACGCGTTTTGGCCTGGCTGTGCGGCCTCGACAACATCAAGGACACCATTCCATTTCCACGAACTGTGACCCGTAAAGGACCGTGATAAAAATGAAAAAGATAATCGTGGGCATAGTCGTCTGCGCGATGCTGCTGCCGATTGTTCCCCCCGCGGCGTCGGGCGGCGGTGACTCCCTGCGACGGACGACGTCGATCGAGTTCGACCGCGTGTCGATAGCACAAACAGGCGAGTGGCTTACGGTCGATGTTGATGGCTGCGCGACGGTGCAGCATGCAGGTGAACCGATGCTGCCCTACGCCACGGAGACGATGACGTTTCCGCTCGGCA
>CAYPWJ010000019.1:24233-28037 GCA_964414415.1 uncultured Thermoplasmatales archaeon | reverse complement strand
AGCGATGGCCTCCCATAAGTCATTTTCCATTTTTCTCAACGATTCTACATCACCCGCATAGCAGGGGAATAACTTTTTATGAGAGCCGCGAATACGTGGATACACTGATACGAGGTGAAAAAGGATGGCTCCCGACGTGACCAGGCTGGCAACGTATGAATACGAGGTGCCGGAGGTGGAGAAGGGATACACAAATCAAACGCTGTATGTCGACATCGGCAGCAACGAGATCCGGGCGAAGGAGGTCACCGAGGAGATGAAGGATCTCTTTGTCGGTGGCCGCGGCTTCGACCTCTGGCTGCTCTGGCATGCGTTTCCACTCGAGCGGCAGATTGCGTGGGACGACCCGGAGAACGCGCTGTGCATCTCGTCCGGCCCGCTGGGCGGCACAACGAATTTTCCCGGGAGCGGCAAGAGCATCGTGACGTGCATCTCGCCGTTGACGGGGATCCCGATTGACAGCAACGTCGGCGGCTACTTTGGCCCATATCTCAAGTTCGCGGGCTGGGACGCCTTGGAGGTGCAGGGCAAAGCGGATAACGACGTCGTGGTCTTCATCGACGGTGACGAGGGTCTGATACAGATGCTTGACATCCCGGGGCTGCCGGACGACAGTCATCTGCTCGCCGATCAGCTGACGGAACTGTTCGCGGACGGCGACCGCAAGTCCATCTCTGTCGTGTCTGCAGGCAGCGGCGCCGACACCTGCAACTTCGGCTGCCTGAATTTCTCCTGGTACGACCCGCAGCGTGAGGCCGTCCGGTACAAGCAGGCCGGCCGCGGCGGCACCGGCACCGTGTTCCGCGACAAGAATATTAAGGCGCTGGTCGTCAAATACAGCAGCATTTCGCCGATGAGCAACAACCCGGCTGACCCTGAACTGCTCAAGGAAGTCGGGAAGAAACATACGAAGGAGATCGTGCAGCTCGACCCAAAACAGAATAGGATGGCCGTCGTGGGGACGACCCATCTCGTGCCCATCATGAACGAGTATGACCTGCTGCCGACACACAACTACCGGTACGGGCGCCACGAGCGCGCCGGCCGGATCGGCGAGGAAAAGTACGAGGAGCTGTTCGACCGCGGCTTCGACGGCTGCTGGCGCGGCTGCACCGTGGCATGCAGCCACCTCATCAAGGACTTCGAGCTCACGAGCGGCCCGTACAAGGGCGAGACGGTCTACGTGGACGGCCCCGAATATGAGACCATCGCCGGCTGCGGCCCCAACTGCGGCATCGCTGATCCCTACCACGTCGCGGAGATGAACTTCTACTGCGATACCTACGGCCTCGACACCATCTCGGTCGGCACCACGACGGCCTTCGTCATGGAGCTCTACGAGATGGGTGAAATCGACGACGAGATAACCGGCGGGCTGGAGCTCACCTTTGGCAACAAGGAGGCGGCGCTGGAGTTGCTCCACCAGATGGCCCAGGGGCATGGCTTCGGCAAACACGTCGGCAAGGGCATCCGCTACCTCAAGGAGTACCTGGCAGCCAAAGGCGTCGACCCCGAGCTGATGCAGGACATCGGGATGGAGGCCAAGGGCCTCGAGTACAGTGAATACGTCACCAAGGAGTCCCTGGCACAGCAGGGCGGCTACGGCCTCGCCCTGAAGGGACCGCAGCACGACGAGGCATGGCTCATCTTCCTCGACATGGTCCACGGCTACCTGCCGTCGTTCGAGGACAAGGCCGAGGCGCTGCACTGGTTCCCGATGTGGCGGACGTGGTTTGGCCTCAACGGCCTCTGCAAGTTGCCGTGGAACGACATCGTCCCGGAGGACAACGAGGAGACGGAGGAGCCGGCGAAGGTCATGGAGCACGTCCGGAACTATGCGACGTTCTTCAAGGCCGTCACGGGCCGGGATGTCGGGCCTGACGACCTCATCCTGCAGAGCGAGCGCGTCTACAACTTCCAGCGGGTCTTCAACCTCCGGATGGGCCAGGGCACCCGTAAACACGACGAGATTCCATATCGCTCCGTCGGGCCGGTCACCGTGGAGGAATACGAGTCACGGGCGGAGCGCTACGATGGCCAGCTGGAGGAGCTCGGCCACGACGTCTCTGGCCTGGCGACGGAGGAGAAGCTGGCGATGCTGCGGGAGCACCGCGAGGAGCAGTATGAGACGCTGATGGATGCCGTCTATAGGCGGCGGGGCTGGAACGACAACGGCGTCCCGACCATCGAGCATCTCCGGGAGCTCGGCATCGACTTCCCCGGGGTCGTCGAGGTCGTGAAGCCGTACCAGTAGTACAGCCGATTACCTCGGGTAGGCTTCATGTCTCATCCATGGCGGGAGGCAGGGTCGGGCAAAGCATCGGACGCCCCTTCGCGTGCATTGTTACCGTTGCACTATCCAAAATCCTTTAAATTGACAGCGCATATGATGTGCGGAGGCCCAAACTATGAGGCACCAAAAAAAGAAACTACTCGTTTTGTGTATCGCAGCGGCCATGATACTGTCTGCCACGCCGCTTCTCGCCGCAAACGCAGCGCAACCGGAAAAACAGGATGTCATCGTCGGCTTTAAGGGTCCGATGCAGCCAGCATTGGTAAAGGCCCACGGCGGCGACATCGACCACAAGATAGGCATCGCCAACGCCATCGCGACGACGCTACCCACTACAGCCATCCCTGCACTGGAGAAAAATTCCAATGTCGCGTACGTCGAACATGACGGAACAGCCCAGATCATCGGGGAAACGCTTCCCTGGGGCATCGACCGTGTCGACGCCGAGGTCGTCTGGGGCGGCAGCGACGGCTCCCTGACCGTATCCACCGACATTGCAGGTGGCGGGATTGACGTCGCGGTCATCGACACCGGCATCGACTACGGCCATCCAGATCTCGATGCAAACTATGCCGGCGGCTACGACTTCGCCAACGACGACAGCGACCCCAAGGACGACAACGGCCACGGCACCCACTGCTCCGGCGTCATCGCTGCAGAGGAGAACAGCGAGGGCGTCGTCGGCATGGCGCCACAGGCCAACATCCTGGCGGTCAAGGCCCTCGACAAGCGGGGCAGCGGCTCCGTCAGCGACATCTGTGCAGGTATCGACTGGGCTGTCAACAACGGCGCCGAGGTCATCTCGATGAGCCTGGGCGTTGGCAGCAGCTACGACACGCTGAAGAACTCCTGTGACAACGCCTACAATTCCGGCGTGCTGGTTGTCGCAGCGTCGGGCAACGACGGCGACGGCGACTCATCGACCGACGAGATATCCTACCCCGCTGCTTACAGCAGCGTCATCGCGGTCGGCGCCACCAACAGCAACGACGGTATCGCGTCGTTCAGCAGCTCAGGATCGCATCTCGAGCTCGGTGCACCCGGTGTCGACATCCTCTCGACGATGCCGACCTACAACGTGCATCTGAACACGGGCCTGTATGGCTACAGCCAGGACTACGACACGATGTCCGGCACTTCGATGGCCTGCCCGCATGTTGCAGGCGGCGCAGCCCTCGTCTTTGACAAGGGCGTCGACGATGCAGACAATGATGGCTACATCAACGACGACGTCCGCAACGTCTTGGACAACAACGCCGAGGACATCGGCCTGCACGAGAATTTCGTCGGCAACGGCCTGCTGGACGCAGAGGCAGCGGTCAGCGAGGCCGGCGGCGGCAGCGACACCAACTCGGCGCCTGACGCACCGACGAATCCCTCACCGGCTGATGGAGCATCCGGCGTGTCGACGAGCCCGACCCTGAGCGTTGATGTATCCGATTCGGATGGAGACTCGATGGACGTCTCGTTCTACGATGCAAGCGATGGCAGCTTGATTGGCACGGACAGCA
>CAYPWJ010000019.1:0-24133 GCA_964414415.1 uncultured Thermoplasmatales archaeon | reverse complement strand
ACGATGGCTCCGCGACGACGACGTCATCCACCTGGCAGTTCACCACCGAGGAGGAGACCACAAACTCGGCGCCGGATGCACCGACGAATCCGTCACCCAGTGATGGAGCAACCGGTGTGTCCACCAGCCCGACCCTGAGTGTCGATGTCTCTGATCCTGATGGTGACTCTATGGACGTCTCGTTCTACGATGCAAGCGATGGCAGCTTGATTGGCACGGACAGCAGCGTTGCCAGCGGCAATACTGCCAGCGTGACGTGGAGCGGTCTGAGCTACAGCACCACGTATAGCTGGTATGCGGTGGCTGACGATGGCTCCGCGACGACGACGTCATCCACCTGGCAGTTCACCACCGAGGAGGATACAAGCACTGGCTATATGCATGTGCAGGACGTCACCCTGTGGCTGGACAAGACACGCGGCCCGTGGGAAGACATCGGCGTCGAGGTCACCGTCGTCGACAGCGACGGCAACGCCGTAAGCGACGCCACCGTGGACATCTCGCTTGACACGCCCGAGGGCAGCACCCTGACCGCTACTGCCACCACCGACTCCAGCGGCATCGCCAGCACCGTGTTCGACAAGGCATCACGGACATCGGGCACCTACACCGGGACTGTGACGGAACTCACACATTCCAGCTACAGCTGGGATACCTCGGCTGACGTCGAAACCTCGGACACGCTGACCACCAGCTAAGGCACCACCCACCCTTTTCCCTTCTTTTTCTATCACATGTTGTCTTCGCTCTTCACTATGAGCTATCGGTAGCGTCTGCCGGGCAGGGTGGAAAACACTGCCGCAGGCGCCTGACCGTCAGCCGTCCCCAGGGAAAGGTGACCGCCACGGCTGCGATGATGTTGCCGCCGACGATGCCTATCCAGACGCCCTCCAGCCCGAGACCCATGACAAGCCCGAGCAGGTAGGCGGTTGACACCTGCAGTACCACCGTCCGGATGAGCGTCGCGACGAGTGCATTGACGCCGCGGTTGACACCGCGGAACATCGCCGAGGTGAGCATGCCTAGGGGCACCGTCGGATAGAACAGGACGGTGTAGCGGAGAAACCGGGTGATGCTGCCGGCCAGCAGATGCGTATCGCCGGCGTAGGTAAACAGCGACGTTATCTGCGGTGCAAAGACAAAGACGGCGACCGCCACGGCGGCCTCCACCGCGATGCCAATCTTGACCGCGTACATGTAGGCCGTGTCCAGCTTCTTCGCGTCGCGGGCGCCGTAGGCCGCAGCTGTTACGGCGGTCACGCCGGTGGCGATGCCAAGCAGCGGCATTGTTCCCAGGGACACCACGCGCCAGCCCGTGGTGAAGACGGCGACACCGTCGGTGCCGCCCGCGCGGATGATGATCAGGTTGAGCAGAAAGATGCTGAAGGACATCGACAGCATCGCCACCGACGAGGGAATGCCGACGTTCAGGATTTCCTTGGTCAGCGAGCGGCTGGGCCGGAAATTACGCCACGTTATGTCGACGAAGGTGTCCCGGTTGACGAATATCCAGTAGTATATCAGCGATGCAGCCGTCGCCATCGATAGCAGGGTCGCCCAGGCGGCGCCCGCCACACCCAGGTCGAGGACGTAGATGAAGATGGGGTCGAGCACGATGTTGAGCACCGAGCTCAGCACCAGCGCGTACATCGCCCGCTTTGCGTCGCCCTCGCCGCGGAGGATGTTGTTGCCGATGCTGGCGAAAAAGATGAAGATAGCGCCGCTGAACAGGATGCGGGAGTACTGCGTTGCCATCGTTCCCGCGTCGCCCGTGGCACCCATCGACGCGAAGATACCGTCGAGGAAGGGAACAAACGGGAGGCTGCAGGCCAGGCCGACGCTCAATCCGAGGATCAACGTGTGGACGGCGGTGTTGTCCGCCCCGGCTTTGTCCTTTCTGCCGATACGCCGTGATATCGCGGAGCTCCCGCCGACGCCGAGCCCGTTCGACAGGGCGATGAGAAACATGATGAACGGGAAGAAGAGGCCCACGGCGGCAAGCGCGTCGGCGCCCAGGCCCGCCACCCAGATGCCGTCCGCGAGGTTGTAGGTGGTCTGCGCCGTCATGGCGATCACCATCGGCCACGACAGCTTCAGGATCGCTCGCTTGGGGTCGCCGAGCAGCGTCGCGACGCCCTCGGTGGCCTCGCCGTCAGGCATCCTGTGCCTCCTCGTTGGCCTGCAGTGCCTGCTGTATCATTGTGTTGAGCCCGGCGATGACGGTTGTTTGCTCTTGGCTGGATAACTGCTTGAGGAGGACGTCGTTCCACGCGCTGCTGATGTCGCGGAGCTTTGTATAGAGATGCTGTGCCTTTGCCGTGGTGTGGATGATGTATGTGCGCCGGTCATCCGTGTCTTTCTCGCGCCGGATGTAGCCGTCCTCCTCGAGTTTTTGCAGCATCTTTGAGGTGGTCGCCTTGCTGACGTGGAGCTGCTCGGTGACGTCCCGCTGGCTTATCTCTCCGGCATGGCACAGCCGCATGAGGATGTGGAATTCGCCCCAGCTCAGGTTGATCGATGCAAGCTTTCGTTCGACGTATATGCGGGTCTGCCAGTGGAGTATGGTGAACAGCCTGCCGAGCGACGGCGCCGCATCGTCGTTCATAGCCCCTCATATGCCCGGGCATAAAAAGGTTTCGCACGAAACCATTTATGGCGGTGCTACCCGAGCTGTTCCCTGACTGTCTCCAGGTTGCCTGGATGCTCGTCGAAGTACGCCCTGACGGGTTCCAGCAGCTCGTTGAGATAAGCAGCAACTGACTCCTTGAGATCCTGCGGATGCAGCTCCCCGGATGAAAACGTGTCTGCGAGCTCGTCGTAGCCCTCGAAATGCAGGTCGCCGCCGTATTTCTCCGGCCGCTCGACGGTCATCTCGTCAAAGGAGGGAAACAGCAGGTATCGGCAGAACTCCAGGATGGGGTTGTCCTTCACGATACCTTCGGGGCAGTACGCCTGCCGTATCTTTTCTTCCACATCGTCGGGGCCATCGTGGATGAAGATACAGCTCGTCGGCTTGCTCTTCGACATCTTCGCGTCCATCCTGGAGCCCGGCTCAAGGCTCGACAGAATAGGCGTATGGAGCGCCACCGGCGACTTTCTGTCCATCTTCTTGGCGATGTCCCGGCACAGCATGTGCGCATGCCGCTGGTCCATCCCGCCGTAGGCGAGGTCGAGGTCGAGGTAAAAGATGTCGGCGACCTGCATCGCCGGGTACAGGAACTTCGAAAAGTCCTTCTCCGCCTCATCGGCCGTCCGCCCCAGGATATCCATGGAACGCCGTATCCGGGCCAGCGACGCGTTCTTGGCAACCCGCAACACCAGCTCCCAGTAGCCGGCATCGTCGACATAGTCACTGGCATACAGGTACCGGACGCCGTCGACGCCGAGCGCCGCGAAGCAGTCCTTCATGTATTCGCCGCATGCTTTAATCGTCTCCATGTCGCCCTCAAGCTTGTCGTTCACCCAGGCGTGCCAGTCAGCCAGCAGCACCGTGACGTCGAACCCGGCGGCCTGCAGATCCTGGATCTTGTTGGCGCAGATGATCCAGCCGGTGTGCACCAGACCCGACGGCTCAAAGCCGATGTAGGCCTTCCTGTCGTCCTGCTGCAGCACCAGCTCAAGCTCATCCCGGGTGACGACTTCCTCCGCATGCCGGGTGACCTGCTCCATATCGTTCATCGAGGTGAAATAAGGCGGCGCTTAAAAAGGTATGGTGGCATGCCCGCCTGGTGTGCGTGGCCTAAAAGATGCTCCGCCGGGATATGATGGAGCGCAGCAGCACCAGGATGGGGATGATTTCAAGGCGGCCGGTCCACATGTTGAGTATCAACATAAGCTTGGCGATTGGGTCCATGTCGATGGAGGTTATTCCCGTCGACAGCCCGACGTTTCCCTGCGCTGATGCCACCTCGAAAAAGACATCCTCGAGGCTGCCGCCCACCGTGTTGAGCAGCACGAACACGCCGGCGAGCAGCATGAGTATCCAGAGCATGAGGACCATGGACGCCTCGCTGCTCTCCCGTTCTGCCTCGTCCTCGGTGAGCAGCGTTCCGCCTACCTTGCGGGGAACGTGCCCGTCCTCCGGCAGGAAGATATCCCGGATGCCCCACACGATGCGCTTGAACAGCAGGTTGCCTCTGATGAGTTTGATGCCGCCGCAGGTGGCCCCGGCGGCGCCGCCGATGACCATCGACAGGGAAAGGATGAGCTTGGCGGAGACGTCCCAGCCGGCCAGGTCGACGGTCTGGAAGCCCGTCGTCGTCTGCGCGGAGATATACTGGAAAAACGAATAGCGAACCGCAGCATTCCAGTCTCCGTAATCGTATACGGCGAAAAAAGTGAGGAACACGCTGCCGACCACCATGAGCAGCAGCAGCGTTCTGAACTGGCTGTCAGCCAGGAACTTCCGTATTTTTCCCTGGAGGAGGTCGTGATGGGCGACGTAGGCGGTGGCGCCCAGCACCACGATGACGATGGTCGCCAGCTCGATGGCCAGCGAGTCGTAGTGGCCGATGGAGGCGCTGTGGATGGCGAATCCTCCCGTCGAGATGGCGGTCATGCAGTGGTTGATGGCTCCCCACAGCGGCATGCCCGCCAGCACGTAGAGGAGGATGCCCAGCCCGGTGTAGAGGAGAAATATCCACCAGATGCTCTTCACGGTGGAGACGACGCTGGGATGGATTTTTTCCTCCCTCGCTTCGGAGCGGTAGAGGGTAAACGAGCCGGTGCCCGGCCGGGACAGCACGATGAGCGTCAGCACCACGACGCCTATCCCGCCCATCCACTGCATGTAGGAGCGCCAGAACTGGATGGTGTGCGACAGGCTTTCCTCCACGGCAACCATGGTCAGCCCCGTCGTTGACCATCCCGACATGGCCTCGAAGAAAGCAGAGAGGAAGTCGAAGCCGGTTATCTGCATGAAAGGCAGCGTCGCAATCAGGGAGACCAGCAGCCAGGACAGCGCCGCAATCGCCATCCCGTGCTTGAGCTTGGGCTCGCCGTTTTCCCGGCCGCCCATGAGACGGATGATGCCGCCCGTCAGGAAGAAGAGCAGGCTGGTCGCCAGTATCCATATCCCCTGGCTGTATTCCCCGTACACGAGAGCGGGAACCACGGCCACCAGCGTCGCCACCCCTACGATGAGGAGGACGAGCCCGGTGTCCCGCAAAATAATCCGCGCATTTTTCATGCTGCATCCCAGAAGTTGCGCTATCGGTGGAGGAGGTCCATGGCTTCCTCGACGCTGTTTTCCCGGGCCAGAAAGATGACGGAGTCCCCCGCCTCAAGCCGGGTGTCCGCGTCGGGGACAATCACCTCTGTGCCCCGGTCGATGGCCATGATGGAGACATGCTTGGGCAGCTGTATCTTTTCCAGCGGTTTCTCGAGGAGTTTTGAGCCCGTGGGGACCGACACCTTCAGCATCTCGGAGTCGCCGCCGGCCAGGCTCATAAAATCCCGTATCATGGGGCGCTTGAGCGCCCGGTACATGTACTCGCCGGTTATCCGGTCGGGGTTTCCGATGACGTTGGCGCCTTTCTCCCTGAACACCGACTTTCTGCTCTCGTCGCGGATAACCGAGACGAGAGAGGGCACGCCCAGTTTTTTGGCGAGAGAGAGCACCAGCAGGTTGGTGGCGTCGTCGGCGGTGGCGGCGACGGCGTCAACTTTGCCTATCTCGGCGCTTTCCAGCGTGCCCCGGGATGTAGCGTCCCCGTGTATCGCTATCAGGTCTTTCCCGATGGATATTTCGTTGCACTTGTCTTCGTCCTTGTCGATGACCGCGACGTTATCATCATTGTCAAGGGCTATCTGGGCGAGTTTCTGCCCGATGCCGCCCCCCCCCCAATAATCAAGAGATACATACTGTTCCTCCGTGACTACCCCTATTGGCGAGGCATTTATTAAGTTTTAGGTCTCCCGGGGGCTCCAGAGGAGACAATCCACGCGTGATGATGCGTAAAACACAAACATAAAATACACGTCGCCTCATGTAGAGGACGACCTGATGCCATGCCATCGAAGGACTACCACCGGATGAGCCCGGAGGAGACGCTCGACGAGCTGGACACCTCCGAGGAGGGGCTCTCCAAGCAGGAAGCGCAGCATCGCCTAGAGAAGCACGGGAAAAACGAGCTGCAGGCCGAGATACAGATGCCGATCTGGCTGCTCTTTCTCTCACAGTTCAAGGAGCTCCTGGTCATCGTGCTCATCATCGGCGGGCTGGTCGCCTACTTCATCGGCGACTACCGCGGCGGCACCATCATCTTCATCATCGTGCTGGTCAACGCCGTCATCGGCTTCGTCCAGGAATACCGAGCCGGAAAAATCGTCGACACGCTGAAGGACCTGATACGGTCGTCCGCCAAGGTCATCCGGGACGGCGAGCTGGCCGAGGTGACACCCGACAAGCTGGTGCCCGGCGACCTGCTACGGGTGGAGGAGGGAGACAAGCTGCCGGCCGACATCCGCCTCATCGAGACATCGAACTTCAAAGTCAACGAGTTCGCGTTGACCGGTGAATCCGTCGCGCAGGAAAAAACCGTGGACGCCCTGGAGGAAGACCTCTCTCTGGCCGACAGGACCAACATGGCCTACGCCGGTACCACCGTTGCCTCTGGCACCGCCACAGGCGTCGTCGTCGCCACGGGCATGGACACCGAGACCGGCAAGATAGCTAGCATGACCCAGGAGACCGGCGAGATAAAGACCCCGCTGCAGCGCGAGCTGCGCGACCTGGCCCGGAAGCTCACCGCCGCCGTCATCGTCATCGGTGCAGGCCTCTTCATAGCCGGCATGCTACAGGATTTTTCCATCTACATGAGCCTGGTCTACGCCCTGGGCGTGGCGATGGCGGTGGTCCCGCAGGCGCTCCCGGCGCAGGTGACCGTCGCCCTGTCGACGGGGAGCAACCGGCTGGCTGAACGCAATGCCGTGGTGAAAGACCTGCCGTCGGTGGAAACCCTCGGCTCGACCACGGTCATCTGCACCGACAAGACCGGCACATTGACCAAGAACGAGATGACCGTCCGCTCCGTCTGGTTTGACGGCGCCACCTATGACATCACCGGCACGGGCTACGAGCCCGAAGGCGACATCCTGGACGAGGACGAGGAGCCGCTGTCGCAGGAACAGATAGACGAGATAGAGGTATTGATGGACGCCGCCACCATGGCCTCCAACGCCGAGATACACGAGCCCGACGAGGAGCACGACGGCTGGTATCCAATCGGCGACCCGACCGAAGCAGCGCTCATCACCATGTCCACCAAGCTTGGCACGCGCTCCCCAACGGAGGACGAGGAGAACCCAGAGGTACAGGAGTTCTCGTTCACCTCGGAGCGGAAGCGCATGAGCTCCGTCCGCCGTTTCGGCGACGACGTTGCTCTGACCGTCAAGGGCTCAACGGACAGCGTCCTCTCCGTCTGCTCCCGCATCTATCGTGACGGCGAGGCGGAGCCGATTACCGACGACGACAAGGAGCGGATACGGGAGATGAACGAGCGGTATTCGGAGGAGGGACTGCGCGTCCTCGCTATCGCCCGCCGTGACCTTGAGCCGAAGGAATGCTATGAGGTTGACGAGGTGGAGCGGGATCTTACCTTTCTCGGGATGACGGCGATGATCGACCCGCCGAAGGAGGGGGTCACCCAGGCCATCGAGGAAGCACGGAAGGCCGGTCTCCGCATCGTCATGATAACGGGCGACCACGCCATCACCGCCTGGGCCATCGGCCGGGAGATCGGATTATCTGTTGAGGAGGACGAGGACATCATCACGGGGCAGGAGCTCAAAGAGATGAGTGACGAGCAGTTGCATGAGCTGCTCCGGAGCAAGCAGAGCCTCATCTTCTCCCGCGTCGACCCCGAGGACAAGCTCCACATCGTCAAAACGCTGGAGGAACAGGGGGAAATCGTGGCTGTTACAGGCGACGGCGTCAACGACGCCCCCGCACTGCGGCGGGCGCACATCGGCGTGGCCATGGGCCAGCGGGGCACCGACGTGGCGAAGGAGGCCTCCCGTCTCGTGTTGCTCGACGACAGCTTCCCGACGCTCGTCCATGCAATCGAGGAGGGGCGGACCCTCTACAACAACCTGACAAAAACCGTCTACTCCACCTTGACCACCAACAGCGGAGAGCTCACCCTCGTGCTGCTTGGGCTGCTCGCCGTCGCATTGTGGGGATACCCGATTCCCATCCTGGCGGTGCAGATCCTGGCCGTCGACCTGCTGGGACAGATAATGCCGCTCACCTTCCTCACCTTTGACCCGCCCACGGAGGGACTGATGAGCAGACCGCCCAGAGACCCCGAGGAGCGGATGATGGACAGGCGCTCCGGCTCAGAGGTGATACTCCTCGGCATCCTCGTCGGCGGGCTGGCGTTCATGAATTTTATCCTGTTTATGCAGCGGGAGGGAACGCTCTCACTGGATGACACCGGACTTTTCGACTATCTCAAGGCCACCGCGTTGACCTACGCGACCATCGTGTTCTGCCAGTACGTCAACACCATGGAGCGACGCTATCATTTTACCTCTCTGTTCAACCGTAACTTTTTCACCAACCGGATACTCCTGGGATCCATCGTTGCCTCCATCGGGCTTGTCCTCGTGGCCATCTATGCCCCCTTCATCAGCGACTTCCTGCTCTTCGGCGGATTGACCATTGTCGACTGGATGTATGTGGGATTGGCTGCCCTGATATATCTGGCTGCATTCGAGGTGCTCAAGATGCTGCGGCGGTGGCAGCAAAAAAAGACAGCGGACACCTGAACCCGTCGGCTACTCGCTCCCTGGACCGCCGTCCTGCATCTCGGACAGCCCATATGCCCCCTCAGCCAATGAGGTGAGCGTATCAACATATCGGGTCATCGGCCCGCCGTCGACGAGGTCATGGTCGACCGAGAGCGTCAAGCTCAGCATCTCCCGTGCCTCGATGCTGCCGTCGACGACAGCTGGTTTTTCCGTGATGCCGCCCAGGGCTATCATCACGGTCGGCGTCCCGCCGAGCGGGACGACCCAGCCGGGAAAGCGGCCGATCATGCCGACGGCAGTGACGCCGACGGTGCCCATATGTTTCTTTTTCATGACGCCGTGCCACCGGAGCACCCACAGCATCAGCTTTTTGATAAACGTCGGTGCGTTGAGCACGAGTTTTTCGAGGCGGGACAGCTCACTGAGCACCTGTTTTTCCCCGCTGACCTCCCGCCGCTGCGCCGTCCGTATCTCCTCGGTTATCTCGGTGACGCTTTTGTCGTTCGCCCGCCGGATGATGTAGACCATGGTCCGCCGTTCGCCGTCCACGGAGCGCTCGACCGGAATCGCCACGTCGACATCCTCGAACACGATGACTTTCCGCCATCCCTGCCGGTAGGTGTTCAGCTCCGGATGCCTGGTGAGCGCCTCCGCGATACATTTCACCATCCACCCGGTGAACGACGGTTTTTTGCCTGTTTTCTCCCTGATGTTCCGGATGGTGTCCCGCGCGTCGGTTACATCCATCTCGAGGACCGCGTGGATGGTGTGTTTCCTGGCTGACTCGTTGAGGATGAGCCGGATGCTCTGCCGTGCGCTGGAAAACCGTTTGACGGCATATTCGCCGCTCCGGTACATGCTATCCACGCCTCCAAAACACCGCCAGTTTATTTAAAATCTGGCGTGCCGGGCGGACGGCTTTGCATCACCCGATGTAATGAAGGTCGCCGGCTTCCTTGTCCGACCCGCCGCTCTGCTCGAGCTGCTTGATGCGCTGCGCTATCTTGCTGATCTCCTCGGCTTTTTCCTCGAGCTTCGCGAAGCCGATGTCGACGTCCAGGATGCCCGCCAGGATCTTCAGCACTTCGCGGGCGCTGCCGGGATCCACCATGTATCCTGACGTTTCTCCCATGAGGCAGACGCCCTCCATATCCATCATCTTGCCGATGCCCAGCAGCAGGCCGGACGCACCGACGATGCCGCCGCCTCCCTTGTCCTGGAACACGATGCCGTATTCCTCGAGCTCCTCGATGAGCTCCGGGTGCGTTGCAGCTCCGGTGACCGTTGGCTCCTCAACTTCGACGCCGACGCCGTATCCGCCGAGGGTGTAGATGCGCCGGGTGCCGTATTCCTGCACCAGTTGGAGAATCGACTGGACGAGGACGTACTGCCCGCGGGTGGAGAGCCCCTGGTAGTCGCCGGTGAGAATAACCAGGTCGACCGGGCCGTTCCAGTAGTAGAGCTCGTTGCGGGCGAGCTTGATGGTGCCGTCGTCGTTGACGAACACCTGGGGCGGGAAATCCGTCGAGTAGATATCCGCATACTTGGTGGCCCCGATCTCGTCGATGAGGTGCTCCGCAGCGAGCTTCCCGACGTTGCCCACGCCGGGTAGCCCCTCGATCAAAATCGGTTCCGTCAGCTCGGGTTTCTCTGAAAACACGATGCTTGCCTCGTCTATACGCATTGATGCCTCGTCCATACTTATTCACTCCTTTGCTCTTTTTTCAATCGCCGGCGATACTCGCCGTAGGGGTCCTGCGGAGAAAACCGGGCCGGCTCCGGCGTGCATGTTTCCCCGCCGCAGGACGGGCAGCGCTCTTTCAGGGTGTACTGCTGACAGCGCGTGCAGTATCGCATGCTGGACATCGTCACTCGATTTCCCGCTTGAAACAGCCGGTTCCGCCATGCTCCTCGATGTAGGAGACGCCCTGCTCGGCTCTGTCACGCAGTTCGCTTTCCGCCAGTTTGTAGTCTGGAGCGGTGACGTCTATCCGGTATAGCGGCGCCGACACGTATTTGACCGCAACGGCGACGTCGTTGTTCTCCATCTCGATTTCTTTCAATGCATCTTTGACATGCTCGATGCCATCTCGCTCTGGAGAAAACAATTCCACGTATCCGGTAATCGTGACGGTTGGAATGACGATGTTTTCCTGGGCGACATCGACGAAGACGTCAACCCAGTCTCCGGTGAAGCCTGCCTCCGCGAGGGCTTCCTCGTCCGAGGCGGCTTCCTGGAACGCCTCGTACAGGGAGTCATATGTTTTCACGAGGTCGTACCCGAACTCCTCCAGGCAGTCCTCGAAGTCCTCGTCGAGACGATCGGCGACGATACGCAGCAGATTTTCAGCCTTTGACTCGTTTTTCCACTGCTGTATCTTTCTCCGGCGCTGATGGTCGTTGACCCTTTTGAGAGACAAATCGACGGAGTCCTTGCTCGGCTCGACGTCCATGACCTTGCAGACCACCCGCTGGCCTGATTTGACGTGGTTCCGGATGTTCTTTATCCATCCCGGGGCGACTTCCTTGATGTGGATAAATCCCTCCAGATCCGGGTACTCCTCCAGCCTGACGAAGGCACCGAATCCTTTGGCCTTGTCGACGGTGCACACCACGAGTTCGCCCTTGTCCGGGAAGTTTTTTGCCGGCATGGATTACGCTAACTCCTCAACAGTCTCTCCTTTTATCTCGGCAGCGCCACCGGTCGGTTCCGCCAGCACACCGCCGCATACCTGGCAGAGCACCTCGGTGCTGGCCTTCTTGAAAATAATCTGCTCGTTGTTGCAGTCGCTACACTTTACCTTGACAAATCGTCCCACTGGATCACCTGTCAAACTCAAATCGCTTGGCCCGAACGCCCTTCTTCTGATGCGCCTTGCCGCATTCCTTGCAGGTATACCGCAGATATACGCGCTTCGTCGGCTTGTCACCCTGCGGTTTCGGCCGGGGATAGCCCCGGTATCCGGAGGTCACGCGGCGGAAGCGTCGCTGACCCTGCTTGAACTCCGACGCCTTATGTTTTTTCACCCGTTTGAGGTCGTGCTCCGTGTGCTCCTCGCAGAAGGGACAGTAAGTCTTGATGGTGGAGGGTCGTTTCATCAGGTGTTGTAATGCCCCCATGTATATAAAAATGGTGGTCTCGCCGGCGTCGCCATCAGCGACGAACAGGCAAGGCGTCCGGCAGCCTGATGGATGCCCCCGGGGCGGCGACCGAGGGGTGTCACAAACATTATTAACACCAGCATGCTTATAGCCGCGATACCATGAAAAAAATCGCTGTTGTGCTGGCCGGCTGCGGCGTCCATGACGGCTCCGAGATACACGAGGCCACCATAACGCTGCTCGCCATCAAGCGCGCGGGGCACACCTACGACTGCTTCGCCCCGGACAAGCTGCAGCATGAAGTCATTGACCACGTCGGCGAGGAAACAATGAACGAGGAACGCAACGTGCTGACTGAGGCGGCGCGTATCGCCCGCGGCGACATCCACCCGCTTGACGACTACCAGCCGGAGGACTACGACGCCCTGATATTCCCCGGCGGCAACGGCGTGGCAAAAAACCTGTTTACCTTTGCCATCGACGGCGTCGACTGCGACATCGATCCCCTGGTGCGGCAGGCCATCCGTGACACCTACGCCGAGGAAAACCCCATCGGGGCCATCTGCATATCGCCGCTGCTCGTCGTAAAGGCCTTCGAGGACATGGACGTCACGCCGACCGTTACCCTTGGCGACGTGGCCGACATGGCGGCAGCCGTCGAACAGCTCGGCGGTCGGCACATGGCAAAGGAGGTTGACGATGCCTGCGTCGACGAAGCAAACCGCATCGTCACGACGCCAGCCTACGTCACGGCGAAGGACATCAGCGAGGCTGCCGACGGCATCGAGCAACTCGTCGCCCGCGTTGCGGCGATGGCGTAGCGCTACCACACCGAGTTGACATCCAGGTCGAAGTCGTCCTCGCCGCCTGCGCCTTGCCCTTTCTGGAGATGACGGAGCAGCAGGTCCATTTTTTCCTCCACGGCCCTGTTTTTCTTGTACATGACCACCTCGCCGCGGAGCCGCTCGAGTATCTTCTTGGCGACATCCTGCTTCCGTTTCACCGGGACGAGCCCTGACGGATAATCAAACTCCATCAGGTGGTCGCAGATGGCCTCCATCTGCCGCAGCAGCTGTTCCACCGCGCCGACGTCGTCGTCGCGGAGGAGATTGACTGCCCGGCGCCGCAGCTCGCCGACCAGGTCGCCCAGACCGAGCAAATACGAGGTATAGGTGATGCCCAGGTCCTCCGGATACGGCAGCTCGTCGCCCTGGTGTATCGCGAGGAAGAGGTGCGCTTCGGCCAGCTCCTGCGACGCATTCTCCATATACCCGGCCGTCCGGATGTCCGGATGCCCCGCGATGTCCTCCTTGAGAGATGCATTGACATCGTGGGCCTCCGCCGCCATGTCTCTCGCCTCGTCGACCGCGTCGTTGTGCAGCAGGCTGATGCACTTGCGGCTGCATCGGATGATGTCCCGGCACTGCTTCAGCGTCGCCTCACGTAGCGCATCTTTCTCGTTGAGCCGCTCCTCTATCCTGTCGGCGATGTCTCCCAGGTTGTCCATGCAGGATAATAGCGGGCGGCATTAAAAGATTGTCTGTCCCTGTTTCCTCACCGTTTGTATATCCTGTCCCGCCTGTCTATCACTTGGACGAACAGGATGTTGCGCCGGGTGTCGACATCGATCAATGCACGGTGGTCCCCGATGCGCAACTTGTGGACATCCCCGCTGGCGTAATGTTCCATATAGCGGAAGGGCTTATCCCGAAGCTGGCGCAGCTTGTCTTTAATCCTGTCGGCGACGTCCCTCGGTGCCTTCTCGAGAAATTTTGCTACGTTGGGATGCAGTTTGACCTTATACGTCATCGAGATTCACGTATTCGGATTCCGACGTATTGCGGGCGCTGGCCAGTGCCTGCCGTGCTTCTTCGCTCAGCTCGTAGTCTTCTTCCAGCATGTGTTTTATGCGTTCCACCTCTCTCCGGAGGTCAATAATATCTTCGTGCAGACGCTCCATGGTGATTTCCATTGTGCCATTCAATCCCCGCAATTGTTTATTACCTTTTCCCTGCTCCGCTTCACGTCAGCCGCTGTGGATACCGGCGTAACATATTTCATCCCGTTTCCGTTTAATACGGTATGTACCATCTCCTGTATCCCCTCCGGTCGTTTCTCATCGTGAGCGGCACCGAGACGCCGGACGTGATGACCGCCGACTGGGTCACCGTCATCTCCCGGAAGCCGTTGCTCGTCGGTGTCTCCGTCGCTCCCGGGCGGACGACCCACGACCGCGTCAAAAAAGAAACGGCGTTCGTCATCAGCGTTCCCTCCACCGAGATGCTCGAGGACGTCTGGACCGCCGGCACCCGGAGCGGTCCCGCCAAGACGGAGCAGATGGACGTGACCTTCACGCCGTCGCAGCAGATAGCGGTGCCCGGTATCGCCGAGGCGCTCGCCAACCTGGAATGCGAGGTCGTCGACAGCCCGAGCTACGGCGACCATACGCTGTTCGTCGCGGAGGTCGTCGGCCACAGCGTCGACGGCGATGCATACGACGGCACCACGCCTGCACGGCCGGAGCGCTTCCTCGCTCACATCGGCGGCAGCCGCTTCGTTTCCTTCAGCACGGAAGAGATGCAGCCGTAGCGTCACCGCGGCGGGATTCCCAGTGGCGACGACAGGCTATATGAGCGCTTGGTGGGCAGCGTCACGGCTGTCTCCCGCGTCGATGGACCTATTGTTTTTTGTACGCTCCGGCGTATGAACTGTTTGCAGGAGAGATGGAAAAGAAGAGACAGGGGAAGGAAAAAGAGGTGGGTTAGACCCAGCCTCGGGTCCGCGCGGCCTTTGCGACGCGTCCGATGCTGACGATGTAGGCCGCGGTGCGCATGGTGATGTCCTGATCCTCGTCCTCCAGATACTCTTTCTGGGTGTTGTAGACGTCCCAGAAGGCCTTCGCCATCTTGTCATCGAGTTTCTGGTAGACTTCCTCGTAGTCCCAGTAGTAGCCGTTGATGTTCTGCACCCATTCAAAGTAGCTGCAGGTCACACCGCCGGCGTTTGCCAGGAAGTCAGGCAGCACCATGACGCCGTTCTTGTGCAGTATCTTGTCAGCCTCGGGTGTCGTGGGGCCGTTCGCCAGCTCCAGGACGATCGTGGCTTCGACGTCACCGGCGTTGTCGCCGGTGAGCACGTTTTCGAGCGCTGCCGGGATCAGGATGTCGACGTCCATCGTGAGCAGCTCCTCGTTGGATATCTGCTCCGCTCCTGGATAGGCGGTTATCTCGCCCTCGCTTGCCTTGACGTCCATGGCCTTGTTGCAGGGGATGCCGTCCTCGACGTATATGCCGCCGCTTGAGTCACTCAACGCTACGACCCTGGCGTTGCGGAACAGTCGCTTCAGCAGCAGATGCGCGTACTGGCCGGCGTTGCCGTAGCCCTGGATGGCGATGGTGACACCCTCGCCTGCCGGTGTCGTCTCTTCGAGTTGTTGCAGTTCTCCGTAGGCCTTGTGCATCTTGCCTCCGTTTTCCTTGAGGGTGACGCCGCAGCATTTCGCTGCCTCGCGCAGCACGAACATGCCGCCCCGGGCTGTCGCGTCCATCCGCCCCTTGCTGCCGCCGACCTCGAGGGGCTTGCCGGTGATGACGCCGGGTGCGTTGTAGCCGACGATGGTGCTGTACTCGTCCATCATCCAGGCCATGATCTGGGGGTTGGTGTAGACGTCGGGTGCCGGCACGTCTCGCTCGGGGCCGATGAAGCGTCCGAGAGCGCGGATGTAGCCGCGGGCCAGTCGTTCCTTCTCGCCCTCGGATAGCTCCTTGGGGTTGCAGATGATGCCGCCTTTGCCGCCGCCGTAGGGAATGTCGACGACGGCTGTCTTCCAGGTCATCCAGGCTGCCAGCGCCTTGACGGTGTCGGCCGTCTCGTCTGGATGCCACCGGAGGCCGCCTTTGGTGGGCCCGAGGGCATCGTTGTACTGGCAGCGGAAGCCGATGAATGTTTCTGTTGAGCCGTCATCCATTTTTACGGGGATGGTAATGCGGAGGAATCGTTTCGGCTCGCGGAGGTAGGCATGCATGTCCTCGTCGAGTCCCATTGCCTCTGCTGCTCCATCCAGTTGCTGCTGCGCTATTTTAAAGGGATTCAGTTCTTCCTTCATGGTAATCCTCGCGGGTAATGCAGTCATCGCATTTAAACTTAATAGATGCGTGGTAGCAAGTAACATGCAAAAGCATATAAAGCGACGCAAATTCCGATGTGTCAGCACATGACGGATCCAGAAGAACCCCCGGGTTGTCAAAACGGATGTGATCTCTATGGAGAGAGGAAGCCATCGCTCATCTGCCGGCGCATCGCCGGGCATCATTCCCCAGTCTCTCTGGTCACTCCTTGGTGCTAAAGAAGCCCGGGAATCCCTTTTCTCTCTGATTTTTGCCACGCTCGGCAACCTGCTCACCGGTACTATCCTCGGCGTCTCCACCAATCAGCTGGAGATGCTGCCGGCCCTCATCGTGCTCATCCCTCCAGCCATTGGTATGCGCGGCAGCGTGTTCGCCTCGCTGGGCTCCCGCCTCGGCACCTATCTCCACACCGGGCAGCTGTCACCCGCCTTTACAGGCAGCAGGCTGCTCAGGCAGAACACCGGCGCATCCTTCATCCTCACCATCCTGATGAGCATCTACCTCGGCGCCCTGGCTACCATCGTCGCCGGCGCCCTCGGGCTCCAGGCCGCGCTGCTCGACATGATACTCATCGCGCTGCTGGCAGGGCTGCTTTCCGCCAGCTGCATGCTCCTCTTTACCCTGTTCATCGCCTTTTATAGCTATCGTCGGGGCCTCGACCCTGACAACGTCACCACGCCGTTCATCACACTGGCTGGCGACATCGTTACCCTCCCGTTTCTCTTTTTTTCGCTCTGGGTCATACATTCGATGGGGCATCCGGTCAAGCTCCTGCTGGCCGGCGTCTTTGCCGTCCTCGCCGTGGCCAGCATCGTCGCGTCTGTCACCCGTCTTTCGAAGCCGTACTGCCAGCGGATTCTGCTGCAGAGCATCCCTATTCTCCTCGCGGGCGGTCTGCTCGGCACCATTTCCGGTACGGTGCTCGGCACTTCCTACCAGGGCCTCGTCGGCGCTGGCGGCATCCTCATCATGATCCCTGCCTTTCTTGAGGATGGCGGCGCCATCGGCGGCATTCTGGCGGCCAAGTTTTCATCGGCGCTCCACCTCGGCTCGCTGCAGTACGCCCGGTTTCCCCCGGCCAAGGCGCAAAACCTCTTTGCCATCATGCATGTCATCGGCCTTCCGGTGTTTGCCCTGCTGGGCGCCGCAGCATTTGCCATCAGCGGCTTCATCGGTGCCACGTCGCCCTCTCTCGGTCTGATGATGCTGGCCGCCATCCTGGCCGGCGAGATGCTCATCCTGGCGGTGAACTTCATCGCGTATTATGCATCGATGGTTGCCTTCCGCTTCGGTTTCGACCCTGACAACGTCACCATCCCTATCATCACGGGTCTGATGGACGTCCTCGGCACGAGCTCTCTGCTCGGGGTGCTTTTGCTCCTGGGCACGCTGTAGCTATTTTTTTCCTAAAACGGTGGCTAAAAATGACTTCTTTTCCTCGCCTGGTTCCTGCTCCGGCTGCTCCGGCGTGGATGGCTGCCGGGCCTCCCGGGGCGCCGGACGCGCTGATTCCTTGACCCGTGGCTGATAATCATCTATCTTGTCCAGTGCCTGCTCGATGCCGTCGACCCGGCTGACTGAATAATACGAGGTCTCTATCTCTCCTTCCTCACGTGTGGTGACCTTGAGCACGTAGCCGCCGTCGGTCTCGTAGACGATTTCCCTGGCGATGACGGTGCCGGAGATATCGGTGGGTTCTTCCTCCGTTGCTGGCGCCATCTGGTCTCCCCCTGCCTCTCCCGCGGCTGGCGTCGCCGCTTCTTCCTCTCCCAGCCTGCCTTCGTCGATGTGCTGCTCTATCTCCTCGAGGCTCTCAGGAGCTGTTTTCTCCCAGTTTTTCTCTACGATGTGTTCCTCAGTGTCGCCGAACGCGTCGGCCTCCGCCATCTTTTTTTCCTCGGGTGAGAGACGAAACTCGGGGAGCGTGTACTCTTTTTTCTCGATAGCCGGCTCCTCCGCCTCGCCAACCTCGGACATGAGGGTGCCGGAGTAGGTCGCCTCCGCTGCCTCCACCTCGACGTTGCGCTCCTCTATCTCCTGGCCGATGTCCCAGAACTCGTCGTCCTCCACCATCTCCTCTTCCTCAATCTCGACGTCGACCTCTTCCTCGGGCTCCAGCAGCCGCTTGATTATACGGGGTACACGCATCTCAGCACCACTATAGAGAAGGCGTCCTGCCTTATAATGTTTTTCGATAGGTTTTTCGATAGGCGCACCCGGGCGTCATTGTCACCGGCTGTCCAGCCGCCTGAGGATACCCACGATCTCTGCGTGTGTCTCCTCGATGGAGCGGTCGGTGTCGACGATGTGCCATCCCTCGACGAGGCGGAGCGCAGTTTCCCGCGCCGCCTGCAGGCCCTCAAGCGTCTCGAACATCTCCCGCTCAGGACGGATGCTGACCCGCGCCAGCGACACCTCAGGCGGGACATCCAGGAAAAACATGTAGCGGGAGGTCGGCAGAACCGTGGCAAACAGCCTGTAGAGCACCAATGCGAGCGGAAACGGCAGATATGCCACGCCCAGCAGATACCGCACCACGATAAAGGTGTCAACGGAGCCATAGTACCGCCGGATTGAGCGAATGACGTCCCCGGCGTAGTACAACGAGGCCTTCACATGGTTCCGCTTCCCCCGGCCCAGCAGCGCCCGCTTCGCCCGCCGCCCGTATCTGTTGTCGTCCGTTGGATGCGAACGCACGAGCACCGTGTCTCCCCTCTCCTCGTAGTAGCGCCGGACGAGCTCCGCGTGGGTGTCCTTCCCGGCGCCGTCCATCCCGTCGATGACGATGAACCGCATGGTTACACCGCCAGGTAGTACAGCAGCGCCGCCGACAGCGACGTCGCCAGGTTGTCCAGTCCACGGGGCGTCACCGCCTCAGCCAGCGTCGCCACCGCTCCCGCAAGCGGGAGCACCCACAGCGGGGGCAGCGCCGCGCCGTGCAGGAAATGATAATAGGCGACAGCGACGCCGGACACTGCGATCGTTGCAACGAGCATCGTACATGAACCAATGACGCTTTTTTTGTCGCCGCTGACGTTGTATATGCGGCGACCGTATCTGACGCCGACGAGCGACGCCAGCCCGTCGCCGTAGGACATCGCGACGATGCCGACAGCTATCACCACCGGCTGCTCGAAAAACACCCAGGCGAGCGCCGTCCATGACAGGGCGTAGTAGACCAGCCCGAGGCGGTGGCCAGCCGAGGAGGTACCCGACACGACGTGCAGCGGCGAATACGGGCTGACCAGGAAGGTGAGCGGGATGAACGGCGCCGCCGCTACCAGCGACATAACCCAGGCATGCTCAAACAATGGAAGGATGAACAGGACGTTCCCCACCATGATGTGCAGGAACTTCCGGCTGAACAGCGGATATCGATGCAGCACCTTTTCCGAGACAAGCAGCAGCACGGCAACGTAGGCGTAGACGGCCAGCACGCCAATGACATCCCCTGATAGCATGCAGTATCTGTATTGCCGCTCACTATATAACGGGTGTCATTTCGCGGAGGCCGTCAGCGCCGCAGCGCGTAGCCGAAGCGGCGGCAGTACCGCTGCATGCACCTGCAGATGAAGCCGTCCAGGGTTCGCACCCGCGGCGCCGTGTCGGTGTCGCGTGGCTGGATGTACCGCCCGGCGTCGAACGTGGCATCGAGGTCGAACTGCTGGAGGATGCCGCTGATGGTCTCGGTGGGACGCCGGCAGAGCTCCTCGTAGGTGACGGCAGCGTAGTCATCGTCGGGCAGCCGCTCGATGTTGTCCAGGTAATACCGGCAGGCCCTGGCGTTCCGCCGGAGCAGGTAGAGCAGCCCGATGGGGACATACGGGGAAAACATGTGCCTGAAGAGCTGGCGGAGGAGCGGGTTGTCGTACGCCTCATCATATTTCCTGAATATCAACGCCAGGTAATGGTTTTTTTGTCTGAAGGTCTGCCGCATCCCCCGCATCTGGGAGTCCAGCACGTCGACGGGATGCCGATGGATGAAGATAAACCGTGCCTCGGGAAAGAGCCGTTTAACCCGCATGAAGTTGCCGAAGTCGAAGGGGTTTTTCAGCAGGATGGGCCGTCCGTTACCCTCGATGTAGGCTATCTTCTTGCAGAGCCCGGCCAGCATGGAGCTGTTTTTGTCGCTGAGCGTCCAGGGAAACCCGCGCTCCGGCAGCATGAACCCGTATTCCACGGGCTGATGCGGGCCGACCGACAGACTGTCGGCATCCCGCGTGTCGACGCCGTGTCTTTCAAAGTATGCAGCTATCGCCTGGACGGCCGCCTGCCTGCCGCCGTTGAAATGATGCGTGAGCAGCCGGTCCCTGTAGAGGACGTGATACAGCGTCACCGAGTTGAACTGTCCCGTCCTATCAAGGACCCGGTAGAGGATGGTGGTGCCGGAGCGAGGGAGCCCCATGATGAAGACGGGCTGAAACGACGTGTCGGTCAGCCGGTCCATGTAGCGTACATCCGGTGCATGGCCGTCTTTCATGAACCAGGACATGAGCGTCCCGGGCTTCGTTGCCTCGACTCCTGTAGTGGCTTTCACGTGCCAACACCTACCCTTGGCTAACCTGCCGGAGCTATAAGAATGTGCCGCCCGTCACATGAATCGCTCGAATCGTTCCTTGTCGGCCTTGCATATCGGACATACACCCGGGGGTTCTTCGCGGGCGCAGAGATACCCGCAGACTCTGCATCGCCACACCGGCTGCGACAGCCCGCCGACGTCTTCCACCGCCTCCTGTTCTTCTCTTTCGCGTTCCTCTCGCGGCGGCCGCCGCTCCGGAATCGACTGGACCTCCCGTTCGCCGTCCAGCACCGCCTGGGAGACATAGAGCCCGCAGTAGCAGTTGCCGTACTCGTTGAGATCGGCATCGCGATAATCGCAGGGGCAGATGATGTCCAGGTCAGCCTCGCGGTCGTCGGCGGCCAGCCGGCAGGGGCAGGCCCCGTAGCCATAGCGTTTCTCGTTGACCAGGATACCCCGGATGAGCTGCCTCGTCGTCTCCTCGTCGGGGTTGAGGTGATACCCGGCGGCCTCCGCCTCACGGTCCAGCTTCTCATAGCGCTCCCGGACTTCTTCATCGGTCACCTCGACTTCAGGCGGCATGGTCGAGCGCCTCCTTTATCTGGTCCTCCCTGTATCCCTGGAAGACCGTGTCGTTGATGACAAGGGTCGGGAAGCCCCCGGAGGGATTGTGCTCCTTCATCTGGTCGACCGCCCTGTCCTGCTCATCACCGCCGAGCTGGTCGACGTCGACGTAGCTATAGGCAACGCCCATCTTGTCGAGCAGGCGCTTCGTCCGCATGCAGAAGATACATGTGCTCAGCGCGTAGAGCTTCACGTCGCCCCTGTCCTCGCCGTCTACCTGTTTCATCCATTTACACATCTGTCCACCTTTTCACGATTGATAAGTCCCGGCGGTATTTTATGTTTGCGCCGCGGCCCTGATGTTTTATAGCCCGGGTGCGATTACGGGCTATGCCATGCAGACCACTGCTCAAGGTGCAGGACAGCAGCGAGGATATCCCGGTCGGCAAGATCATCTGCCTCGCCCGGACCTATGCAAGGCATGCCGAGGAGATGGACAGCCAGGTGAGCGACAGCCCGGTCATGTTTTTGAAGCCGGCGAGCGCCGTCATCCACGACGGCGGAACGGTCCATATCCCGGCTGCTTCACAGGAGGTGCATCACGAGGTCGAGCTGGCCATCGTCATCGGGAGACAGGGCGGTGCCATCGCCCCCGGAGCGGCATCCTCCCACGTCTACGGCTACGCTGTCGCCGTCGACGTGACCGCCCGTGACGTGCAGCGTGACGCAAAGCAGCAGGGCCTTCCATGGACCGCCGCCAAGGGGTATGACACCTTTTGCCCCGTCAGCACAGTCGCGCCGGCCTCGCGGGTGCCGGATCCACATGATTTGGAGCTGTCGCTGTCGGTCAACGGCGACCGTCGGCAGTGCTCCTCGACAACTCGCCTCGTCTATCCGATTGACGACATCGTCGCCTCAGTGTCGCAGGTGATGACGCTCTGCCGCGGCGACCTGATCCTGACGGGCACCCCGGCCGGCGTCGGACGGCTGCATCGCGGCGACGTCGTCAAGGCGCGGCTGGATGACTGCTGCCAGCTGACGGTCAGCGTTGCATAAAAAAGAAAGGGAAAAGAGGAGCGGCTACTGGTAGCCGCCGATTTTGAGGCTGGGGTCACCGAACAGCGCCCACTGCGTTGCCATCTGACGGACGGCGCCTTCTCCCTCGTTGAGCGCGAAGGTGTTGGCGTAGTCCGTGGTGGCGGATGCCTGCAGCTGCCCGACGACGTCGACGCCGTTGACCCCGTAATGATAGAAGAAGCGGGGGAACAGCCAGCCGTCGAGCCCCTCGGTGTAATTCCAGGCGGGGATGCCCATGCCCAGCCCGGTGTTGCCCAGCGTGGCGATGGAGCCGCCGTCGGGATGACTGGTCAGCCACCAGCTCCAGCACTTGGGCACGTGGATGCCGTAGCCGTAGGCGTGGGTGAAGCCGTACTTCATGATGTTCCGCACCGAGGTGTTGAACTGGCTGTTGTGGCAGCCGCCGACCACGACGACGGGCAGCATCTCGCCGTTGCTGAGCGAGGGCATCCATGATGCCTGCAGCTGCTCCAGCGCGCCGCTGACGCCGCCGCTGTACAGCGCCCAGAGCGCGTTGACGGGCGGGATGTTGTAGATGTCGAGGATGACGGTGGTCTCCTCGCTCTTCGGCGGATGCGTCACCAGCGTCCCGGGGTTGGCGTGCCCGGCCATGTGGACAAGCCCGGCTCCCTCGTTGAAGGCTCCCTCGACGTCGGCCTGGCCGGTGAGCGTCCCGGTGGACGTCCAGAGCCGCTCCAGCGCAAACAAGTCGTCCATGTAGCTGCCGGAGAGATTGGTGTCGATCTCAGCCTCGTAGGCATCGGGATCACCGGCGTTTGGATAGGTGTCGCCGCCGATGAGCAGCATCCGGTTAAACCAGTCGGTGTCCGTCACGCCGCCCTCGTAGGTGGTGATCTTGTCGACCATGACTTCCACGTCGTCGAGGCTGCGGCAGGCCAGCCGCCCGAGGTAGACGTCAGGCCGGCAGTCCAGGATGTCCTTCGTGGTGCTGGTGAACTCTGCAAATATGCCGTTGCCGTTGCTGTCCCAGTCTGCGAACACCGGCTCGCCGTCGACGTCCTTGTATATGTCTGCATAGTAGAGATCGCTGATGAATCCCTCCTCGAAGGGCGACCCGGCATGGTTGTTGGTGTATCGCACCGGCACGTAGTAGGAGAAGCTCTGGCCTTCCATACCGCCGACGAGCATGACGTAGGTGACGCCCCAGTCCTCCAGCGCGTTCTTGATGAAGTATTTGATTTTTTCCTGGTCATCACGCCCTTCGACATCGAAGTATTCGCCGCCGTATATCTCCTCGAGCGTCACCAGCTTGGTCGCCAGGCCGTGGTCCTCCTTGTGCTGCACCAATGGCTGCAGCGCGTCGCTGAATTCCTGGGGCGCCAGGATGAGCAGGTCCTCCTCGTCCGAGGTCAACAGCGGCTCCGCCGGCTCATCGTAGGATATCTCGACGGTGATGCTGTCGACCGTGCGGAGCATGTTGCTCTGCGGCTGATACCGCGCTGGATACGCCTGCATGGTGAGGTAGGTGACGTGCCGGCCGTCGTGCAACCCGGCGGCCGTCTCCCAGCGCAGCCAGCTGGATGGATACAGCTTGTTGCTCTCGTACACCGGGCCAGGCTCCTGTATGAACTTTGTCTGCTCCATGTTGAGCGGCATGGGTTCAGGCGCCGGCGCCACCGTTGCGTTGAGCTGCCGTGTCTCAACGTCGCCGGTGGAGACATGCACATCCTCGATGTCGGTGCCGAGCGGAAACGTCATCGTCTCCGTGGCGTAGGGCAGCATCGGTTCACCTGCGGCGGAGACGTGGAACTCGGTGCCGGCGTCGACCTTCAAATATCCGCCGTCTCTCGTGCATGTCGCCGTCGAAAAATGCATCGTTGTCGTTTTTGTGGTGCTTTCAGCAGGTAGCGGCGGCGTCTCGCTGTCGGATTCCTGGTTGACGCCGGTGATGCCCGCGAGCGGTGCAATCACCAGCACTGTGTTATCTGCCAAAAATTTCGTCGGGATTTTTATGGCAGTCATACCGTTATGG
>CAYPWJ010000018.1:0-28503 GCA_964414415.1 uncultured Thermoplasmatales archaeon | reverse complement strand
AGCGATGGCCTCCCATAAGTCATTTTCCATTTTTCTCAACGATTCTACATCACCCTCCAGCCGAGGCAATAACGTTTTAAACGACCGGCACGTTGTAGAGTGCTCTATTCGAAGGCCTTCACGAGCCGTCGCGATGAATGAAGGTGCAGGCATAGAGCGACAATCCAACCGGTGTCTCTGGGTCCCTCCGCGATCGATGACCGTGAGGCCAACCCGGACACCGGACAGCGGCCGCGCTATCGGTCTCCTGCTGCTGCACCGTTACGACCGGTGCCCCTCCCGGGGCAACAGCGGCTTCTCCTCCATCGCCTTAACCAGCCGCGTCAGCGTCTCGTTGACGGGCGTCGCGACGCCTTTTTTTTCGCCGAGCGACACGACGGCGCCGTTGATGTGGTCTATCTCGGTAGGCTGCCCGCGCTGCAGCGACTGCAGCATCGACGAATGATTATCGGCGGTGCGGCGCGCTATCTCCACCGCTTTTCCCGTGACGCTGCCGACCTCGACGTTGCAGGCCCGGGCGACCGCCTCGCCCTCCTCGCAGATGCGCTGCATGAGCAGCCGGAGCCCCTCGTCTTCCAGCAGCCAGCCGTTCCGGCAGTGGAGCAGCGCCGTCAGCGGGTTGATAGCCGCGTTGACGACGGCCTTACGCCATATCTCCCGCTGGATGTCGCCGCTTGCCGTGGCGGCGATGCCGCATTCATCCAGCGCCGCAGCGATGCCCTCGACGCGCTCGCCGATGGAGCCGTCGAGCTCCCCGATGATTGTCTCGCCTGCGCCCGTGTGCGCCACGTACCCTGGCTCGATGTAGCGGACGCCGTGCGAGGTGACACCTCCGATGACCCGCCGCTGCCCCAGCGTATCGGCCAGCGTCTGCTCGTTGTCGAGCCCGTTCTGCAGGGAGAGCACGGGCGCGTCGCACCGCGCGGCGATATCCCGGGCTGCCCCAGCGGTGTCGTAGGCCTTGACAGTCAGGATGACGAGGTCGACACCGGGGGGAAGCGTGACGGCTGTATCTGGATGCACCGTCAGCTCCGTCCTGCCGGAGATATGCAGCCCTGCCTGACGGATGGCCTCCATGTGCTCGCGTCGGCCGACCAGCGTGACGTCATGGCGCTGCGAGAGCATCCCGCCGACGTAGGAGCCGAGCGCCCCGGCTCCGTAGACAGCGATCTCTCCGGTTTCTATGGTTCCACCTCCCGGACGCCGAGCAGCGGATGGAAGACAGGCAGCCGTCGTTTTTTATATCGCTCCTGGCCGGTGACAAGTCCCTGCGCGTTCTGCCGTGCAGCTACCGCCTCTGCACGGTCGAGCACGTCACCGTCATGGGTCACGATGTCGACCGGGCGCCACTGCAGCATGTCACGCGTCGCCTGCTCCATCCCGGGCCGGCAGACGAACGACGCGGTGCACCCCCGCCGCATCAGCAGCCAGGCGGCCTGCAGGTCGTCTTCATCAGCCACGGCCGCGACGACTCGTCCCTGGGAGCCGTAGGGCAGCCCGCCCGGTCCCTCCAGGACGGCGTCATAGACAAACGCCCTGTCATGGCGAACCTCGACGCCGATCTCACGGTCGGGGCTGTCCAGGTCGACCGCTGCCCCGGTTGCATCGACGACGGCCTGCCCCGCAGCGACGCCGACATCCTGGCTCGTGAAGCCATGGCTGCCCGTCCTCGCTGTCCGGATGGCGAAGCTCTCCCCGCGCCCGAGCGAGGCTGCAAAGCTGGCCGCGGCGCTGGCCACGCACGGCAGATCGGCAGAGCTCTCGACGGCCGGCGAGATAGACACGATGCCGAACACGTCCCGGAGCACCTCGATGGCGTTGCCGTCGTCTTCCGCGTCGACAAAGACGCGTCCCTGCTCCTTTGCCGCCGTATGCTCGACGCCGGCCCATGACAGTGCTTGGCGGATGTTCTGGAGCAGGATGTTTTCGAACTGCCGCCGGACCGGCCGGCCCTTGACCCCGATCTCGCCGTATCGAACGAGAAGCATCATCATTTAAAGGACGGCGTGCTCTAAAAACTTTCCCGAAGGTCAACCTTTTTATTCCACGGCATTATTACCGTGGTATGAAACGGGTGCTGGCGCTCCTCGCCGTTTTTCTCTTCATAGCGCCAGGAGCGACGGCCTGCAAGGACATCATCGCCGCCGGTGACGCCACCCCCGGCGACTACAACCTGCTGCTCAAGGTCCGCGATCCGTCCCGGCCGGGGCTGCAGGTGCTCTGCATGGTCAACGAGAGCTACCGCTACACCTACCACACACCGTGGCTGGGTCGAGACATGACCTTTACCACCGACCACAAGTTCATCGGCGTCGCCACCGAAGGCGACGTGCCGCCCAACACGGTCAAGCCAGGGATGGCGATGAGCGACGCCGGCCTCACCTACGGCGACGCAGACTTGCCCTCCTACTGGCGCAACCCCAGCCCCCACGCATGGGACGACTTCGACTGGATACGCTACGCCTGCCAGACCGCCGCCACGGAGCAGCAGGCCGTCGACATGCTCGTCAAGGCCGTCGAGGACATGCACGCGCCGGGCGTCCCCGAAAACCTCTTCGTCGTCGGGCCGAGCGAGGCATACCTCGTCGAGGGCACCGCATACCACTACAACATCCGGCAGGTACACGGCGTGGCGGTCCGCAGCAACTACCCCAAGCAGCTCTGGGACAAGATGGTCCTCAAACAGCTCTTCGTCGCCCCCACCTTCGACAGCAGCTACGAGGGCGACGTCCGCCGCGGCCGGGCCGTCCGCCTCGGCTCGCTCCTCGGCATCCGGCTGCTCAGCGTCAGCGACGACGGCGTGACAGTCAGGCAGATCCCGCTCGGCGACCGCGTCGACATAGCCGAAGGCGACGGTGCAACCGTCGGCTTCTTCCGGGTCACCGTCATCGATGCAGGCGGCACCAGCGCCCGCCTCTCCGTCCGCTACCGCTACGCAGCCTGGGAGGAGGAAATCACCCGGCGGGTGCAGGCACGCTACGGCGACATCACCCCCCACGACATGATGGACTGGTCACGCCTCCACAGCGACGACCTGCAGGGCATGCGGGGCATGTGCCAGGACGACGAAAAAGGCGCCATGGTCTACAGGGTCCCGCGGCAGGGATACGAGACCTTCACCATGGGCTGGTTCGCCCCCGACCAGTGCAGCGCCATCTACGTGCCCGTCCACATCGCCGACACAGCCATCTACGAGCCATATCGCAGCGGCAGCGCCGCCTCGCTCGCCGTCCAGCTGCTCCACCACTACGGCCACGGCGGCGTCACCGACGCCTGCCGGCAGGTCGAACACGTCTTCCTCCACGAAAACGATATGGTGGAGCAGATCGCCCACGGGGTCAGCAGCGACACAGCCGCAGCGGTGCTCACCACCTCGGACGTCGCGATGCAGCGACAGGCCTACCTCATGCAAAACGCGTTTCTCACCGCCGAAAACGGCGAACGCGACGCCATCGCCGGTGCATGGAACAACAGCTACGCCGCCACACTCCGTAATCTCCGCAGCGTCATGCAGCACACCGCAAGCGAGCTCGACGGCATCCTCGTCGACGTGGCAGCCAGCATCGCCAGAGCCAGGGCGGACATCGCTGCAACCGTCACGGGAGACAGCCGAGCGATGGAGCGCTACCAGACGGGAGAAAAGCACGCTAGCGCCGGCAGCTACAGCGAGGCCATGAAGCACTACATCGCTGCATACAGCGCGGCGCAGGACGCGCTCTACGGCGACCAGGGGCGGGACACGATATCGGAGGAGGAACGCCGCACCGACTACGCGGCCGTAGCCATCGGCGTCATCCTGGCCTGCATCGCGCTCTTCGTCGTCATCCGACGGCGATGGTAGCCGAGACGGCGACCGGTGCCCATGTTGATGCCTCCTGGTTTTCCCGTTTGACGACGAGGCCCATCGATGGTTTAATGTAGCCCGCGGCATTTACGGGCGAATGCGCTTTCCCTATGAGCCACGTCCCTATCAGCAGGAGATGATGCAGGCCGTCCAGCGCTGCATCGACGAGAAGCAGCAGCTGGTCATGCAGGCGTCGACCGGCTCAGGGAAGACCATCTGCGCGCTTGTGCCCTGCGTCGAAGCTGCCAGGCAGGACGGCAGGCGCATCCTGTATCTCACTCGCACCAATTCGCAGCAGCAGCAGGCCATCAATGAGCTCGAGGCCATCGGCAACGTCACCGCCGTTGGCTTCCAGGGGCGGGCCAACATGTGTCTGCTCGCCGAGGAAAACGAGGCCTTCCAGGGCGGCGACTCCGGCGCGATATCGCGGCTGTGCGGCACCCGGAAAAAACGGACGATCAAGGCCATCCAGAAGGGCAAACGCCTCGATAACGGCTGCCGGTTTTTCGCTCACTTTTACCAGCTGAACGAGCTGCCGGAGGACCTGACGATGCAGAAGGTGCACTCGGCGGAGTCGGTGCAGGAGTACTGCAAGGCCCACGAGCTCTGCCCGTATGAGGTCAACAAGGAGCTCGTGCAGGACGCCACGGTGGTCATCGCCCCCTACATCTACCTGTTCGACCCGTTCCTCCGGGAGCAGCTCACCAGCCAGTGGGGCTTCTCATCCTACGAGCGGGACATCCTCATCGTCGACGAGGCACATAATCTCCCTGACTTCTGCCGCCACGTCCTGTCGCCGCAGCTCTCCGAATACGTGCTTGATGCAGCCGTCAGGGAAACCCGCGACTACCTGGAGGGCAACCCCGACATCGTCAACCTCTGCAACCTGCTCTCCGACATCATCCACGCCATGCGCGACGCCTACATCGAGGAGGGCGACAGCGACGGGTTCATCCCGCCGGGCAAGCTCGCCCGGGCCGTCCGCGCCGCTGGATTGCGCCGGCCGGACATCGAGGCATACGCGGAGCAATGCATGGAATACGGCGAGGTCGTCCTGGACGCGAAAGAGCAGCAGGACATCCTCCCTCGCTCGTTCGTCCGCAGCATCGGCCGCTTCCTGAGCTCGTGGCTGAGCCTCGACCAGCGCTGGGCGAAGCTCGTCGTCGACGGCGGCGACAACCCCCGGCTGGAGTTCTATTGCCTCGACGCATCCATCGCCGCCTCGGTCATCAACGAGTTCCACGCCTCCATCCACATGTCCGGGACCCTGCAGCCGCTCGAGGAATACCGCGATTCGCTCTCGCTGGACAAGCCGGAGCTCCGGAGCTTCCCGTCGCCGTTCCCCGCGGAGAACCGCAAGATACTCTACACGCGCGATGTCAGCACACGCTACCAGGGCATGAACGACGACATGCGCAACCAGCTTGAGTACAAGATCGTCGGCATCTGCAACACCGTCGACCGCAACGCAGCCGTCTTTTTTTCATCCTACGCCAGGCTCAACCGTTTCCTCCGGCGGGGGCTCCGCAACTCGATACAGCGCACCATCTACGTCGAGCAGCAGGGGATGAGCCAGCGCCGCCTCATGGCCGAGATAGACAGCTTCCGCCGCAACGGCGGCGTCTTCCTGTCGGTCATCGGCGGCCGCATCTCGGAGGGCATGGATTTTCCCAGCGAGGAGCTCGAGATGGTCGTCATCGTCGGCATCCCGTATCCACCGCCGACCGCGCATCAGCAGGCGCTGCGCAGCTACTACGACGGCAAGTTCGGCAACGGCTGGAAGTACGCCGTCGAGGCGCCGACGACGCGGAAGATGCTGCAGGCCGTCGGTCGGCTCATCAGGGAAAAAAGCGACCGGGGCATCGCGGTCATCCTCGACCGTCGCGCCAAGCGCTTCCGCCGCTACATGGATCTCGAGGAGGCCGACGACGTCGTCGAGGCCGTCAAGGAATTCTGGCGCCAGTAAGCCGTCAAAACATTTTTAAGAGCCCGCCGTGTTACGGGCTGAGAGATTACCCCTGTATCAGCCCCGAAACATTTAAGAAATAAACGCCATTGTGGGGGACACGGTAACATGCTGAATGACACTCTGGCCAATGCACTGTCTACAATAAAAAACGCCGAGCGAGCCGGCCAACCGGACTGCATGGTAGCGCCCGCCAGCAAGCTCATCGGGCGCTCGTTGAAGGTCATGCAGGACCGGGGCTACATCCATTCCTTCGAATGGATAGACGACGGCAAAGCCGGCAAGTTCAACGTCACGCTCAAGGGGGCCATCAACGATTGCAACGTCATCACGCCCCGTTATTCGCTCAAGCATGACGAGTTCGACAAATGGGAATACCAGTATCTGCCGGCGGAGGACTTCGGTATGCTCCTCGTCTCGACGACGAAGGGCATCCTGTCCCACTACGAGGCAAAACAGGAGGGCATCGGCGGCCGGCTGCTGGCCTACGTGTATTGAGGATTACAATGAAAGTACCGCTTGCTGAAAAAGAAATCGACATCCCGGACGACGTGCAGGTCGCCATCGAGGGCAGCGTCGTGAAGGTCTCCGGCGACAAGGGTACGCTGGAGCGCACGTTCGACCACCCCGACGTCGAGATAACCGTCGGGGACGGCCACATGACGGTCAGGGCGGAGTTCCCCAAGTCCGAGGAAAAAGCACTCGTCGGCACCTACACGTCGCACATCAAGAACATGATAAAAGGCGTCACCGAGGGATTCACCTACCGGATGAAGGTCGTCTACTCGCACTTTCCGGTCAAGGTATCCGTCAAGGACGACCACGTGCTCATCGACAACTTCCTTGGGGAGCAGTATCCACGCCGCGCTGACATCCTCGGCGACGTCACCGTCACCGTCACCGGAGACGACATCACGCTTGAAGGCAGCAACAAGGAACACGTCGGGCAGACCGCGGCCAACATCGAGCGCGCCGTTCGCGTGCGACGACGTGACATCCGGGTCTTCCAGGACGGTATCTATATCACGGAGAAGGGTGCATAGTCATGGCTGACGATGAAGAAGTCGAGATAGTGGAAGAAGGCGAATACGTCCCCAAGCAAAAACCGGAGCTGGACGAGGAAACACGGCAGCTGCTCGAGCAGCGAGACACGCCGGATTTCGTCCGGCAGCAGGCTGAGCTGTACAAGCGCGTGCCTGACAACTGGCGTCGTCCCCGCGGCATCCATTCACGGATGCGCAGGGGCAAGGCGCATCGTCGGCCGCGTGCCAAGATAGGCTACCGGACGCCACGCCAGGTGAGAGGCATGCATCCCTCTGGCTTCAGAGAAGTGCTGGTGCACACGCCCGACGAGGTCGACGACGTCGACCCCGCGACGGAGGCCATCCGGATCGGGGGGACCGTCGGCGGCCGGAAGCGCGCTCAGATCATCGAAAAAGCAGACGAGCTAGACATACGCGTGCTGAACAGGGGGACATAACATGGACCTGCGGAATCAACGCCGCCTTGCGGCAGAGGTACTGAAATGCGGTGAACACCGCATCTGGATTGATCCGGAGGAGACGGACGAGGTCGAAAAGGCGGTCACACGGCAGGATATCCGGAATCTCATCAAGCAGGGCATCGTCACAGCCAAGCAGAAGCACGGTGTCTCCCGCGGGAGAACCCGCGAGCGGGATAAACAGCGGGGGAAAGGCCGCCACAGCGGTCAGGGCTCACGCAAAGGCGCCGCCAAGGCACGGCAGTCACGCAAACATCGCTGGATACAGACCATCCGCCCCATCCGGCGCTACCTGCGGGAGCTCCGCGACAGCGATGTCATCACGCGCTCGCAGTACCGCACCTACTATCAGCGGGCGAAGGGCGGCGAGTTTCACAGCATCCGTCACCTCAAGACACATCTTCAGATGGAGGGCACCGTCGAGGAGGGAGAGCTATGAAGAGCAACAAGCGATACCGCATGCCGCTCAAGCGGCGGCGTGAAGGCAAGACCGACTACCGGCAGCGCCTCCGTCTCCTCAAGTCAGGGAAACCGCGCGTCGTGGTCCGGCTGTCGAACAAAAACATTCGCGTTCAGTTTGCTACCTATGACGAGACGGGTGACCAGGTTGCAGCGATGGCCACGGGCCAGCACCTCCGTGACTACGGCTGGGAGGGCAGCATGAACAACATGCCCGCCTGTTACCTCGCCGGGCTGCTGGCCGGTAAGCGCGCTCTTGCAGCCGACATAGCTGAAGGCGTGCTGGACATCGGTCACCACCCTGCTATTCCCGGCTCCAACGTCTTCGGTGTCCTGCAGGGCGTCCTTGACGCGGGCGTTGACGTGCCGCACGGGGACGAGGTGCTGCCGGACGAAAAGCGCATATACGGGGAGCACATTTCGGATGCGATGCCGGAGCAGGTGAAAGCGACCGTGGAGAACATCGAGGAAGACTATGAGTAATGGATGGATTCCAAAGACACGGCTGGGCAAGCAGGTCCAGTCGGGCGACGTCACGTCGATGAGCCAGGCGCTGCATTCAGGGCTGCCGCTCAAGGAAGTCGAAATCGTGGACACGCTGCTGCAGGACGTCGAGGATGAGGTCCTGGATGTCAACATGGTGCAGCGGATGACTGACTCCGGCCGTCGTGTCAACTTCCGCGTGGTCGTTGCCGTCGGTAACAAGGATGGTTTCGTCGGCCTGGGCGTTGCCCGGGGCAAGGAAGTCGGCATGTCCATCCGGAAGGCGGTCGAGGTTGGCAAGCTCAATCTCATCGAGATCCGCCGGGGCTGCGGCTCCTGGGTCTGCGAGTGCGGCACCCCGCACACGCTGCCACTCAGGGTGCAGGCCAAATGCGGCTCCGTCGAGGTCGTCCTGAAGCCGGCGCCGCGGGGCGTCGGGCTCGCGGTCGGCGACACCGCAAAGGTGCTGCTGGAGCTCGCCGGCGTCCAGGATGCCTGGGGCTTCGCAAAGGGACGCACCAACACCATCACCAATTACGCTCACGCCGTATTCGAGGCACTGAAAAACGTCAACAAGATGAAGATGACAGATGAAACGAGACAGCGGCTGAACATCGTGTCAGGGGCGGTTGGAGGGATAGAGTAATGTACGCTGTGGTTCGCGTCCGTGGCACGGTGCATGCGGCGCAGCGCGTTCGCGATACGCTGCGGATGCTCAACCTCCCGGTGATCAACAACTGCACGCTCATCCCCGAGACGGACAGCTACCGAGGCATGCTGCAGAAGGTCAAGGATTACGTGACCTGGGGTGAGATCAGCGAGCCCATGCTCAGGCAGCTCCTGGCGGCGAAAACCGGCCTGGAGGACGAGGAGCTGGAGGAGGCTGCCACACACCTCATGAACGGCGGCGCACTCAGCGACGTCACATCACCACCATTCAGACTTCACCCGCCCGTCACGGGCTACGAAGGTCTCAAACGCTCTCATCGGCACGGCGGTGCCCTCGGCTACCGCGATAGTGACATCAACCAACTGCTGGAGCGGATGCTATGAACAAGAGGACAAAGAAACATCGTGGCTCAACCACCCATGGTCGCGGCAGCATGAAGAAGGGCCGCGGCCGCGGCGAGAAGGGAGGCAGCGGCCTCAGCGGCGCCAAGCACAAGCATCTCAAGGGTCGATGGGGCGCCAAAAAAGGATTTACCTACCACGGGGAGAAGCAGGACAAGCATACCATCAACGTCGGGGACCTCTGGCGGTTCGATACCGACGAGGTCGACCTGGGCGGCCAGGGATACGACAAGCTGCTTGGCGGCGGAGTAACGCAGCGACAGCTCACCGTGATGGTTCCCGAGGCAACGGACAGAGCCGTTGAAAAAATCGAGGCGGCAGGCGGCACCGTCACAACAGAGTAAGAGGTGTAAACCGCATGGCAAAGGACTCCAACAAAAAGAGCAGGCTATATGCATTGCAGCCACTCGTAGAGCGATGGCCCGCCATCAAAAAACCGAAGGGCCATGTCCACTTCCGGAAAAAACTCCTGTGGACCGCCACCTGCCTCGTCGTATACTATATCCTGACGCAGGTGCTGCTCTACGGCGTTGCTCCGCAGCAGCTCGACATCTTCGCCGGCTACCGGGCCATCATTGCCGGGGCCAGCGGCTCGATTGTCCATCTGGGTATCGGACCCATCGTGACCGCCTCCATCATCCTGCAGCTCTTTGTTGGAGCCAACATCATCAACCTCGACTTGCAGAACCCCAAAGATAAATCGCTCTTCCAGGGTGTCCAGAAAATCCTGGTCATGATCATGATCCTGGTGGAGGCCATCCCCCAGGTGTTCGGCTATCTGTCACCAAGCGTATCGCTGGAGGCGTCCATTGGCGGCCCGGCGGCGAGCGCCGTCATCGTGGCGCAGCTCTTCATGGGCGGCTTTCTGATATTCTGGATGGACGAGGTCATCTCCAAGTGGGGTATCGGCTCCGGCGTGTCGCTGTTCATCGCGGCCGGTGTCTCGGAGGCCATCTTCACCGGTACGTTCAACTGGCTGCCAAGCGACACAGGGCTGCCGCTGAGTGTGGATAACCCGCCGGCCGGCATGCTGCCGAAGACCGTGTATCTTGTCAATGAAATGTCGCTTGGCGATCTCATCGGCGGCGGCTTTGAGACTATATTTATTTCGCCTCCGAACGCCGTCATTGCGTTTCTGGGCACCGCCATTATCTTTCTCTTCGTCGTGTGGGCGGAGTCGTCGCGGGTGGAGTTGCCGCTTACGCATGCACGGGTGCGCGGCGCCCGCGGCCGATACCCGCTGAAACTCGTCTACACGTCGGTGCTTCCCGTCATCCTGATCTCGGCGTTGCTGGCCAACATCAACATGTTCGCGCTGCTGCTCTATACGAAGCTGCAGAATTTCCCGCTGCTGGGCGGCCAGTGGTGGGTCGGCAAGTATCTGCCGGGGTCGACGAACCCGGTTGCCGGCGCCGCCTGGTATCTCCAGTCGCCGCGGGGAATTCATACCTGGCTGCTGCCGATGATAGACCAGCGGTATGCGCAGCAGCTCGCCGGGCATGAGCCGTGGCAGATGATCATCAGGATACTCGTCTACGGTACCATCTTCATCGTGGGTGTCATCCTCTTCGGTAAATTCTGGGTTGAAACCACGAACATGGGGCCTGAAGCCGTCGCAAGCCAGATAGAGGACAGCGGCATGCAGATACCGGGCTTCCGGCGTGACCCGCGCATCCTGAAAAAGGTACTCAAGCGGTATATCCCTGCGTTGACTGTCTTGAGCGCGGTCATCGTCGGCTCGCTGGCGTTGTTCGCCAATTTGATCGGGACGGTGGGGAATACCAGCGGGACAGGTGTACTCCTAACCGTGGGCATTGTGACCAAGCTTTATGAGCAGCTTGCGCGTGAGCAGGCCATGGAGATGCACCCGGTGCTGCGGAAGTTCCTGGGAGCCGAGTGACATGCCGCGTGAGACCAAACAGTTAAAAGCCCCGATATGTTGCTACCGCACTGAGTGATACCATGGCACAGGGTACATCCAGCGGAAAGTCATCCTCGTCATCGCTGCCGTTCTTCGTGCTGCTCATGGTGGCGATGTTCGTCCTGTTCGATGAAGGCCTGCGCAGCTCGCTGGGCAACGCCGTCGGGACCGTGTTCGCTCCCCTATTCGGCTTCAACCATGCATTCCCCGTGCTGACCATTTTTCTCACTGGCTCCATAGCGCTCGTCATCTCAGCGGCTATCCGCCACGTGAGCATGGACTGGGCGGAGATGGCCAAGAACCAGCAGGTGATGTCCAAGTTCCAGAAGGAATACCGGCAGGCCCGCCTCGAAAACAATACCTACAAGACCAAAAAGCTGGAAAAGTTGCAGCCGAAGCTGATGAAAAAACAGGGCCAGGTCTCCACCGGCCAGTTGAAGATCATGCCCATCACGCTGCTCATCTTCATCCCCATATGGACGTGGATATGGGATTTTTTGACGGGCACGACGCACTACTACTTCGACGTTCCATGGGCGATGCACGTCAGCCTGCTCGACAAGACACTGATATTCCCCAACTGGATTCTGCTGTACATGGTGCTCTCCATCCCGCTCACCCAGATCGTCCAGCATGCATTCAAACTGATATCCTGGTCTGAATGGCGAGCGAAGCATGCCGGATAGCATCACCATCGGCGGTCTCCCCGGCAGCGGCACCACCACGACCGCACGGCGTTTGCATGAGCGACTGGATATCCCCTACATCTACGCCGGCGACCTTTTCCGGGCGATGGCCCGCGAACGCGGCATGACGCTGGCCGAGTTCGGCACCTACTGCGAGGAACACCCCGAGGTCGACCGCTCGCTCGACCAGCGGCAAAAAGTCATCCTGATGGCCGGCAACGTCATCCTCGAGGGCAGGCTCGCCGGCTGGATCGCTCACCGCAACCACATCCCCTGCTTCAAGGTCTGGCTGACCTGCGACCCGGACGAGCGAGCGCGGCGCATCGCCGAGCGCGAAGACGCCTCCGTGGAGCAGGTGAAGCAGGACATGCACCGGCGGGAGCACAGCGAACGACAGCGCTACCGCACCTACTACGACATCGACCTCGACGACCTATCGATTTACGATGCAGTCATCGATACGACCGACCTGCCGCCGCCGGCGGTCGTGCAGCGCACACTCGCCGCCATGGATTCCAGGTAGACAACGTCCCGTGATCCATGGATACATCTCTGTGACCGCCGGAGGCGCACCGGGAGTTACCAAACTATAAATAGAAGCCACGTAATATTTTATTATGAAAACCGTAATGGCAGTAGCGGCGGCGGCGTTGCTCATCGTGTCCGTCTGCGCCGCGGGCGGTGTTATCTCACCCGAGGTCACCGAGCAGACATCTGGCCGTACGCTGGAGGCTGCATCTGTGGATGACGTCCAGATGTCCCCGGAGCAGGCTGCAGCCGGGGAACGTCAGGACTATCGAGCGCCCGCCGCTCATGACTCGGTGCGTGACAGGCACCGTGTGGCGCGCCTCGGCACCGGTGGTGGGCTGTCGCTGGCGCCCCAGATGATACGCGCCCATGTCCACACCACCTGTGCCGGCGTGGAGAAAAATGTTTCACTGGTCAACGCGGTGCTGCAGCCGATAAACGTCGATGGCGACGATGAAACCGGTGAAAACGGCAAAGATATCCGTGTCCGCTTTTTTCCATTTCCGGACGTTGGCGAGCAGGATGTCGGCTGGGTGCTGTCGCTGTCGTCGGTCCTCGAGGTAGAGCGGCTGGGCACCGGCATCGAGGCGGATGATTTCGAGATAGAGCTCTTCCTGCACCTCTCGCTTGACACGTTCGGCTACGGACAGCACACCATACGCCTTGGCTACTCCTCAGCGGAAGGCGAGTCTGTCCCCGTGAAAGAACAGGTTATCTTTACCGTCGCTCCCTATGTCTTCTACGATCATCCGCCGGTGTTTGCCGTCTCGCATGCACCGCGCTTTTCAGGCCCGGCCAGCGACGTCACTCTCATTGCCTCCTATGACGGCTCCTTCGGCGGCAGCGAGCATCACCATCAGGCAAGCATAGCCTACGCGCCGGCTGTCGAGGCCACGACCATGTTTACCCCGCACATGGATACACAGCAGCTCGACTTCACCCTGTCCCGGAGCGCCTCGCAGGACACCGCCATCACTCTCGGCTATGCGGGAGAGCTCAACGGAGAGGGAACCGATCTCACGCTGGCCGTCGATGCACTGCCGGCGGAGATGTCGTTCTCCCTTGGCTACGCCAGGGCCGGCAACACCGGTACCCTTGAATATGAGAGCAGCAGTGAGTTCAACGTGACGCTGACCGTCAGCATGGATCGGCTGGATGTCATGGGATCCCTGCAGGTCCAGTATCTGCCGACGCGGTTCCGGGCGACGTGGACGCCCAAGCTCGACGGCGGTCACGTCAACCTGAGCACCAACGCCGCCAAAACGAAGCTTCTCGTGGCCGACGATGTCGATGACCCGAGCCTGTATTTCTCCGTAACCAACATGAGTACGTCTACATCGCTGTCGTGGGGTATCGGTCAGGAAGGCTACCTGGAGTTGAACACTGCAGAGACGGGGCCGCACGTCCAGTTCGGCTGGAAGAAGAGCTCCATTGACCTTGAGATGAATGCATGGCTTCGCACTGCCTCGCTTTCGCTTGGCTGGTGCATCCAGCAAAACGGAACCATCTCCATCGACACCGGCGACGCATGGATGAGTAGCTATTCCCTCAACTTCACCATGGGCAGCAACGTGGGGCTGCGGCTGGCGGCGAGCTTGCTCCGCGCCGATGCATATACGGCTGCATGGACCGTCTGGCCGCCCGATATCTCCACGTCTGGCTCCATACAGCTCGTCGGCAACATTTCCTTCGCAGTGATGTTCAACGGCGACTGGTACGAGATCATTGCCGGGTGAAAGGCTTACGCGACGACCTTGTAGACAGCATCACCCTCTCTCACGCGCTGCTCTGTCTTGATACCGACCTCGTCGCCGGTCGATACCTCGTCAACCGACGTACGGTCGATCTCCATGGAGTTGACGGGCTGCGAAAAATCGGTTGTGGCGCCGACAACGTGGATGGTGTCGCCGACCTGCAGCGTGCCGTCGGTTATCTTGATGGCTGCCACGCTGATGTCGGTGAAGTAGTGCTCCACCTCGCCAACTTTTTCTTCCATGATAGTTTATCGTCACCGGCTATTTATAGCCACCGATGCAGCCGCTGTGGTTCAATCACGCCGCCCATTGAGGATGACGATGCCCCCGACGATGAGGTATAGCAGGATGATGGAGACGACGTTGGTGAAGATTCTGGCTACGAGCTCCAGAAAAAGAAAAAACGCCGCAAGGGGCTTCGCCGCCGTGTCTGCCTGCACTGCCTCAAGCAGCGGGATGATGTCCGGCGCGAAGATATACAGGGCCATGAACGCGAGGAGCAGCAGCAGAAGCTCCAGGATGACCTTGTCATGTCGCGCCATGGAAGCCAATAGAATGGAGTGTTTATATCTCTATCGTTTTTTATCCCCTACCGCTGTGCTTACCCCGCCGCGGTCAGCACCTCGCAGCTGTCCTCCGTCACGAGCACCGTGTGCTCAGCCTGTGCCACCACGCCGCCGTCGGCCTCCACCAGCATGTTGTAGGGATGAACGACGCCGCGGCGCTGCAGAAACGCCAGCGAGAGATTGATGCGTCGCTGCGGCACGACGTCCGTCATCCACCGGCTGGCGAACGGTAGCCCGTCGAAGCACCGGTGCATCGCCCGGGCCGTCTTCCCTCGCCCGCGGCCGACCATGTGGTAGATGTTGCCCGGGTCTCCGTTGACCACGTGACCGGCGCCGTCGGTGGCGAACGGCTCGATGGCGATGACCTCCCCGGCGCGAAGCGCACGAGTGTTGTCGTTCGCCACGCTGGGAATGGATAGCCCAGCGTGGAGATTGTACCGCTCGAGCGAATGCCCCTGGAGGTTTTCAACCGGCTGAAAACCACGCGAGGTGATGGTCTCCTCGACGTGCTGCCCAATCTCGGCGACCGTCACTCCGGCCTGCACCAGCTCGATTGCCGCCTCAAGCGCGTTCCGGGCCGCCATGATGAGTTCGTCGTGACCGCCGCCGACCGATACGGTCACGGCAGCGTCGCCGATGTAGCCGTCCACGTGCGCGCCGGCGTCCAGCTTCACCACGTCACCGACGGCGAATGTACGCTCGTCGTCTGGCTCCGGCGTGTAATGCGCCGCTACCTCGTTCACCGAGACGTTGGCTGGAAACGCCATCTCCGCCTCGCTGGAGATTACATCCTCCATCTGTTCCGCCACCGCGAGATAGGTCACGTCCTCCTGGACCAGATCAGCGCCTGCCTGCAGCGCTCTCGCGACCAGGCGCCCCGCTTTCCGGTATTCCTCAACGTGTGATGTCATACACCTGTTCCTCCTTGATTGCTCCTTCCCGGATGATGCTGATGTCTCTGCCGGTCGCGTCCACCACGGTCGACGGCACACCCGGGAGCCGGCCGCCGTCGAGATACAGGTCGACAGCGGTGCTGAGCTGCTTGCGTGCTTCGCCGATCGTCGCCGGCGTTGCGCTGCCATGCAGGTTGGCGCTCGTCGTCGTGATAGCTCCCGCCCGGCGACAGAGCTGCAGCGCCATCTCGTGGTCGGGCACCCGGACGGCGATGGTGTCCCCCGCGACCTGCTCTGGTACCTCCAGACGCTTGGGAAGTACCACGGTGAGCGCCCCGGGAAGCAGCGCTGCGGCAAGCGCCCGCGCCGTCTCGTTTAGATGGGCTACCGTCTCGATGTCCTCGATGCTGCCGACGGCGACCGGCAGCGGCATATCCCCCGGGCGGTGCTTCACCTGGTAGACGTGCTCGACGGCTTCCTCGTTGAAGACGTCTGCTCCGAGGCCGTACAGCGTGTCGGTGGGGTAGACGACGAGCTTGCCCTGCCGGATGGCGGATGCCGCCGCCTTGACGTCATTCATCGTGCTTCAGCAGATCGCCGATGGTGAGTCCGCGCACCTCTTTCTTCTGAGTGACACCCTTCTTTACCTGCTCGAACAGCGAGATGCCGAGCGCCCGTTCGATGCGCTTCGCTGTCTCGTCTGACGGGCGCAACTCCTCGTTTTCTATCTTTGCCACGGTGGTGGTTTTTTCCTCTATAAGGGAGCCGAGCCGCTCACGGCTCATGTCCTGCCGCTGCCGGGCCTGCATGATCTGGTTGCCCCAGCCGTCGACGAGGTCGGTGTCCATGTCGGCGAAGGGATCCTTGCCCGAGTAGGGCTCCACCCGCCGGGTCTTTGGCTGTGCCGCGGCTGTGGGCGACGCCTGTTTTTTTTCCTCCACCGGTGTCCCGTAGCCGGCGCAGGCCTCGCAGACCTGCATCTCGCTTCCCTCGATCGTCACCCGCTTTGGATGCTGTGTCTCTTTTCCGCAGAGTTCACATCGCATACGTGCTTCAATACGAGCCGGCAATAAGAATCTATCGGGATGTCGATGGCGGCGTCATGGCTCGTAGTAGTATTCGCCCATGCGCCGCTGCTTGCGGTCCAGCCGGCTGTCGGGCTTGTTGACCCGCGGTCGGTTGCTCTCCTCGTCCCGCCGGAACGTGATGTCCAGCTCCCGGAGGAAGCGGTTCATGCCCTCCCGGAGACCGAAGGGGCCTTGGCCGTGACCGTGGACCTCCGCCTCGCCGGTGAAGACCATCAGCGACTGGCTGACCAGGTCGATGAAGTAGACGTCGTGGTCGACCACCATGGCTGCTTTGTCCTCGTCCTCCATCACGCGGTTGATGACCTTGGCGACGTGCATCCGCTGGCTGGCGTCGAGATACGCCGACGGCTCGTCGACAAGGTAGATGTCGGCGTGCCGGGCGAGGCAGAGTGCGATGGCCACCGTCTGCAGCTCGCCGCCTGAGAGGTCCGTCACCTGTTTGTCGTACAGGCGGTCGACACCCAGCGGCCGAATGATTTCCTGCTCGTAGTGGGGGCCGAGGCCGTCGCTCGTCAGAAAAATCTGCTGCACGGTGCCCTTCACCGGCCGGACATACTGGGGCTTGTAGCTCACCGTCACCGCCGTGTCGATGCTCCCGGCGCTGGGCTCAAGCACGCCGGCCAACATCTTGACGAACGTTGTCTTGCCGATGGCATTTGGGCCGACGATGCCGACCACCTCGCCGGCGTGTATCTCCCCCTGCTCCGTTTCAAGCGTAAAGTTCTCATAGCGTTTCACGAGCGGCTCAAACGTTACCAGCGGTTCGCGTCCCTCAAGCTGCAGCGGTGGATGTACCTCGAACTCTATCTCCTCGTCGAAGCGGATGTTTTCCTCCTGCAGGTAGCCCGATAGGTACATGTTGATGCCGTGGCGGACGGACTTTGGCTGCGTCACGATGCCGTAGACGCCCTTCTTGCCGTAGAGAAGATGCACCACGTCAGCCAGGAAATCCAGAACGGCGAGGTCGTGCTCCACCACCATGACCATGCTGCCGCTGTCGGCCAGCCGCCGTATCTCCCGGGCCACCATGACGCGGTGATGGATGTCGAGATACGACGACGGCTCATCGAAGAAATAGACGTCGGCGTCCTGCGACATCGTCGCGGCGATAGCCAGCTTCTGCAGGTCGCCGCCCGACACCTCGTCCAAGCCCCGATCCATGACCCGGTCGAGGTCGAAGCGTTCCGCCGCCGCCACGTCGATGAAGTCGCCGACAGTGCTGTCCTCAGATGCAAAGGTGTCAACGTACTGGGACTTGAATGCCACGTCAAGCTCGCCGTCGTAAAGTCGCTCCAGGTACTCATGCATCTCGGTACCCGCGTAGCGGTCGACAACTGCCTCCCTCTGCGATGATGCATCCCAGTCCCCCAGGTTGGGGGTCAGCTTGCCCGACAGGATGTTGATAGCCGTGGTCTTCCCGATGCCGTTCTGCCCGAGGATGCCGACCACTTTTCCCTCCTTGGGCACCGGAAGCCGAAACAGGCGAAACGCGTTCTCGCCGAACCGGTGGACCATGTCCTCCTCGAGCTCGTCGGCCAGGTTCACGATGGAGATGGCGTCAAAGGGACACTTGTGCACACAGATGCCGCAGCCGACGCAGAGCTCCTCCGATATCACGGGCTTGCCGGTCTCCTCGTCCATCACGATGGTCTCATCGCCGCTCCGCACCCGCGGACAGAAATGAATGCACTCCTGAGAGCACCGCTGCGGATAACAGGCATCCCTGTCGAGCACCGCTACCCTCATCGCCGCCACCCGGCGTACCACGCCAGCTTGTCTAGCGCTCCTATAGCCCGTGATGGCTCAGTCAAAAGCGGAATGCCGAGCTGCAGCATCCGACGCTGCTGCTCAGCGACAAAGCGAGAGCCGAGCGCCACCGTCACGACGGGCTTTCCTGCGTCGAGCGACGCGAGCCCCTCGTAGAGCTCGTCCAGCGTGTCGAGCAGCGGCACGTCCTTGAACACGAAGAACGGCATGACCACGTCAACGGCCTCGACATCCAGCAACGCTTCGATGCCCTCCAGGAAATGCCCGGCGGTGGCGTTCCCCGTCAGGTCGACGGGATTGCCCCTGATGACAAAGGACGGCAGCCCTTCAAGGCGTGATGCATCGACATCGGCAAGCTCAAGGTGCCGCGCCTCGTGGATGGCGTCGGCGGCCAGGACGCATGGCCCCGCACCGTTTGTTACCATGGCGACGTTGCCGCCCTCAGGCAGCGGCTGCAGCGCCAGCAGACTGGCGAGGTCGTGAAGCCCCTCGAAGCTTTCGGCGACGATGGCGCCGTGCTGCCGCGCTGCTCCCTCAAAGAGGGCGTAGCTGGTGGCCATCGCCCCGGTGTGTGACGCGGCAGCGTTTTTGCCTGATGTGGTCCGGCCGGCCTTCAGCATGACAACCGGCTTGGATGGCAGCTCCTTGAACAGCGCCCGGCCGTCCTCGACGCCCTCCACATACATGGCGATGACATCCGTCGCGCTGTCGTTTGCGAGGTATGCGAGGAGGTCGCGCTCGTCGACGTCGGCTGCGTTGCCGTAGGAGACAAAACGGGAGATGCCGATGTCGCTGCATGTCTCCAGCAGCCCGATGCCGACGGTGCCGGACTGCGTCAGCACCGCCACGGGCCCCTGCCCGGGCAGCTCCATGTCCCGCTGGAAAAACGTGTTGAAGCCGGTGGCACCGTTGAAGACGCCGATGCAGTTGGGGCCGACGATGCGGATGCCATGCCGTCGTGCCCTGTCAACCATCTCCTGCTCGAGCCCCTCGTTGCCGACTTCCCTGAAGCCGCCTGAGATGACGACCACGGCCGGCACGTTTTTTTCGCCGCAGTCGTCGACGATATCAGGGACCAGCAGCGGGGGCACCGCGACGACGGCCAGGTCTACCTCGCCGGGGATGTCCGTCACGCTGGGGTAGCAGCGCTGCCCGAGCACCTCGCTGGCGGACGGATTGACTGGATACGCGCGTGGCGCCGAGGCGAGCACGTTCTTAAAAATCTCGTGACCGATTTTTTTGGGGCTGGCGGATGCTCCCACCACTGCGACCCCGTCCGGGGAAAAAAACGAGTCCATTTATTCTTCGCCGATGACGATGACGTCCCGCACCGACTTGACCGATGAAAAGGGGAACAGCAAGTAGCCGCGCTCGTCCTGATGATACAGCCGGGGATCGATCTTGTCGGACGCCTCAACCAGCAGGTTCTCCAGGTCACCGTTGTGCGTGTCGACGGTGATGTTCCGCAGCGTCCCCAGGTACATGCCTTCGTCGCTCATGACTCTCTTTCCCCTCAAATCGTTCTCCATGACCTTCATAGTTCCACCCTAATGAATGTACTGCTGCTTTTTTAAGTTTTCTTCTAACCGACGCCGTCGGACCAAAATGTTTAAAAGAGTTGCCCATATCGCTATTAATGGGGATAGACCAAATTCTTGACGGATACGAGACGGGCGATATCTCTGTCACGACCGTCTGCTCGCATTCGTCGATGCAGATTTTTGACGGCGCACGCAAGGAGGGACTTGGCAGCATCGGCATCGCCATCCGGGAGCCACCGCGCTTCTATGACGCGTTTCCACGCGGCAAACCCGACGAGTTTTTCACCGTCGACGACTGGACAAACGTAAATGCGCACGCCGAGGCGCTACGGCGCAAAAACGCCGTCGTGGTGCCCTCGGGCTCGTTCGTCGAATACATGGGCGCCGACAACTTCAAGCAGCTCGACGTGCCCACCTACGGCAACCGGGATGTCCTGGAATGGGAGTCCGACCGTGAGAAGGAGCGCGAATGGCTGACGGGCGCCGGCCTGGCCATGCCCCGGGTCATCGATGACCCACATGACATCGAGAAGCCCGTCATCGTCAAATACCACGGCGCCAAGGGCGGCAAGGGCTTCTTCATCGCCAAGGACTACCAGGACTTCAAGCGAAAAATCGACGAGGACAAGCCCTACATCATGCAGGAGTTTCTGGTCGGCACCCGCTACTACATCCATTACTTTTACTCGCCGCTGACGACCGAGGGATACCGCGTCCGCGACGGCTCGCTGCAGGTGCTCGGCGTCGACCGACGGGACGAGACCAACATCGACGAGGCGCACCGCCTGGGCTCCATCAACGAGCTGGAGGAGATGGGTATCAAGCCGACGTTTGTCGTGACTGGCAACATTCCCATCGTGCTCCGGGAGTCGCTCCTCAAAAAAGTCTTCGAGATGGGGGAAAAAGTCATCGAGCAGAGCTACGAGCTCTTCGGCGGGCTCATCGGGCCGTTCTGCCTCGAGACCGTCGTCACCGAGGACCTCGACTTCAAGGTCTTCGAGATATCCGCCCGCATCGTCGCCGGCACCAACATCTACATCGACGGGTCACCCTACGCCAACCTCGTCCAGCCCGGCCTCTCGACGGGGCAGCGCATCGCCCAGGAGGTCAAGATGGCGGCAAAGCAGGACCGCCTCGACGACATCATCACGTAGCGCCGCGCCGTCCATCAGGAGCGAATCATGACCAGGAGCATCCTGCACTGCTCCATGGCGGTGAGCGCGTGCGGCTCGCCGGCCGGCATGATGAGCGCCTGTCCTTCGTCGACTTTGGCTGTTTCGCCGGCAATCCGGATGTCGAGTGCCCCCTCGAGGACGTATACCAATGCGTCGTATGGAGCAGTATGCTCGCTCAATCCCTGCCCCTCGTCAAAGGCAAACAGCGTTACCGATCCCGTCTCGCGGTCGAGCACGGTCCGGCTCACCACGGCGCCCTTCTGAACGACGGCGAGGTCGGAGAGGTCCATCACTACATCTTTTTTTATTCCCGAGTCATTCATGGGTATCCTCCTCTATCGTTGTGTTGTGGTATATCGTGGAGGGATTATATATTTTCATTTTCCGTCCTTCATCCTCCGCCGGTACGCTATCGCGTCAACTGGGCAGACCTCCCGGCAGCGGTCACAGAGATAGCATTCCTGTTTCAGGTCCCCCCGTTTTGCCTCGTCGGTTGGACAAATTCTCTCGCATTTTCCGCATTCAATGCATGTGTCATTGCGCCATAGTTTGAAGACGCTTTTTCTGGCTGCCAGTGACAGAAGCGCGCCGTAGGGGCAGATCAGCCGGCAGAAAGGGCGATAGATGACAACGGAGAAAGCAACGATCGCCAGAAACACCAGGAAAAACATGGATGTCATGTTCAGATGGAAAAACTGGTGTATCCCGACATATGAGAGCAAAGAGATGGACCAGAGGATGCCAGCTATGGCGATGACGCCAAGAAAAACCAGCCGGATGGCCATAGCCAGCGTCTTATGCCCAAGCTGTATCTTCTTTCCTGGGAGACAATACATAAGCTCTTGTACAGCCCCTATCGGACAGAGGTAGCCGCAAAACAATCTGCCGAACAGCATCGTGAGAAGCAGGATACCCGACAGGCCGACGATCACACCCGCGAGCGGGACGCCGAGCGCATCGATATCCCCCAGTAGTAACACCTGGAACTGGTAGGGGAGCATTGGCGTGAACACAAGGAACCCCATGGCTCCCGAGACGGCCAGGAAGACGTATCCTATTCGTCTGGTAAACCTGTCAGTTTTGAACAGATATGCCAGGATGGCAAACGCTGCCGCGGCATATATCATGCCTACTATCCGTGGGACATTTTCTAGCATCATGTTATCTCACTTTTCTTTCTTCTTTTTTGATATTTTTCTCGGAGCATAAGGATGGCGGGGAGAACGAATACGGATACCAGGAAACTGTACCCGATGGCGATAGCTGTGATGTATCCGAAACGTGACAGCAGCAAAATGTTTGAGAACGACAGGATGCTGAACGCACCCATGGTGGTGGTGGCGGAGCCGAACAGCGCGCCACCGGTATGCTTGATGGTGGTATGCATAGCCCGGTATACATTCCGCTCCTCCTCATTTTCCTCCATATATCGGTGCGTGACATGGATGCCATAGGCCACGCCCATGCCCACGGTGAGTGCCGTGATGGTCACCGTCATGATGTTCAGAGGGACGCCGAGTATAAACATGGTGGCCAATATCCAGATGGTGACGAGCGTCACGGGAATCGTAGTTATAACTCCAAGTGCCAGGGAACCATGGAGGCGGTAGAACACGATAGTGAGCAGCACCGCTATGATGGAGACCGTGGCCATCAGGGAGGCAATCAGCGTGGACTCCAATTCCTCGGTCGTCTGCTGGATTATCATGGAGTTGCTCGTCAACTCTACATTGAAATTGTCTGCTTGGAGTGGCTGTATGTCTTCCTGCAGGTCGTGCTCCATATCTGCCGCCCGATCGACGTTGGCCTCGATTAGTTTCTCGTTCTCTTTCACTTTGATGACCGCCGCGGTATACTCCTGTCCCGTATTTCGGGTGACCACCGCTGCCATCGCATCCCGAGTCTCCGCCGTTTCATAGTAGAGGTCAAACAGGTTGGATATGTTACGGTCGGGAACCAGGTCGCCGTCCGTGTCGCTGGCCGCGAACCGATCGGCAACAGTAGCATTGTACATGGGGCTGCCAGCGGGTGCGGTGCCATATTCCCGTAAAACAGTCAATGGCGAGGAGAGCCCATCGCCGGAAAGCAGCAGTTCGTCGTCCTGCATGTTTGTCGCAGTCTGGTCCAGCGCCTGCAGGCATGACGGGGTGGCCACATCTCCCTCGATGAGGACGTATGCGTAGGAGGTGCTTATGTTGAAGTTTTCCCGGATATGCTGGATGTTTTCTTTCTGCGGCTGGTTTTCAGGCAGGAAATCCTGCATGCTGAATGTGGTATCGACGTGTGCCGCGCCGTAGGCAGCTGACAGCGTCAGCCCCGATATCAGCAGGAGAACAAACACGGGATGCCTGTATGGCGCATCGCCGATACGGGACAGCAAGTCCTGCACTTTACTTTTCTTTGTATTCCCCTGCGCTCCTGTGGGCGGATGCCCGGCCCTGTTTTTTCGCCGTTTTTCGATCTCGTTGATGGTGGCGGGGAGAAAGCCGACCATGATAACAAAGCTCGACGTGATGCCGACAGCGGCCAGTATACCAAAGTTTTTCATTACCTGGATGCTGCTGAACATGTTTGAAAGGAACCCGATAGCGGTGGTGACGGTAGTCAGCAGCAGCGCCCCGCCGACCGTGGTGATGGCCAGCGTGGTGGCATCCCATGGGTTGTGACCTTTTCTTTTTTCTTCACGATATCGCATCACGAGATGGATACCGTAATCGATGACCAGGCCGGTTATCAGGATGGGGACTGCTATGGTCATCACGTTGAAATCGAAGCCGAGCAGGACCCCTATGCCCACGGTCCAGATGATGGCACAGATGAGGGATCCGAAGCTGAGCACTGTCTCAATAAACGTTCTGTATACCAGGAAAAGAACCGCGACTACGAAAAGAAACGCAATGGGAAGCAATGTAGTGAGCGTTCGATGGGTGCTCTCGTTTATTTCCTCATTCATGAGATGACTCCCAAACACCTTGGTCCCGAGGGTATCGGATTCCTGCCGGGCCAGATGAGTGATATCCTGCTGGGCTTGCAGCAACACCGCATCGTCGAGGCTTGCATTCATCCGAACCATCCCGAGGCAGGATTGTGCGGAGACATCACCGGCCTCTGTGGAAATGGCAGCGTCTGTGCTTATGGACATGGCTATGCCGTTTTTGAGCTGCTGTAGCTGCGATGGCAGGTATTGTACCGACTGGAGTTTAGATGCGGATGTATCCAGTGTGGCGCTGAGTGTCGTGAACGTGCTTCTGTTATCCTGGAGATGCTCCTGGAAGCCGGCGAGCTGCCTGGCTGCGCCGAATCGGTCACGACTGTGGAGACGCGACTGCACGTCCTCGACACGGAGGGATACATTGTGGATGACGGATGCAGTTCTCTCGCTCTCACCTGCAAGGTGGTTGATGTTTGAGACGGCATGGGCGGTGGACTGATCGAAGGTCTCTGATGAATAGGTGAGGATATGGCGAACGGTGGCCTTGACATCTGCATTGGTCATATTGCACAGACGCTGTTTCTTTTCCTGCAGGGTCATGTTTAACTGCTGTTCCGGGCCGGAAAAATCCAGGAAAGAAAACGAAAGACTGCTTTGATTATCCAAGGATAACGATTGAACGGTATCCACGTTACCCATGACGTGTAACACAATGTCGCGGGCTGTCTGTCTTTCGCCTTCAGTTGCTTTTCTATCGGTAAGAACCGTGTTCATGCCTGTGAGCATCGTCGCCATCCCTTGGAGCGCCGTTCTTTGGTCTGTATCGATTTTGACTTTTTCCAGTGATTCTTTCAGGATGGCGGTCAGGTTTTTGAGCGCTGGCCATTGTCGCGTTGCGTTCTCAATTTGTTCTGTTAATTCCATGGCGGCATGTGTTGTCCGTTGGGCTGCTGGCGAGGTGAGCACCTTTATCGTCGTTGCTGTAAGGCCGGTGGAGACGATAACAGCCGTTCTGCTGCCATTTGCGAGCACATTTCTATATTCCGTGAGAAGATGGTTTTGTTGTTCAATCGCTTGCATCGCTGAAGGGTTGGTGAGGAGTGCTGAGAGAGCCGTAAGCATATGTGTGCCGGCATCTTGCACTTTTTCGTGTGGAGAGGAGAGCAGCGAGTTGCAGAGCGCAACGGTGGTATCTAGGGAGGCGTAGAGCCGTTGCTGTTTTTCAAGGAGATGCGACATGTTTGTAGTACGGTTGTTTGCATACTGTGTTTTTTGAAGCATCATCTGCTGTATTTCTTGGAGGCGATGCGCCGTGAGGATGGTGTCGGCAAGCGTGGTGATGCCGGTGGGGTTGCGAGGGGAATGGGAGAGTGTCCTCTGGATGGATTGATTTTGTAACAGCGCCTGTTTCACGTTTAACATGTCGGTGAGAGCATCAGTCGTAAAAACGTCGCCGTTGTCTGCGGTGAATATTATTTGGGCTATGTTGTCCGATGTGCCGAATTCCTCGTTTATATAGGTGAGATAGTTGCTTTTGGGGGTGTCTGGATTGAATGCCTCTTCTCGCGTCTGCATCTGCAGGCCTGTTGCGAAATAGCCCATAAGGAGGGAGAAGAGGATGACTGCTGCGATTATTTTCTTTGAATGGCCGGTGACAATCGATGAGAAATGACGTAGGATGTCCTCATTCATATCGCGGGTTCCCCCATATATGTAATAGTGTAATATTACACACTGTAGTATCCGGATGGAAGGGTATTATAAATACGTTACGACGTTCGATTTGATTGCTGCAGGATAAACCTATTTAAAAGAGCGGGCAATGTCTACACGGACATGCAGAAGAAGATACCCCGCGGGCTTATCACCTATCTCATCCTTCGAATGATGGCGGAGGAGCCCACCTATGGATATGAACTGGTAAAACGACTGGAAGAAAAGTCACGGGGCCATTGGAACGCAAAGTACGGGGCAGTCTACGGAGCACTGGAACGGCTGGAGGAAGCCGGCTATATCAGCCGTATCCGAAGTGAGCGGGAGGATAGAAAATATTATGCATTGACTCCCTCTGGGCAGGAAAAACTGCAGCGGATGCAGGAGGACATCAAACAACGTGGTGACAAATCACGGGACATGATCCTCGGCTTTCTCAACGTATACAGGGAGATTTACGGCGAGGAAAAATTCGGGGAGCTGCTGAACAGCATCGCCGGGGAATTCCCCGCATTCTTTTAATCTCCACCGGGCGAGAGGCAAAAAGGCACATTATTGCTGTATCAGGTAGTGATCTCCCGTCGTACTGTAAGCCGCTCGATGAGGAGGCCCACCAGCCCGACGAACACGATGGTGAGAGACAATCTTGCCAGCATGAATCGGGGCCCCAGGAACTGGAGTTCCACCATCTCCTGCGGTATCTTTATGCATGCCCATGCTGAAAGGAAGACCACTATATTGGATATCCTCGCTCCTTTCGAGATCAAAGTCGATGCCATGGGAAACGCCACATACAACGGCCCGGTGGGTAACGTACCGAACAAAAGGGCAAGAAAAAATCCACGGGAACCGGAGGCCTTGCCGAGATGCTTTACCACCGTATCTGAGGGTATAAATACAGAGAACAGGCCCATCAGCACCATCACTGCTGGGAGGATGAATATCATTTCCATCAGATACTCTATGGAGGTGTTCATAACGGCTTCGCGTCTATCGGGGTAGATGGTGACCAAGGTGAGCGCCAGAACGAGCATGGCCGCCGATATCGCCCAGCTCCGGACCATCTTTTTCTTCTGATCCCTCTTTTTCTCCTCGTTCACAGTATCGCCCCCATCAGCAGCGCGATGATGATGGCTATGCCGAAGCTGAGGCCATTTCTTAACAGCGCAAATTTCTTGCCCAGAATTTTTATCTCCATGGGGAGGGTCACCATGCCTATCATCGTCAGGGTTGTTATGAAGGCGGCTACGGCTGTCACGGTTGCGCCGCTTTCAAGCATAGAAGCGCCCAGTGGAAAAGATATCAGGGCCGGTATGTGCAGCACGGATCCCACTGCCCCTACAATTAATACGCCCATGATTCCAGATTGCTCGCCTACGAACCTGGATATCTCCGATGGAGGTATGAACCCCAGCATCAGTCCGATGATTATTATGATAACAAGTACCGTTGGCAGTATACCGAATAACGACTTTGCTGCATTTTTCAACGACTGGATTGCCTTCTCTTTGTTCCTGTAAAACCCATAGGTCAAACAGATGAGTGCGAAGACATTGATAAATATGGCTGTGACATTCATCCATCCACCTTTTGAATCTGTATCCCCAATATCCTCGCCCCTTCCTCCGTGTTCATCGAATATACGCCGGGCTCCGAGAAGAGACATTTACCTCCTTTCAGGATGGCTTTATCCTCGTCCACTGTAACCTCCACATCTCCTTCAAGCACGTTGAATATCACGTAAGATGACATGTCACAGGACAGGATTCGGTCTCCTTTCGACAGCTGGATGTGCCGTGCTTTGAACTCCCCTTGTCCGTAGACCAGTTTTTTTTTTTGCCTTTCATCTTTTTAAGTCACATATTTTCATATTATCACATCCTCATTCTTCGTTTCCAAATTCTTTTTCATAGAATCTCGTCATCTTTTCCATCATCTTTTTTCGCTCTCTGACCATCTCCAGCCAGCTCTTCAGATGTTCTCTTCCCTCCTTGGTTATGCTGTACATCCGTTTATCTGGGCCCGATTCGCTCTTTTTCCAGTCGGATTGGAGGAGTTTTTTCTTTTCCATCCTCCGCAACGTCGTGTACATCGTTCCAGATTTGACCTTGTGTCTGCCCTCGCTCAGGTCTTCTATCTTTTTGATAATTCCATATCCGTGCATCGGCTTCTCGCACACGACACGGAGGATCAAGAACTGCAGCCACCTCCGTTCTGGGTATCCATGGTGCGTTTTGCAGCTGTGTTTCATGTCCTTGCACATTGCTAAACTATATAACAAAGTTACATATATAGCTTCTCGTTGCCCATTATCTTTTTATCCCGATACCCCAGAGCGTGCTCCGCGGGGATGGCAGATTTTAGTCCGGAAAGATATCGCCCGAGAGGGACAAGCCTTTTATAATCGCCATCGGATAAAATGGCAGTGGAGCGAGAAGCACGATTTTGGGAGCCAAAAAACGGCAGGGTGCAGTGCCACCTCTGCCCCCATGAATGCATCATCGCCGACGGCCAGCGGGGCATCTGCGGTGTCAGGGAAAACCGCAACGGCACGCTCACGTCGCTCATCTACGGCTCCTGCTCGTCGGTCACGCCCGACCCCATCGAAAAAAAGC
>CAYPWJ010000017.1:0-30300 GCA_964414415.1 uncultured Thermoplasmatales archaeon | reverse complement strand
TTCGAACTGGGCATGGTGATGGACGAAACGTTGCCGCCATCGCCGCAGCCTGCCGTGGCTCGGCAGGCGGTGGTCACCGCCTGACCTCCTGCCGGCTGCTTCCAGTGAGGAAAGAACGAACATTTAAACCAATCAATCTACATCACCACGCCGAGGGCGGCAAGGTTTATTAAAGCACAGATGTTGGCAGTGCGATGAACGACGAAAGCCAGGACGCGGTCTACAAGATGTTTCGGCTGCTGCGCGAAAACGTCATCGTCATCCTGACGGTGCTGCGGGAGCAGGAGGATATCAGGTGGAAGGAGCTGCAGGACGAGACAGATATCCCGACCGCCACGTTTAATCGGGCGCTATCCGCGCTGCAGGAGATGCATTTCATCGAGAAGCCGGAGGGACGCTACCGGCTGACCTGGGCCGGCCGCCTCCTCATCGACGGCTTTTTTCTGCTCGGATGGCGGATGGCGGACACCCCGGAGAGCGTCGAGGACTACATCGGGGAGAAGGTGCTGGCCAAGGACATCGTCATGGTCGTGTTGATGATCGTGCTGGTGAGCCTTCGCCTCCGCGGCCGGGTCAACCTGGATGAACTGGAACGGGAAATCATGGGGGAAAAAGAGGTCATCACGCACATCCTGGAGGAATACGAGGAGGAGGGCTACCTGGTGCGCGAGGACGGCGTCATCCGGGCGACCGCCAAGTTCGACGAGCTCGCGCCGCAGGAGCTCTTCTCGCTGGAGTAACGGCAAAGAAAGGCTTAAAACACCGGCGTATATTTACCCTTGAGGTGTGCAGATGAAACTGATAGAGTGTGTTCCAAACTTCAGCGAAGGGAAGCGCCAGGACGTCATCGACCAGATCATCGGCGAACTGGAGGGCTACGAGGTAAAGGTGCTCGACCAATCGCCGGATGCAGACCACAACCGTACCGACGTCACGTTTATCGGTGCTCCCAAGGCGGTCAAAGACGCTGCGCTTGCCATGGCTTATAAAGCGATCGAGCTCATCGACATGACCGAGCACAGCGGCGAGCACCCCCGAATGGGTGCCGTGGACGTCGTTCCCTTCATCCCGCTCATGGATGCATCGATGGAGGACTGCATCGAGCTGGCCAATGACTTCGCCCAAACGTTTGCCGACAAGGCAGGTGTTCCCTGCTATCTCTACGAGGAGGCAGCCACCAGGCCCGAGCGGAAAAACCTGGCGAACATCCGCAGAGGCGAGTTCGAGGGGCTCCGCGACGCCGTCGGCAGCGACCCCGACAGGAAGCCCGACTACGGCCCCAACAAAATCCATCCCACCGCCGGCGCCACCGCGGTCGGCGCCCGGTTTTTCCTCATCGCCTTCAACGTCAACCTGGACACCGACGACGTCGAGGTGGCCAACGACATCGCCCGCGCGGTCCGCCATTCCTCAGGCGGCTACCGGCACGTGAAGGCCATGGGCTTCGAGATAAAGGAGCGCGGCATCGTCCAGGTCTCCATGAACATGGTCAACTACCGCGGGACGCCGCTCTTCCGCGTCTTCGAGACCATCAAACACGAGGCCGCCCGCTACGGCGTCACGGTCGTCGGCAGCGAGCTCATCGGGCTGCTGCCGATGGAGGCGTTGCTCGACGTGGCTGACCACTACCTCCGGCTGGAGGACTTCGACCCCGGACAGGTGCTCGAGCAGCGGATGATGGAGGACCTCGCATGAGCTTCGCCGACGCCACGATCCGGCACTTCATCGATGACTTGGCATCCGGGAGCCCCACGCCGGGCGGCGGCAGCGCCGCCGCCGTCACTGGCGCCACCGCGGCAGCGCTGGCAGAGATGGTCTGCAACCTGACCATCGGCAAGGACCGCTATGCAGACGTGGAGGACGAGATTGAGGAGCACCGCGAGGAACTGGCAGAGCTACGAGCCCGGTTGCTCGAACTTGCCGATGACGATGCAGCTGCCTTCGACGCCGTCATGGCCGCCTTCAAGCAACCGAAGGGCGACGAGCGAAGCCAGGCAATCCAGGAGGCATCGAAGCAGGCGGCGGAGGTGCCCATGAAGACCGCGGAGCGCTGCATGGAGGTGCTGCAGCACGCCGAGCCCGTCGCCAGGAAGGGCAACCAGCACTCGGTCACCGACGCGGGCACCGCGGCGCTGCTCGCCCACGCTGCGCTGCATGCAGCGCTCTACAACGTCAGCGTCAACCTCGGCGGCATCGAGGACGAGGGCTTTTGCAGCGAGATGGCCGACAGAACGGAGCAGCTGACATCGCGGGCGGAGGAACAGCTGCAGGCGACCCGCGTCATCGTAGATGAGGCGCTATGAAGTCCGATTTGGAGATAGCACGGGCGACGGAACTGGAGCCAGTCGAGGAAATAGCGAAGCGCATCGACATCAGGAGCGACGAGCTGATTCCATGGGGGCGCCACAAGTCCAAGGTCTCGCCGGACATCTGGGAGCGCGTCCAGGACAACGAGGACGGCAAGCTCATCCTGGTGACGACGATCACGCCGACGCATGAAGGCGAGGGCAAGACCACGATGACCGTCGGTCTGGCGCAGGCGCTCGCCCGCCTCGGCAAAAAAACAGCGCTGGCCATCCGTGAGCCGTCGCTCGGCCCGACGATGGGTGTTAAGGGCGGGGGGACCGGCGGCGGGTACTCGCAGGTGCTGCCGATGGAGGACGTCAACCTGCATTTCACCGGCGACCTGGCTGCCATCACCGCGGCGCATAACCTGCTGTCGGCGATGCTGGATAACCACATCTATCAGGGTGACGCGTTCCACATCGACCCCCGGTACATCGTCTGGCCGCGCGTCCTGGACATGAACGACCGAAACCTGCGCAATACGGTGGTGGGCCTCGGCCGGCCGGTGGACGGCATCCCGCATCAGGACTCGTTTTCTATCACCGCCGCGTCGGAGGTCATGGCCATCCTGTGCCTCTCGCGGAGCATCGACGAGCTGAAGCAGCGACTGTCGAAGATCATCGCCGCGTATACCTACGAGGAGGAGCCCGTCACCGCCGCAGACCTCAACGCGGTGGGTGCGATGGCGATGCTGCTCAGAGATGCACTGCATCCCAACCTGGTGCAGACCGTCGAGCACGTGCCGGCGTTCGTCCACGGCGGTCCGTTCGCCAACATCGCCCACGGCACCAACAGCCTGATGGCGACCCAGCTCGGCCTGAAGGTGGCTGACTACTTCGTCACCGAAGCCGGGTTCGGCAGCGACCTCGGCGCCGAGAAGTTCTTCGATATCGTCTGCCGGCAGGGGCTCTCTCCCGATGCAGCCGTGATGGTCGTCTCCATCCGGGCGCTCAAGGTCCACGGCGGCATGTCCCAGGAGGAGGCCTACGCCGGGCAGCGCGACGTCGAGGCCGTCCGGCGAGGCCTGGCGAACCTTGAGAAGCACGTCGAAAATGTTTCGCTGTTCAACGTGCCGGTCGTCGTGGCGCTCAACCGGTTCTCCAGCGACACCGACGAGGAGATAGCGATGGTGGAGTCGTTCTGCGAGCAACGCGACCTGCCGTTCGCCGTCGCCGACGTCTGGGCGGAGGGAGGCAAGGGCGGCGTGGAGCTGGCCGGCAAGGTGGTCGACGTCATCCACAACCGCCGCGCGTCGCTGTCGTATCTGTATGAGACAGAGATGGACGTGAAGGACAAGATCGAGGTCATTGCCCGCGAGATGTACGGCGCCGACACGGTGGTGTATACGGTCACCGCGGAGGACGACATCCGCATCATCAAAAAACTCGGGCTTGAAGACCTGCTCATCTGCATGGCGAAGACGCCGTACTCGCTGTCTGACGACGCAGCCCTGAAAGGCCGGCCTGATGACTTCAAGATAACCATCAAGCAGATACGGATATCCGCCGGTGCCGGCTTCCTGGTGCCCATCACCGGGAAGATCACGACGATGCCCGGACTGCCGCGGCGGCCTGCGGCTGAGAACATGGATCTGGACGACGACGGCACCATGCACGGTCTGTTTTAACGCGTTCCCGACAGCCAGGTAAAGCAGCAGGGTGAAAAGGAGAGGCCGGGGCCTGAAAATATGGAGGCAAATCCGTCTTTTCGGCCCCGCCCTCAGCGCGATATTCAGCGAGGCTTTATTACTGTTTCCATTTTAGCCGAACGGGGAGAAGTAATGATGCTCGTAGAAGCCGATGACGCTGGAGAGCTCGTAGTGCCGGCCGCCGGCGTGAATGTCGCCGGTGAGCGACCCGACAAGGTAGGGCATCCCGAACAGCCCTGTGCCGGCCACCATATAGTAGCGGTGCAGCCGCACTGTGGCATCGACAGAAAAGCTGCCGTTGGCGCCCGTGATGTCGATGACGGTTGGCTTGGCCACGCCAGCGATGTCCCTCCACCTGCGGTACGCGATGCTGACGTTTGACATGGGGATCACCCATTCCTCGGTCTCGGTGGTGAAGTGCACGCCGCCGTGCTCGTAGGACCCGCCACCTATCTTCGCTGCGCCATATACAAAGCTCGCCGGCACCGACGGGTCGGTGAACTCGCCCCAGTCCCACTGCAGCGGCAGCTTCCGGGAGATACCCCAGTTGTGGTCGTGGTATCCAACGCCCGCCATGTCGTAGCGGCGCAGCTCACCCTCGTCGCGGAACCGAACGGTCCCCTGCACCTCGCCCGCCGGAACAGCCGCGTTCCAGCTCATCCATTCCCGATCGTTCAGCTGGCTCTCCCGGCCGGAGATAGGCTCCGTGAGCCCCGACAGGTGGAGATCCACGTGGACCTGCTGCAGGTGGTTGGTGTAGGTGACGTCGTAGCTGCCGTCGTCACGCCGGACGAAGCGGTTGCCGTCGATGTAGACGTTGCACCGCTCGTAGCTCAGCGTATAGGGGATACCCGGATAGCTTTTCAGGCTCTTGTAGGTGGAGCCGTCCTCGTCCATGAAGAGCATGACCACGCCGACAGCCGACGCCGCCGGATTGTTCAGGTCGCCAAAGGTAAAAAACTCGACGAGCAGCCGGTGGCCGCTCTCCGCCTTGACGTTGAGGTACCACCACTCGTACCAGCGCGAGATATCGCTGTCGTTCTGGTAATACTTGAAGTGAGCCGCATCGTCGACGCCGTCATCGCCATCCGCCGTCGCCGGGTCCGTGGGGTCTCCAGACGGCTGCTCTACCACGCTGTCAACCGGCTGCTGCACCTCTGCGGTGAGCCCGGCACCGCTGACAATCACGACAGCTGCAACAAAAACCACAAGTCCGCGCATCACCTCTCCTAACACCCCCACCTATATATGGTTTCCGCTCCCGGATGCATCCATGCCCCGCCGTTACGTCACAGGCAGTGCCAGCGCCAGGATGAGGAAGGGGAGACCGATCTTGGCGATGAGGATGCTCTTGTTGCGCATCCGGGGGCTCCAGTCGTAGTCGTCCAGCCGGTAGAAGAGCAGCCAGCCGTACTGCGAGAAAAACGCAAAGAGCGACAGAAACACCAGCTTCAGCCATATCATGCCATTGATGCTGCCGAACGCCTCAAGGCCGTGATACAGGCTGCCGACCTGGACATAAAAGGAGCCGATGACGAGAAACATGGCGCCGAGAGCCATCTGTATCTCGCTGTGGAAGAGCCCCTCCGCGTACATGCTCACCGCAGCGCCGACGACGGCGAACGCCATGACCGGCCATCCCGCCTGCAGCGTGAGATACACGGCGATGCCCAGCAGCACGAGGAGGGTGGCGACAAGCAGCAGCTTCAACGTCCGCCTGCTCAGCGTAGCTCGTTCCTCCAGCTCATAGTGGAACAGGTCGTGGATGGTATGCGACAGCATGTAATGAGCGAGAAAACCACCGACGGCGGTCAGCCCCAGCGCGCCCCACGCCAGGTCGGCCAGCGGAACAGCGCCGGTCGCAGAGGCAAAAAACCCGCCAAGCAGCGGGAACAGCCCGCCGGTGATGACGCAGGTGGCGAGAGTGAAGGGCGACGTTATCCCCTTCTCCTCGAGGAGCATCTATATCGTGACGCCGATCTTTTCCGTCATCCTGTTGGCGATGTAGACCGGTGCCTCGCGCAGCAGCGTCCTGTAGGGACTGTCCGGGATGGACGAGCTGTCGGCAATCTCCTGCGACCGCTGGACGTAGCGGTGGATGCCCTGCTCGTAGACCTCCTCAAGGCTGGTGCCCTTTTTCTCCAGCTCCTGCTTGATGGAGAGCTTGCCTTTTTCCAGCAGCTCGATCGTATGCTCGTTCACGTCCGTGCCGAACGCCTTCAACAGCGGCATGATGATGCCCTCCTCCATCTTCCCCTGGGCGATGTCCACCATGTCGTCCGCTATCTGGTAGGCGAGCCCCACGTTGCGGCCGTACTCCGCCATGACGGACCGGATACCCTCCGACGCCCGCGCCTCGATGGCGCCGGCGCGGCAGGCCGTGGCGAACAGCGACGCGGTTTTCATCTCGATGACCCGGATGTACTCCTCCATGAGCAGCTCCGTGGAGTTCTCGTCCTCAAAGATCGTCTCCAGGTGCGCGTTGAGGTCGATGTCACGCAGCTGCCCGACCAGGGTGTCATCCCACGTGTCAAGGAAAATACGGGCGTTCTGGATGCCGTGCTCCACCGAGATGCGGAACGCCTTGCTGATCATCCGATGGCCCGTCAGGATGGCGTTGCCGACGCCCTTCCGGACGTGCAATGCGGGCTTCCCCCGCCGCGTCGCGTCGTCATCCATGATGTCGTCGTGGAGCAGCGACGCAGAGTGAGCAAGCTCGATGCCCACAGCGCTCTCCAGCGCCTGCTGATATAGCTGGTCCTCCCGTCCATTGGAGCATGCCTTGAAGGAGAGGATGAGCATCACGGGACGAAGGAGCTTGCCGCCCTCGACGGCATACCGCATATCCTCGTCCGTAATCTCCCGGTCTATCTTTCCGCGGACTTCATCCTGCATATCGGCGACGAATTCCTCAAATGTGAGCACGTGACTGAGGGACATTGTTAGGGCTAAACAACATCTTATATATGAACCTAACGCCCGCGCTGCAGACGTATCACATGTTAACCCGCCTCCGTTGGCGACCGCGGCCATCCAAACATTTTAAAGCACTCTGTCATCGACCGGTGCATTGAAACGCGATATCTCTCCATCTCCGGCGAGCTGTCTCCACGGGCATGTTTCTCCTGTCCACCTCCAAGCTGAACAAGAAAAATTTATATAATCTCGTGCGTTGGCACAACCACTATGGGTCCCGTTGAAACAGCTGCCAGACAGGAGGGCTTCACCGTCCTGGAGACAACGCGCAGCGTCGACGAAGAAGCGATGGAGGAACGAGGCATCCCGGCGACCATCCCCGCGGCATACGTCGAGAAAGACGGCGAGGTCTACCTGTTCAAGGAAAACGGCACCAGGGAACGCATCGGCAGCATGGCATACTGGCAAAAAGTCAAACAGTATCCCCCACCTGAGGAGCGAAGCGCGGACATCTCCACCGACATCGAACACGAGCGGGACATGCAGAGCTGCGGGCTCTGCAGCCAGCACAAGAACACCACCGCGCTGCTGAACCTCGCCGTCACGAACCGCTGTGACCTCCGCTGCTGGTACTGTTTCTTCTACGAGGAAAAAGCCGGCTTCGTCTACGAGCCGACCGTCGAAGAGCTGATGGAGGGCATCCGGACCGCCCGGCGGTTCAACGGCTACGTTCCGCCCATCCAGATAACAGGCGGCGAACCGGCGATGCGGGACGACCTGCCCGAGATCATCGCCGGCGCCGTCGAGCTCGGGTCGCCCCACGTCCAGCTGAACTCCAACTCGGTCTCCATCGGCATCGATTACTATGAGGAGCCGGAGAAAGCCATCGCCAGGGTGCAGCGGTGGCGCGACGCCGGCCTGAAGACCATCTACACCTCGTTCGACGGCGTCAGCCCTGACTCGGCGAGCGACCCCAAAAACCACTACGAGATACCCTTCGCGCTGCAGGCCTACATCGACGGCGGCGTCAAGTCAACCGTCCTGGTGCCGACGGTCAGCCAGCTCAACCTGCACGAAACGCCCGACATCGTCCGGTTCGCGATGCACAACATGGACAAGGGCATCAAGGCCGTCAACTTCCAGCCGATCTCCCTGGTCGGGTTCATCAAGAAAGGCGACCGCGAGGAGCTCCGGACGGTGCAGTCCGACATCGTCGAGCAGCTGCAGCAGCAGTTCGACTTCGGCATGGAGGCCTGGTATCCCGTCTCCACCGTCGCGTCGCTGGCGGACATCATCGGCAAACGCGCCCATTACGACGTCCACTTCTACAACAACGAGAAATGCGGCATCGCCACCTACGTCTACGTCGACCGGGAGAACATGAAGCTGTACCCCATCACGGATTTCATCGACGTCGACACCTTCATCCAGGACGTCAACGACATGACGACGAGCCGCTGGAAGAAAGTCGTCACGGGCGCCAGCCTGATACGCGACGCGGTCCGCTACCGCGGGCTCAACAAAGCGCTGGCCAAAAAACTCACGGACTACATCATCCAGGACGAGCTGCCCAACGGCGAGTCATTGGCGGCGATGCTGGAGAACATCTTCGGCGACGGCAGCTACGACAGCCTCCGCACCTTCCACTACAACTTCCTGTTCCTGGGCATGATGCACTTCCAGGACTACTACAACTACGACGTCAACCGGATCCAGCGCTGCAGCATTCACTACGCCGCCGGCGACCGCATCATCCCGTTCTGCACCTACAACGTCTTCCCCTCGCTCTACCGCGACGCATATCTCGAAAAACACAAGGTCACCGGAGAGCGCGCCGACACGCTCATGGCGGACTCCAAGCAGGCAAAAAAGCGCGTTCAACAGTTCCGCGAACACACCGACGAAATAGTGGAACACCCGGTCTACCAGCAGGTATATGACTTCTAGAATTGAAACGGCGATGAGTTTCCTCTCTCTTTTTTGCTGTTATATATAATTAAAATCCATTTGAGCGGGCCCGAGGGGATTTGAACCCCTGGTCTGCAGCTCCGAAGGCTGCCGCCCAATCCTGACTAGGCTACGAGCCCAAGTGGAGGGACAATAACGATATGGCTACTTAAATGTTATTCGGGATGCACCGGCTGCACCGGCGGGCGCATGCCGCTTCCTCTCGCGCTGGCAGCCCGAGGCCGTCCCTCATCGAAAAATTTCGACATATTTAAATAACATGCTACCGTTTAACAGGGTGCCTCTAACGGCAGGAGGGGAAAAAAACATGCCAGAAACCATATGGAAAAGAGTAAGCAGCTGGATCTTTTTGATCGGCATCGTGGTGGCCATCATCGTCGGACTGGCCATCGGCGCCGACGCGATCGACCCGCTCGGATCAGGTGAAGACCTACCCGCCTACGCAGCCGCGTTCCTCGGCATAATCGGCTTCATCGCCGGGATCCTCGCGGCGATGGGCATGGGCACCGTAACGGAGAAAGAAATGCCGACGTTCATGCTGGCGACGCTGATCATCATCGCGCTGAGCGCCGTCCACTACGGGAACATCAAATGGTTCGGCGACTACCTCGACGCCATTGTCAGCGCGCTGGGTATCTTCATCGCGCCGCTGGCCGGCCTGGTCGCCATCAAGGCCATCTGGGACGTCGGCAAGGACTAGCCGAACAAGCCGGACACAGACCAGCTACCCTCTCTCTTCCCTCTTCCCTCTTTTTTTCTGCCGCTGCGCCACAATAGGCCACAATAGTTAACAAGCGGCCGGTGCATACATATCCAATGAAGACGCTCGTCACCGACGGTGAGCCGAAGGAGCGCGTCACCGCTTTCTTCGGGGAGACCCCGCGATACGCGCAGTATACCATCGCTGAGATAGCCGAGGGCACCGACATGCCCGTCAAGCGGGTGACGGGCGTGGTGACGTCGCTCCTCCAGCAGGACCGCCTGGCCAAGGAGGAACGCCACGGAACCAAATACTTCCGGTGGAGACGACGACTGTAGCTGTTTTTGTATGGAAATCGTTATAATCGCCGACTGTGTTGCCTCGCCATGGACCCCCGCGACATCACATCCGCCTGGGAGGACCTGACCCGGGAGGGCGGCGACATCTGCTATCTCGTCATCGACGGCGTCGGCGGGCTGCCCGATGAGCAGGGCGAGACGGAGCTCGCTGCGGCCGACACCCCGAATCTGGATGCGCTCGCCGGCGAGTCGGTCTGCGGGCTGCTGGAGCCCGTCGGCCCGGGTGTCACGCCGGGCAGCGGCCCCGGCCATCTCGCCCTGTTCGGCTACGACCCGCTCCGCTACCAGGTCGGCCGGGGGGTCCTGGCGGCGCTGGGCATCGGCTTCGACCTCCAGCCGGGTGACGTGGCCGCCCGCGTCAACTTTGCCTCGATGGAGGACAACGTCGTCGTCGACCGGCGCGCCGGGCGTCTCTCTACCGAGGCGAACGAGCGGCTCTGCCGGCGCATCCGCGACGAGGTATCCCTGGACTTCGACGGCTCCCTCCATCTCGAGACGGTCAAGGAGCACCGTGCGGTGCTCGTCCTCCGCGGCGCAGGCATTGCAGGCGACATCGCGGATACCGACCCGCAGCTGACCGGGCAGCCGCCCCGGCGGCCACGGCCACGCGGCGAGGACAGCCGCCGGACAGCCAAGCTCATCACCTCGTTCCTCGATCAGGTCAACGACACGCTGGCCGGCGAGACGGCGAACACGGTGCTCCTCCGGGGCTTCGATACCTATCAGCCGTGGCCATCGCTGGAGGAACGCTTCGGCCTGCGCGGCGTCTGCCTCGCCCGGTACCCCATGTACCGCGGTGTCAGCCGCTTGGTCGGCATGGACGTCCACGAGCCGGAGCTCGACTTCGACAGCTATGTTGAGACGGCGGCGGGCTACCGCGACAGCCATGACTTCTCGTTTCTGCACGTCAAGCAGACGGACAGCCGCGGCGAGGACGGTGACTTCGCGGCCAAGGTCGAGGCTATCGAGCGCGCCGACGCCCTCGTTCCCGGGCTGCTGGATCTGGAGCCCTCCGTCCTTGTTGTCACCGCCGATCATTCAACGCCGGCGGCGATGGCGACGCACAGCTGGCATCCCGTCCCCGTGATGTTGCATGCAGCCGATGCGCGTCGGGACGACGTCACCGCGTTCAGCGAGGCAGCCTGCCTCCGCGGCGGCCTGGGTGTCAGACCCGGCGTCCACCTGATGGGCCTCGCGCTTGCGCACGCGAGCCGCCTCAAAAAATACGGTGCATAGGTGACAGCGGGCAGGAAGAAACATTCGAGGTAGAGCAACACGCCTATCCCAGAGTACCCGGTTATTCCATCTGTCACCTGGTGTCTTTTACCTCCTTCCATCTGTCCTGGTTGTGGATGCAGCCGGGGTCGTCCTCCCGTATGTCGCCGAAGTAGGCGTAGGCCCGGGCGCGGCAGCCGCCGCAGATGGTGCGTGACGGGCAGCTTCCGCATCGCCCGAGGTATCCGTCTCGCTGTCGTGCCTGTTCCAGCAGCGCCGATTGCTGCCATACGTCCAGGAAGTCGTCTTCCCGTATGTTGCCCAGCACCTCGGGGAAGAACACGCAGGGTGTCAGGTCGCCGTTGGGCTGCAGCGCCCAGTAGAGCCGCCCGCAGCCGCAGCCGCCGACGAACTCGGCGGGGAACTGGATGTCCTCCTGCAGTCCCTCCTGGCTCGCGACGTCGAAATGCGTCAGTGAGAGCTGTCCACCCTGCGCGGCGACGCGTCCATATTGCGGGGCGGTCGACAGCAGGTTGATGTCCCGCTGGCGTGATTCCTGCACCAGCGTCATGAGCAGTTCCTCCCGCTGCTCGGGGGTGATGTCCAGCGATATGATGTCTTTTCCCCGGCCGGTGGGGATGAAGTTGTAGTGCATGAAGATGTCTGCGCCCAGGTGCTCGGTCAGCTCGATGACCTCGTCGACCTCGTCGACGTTGTCCTCGATGACCGTCATGGCGACGCCGACGGCGATGTCCGAGTCCACCGCCCGTTGTATCCCCTGGATGGCCTGCCGGTAGGCGTCGGCGCCCCGGATGTCGTTGTGGGTCTGCTCCGCGCCGTCGACGGAGACCTGGATGTACTGGCAGTCGAGCGCTTCAAGCTGCCTGATTTTTCCCCGGGTGAGCAGGCTGCCGTTGGTGGCCACCGCGATGCCCATGTCCTTCTCGTGGACGTGTGCTGCTATGTCGAAGAAGTCATCGCGGTAGAGCGGCTCGCCGCCGGAGAAGGCGATGTAGGCGACCCCGGCATCGGCCATCTCGTCGACTGCCTCCCGTGCCTCCTGCGTGGAGAGCTCGTCATGGGAGGCGCGTCGGCGTTCTGGTAGCAATGCCGGCAGTTGAGGTTGCAGGCGTTGGTGTAGTTCCACACCACCAGGAACGGGGTGTAGGAAATGAAGGGCTTCCGTGGCCCTTTCCAGGCCTTCAAGCGTGGCGGCGAGGCCCTTCCGCCAGTATCCCTCCCTGAGGTTTTCCTTGATGTCCTCCCTGCTGGTGTCCATCCGGTGGGCGAAGCCGTCGAGCAGCCACGAGATAAACAAACTGGCGACCCTGTCGCCCGGCGAGAGATCCACCTCCATGTCAGCGTAGGCCTTCAGGATTTTTTCCGCGCGCCGCTCGCTCCTTCGTCTCCTGGATACAAGGGAGAGAAACCGCCGCGTCACCGGGTTGTCCAACCCCCGCTCTACCAGCTCCGCCATCCGTTCCGCTTGGGAGCCGCCTGTAGACATATTCTCGTTCATTCCCCGGCTGGCATCCTATGCATCCTACAATCATTTATAAACATTGGCGGTGCCGCCCGCTCGCCGTGCAGTTATGACCGCCGGCTGCTCTGGATGGCCTTGTAGGCGAGGACGACGGCGATGACGAAGTCGACCGCGGCCATCGAGACCGCCGCCACCGCCGGGTTGTAGGGGACCTGCCAGGACGTCTGCCCGGTCCACGAGCTGACGAAGCCATAGGTGGCACGGAGCGACAAAAGCAGGTAGAGCAGCGCGCTGTCCAGGAAGACGCTGGCGACCAGGAGCCCGCCGAGCGCCGCCATCATGGCACCGGAGACCATGGAGCTGACGTTGCCGACCAGGTCGGGCTTAATAGCGGCGGTCACAAAATAGGAGACACCCCAGACGAGGATGACGACGTCGGGCAGGTCGAACTCCGCGGGCGTCCGCAATTCCATGCCAGGTGATATGGCAGCGCGGCCTAAAAAACCATCGCACACGCCATCGATGGCTGCGATAAAAAGAAAAGAGAGGGAAAAGAGTGGCTACTCGTAGCCGCCTATCTTGAGGCTTGGGTCGCCGAGCAGGGCCCACTCCTCGATGGTCTTGGTGTCTATCTGGTCTTCGAGCGGCGGGAACTTGTCGTTGAATTCGCTGATGGCCTGGCCCCACGCCTGGCCGAGGACGTCGACGCCGTCTTGGCCGTACGCCTTGTAGAACCGACCCTCTATGTAGCCGCCGGCCTGCTGCACGCAGTCCGGGATGCCGTCCTCGTTATGGTCCCCGGTGGCTCCGTAGCCGAGGCCGGTGTTGCCGATGCTGGCGATGGCGCCACCGCCGCGCATCTTGACGATATGCCAGCCCCAGCACTCGTAGGTCGGCTGATAGGTCCACTTGTTGTTCACGAAGTCCGTCAGGCTGATGTTGAACTCGCTGTTGTGGCAGCCGCCGATCGTCACCACCGGCTGCTTGTCGCCGTTGCTCAGCAGGTCCATGTTGTAGGTCATCAGGCCGTTGACCCAGTACTCGGACTCGTTGACGAAATGCGTCGCCCAGGCCGTCGGGCTGCCGTGGCCGTCCAGCGCCACGATGCCGTAGCCGTCGCTCCAGGTCTTGATGGTATTCGTCCAGGCGTACTTGCCGGCGTATTTGCCCGGGCTGTCGCCGAGCGGGAGCTTGTCGTTGGTGACGAAGAGCTTTGTCGCCTCGAATTTGTCGGGCATGTAGCTGAAGTGATGCTCCGCCGTCACCTCTCCATCCACGTACTGGTCGCCCGGGAAGGTGTCGCCGCCGATTAGCAGCATCTTGTTGAACCAGGACGGGTCGGCGGGGGAGCTCTCATAGGTGATGATCTTCTGCACCACCGTTTCGACCTCGCGGACGCTCCGGCAGGCCAGCCGGCCCAGGTAGACATCCGGGTAGCCGTCGAGCTTGTCTTTTCCGAGCCCGAACGACCAGGCTCCATAGACGCCGTCGTCGTTGCTGTCCCAGCTGGAAAAGGCGCCGGTCGCGTTGTAGATGTCGGCGAAGTACAGGTCGCTCAGGTAGCCGGCCTCCGTCTGGTCGTTCAACGCCACGTAGCGCACCGGCACGTGCCAGAGGTCGCTGTTCACCGTGGTGGGACCGTCATCGCCCCAGTTGCCCGTCAGATATGACTTTTTGCCGCCGGCCAGCATCACATATGTGATGCCCCAGTCATCGAGGGCGTTCTTGATGAAGTACTTGAGCTGCTCGGGCTTGTCCCGTCCCTGCGGCTCGAAGTACTCGCCGCTGTAGATCTCGTCGGTGGTCACCAGCTTGGTAGCCACGCCGTATTCTTCCTTGTGCTCCACCAGCGGCTGCAGCGCCTCGGTGAACGCTTCAGGTGCGACGATAAGGAGGTCGTATTCATCGGCGGTGACGAGTGACGTTGCAGGGGGCTCATAGGTAACCTCGACGGTGACCTCGTCGGCCGTCCGTAGCTCGCCCGTCGCCGGACGGTACCGGGCGGGATAGACATGCAGGGAGAGGAACGTGACATGTTCGCCGTTCTGCAGGCCACCGCCGGTATGCCACTGCACCCAGTCAGCGGGACACGGCTCGGCGCTGTCATAGACCGGTCCCTCGTATTGCCGGGCCGGACCATCGCTGTTGTAGGCCACCACCTCGGAAGCAGGAGCGATTTTCCGATGTAGCTGCCTGTGCTGCACGCCGGACACCCTGACGTCGACATCCGTTATCTCTGTGCCGAGCGGAAACGTCCGCGTCGTCGTCGTGTACGGCATCATCGGCTTCCCCGCCTGGCTTGAATAGCGTGCATCCTCCATCTTGAGGGTGACGTAGGAGCTCTCCGATGTCGCAGCGACATCGGGCGTGGACAGCGGAAACGTCAGCGAGATGGTCTTCGCGTCGGCATCCGCTGCCGGAGCAGCGTCGGAGGGAGAGGAGGTGTCGGGGACACCGGCTAGGCTGGTGGCGCAGAGCAGAAATGCCACAGCGACCACGATACCAGCTTTCCATATACTTTGTTTCATTGTTTGCCTCACCATTAACAAGCGGAAGATGGTATAAAAAAATATCGACACCTGTCGCCCTGCTGTCACCCCGAACAGCGCCGTCACGAGAGCCGCCATGCAGAGACCTGGAAATGCCGCCTCCATGCTCACCGGCCCAGCGACAGCAGCAGCGAGCCAAGGAAAAGCACCGCGGCGCTGACCGCCACCATGGCGATGCTCCGCCGTCCCTGTATCTCCCGGAAATAGGCGATGCCCCAGAGCACCGATATGAACAACGCCGTCTGCGTCAGCGGCTGCCCGACGGTCAATCCGAGCGCGTCGACCGCTGCAAGGCTTCCCAGATTGCCGGCCATCCACATCGCCGCCGAGGCCGTCCCGGCGACGGTCACCCCGCGGTCCAGGCGCGGGCGCACCGCCAGGTACATGAGCCAGCCGCCCAGCAGGACGCCGACGCCGATGGACAGGATGTACCGCTGGGGAGACAGCCCGGATAGCTTGAACGGCACCATCATGCTGCCGAACGCCACGCCGGCGAGCACCGCGTAGCCGACGCCGCGGAGGTCGACCGAGCTGCCCTGCCGCCGCACCCTCGAGATGCCGGTGATGCCCGCTATCAGCAGTGCGACGCCCGTCACGGCCGACCCAGCCGAGCTGAGCACCTCCCCGAAGAACAGGACGCCCCAGACAAAGGCGGAGAGCACCACCAGCGACATCCACACCGGCGAGGCGGCAGCGAGGCCGGTCCGCCGGACAGCCGCGATGGACAGCATGTTGCCACCCGCCCACAGCAGCCCCGTTGCGATGCCGTACGGCGAGACGGTCAGCCCGCCGAGCATGGCTGCCACGATAAGGCTAAGGCAGAAGATGGCGTTGCACATCACCCACTGGTAGTAAAACGAGTCATAGTGCTCCCGCTGCCGCATCGGCACGAGATAGGTGCCAAAGGCCAGGACCGCCGAGACAACGCCGGCGTAGCCGAGCAGGACGGACATAGCAGAGGGAAACACCGGGGAGCATAAAAACGTTAAAGAGCCTCGACGGATACGAACACGGTCGCCATGGCCTGGATTCGCTGGTTTTCAGCCATCATGTCCACGGCCATCGAGACAGGGGCGGCAAAAACACCTCGCTGGGGGAATGACCCAACGTTTTCGGCTGGCAGGCCATCGAGATACCAGGCGGCTTCGCCGTCACCGTCGACGGCTACCAGATATTCCTCGAGCACAACGACCTGCAGGACGGCATCGAGCAGGAGCTCGCCAGGCTGGACGGCGGCGACCAGACGCTGGCGGACACCGGCCAGGCAATCCGCGACGCTTCCGCCGGGCGGTGTTCCCCGACGACCCCACTGCAGAGATACGCCAGGCATACCGGGAGCTCTCTCGCCGTTACCACGCCGAGGAGACCGGCGTCGCCGTCAACCCTGACTCCGTCGTTGCGGTGAAACAGCAGATTGCCGCGGCTGAGAGAAACCGATAGAGTGATGTCCGCTGTCTTTTTCTATCGATTGTAGTCGTCGAAGTAGGTGAGGTCCAGGTTGCTCCAGTCGTCGAAGTCGTTCATGCCGTTGGAGCCATCTGAATAGTCGACGAAGGTATAGGTGTAGGCGTAGTTCATGCAGCTCTCATAGGGCCGATATTTCCAGTACTCGGGCTGCCAGGGGTACATCGCGTCGTGGTTGTCGACGCCGGGGTTCCAGATGGCGAGCGAGTGCCCCGTCTCGTGCATGAACACGCTGGCGTAGACGATGTCTTCGTCGACGAAAAACAGCTGCCGGCATTTCTCCTCGACGTATTTGGCAGATATCTGCCACATGTCCCGTCTGACGGCAAATCCGTTGAAGCCGGCGTCCCAGACGACGAGGCCGTAATGGAAGACCCCACGGCGCCAGTTGTCCTGGTCGCCGTCTAGGAAGTACTTGGTGTAGTATTCATCGTCCAGCTCCCGCCTGTCGGTTTCCTGCTCGAAGGGTATCATCTCGCCGCCGCCCATGCAGCCGTCGTCGAGATGGTAGACGATGTTGTGTTTGTCGTAGGCGGTCTGCAGCCGCTCCTTGGCACCCTCGGTGAGAACGCTGGCCTGCTGACCGTCACTGCCGGCCTTCATCTGGTCGAGCTCGATAAACAGGTCCTTCCTGAAGGGATCGGAGCCCCACTGGGAGGTCTGGTATTCCTCGACGTTTGTCAGGCCATCCTCGTCGGGGTCCAGCTCGCTGTGGTTCTCCGCACCGAACGGGTCGTAGAACCAGATGTGTTCGACCTCGTCCTCCCACCAGTTCCATTCGAAGGTGTGTCCCCACTGGTGTTCCCATTCGATGGGCACGCCGTCCCCGTCGGCGTCCTCGCCGGTGTTGTCCACCGTCGGGTCGGTGCCGTAGACGTTGACCTCGGTCCAGTAGGGGATGCCGTCCCCGTCGGGGTCGCTCTGCCGGATGTCGAACCAGAGCTCACAGTCACGGTTGTGCTGATACTGGCTGTTGTCGTCGCAGCCGTTCAGCCGGCCGTAGCCGCTCTCGTCGGGGCTCTCCCAGTGTTCCTCCTCGTTGTAGATGTAGTCGTCCCCGTACCAGTGGCCGGTCTTGATGCTGTAGGTCAGATTGGCGGTAAAGCTGTAGGGATACCGCTCCTCGTTGGTGCTCAGGTCGCACAGCCGGTCAGGGCCGGTATTTTTATCCCAGAGCTCTATCCTGATGTCGACGAACTCCTCGTCGTCGGGCACATCCGCCGTTGCGGACCACGGCTCATAGACATACCGCTGGTTGTGCCAGACGGGGCTCGTGAACGCCTCCCCGTTGATGTACACCGTGACGTAGAAGTCAGGCTTGCTCACCGGATCAATCTTGTCGATCGTCGTCGGGGCTACGTCGTCCGCCACCAGCGAGCGTATCTTCTCGATCTCGACGGTCACCTCGACATCCGTCAGCGGGTCAAGGTCGCCGTCGCCCGCAGCGGATACATCCCTCGTTGCAGCCCGCTCGGCTCGCTCGTCTTCATGCAGCGACACGCCGCCCAGCGGCGCCATCAGGATGACGGCCGCTACAAAGATGCACAGGGACACTACTTGCAGACGGGTTTTCATAGAGGGCACATCGCCATTGTGCTATAAAACCGTTATCCCGCGTCACACGGCCACCTCGCCTCCGGCTACAAAAAACAGAAGGGGAAAAGAGACAGGAAAAAAGGTCAGAGATGCTCCGCCGCGAACGAGTCAAGCACCCGCCGGAGCTTTTCCTCGCCGTCCGCGCCGACGCCGTACTTGACCCGGATGATGGGCTTGTCGACGTCAACCAGACGGGTGATGTCGATCGGCGTCGCCGACACGACGACGTCGCAGTCCACCCGGCTGATGGTCTCCTCCAGCTCAGCGACCTGCTCCTCGCCGTAGCCCAGCGCCGGCAGCACGTTCTCCAGATGATCATATTTCTCGAAGGCCTCCCGGATGGAGCCGACCGCTGCATCGCGCGGGTCGACCGGCGTCGCGCCTGCCTTCCGGACGGCAACGATGCCAGCACCATACTGCATCTCTCCATGGGTCAGCGTGGGGCCATCCTCGATGACCAGCACTCGTTTGCCTGCAAGGTCGCCGTCCTCCACCGTCACCTCTGAGGCCATCCGGATGATCTCCGCGTCCGGATTGACGCTCCGGACGTTCTCCTCCACCTGCTCAACGTCTGCTTCATCGGCCGTATCGACCTTGTTCACGATGACGACGTCCGCCATCCTGACGTTGACCTCCCCCGGGTAATACGCGAGCTCATGCCCGGCACGATGCGGATCCACAAGGGTGATATGCAGGTCGGGGCGATAGAACGGAAAGTCGTTGTTGCCGCCGTCCCAGATGATCACGTCGCCGTCCTCCTCCGCCTCATCGAGAATAGCGTCGTAGTCCACGCCGGCGTAGACGACGCCGTCCATGTCGATGTAGGGCTCATATTCCTCGCGTTCCTCGATGGTGCAGTCATGCCGGTCGAGGTCGTCGTAGCTGGCAAACCGTTGCACAGCCTGCCTGGCAAGGTCGCCGTAGGGCATCGGATGCCGGATGGCCGCCACGTCATACTGCTCGCTCAGCACCTCGAATATCTTCCGGGATATCTGCGATTTCCCGCAGCCGGTCCGCGCTGCGACGACGGCAACCAGCGGCCTGCGTGACTCGAGCATGACGTGGTCCGGGCCGAGCAGCCGGAAGTCGGCGCCGGCGGCGTTGGCTATCGCCGAGCGATGCATCAGGTAGCCGTAGGGGACGTCGCTGTATGCAAAAACGACCTCGTCGACGCCGTGCTCCTCGATGATCTCCGGGAGATTCTCCTCCGGCAAAATCGGGATGCCGTCCGGGTACAGGTCACCGGCGAGTTCCGCCGGATATTCCCGTCCGGCGATGTCCGGTATCTGAGTGGCGGTAAACGCCACCACGTTGTAATCATCGTTGTCCCGGTAATAGGCGTTGAAGTTGTGAAAATCCCGTCCTGCAGCGCCCATGATAACGACGTTTTCCTTTGCCATTATAACACCTCGGTGGTAATGCCGCCTCTCTTTTTATGTTTTTTCAATCCCCGAGCCTGGCTGCCACGCCGTCGAAGCGCTCGACAGGGAGGATGGCAAGGATGCGGTTGAACTCGCCGGCGAGCGACCACAGTCGGTCGGCCATGTGTTTTTCCTGCGCCCGCTTTATCGCCCTGAATGAGCGGGTGCCGTCGAACGAGCTGTCCCACTGCATGACGAACACCTCGGCGCTTGCTGCATCGAAGGGCTTTTTTACCACCCGCCGGTTTCGCCACCGGTTGTAGATGAGGCCGAGCAGCGAGACCTCGTCGGTGAACAGCGACGTGTATGCCTCGTCGTCGAGGTCGATGGCCTCCAGTGGCACGTCTTCTTCATCCGCCAGCGTCGCCGCCGCTACGAGGTCTGCTGGCGGAACCGTCACGGTGCCGTAGGCTGCCAGATGCTGGAAGAACACCTCTCGCTCTGACGTCATGTCAAAGTCGGCCGCCTCGTCGCTGGTGCGGCACTGGCGTAACGTTTCGATGTCCTCCGTCGGGATGCCGACTGCGCAGCAGTCCGGCTCAAAGCCTAGGAAGGCCTGCCGCACGCGCCTGCCTTCTCGCTCGAGGCCGTGGACGACACCCAGCATCCGGATGCTGGCATGCCGCACCTGGACCCGTGCTTCTTTTTTCATGCGTTGCGTCACCAAAATTCCCGGTAATAGTAGCGGCGCATGGCGAAGTTGATCGACGGCACGACGAGCGACGTCGGCGCCAGCTTGCTGATCTTCATGGTGCCCAGGATGCGCTGCAGGGTCTGCGGGCCGTTGTAGTAGCCCTTGATGACACGCCTCGTGCCCTCCAGGAGCTCCGCGGGCGTCATGTTCTTTGGCTCGTAGACGACGTTCGACTGCGTGTACTTCGACCAGTCCTTGGTGACGATGCGGTCTTCTCGGTCAAGGCGGTCGAAGAGCGCCGTCCCTGGATAGGGCGTGAGGACGTTGAATTCGCCGGCGTCGATCTCCCATTCCAGCATTTTTTCCAGCGTGGTGTCGAATATGTCCGGTGTATCGTGGTCGAATCCGAATATGATGCCGGCGATGACCGCCATCCCGTGATCGCGGATGGTTGCGATGGCTTCTCTGTACTGGCTGGCGGTGTTGGATGTCTTGTGTGCTTCTTTGAGGCTCTCTGGTGAGATGGATTCGATGCCGACGAACCAGGCGATGCAGCCTGCCTCTCTGGCCAGTTCGAGGAATTCCTCGTCGCGGCCGAGGAGGTTTATGTTTCCGTTGGCGATCCATTTTTTGCTGATGTCTTGCCGGATCATTTCCTTGAAGAGCTTCCGGCTGTAGGTGGGCTTGATGGTCAGCGATGCATCCCGGAATATGATGAGCTTGTTGGGGATTTTTTTCATCTCGGAGACGACGTCGGGAATCGGTCGGCTTCGCACCCGTCGACCCAGGAAAGCCGAGGTGGAGCAGAACTCGCAGCCATGCGGGCATCCCCGCTGCGTCTGGATGCACCCGGTGAGCGGCTGGTGCCTGACGAGGTCCATCCGAGGCTGTGGAATCTGCTCGGGCTGCACACAGCTGTTCCGGCCGTAGAACTGCTTGAGTTTTCCGTTGGTTTCCAGGTCGTGGATCAGCTCAGGCCATCCGCCTTCCCCTTCGCCGAGGACGATGGCGTCCGCATGCTGGCTGGCTTCCTCGGGGCAGGCCGTGGGATGATACCCGCCGAGCACAACCGGGATGTCTTTTTCCCGGAAGCGGTCCGCCATCTGGTAGGCATATGGAGCGGTCATGGTCAGGCAGCTGATACCCACGAGGTCCCAGTCGTCATCGTATCGTACCGGCTCAAAGTTTTCGTCCAGGATGCGGACGTTGTGTCTCTCCGGCGTGACGGCGGCTATCTGTGGCAGGGTGAGGGAGGGATTACCGAAAAGCTTCGAGAATGGAGTGTGGCTATCCTCATGGGTGGTGACGCCGTGCTCCAGGTGAGGATAGATAAGAAGGATGTCCATCATCCCGGCAAAATCGAGGGGTTATATAACGCTTTTCGTCTTTTTCGTCTGCCACGTCGTCGGAGAGCAAACGTTTTAAAAGCACATCTGTTTTACCAATTCACGACATTCGGTGGAATCATGAGAAAGGAAAGGCTACTCGGAGTTACATTATTTATCATCGTCACCGCCGTCGCTTTTTCTGTCACCCTGGTGATGGCCACTGCGCTGGACGGCCAGCCACCGACGGTAGAGATAACGTCTCCGCAGGAGGGGAACACGGTCAACGGCACCGTCATGATCCAGGGAAACGCCAGCGACCCGGAGGACAATGAAAGCCTCCGGCGGGTGGAGGTGCGCATCGATGACGGCGCCTGGCGCACGGCCGATGGAAACACGAGCTGGACCTACACCTGGAACACCACCGGCGTCCAGGACGGCGGTCATACCATTGCCGCACGGAGCTACGACGGCGGCAACTACTCGGACGTCGCCTCGCTCAACGTGACGGTGGACAATGTCGACGTGGTGCTCTCCGTGGCCCTCAACGGCACGCTCGGCCAGCATGGCTGGTACACCGGCAATGTATCCGTCACCATCGAAGCGGTCGAAAACACCTCGGATTACAACTACACGAATTACAGCGTCGACGGTGGGCCATGGCAGACATACAACACCTCATTTAATCTGTCAGCTGACGGTGTTCACACCATCTCGTATTACGCGGTCGATGTCAACGGCACGCGTGGAGAAATGCATACCCGCCAGGTCAAAATCGACGCGACGCCGCCTGACATTGAATGCATCCTCGATCCGGAGACGCCCGGCGGCCGCAACGGCTGGTACGTCGACACGGTCGAGATAACGCTCGACGCCGCCGACAACCATTCGGGCGTAAATCAGACGGAGTACCGGAGCGTATCCAGCGGCATATGGAAAGGCTACAACGGACTCTTCTCCCTGGACATCCAGGGCAACCATACCTTCAGGTTTCGCGTCACGGACATGGCTGGTCATACCACGAACGGCTCACGGCAGATAAAGATAGACTATACCGCCCCATCTGTCACGGTGCTGGCGCCCACCGCGGCGTATGTAACGGGAACGGTCACCGTCTCCTGGAACGTTAGTGACAACGTCGACGGCAACCTCAGCAACGCCGTCAATATCTCGCTGCTCGGCGAGGACAACACATCCATCCCCGTGGCGTCCAGCCTCAGCGACACCGGCTCCTACGTCTGGGATACCACCCGGTTCCAGGGAGGCGTCTACCGGCTGCAGGTCAACGCCACAGATGATGCGGGCAACACCGGCTCCAATACCTCCGACTCGTTCACCCTTGACAACACGCCGCCCACCGTCATCATCGAGCAGCCCAAGCAGGGACAGACCCTTGGCGGCGAAGGAGATCTCACCGTCGTCTGGAACGCCACCGACAACATCGACGAAAACCTCGATACCATCTGGATATCCTACCGGGAGGCCGGCGGCGACTGGCACCTCGTCAACGAGTCATGGATAAACGACGAGTACCCCCTGACCAACGAGGGAAGCAAACGAATCGACGTCAGCACCTGGGATGACGGCGAGTATCAGCTCCGTATCAACGCCACAGATAATGCAGGCAACACCGGCTGGGGTATCTCCAGCAACTTCACCATCGACACCACCAAGCCGGAGGTTTCCCTCGTCACCCCGCAGAGCGATTACCTCTACCTCAACCTCCTCGGCCGGGAGATCATCCCGCCTGTCCCTATCGGTCTTGTCCCGCTCCCGGCCAACACGGTCATCGTCGGCCAGATGACGGTCGAGGTCGATGCAAGCGACGAGGTCTCCGACATCGAACGCATCGAATTCCGGGTGGACGGCGCCCTCCGATACACGGGCACCTCCTCCACCTGGACGTGGGACGAACAATCCTACGGCGAAATGTATACGCTCACCGTGATAGCCTACGACACTGCCGGCAACAAGGAAGAGGCGATGCTGACCAACATCCGCTATTTCAACATCTAGTCACAGGATCTGGTCGAACTCGTAGTCCTCCCAGTCGCGCTCCCCCACCAGTATCTCGAACTCTATCGGCGTGAGCAGCGGCTGCCGGAATCGCCTGGCGTCATCGATGGCGATGCGGGGGCAGGCCGTCGACACGTAAAAATCCATCCCCAGGTGGTCGAGCCGCTCCGGCTGCACCAGGTCAGCGGTGACAAGCGCCGCCGCATATCCATGTCGCTCGGCCAGCTCCTTGACTCGTTCCGCCAGCTCGGGTCGCTGCTGCCCCAGCTTTGCACCGAGGATGACACCGACGCGGTGACCATCTGCTGCACTGGCGATAGCGGCGTACCGTCTTTTGAGCAGCGTGTCCCGCCGCTCCGCCAGTTCCTCCCCGGCGGCGGTGCCCTGCGCCGGGTTCGCCACGACCACCGGGCGGTCCGTCGCCAGGGACAGCCCGAGTGGATGGAAGAGGCCGTCGCCGATGTAGACGAAGCTGTCGACCCGGTCGGCGATCGCGGTGCCAGCGGTGAGGTCGCAGCCGAGTATCTGGCCGTCGTAGGCTGTTCGTCTGCTCCGCCGGCCGACCACCGTGGAGAACCCCGCCTGCTCGAGTGTTTCTATGGCGTCGTCGAACTGGTCTATGTAGGGCGCAATCGTGGCTACGCCGACCGCGGTGCCCTGAAGCAGCGGCGCTGCTGCTTCGACCGCCGGCGTGACGTCGTGCGCCGCCGGGACCGGGAGAAAGGCAGCCGGCACGGGATAGCGGCCCTCCAGCGAGGGCATAGCCGCCTCTCCGACGTAGATAATGCTGTCGCATCCAGCGGCGTCGCCGCACCAGTCACAGGCGCCGAAACAGCTGTCGGCTGAGAGAACCGGCTCGATGTCGGCTGATTGCAGTGCATCCAGTATGGCCGGTGCCTGCGTGATCAGGCCGTCGGGCAGCTTTAGGAGCACACGGCTGCAGCCGTCGGCCAGCGATATCAGCCGGTCGATGTCAATCCCGCTCGTCGATGTCGACGCCATCATCCACGGCTATGTCCACCAGGGTATTTATAGGCATGCCCACCTGCTCCTCAATCGCGGAGACGTCGCCCTTGCCGACCGCCACGAGGATTTTTTTGACCGTCACGTTCATGTCCCGGAGGGCAGCTGTGACCGCCGTCAGCGTCCCGCCGGTGCTGACCACGTCGTCGACGAAGACAACCTCGTCGCCCTCATGGAGCCCGTTGACATAGAGCTTCGATGACGCGTAGCCGGTGACCTGCTCGACGGAGACCTCGCCGGGGAGCCCGTAGCGTCGTTTCCTGATGACGGTGAAGGGGATGCCGGTACGGAGCGACAGCGCCGTGGCGATGGGGATGCCCATCGCCTCCGTGGTGACGATCCGGTCGCAGTCGGGCAGCTGCTCCGCCATCCGCTCCGTCACCTCCTCGAGCAGTGCCGGCTCGATGGACGGGATGCCGTCCGTGAGAGGATGCACCAGGTACCGGTATCCATCTTTGTCGACGATGGGTGCCTGCTTCAGTGACGTCTCGAGCCTGTTCATTGGACCACCGATGCCAGGTCTGAAACAAAGTCGTCTATTAATGTCTTTTTCACGTGCGGCATGAGCACGAGGCGGAGCGCCCCGTCGCGCTCGTTGACGCCGACCATCCAGCCGCGCTCGGCCAGCTGCTGTGCGACGCGTCGTGGCTCAGCCGTCCGAACGGCGAGCACGTTGAGCTCGGGCTCGGTGACCAGCTGGAAGCCGCCGTCGCGGAGCTGCGCTGCCGCGTGGCGCGTCGTCTCCATGCATCGCGCGACGATGGAGCGGTAGCCCGCCCATCCGAGTTCCTGCAGCACTGCATAGGTCGCGGCTGCCGCCGCCCCTGGACGGGTGCCAAGCAGCGAGAGCTGCCGCCGGGTGTGGGTGCAGGTGGCCTTGACGGCGATGCACTCGAACCATGCGCCGTCCCGGAGCATGAGCAGGCCGGCGGGGATGACTGACATCCCCATCTTGTGCGGATCGAGCGATATGCTGCTGACGCCGTCGACAGCGAAGTCGAATGCTTTGTCGGACAGCCCGAGCTGCCGGAGAAACGGCAGGACGAAGCCGCCAAACGCCGCGTCGACATGCAGCGGCACGTCTGCCGCACGGCAGCGTTCGGCCATCGCCTCGATGGGGTCGACGCGTCCGAGGCTGGTGGTGCCGGCGACGGCGACGACGCAGGCGACGTCGTCGTCAAGCATGGCAGGCAACGCGTCGGCGTCGGCGACGTGGTCGCGGCAGGGCAGCACCTCGAGTTCCAGGTCCATGAGCGATGCGGCTTTCTGGAAGGAGAAATGAGCGTGCTCGGGCACCACGACTTTTTTTGTCTCCTGCAGCTGGGTGTGCGCCCACAGCGCCGTGAGGTTGGACTCTGTGCCGCCGGATGTCAGCTGTCCGTCAATCGTGGCCGGCGCATGCAGGAGCTCGCCGACCCGCTCGACAACCCTGCGCTCCAGTTCCTTGGTGCCTGGGAACAAGGTTGCGTCGCCGAGATTGGTTTCGATGAAGTCTCGATACGCGGCCATGGCTGCGGGATGCGGCTCCGTGCACATCGAACCGAGGATGCGGCCCGACGAAAACGACCGGTCTCTATCATGTGCGCGTTGGAGCACCCGCCGGATGTCTTCCTTCATCCCTCGGTCACCTCCAGGGAGACGGGCTCGCCGTGGTGGTTGTAGGCCCGCCACGATGCGTCGTCGAAGGGCACAGCGATGATGATGTGAATGCGGCCGTACTTCTGGAACAGATGCATGTCTGCCTCCGACGCGGTCGGATACGGCGAGGGATGTGAATGGACGGTGCCTACGATGCTGCTGTCGGGCGGCGACATGTCCAGCCTGAAGATGGCATGGGTGCTGCCGGAGATGGTGCCGGGCAGCAGGACGATCTCCGAGATGACAGCGGGGTCGTCGCCCACCGACAGGAAGCCGCCGAACTCGTTTGGATAGATGTCGCGGGCGCTCTCCTGGATGAGCTGGAGCACGCTCCGCTCGATGCCCCTGACGGTCCTCATACTTCGTGCCTCTTGGTGTGGAAAGACAGGGTCTCGTAGACCTTCCGGTAAAAATCCCGCTCGAGGCGGATGAACGAGGCCGTTGTCTCGGACAGCGACAGCTCCAGCGTTCCCCGGCGGGACAGCGTTCCCTCCTGGATGCCGTCTGTCACCACCGTCGCGTCCCGCTTTCCCATGATCTCGACCTGCAGGGTCCTGTCAGCTGGAATGATGAGCGGCGACGCCGTGTGACGGAAGGGCGCCATCGGGGCTACCACAAATGCATCGATGGAGGGATCGACGATGGGACCGCCGACGGAGAGCGCGTAGCTGGTGGAGCCGGTCGGCGTCGCGATGATCATGCCGTCACCGTCGAGCTCCTCGGTGACCGTGCCGTCGACCAGGAGGCGGAGCGACAGGATTTTTCCCACCGCCGACGTATGCACCGTCACCTCGTTGGTGGCGTCATGCAGCCGGGAGCCGTTGAGCGCCGCCGCGATGCGCATGCGTTCTTCGACGAAGCACTCGCCCCGGAGCACCTTTTTCATGCCCTCCACCGCATCCTCGACGCTGGCCTCGGTCATGAATCCAACCTGGCCGGTGTTGATGGTGAACATGGGCTTCGAGACCTGCCGCATGACCATCAGGATGGTGCCGTCTCCACCGATGACCACCAGCCGGTTTGCCTTTTCTCCCAGCTCCCTGACGGTGTAGCCCTTCTGCCCCAGCTGCGCCGCCACTTTTCGCTCCAGCAGCACGTCGTCCATCAGCTGGTATATCTGGTCCGCGACGGCGAACGACGGCTTCGACGGCTTGCATATCATTCCCCATTTCATATCAGCACCTCCCGCGTTGCAGGGCTCGACACGGCGAGCACGCTGCTCCGCACGTCAAGGCTCAGGGGAACGTCGAGTTCTTCACCGTCGCCGCTGTACACGGCGCCGCCCGCTTCGCGGACCAGCAGCGCTCCCGCAGCGAAATCAGTCACCCGGAGGTACTCGTTGGCCTGGTAGTAGGCGTCGAGAGCCCCGGTGGCCACCAGCGACATCTCGAGGGCTGCGGCACCGAGCGCCCGGATGTGGTGATGGCGGACACGCTGCCAGGTCTCCTCGGTGCCGGAGGTGCCGAGGACGAGGGAGAACAGCGGTTCGTCGCGCCGCTCGACGGATATCGGCTGTCCGTTGCACGCGGCGCCGTTGTCCTTCTCGGCTGTGTAGGTATCGCCGGTGGGCAGGTTGCGCACCAGACCGTAGACGACGTCGCTGAGCCGCTCTCGCCCCAGGGCGACTGAGGCGCAGTAGAAGGGGACACCGTTCACCGCGTTGCGGGTCCCGTCGATGGGGTCCAGCACCAGCGTGTAGCGGCAGCCGTTGTCGACGAAGCCGGCCTCCTCCGACAGCACGTTGGCCTGGCCGTCGATGACCTCGAGGGCGACGTCCTCTGCGACCCTGTCGATGTGCTGCGTCGGCGTGCCGTCGGCTCCCATCCGTATCTCGGCCCCGAACCGGTCGAAGCATCGTTCGTGCTCGTGCTGCACCGCCGCCGATATCGCGTCGGCGACCTCCATGCAGAGCTCCTTCAGCGAGGCAATCGATTCCATGCGTGGAGATGTAAACCCCTCGATATATAAAGAGGTATTGGAACGCCTGCTAAAACGTTTTATGCCCCGGCGCATTAGCCCAGCATGGTCTGGGCAACCATCGACGACGTCCCCATAGATGAGGGCATCCGCCGCCTCGTTGCAGCGCAGGGTATATCCTCGCTGTGGCCGCCGCAGCAGCAGGGGCTGCCGCCTGCATTGGAGGGACAAAGCGTCGTGCTGTCGGTGCCCACGGCCAGCGGCAAGACACTCATCGCCTACCTCGCCATCCTCCAGGCCGCACTCAAGGGACGGAAAAGCCTGTACATCGTCCCGCTACGGGCGCTGGCCAGGGAAAAATGGGAGGACCTCCGCCGATATGAGGAACTGGGCATATCAATCGGCGTCTCCACGGGCGACTACGACGAGAGCGGCAGCCGCCTCCGGGGCCACGACATCGTCATCTGCACGTCGGAGAAGGCGGACTCGCTGCTGCGGCACGGCGCCCGCTGGATAGACGATCTGGAGGTGGTCGTCGCCGACGAAATCCATCTCATGGACGACCCGTCGCGCGGACCGACGATGGAGATGGTGCTCTCCCGCCTCCGGATGATGCATCCCGGGCTGCAGGTCATCGCGCTCTCCGCCACCATACAAAACGCTGCAGAGATCGCCGGGTGGCTCAACGCGGAGCTCGTCAAGTCAGACTGGCGCCCCGTTCCTCTCCGCGAGGGCGTATACTACGACGGCGTGATTTATTTCGCGGATGAATCAACCCGGCAGCTCGACGGCAGCGACGGCGCCATCACGCTCGTCCGGGACACCCTCCAGGAGCACGGACAGGCCCTCGTCTTCGTGAACAGCCGGCGGGCGTCGCAGCGCTTCGCCGGCAAACTCCAGGAGCACGTCGCTCCGTACATTGACGAGGTGGAGCACCTCAAGCAGGCCGCCCGGGACGTCCTCGCCGGTGAGGAGAGCACCACGATCGCCGAACAGCTGGCTGAAAACATCCAGCAGGGCGTCGCGTTCCATCACGCCGGCCTGCGCAGCGGGCAGCGCCGCGCCATCGAGGAGGCGTTCAAGGCAGGCGCCGTCAAATGCATCGTCGCGACGCCCACCCTCGCTGCAGGCGTCAACACGCCTGCGCGCCGCGTCGTCGTCAAACACACCTACCGCTACTCCGGCGAGGCAGGCTGCATGGTGCCCATCCCGCCGATGGAAGTCGCGCAGGCGATGGGTCGCGCCGGCCGCCCCGGCTACGACGACCACGGCGAGGCAATCCTGGTCGCGCGGAAGCACCGCCAGCTCCGGCAGCTCATGGAACGCTACATCAACACCGAGCTGGAGCCCATCCATTCAAAGCTGGGCAGCGAGCCGGCGCTTCGCATCCACGTGCTCTCGCTCATCGCCACCGACTTCGCCGTTACCATGAACGAGATCATCGACTTCTTCAACCGGACGTTCTATGCGCAGCAGCATGGCGTGCTCTCCACCGGGCAGCTCGAGGACATCGTATCCTTCCTGGAGCGCAAGGGTTTCATCGTCAAGGAGGGCGTCTGGACCGCCACGCCGTTCGGCCGGAAGACCTCGAGCCTGTATCTGGACCCGCTCTCAGCGATAAAGATGCGGACGGCGCTGGAAGCCTCCAAGGCATCGACGTTTTCATATCTCCATGCCGTCTGCGCGGCGCCGGACATGCGGTGCCTCTACGTCTCCAAGGGTGACCGGTGGCTGGAAGACGTCGTGGACGAAAACGTCTTCGCGTTGGAGGTGCCGCTGCCCGTCTCGCCGGACTTTGAATGGTTCCTGGCCGAGGTGAAGACAGCGGCGCTGCTGTACGACTGGATCCGGGAGCGACGGGAGCAGCACCTCGTGCAAAAGTACGGCGTCGGCCCCGGCGACATCCACGGCAAGGTTGAGGTCGCCGAATGGCTGCTGCACGCGATGCGTGAGATGGCCCGGCTCTTCGACTTCGAGGCCGTCCCGGACCTGACGAAGCTCATCATGCGGATGCGCTACGGCTGCAGGGAGCAGCTGCTCAACCTGGTGCAGCTCCGCAACGTCGGCCGTGTCAGGGCCAGG
>CAYPWJ010000016.1:25926-30829 GCA_964414415.1 uncultured Thermoplasmatales archaeon | reverse complement strand
AGGATAAAATATTTATTGCCACGGTCATTTACCGTCAGAGTGAAACCATGGCATCAGGGATTAATTTCAAGAAGTGGGCGCTACCGCTGGTTGTCGTAGCGTTTGTCCTCGTCCTGTTTTTCAATACCTATTTTAATGCGACCTCCGGCATCGCCGTCAACGAGGATGCCACCTCCATGACGGAGAAGTTTTATCTATCCGGGCCGGATCCGTATTACAACGCCCGGCTTATCGACAAAACGCTTGAAAGCGGGGAGTACGCCTACCTGGGCGGTGAATACGGCACCGAGGACCCGCTGCTGAATTATCCACTCGGCCGTTCAGGTGGCCGTCCGCCGTTGTTCAACATGCTGACCATCGGGACGGGGAAGCTATTGAGCCCCCTCATGGGGGACACCGATGCCGTGGGATACATGATGCAGTTTCTGCCGGCGCTGTACGGCGCCCTGCTTGTCTTCCCGGTCTACGTGATCGGCCGACGGCTCTTCGGCTGGAAGGCAGGGCTGACCGGTGCGTTGATGGTGGCGCTCATCCCCGTGCACCTGGGCTCCGGCCACGGATCCGCCTATTCGCTCTACGATCATGACTCGTTTGTGCTGCTGCTCACCACGACCACCATGATGTTCCTGACGCTCGGCCTCACGGAAAAACACGATAGAAAGTCGATGCTGTACGCGTTCATGGCGGGGGCCGCCATCGCGGCTATGTCCATGACGTGGGTGGCGGCACGCTACATCTACGCCGTGGTGGCGGTGTATGCCGTTGCGCAGATGTTCGTGGACATCGTCTCCTCGCGCATCAGGCCGCGTGTGGCCTGGACCGCCAACATCGCTCTCTTTGCCGGTTATCTCCTCGCGCTGCCCTTCTTTTTCTATAAGGATGGCATTGGCGTGACCACTGAGCTCGCCGTCGCACTGGGCGTCGCGATATTCAGCGGCATCTACCTCTGGCTCGGCAGGCGTGACATCCCCTGGGTTGTGTCCATCCCGTCGATTTTTGGGCTGGGCGCCGCTGCCCTGGCGTTTCTCTACGTCATCCGGAACACCACCATCGCGGTGCTGCAGCCGTTTACCCGGATATCTAACATCATCTACGGCTCCGGCATCTACGGAAAAAAGGTCTCGGCGACCATTGCCGAGGCGAGCACGTTTGACTTCAGCCGGAACGTGATGTCCTTCGGACCTGTTCTGTTCTGGCTCGCCTGGATCGGGTTCCTGTTCCTCCTCTACCGGTACTGGAAGGACCGGTCGAAGCGCGGCTACTTCCTGCTGGCGGTGTGGCTCGTCGTCGAGACGTGGCTGCTGAGCACCGCGGGTCGTTTCCTCAACAATCTCGTTCCCCTCATGGCGGTGCTGGGCGGCTGGGTCCTGTGGATGGTCATCGACAGGCTCGACTTCAAGGATATGGTGGAGACCATCAAGGGCGTCGGCGGCGGCTGGTACGGCATCAAGAAAGGCGTCCAGATACGGCACGTGGCCGGTGTCTTCTTCATCGTATTCCTCGTGTTTGTGCCGAATGGATGGATGGCCTTCGACGCGTCGCTTCCGTCGACCATGAAACAGGAGTTTGACTCCGACAAACTCGGGGCGTTCGGCCTCGGTCTGCACACGGAGGAGTACTGGACCGACGCGTTTGGATGGCTTGAACGGCAGGACCGCAACATGAGCAACACCGAAAAACCCGCCATCATCTCCTGGTGGGACTACGGGTTCTACGAGGTCGCCATCGCCAAGCATCCCACGGTGGCTGACAACTTCCAGGACGGCATCCCGCCCGCGGCGAACTTCCAGACCGCGGAGAGCGAGCAGGCGGCGGTGTCCATCTGGCTCGTCCGGCTTGCCGAGGGAGACATGCAGCAACACGGTGGCCAGCTCTCCGATGACCTCACGGCCGTCTTTGACGAACACTTGGGCGACCTGAGCGACGACCTCGTCACCATCATCGAGACGCCGGAGGAGTACGCCAACACCACCGCCGGCGACGTCATCAGCAAGCAGTACGGCGGCGAAAAATATCGGGTGCGCCCTGAAAGCGCGCGCTACCATGACGCCACGCGCCTGCTCACCGGCAACCTCACCGACGAGGAGCTGACGTGGCTGTACCACGAGGTACAGAATGTGACGGGCAACTCCATCCGGTATTACGCCGTGGAGGGCTACGACGTCAACATATTCAACGTGTTCACCTTCCTCGCCGACAAGGGCTCCTTCGGCTACGAGACCCAGGAGGATAAGTACTTCAACATGTGGTACACCAACGAGAGCGGCCTCAGGTTTACGCCGGAGGAAGTCAGAAACATGACGCGGCAGCAGCGACAGCGAATCGGCCAGCTCACCCCGCATCAGCAGCGCAAGCAGCCGTTCTACAACAGCATGGTGTATCGTACCTACCTTGGCTCGTCGGTCTCCAAGCAGATATTCGAAAACCAGACCAAGAACCGGCAGTACCGCAACTACCTCTACATGCTTATGCGTCCCACGCAGAACTTCAAGCACTTCTCCGTAGAATATGTCTCTCCGATGAACAACCAGCAATCGCTCTACTTTGCGCGAGGACAGCTCTGCCGTGGCTGCCCGGCCGTCGTCGTCGCCAAGTACTACGAGGGAGCACGCATCAACGGCACGCTGGTCAGCGAGGGCACACCCATCACCGGTGCCAGGGTAACCGTCCAGAAGAACATCACTCTATTCAACCAATCGCGAGCCATTTCACACGACAGCGGCGTGACCGACGCCAGCGGCCATTTCTCCGTCATCGCGCCGGCGGGCAACATCTCTCTCTCCGTCATGAAGGGCAGAGGCCGAAGCCAGGTGCAGGTCAAACAAATCACGTTCAACGAGACGGGCGAACAGGCCCCTATTACCGACAGCCAGGCTATGCGGAGCGGAAACTGGCAGCGTGAACTCGGCACCATCAACGTCCAGCGTGGCTCCGTCGACGGTATCGCCTACTGGGACATGGACAACAACACCAAGTACAACGCAAGCGTCGACCGGCTGATGCGCAATGTCGAGGTGACCGTCGGCGGTACGACCGTGACAACCGATGCAGATGGAGCATACGAGATCCCCTCGCTGCTGCCCGACGCCTACCAGATGCAGGTGGCCAAGGACGACTACGACGTCACTGCGTCCCTGCAGCTCACTGTGAAGCCCGGCCAGACCACGACCAAGAATCTGTCCCTGGTGCCGTCAAAGGTGACGGTCAGCGGGACAACCTGGATGGACGCCAACGACAACGGCCGGCGCGATGCGGATGAGGCGATGCCGAGCGTACCGATTGACTTCACCGTGCTCGACGCACCCGACCAAAACGCACAAAACACGTCACTGCGGTCCAACAAGAACGGAACCTACCAAACGAGTCTGTCTCCGGGCACCTACCGCGTGTCTGTCAACGCGACCGCCAACGAGACACGCTACGTCTCCACCCGCACCATCGACATTGACATCGGCGACGCACCTCGCACCTTGAACATCAAGGTCGCCCGGGCGGAGTAACCATGCGCTACGAGGAGTTCAAGCAGTACCGCGAGCAGATGAACCAAAAGATACTCGAGGAAGGCGACCGGGACACCAAGCGGTTTTTCGCGCTTGACACCGCGGTCTACGAGGACAAAGAGCTGCCGGCGAGGCGCAAGGAGCTGCTGGGTCTCGTCGCGTCGACCGTGCTCCGCTGCAACGACTGCATCCTGTATCACCTCGACCGGTGTATCGAGGAAGGCTACAGCGACGCGGAGCTCCATGAGGCGCTGAACGTCGCGCTTATTGTGGGCGGCTCCATCACCATTCCTCATATCCGGTATGCCTATGACATGATCGACGAGATACGTGAAAAACGGTAACACAGTTGCTTTCTGATGCTACCGGGTTATGATGGTGACCATGTCGCCGTCCTGTACCGGGTGGTCCAGCCCGACGCGCTGTCCAGGGAAGGCCGCGGATGGCCCCCATATAGTTGCATATCGAAAGTTTTCCTCGAATGCGCGGTGCACCTCGCGGCAGACGTCGGCGATTTCGGCGCCTTTCGTGACGACCAGCGGGCGCTCCATGTCCGCCTCGCCGTGCTGCGGCTTGAGGTAGACGCGCACCAGCTCGAGTTTTTCGAACATGGTCTGCCTGAGCAGGTCGAGCCCCTCGCCGGTCTTCGCCGATATCGGTATGCCCTCGCTGCAGCCATCGCCGTGGATGTCTATCTTGTTGCAGGCGACGACGGAGGGCATGTAGACCCGGTTGTCCGCCAGCGCGTCGATGAACCGGTCCGCGTCGACGGAGCCGCGGATGGATATGTCAGCGTTGACGAGGTATTCCTGGGCGATGCTCCGCGCTGTCTGCTCGTCGAGCTCCGCCTGCCTGGACACCTCGACGTGGATGCCGCCGCTTCCCTTTTTTTTGATTGACACCGCGGGCGGCTGCTGATCGAGGCGGATGCCCGACCGGTGGAGCTCGCGGTGGATGTGCTCGAGCTGGGCTGGCTGCCCTGCATCGATGAGGATGAGGAGCAGGTCGACGACCCGGGCCATGGAGATAATCTTTTTTCCTTCGCCTTTTCCCCTGGAGGCGCCGTGGATGATGCCGGGGAGGTCGAGCAGCTGTATCTTGCAGCCGTCGTAGTCCATCACGCCGGGGACGATGGTCGTTGTCGTGAAGTCGTAGTCTGCGGTCTCGCTTTCGGCGTTGGTCAGCTGGTTGAGCAGCGTGGATTTGCCGACCGAGGGGAAGCCGACCATGCCGACCGTCGCATCGCCGGTTTTCCGGACGGCGAAGCCGCTGCCGCCGGAGCCCCTGGCCGCCTGCTCGGCTTTTTTGTCGCGCAGCCGGGCGAGCTTTGCTTTCAGCCGGCCGATGTGCTGCTCCGTCGCCTTGTTGTACGGCGTCTCGCGTATCTCCCGCTCTATCTCCTG
>CAYPWJ010000016.1:0-25826 GCA_964414415.1 uncultured Thermoplasmatales archaeon | reverse complement strand
GCTGCTCCGTCGCCTTGTTGTACGGCGTCTCGCGTATCTCCCGCTCTATCTCCTGTATCTCCTCGTCGATACCCACGGCTGCTCAATATGCCAGGCTACATAAAAATTATGCCCCGTGTTTTATTTCTCGCTCTGCTGCAGCTCCCGGTAGTAGGGACACCGCCGCCGGACGACGCAGCGCTCGCATTCCGGGTTCCGGGCGTGGCAGACCCGGCGGCCGTGCGCGATGAGCACGTTGGACACGTCAAACCATCGCTCCCGGGGATAGCGCTCCATCAGATCCCGCTCGATTTTGTCGCGCTTGTCGTGCCCGGTGAGTCCCAACCGCTGTGCCAGCCGCATGACGTGGGTGTCGACGACGACGCCCTCGTGGACGTCGAACGCGTCGCTCAGGACGACGTTGGCGGTCTTCCGGCTGACGCCGTGCAGCTCCACCATGTCTTCCATCTGGTCGGGTACCTCGCCGTCGTGCTCCTCCATGATGCGCCGGGCGCTCTTCTTGATGTATTTTGCCTTGTTCCGGTAGAAGTTGACGCTGTTGACGGCCTCCTGGAGCTCCTCGAGATCCGCGTCGGCGTATGCCGCCACGGTGGGATATTTTTTGAACAGCTCCGGGGTTATCTTGTTGACCTGCTCGTCGGTGGTCTGCGCCGAGAGAATCGTCGCGACGAGCAGCTCCATCGGCGTCTCGTAGTTCAGCGCCGTCCCTGTCACGTCGGGATATTCCTCCCGCAGGATGTCGATGACATCTTTGTCTTCGTCTTCAGCCATTGTGGATAGGTAACCCCTGCCGGTTTTTCTCTTTTTTGCCACCGGAAACGCTATCAGGCACCATGTGGATGTAACCACATGGAGCGCTGCCCGCGCTGCGGCCGTTGCCGGGACGAGCGGTATCCCTGTCCCTGGTGCGGCTACGACGAGCGTGTCCGCATCCACTGGTAGCTCATCGATTGGTGAGTGCCAGGTCTATCAGTTTTCCCTCCATCAGCGAGGCGGCGGCCATCGCCGCCATGAGCACCCCGACATATGCAACGCCGAAATAGTATATCATGACGGGCAGCAGCGGTATCTTGACCGCCCGGTTGTAGAGAAACGCGGCGGTCAGGCCGGGTCGCATGCCCTTCTGCTGGAGCTCCTGGAGCAGCGGATACCAGATGTAGATCGGCCCGTGGCTGACGACGCCGCCGGCAGCGGCGAGCAGCCATCCCTTGACGCCCGAGCCGGCGCCGAGATGCGCGGCCACCTGCCGGGGCTTGAGCAGATAGTTGGTCAGGACCAACAGCGTCACCACGAGCGCCAGTACCGGCAGGATGCCGTACAGGATATCGATGCTCGTCCGGAGCGCCTGCCGCGTGGCGTCGCCATCCACCAGGAAGGAGACGAGGTACAGGCCGGCCACGATGCCGAGGAACACGAGGCCGGAGCGCAGCATCGCCGGCCCGCGCTTTTTTCCGCTCATCCAACCACCTGCATGGCCATGACGGTCACCGCTGACACGAGCAGCGCAAAGAGGAAGCTCAGGCCGGTGCGGAGCAGCGCGAACCGCCGGCCGAGCGTGCTCATTTCGGCGGGCAGCTGGACAATGCCGACGGTCACCCAGGCCGCGATGAAGGCCGTCACCGCGAACAGGCTCACGCCGCTGTCAAGCAGCTCGCCGCCGATGATGTAGCTGGTGATGGGGTTGCCGGCTGAGACGCTGCCGATTGCTGCACCCAAAGGCACGTCGCGCCAGCCGACACCGGTGAACACCGCCGCGATATGAGCAGCCGTCACGTAGGTCTTGAACAGGCCAAGCAGGAGTATCACGCCGAGCAGCACCGGCAGCGTCATGGCGAAGCTGCGAAGCGCCTTTTTCACCGCCCTGGACAGCCGCGCCAGGCGGTCATCCATATGTTATCGCCTCCAGCACGTGCAGCGTCGCCTCCTCCGGGTCGGTGCTCTCGAACGTGCCATTGGAGTCGACGCCCAGCCGGTAGGCATCCCTGGTGACGGTAAACCGGCCGGCGATTGTCGCCACCAGCTCGTCGTGCTCGACATGCTCTATGTGTCGCTGCACGTAGGAGCCAGGCTGGCGGTAGCGCTCCTGGAAGTATGCAGTTGCAGGGTTGAGCATCAATGCGATGCATCGGCCGTATGGCCTGAGGACGCGGCGTGTCTCATCGAGCGCTTCTCTGTACCGGGCGATGAATTCGAGTGACGTGATGAACGCGACGGCGTCAAATGATGCATCGTTGAACGGCATTGCTTCTGCCTGTCCCTGCACCGTCTGTATCGCGGGTGGTGCATGCTGCAGCATCGCCGCGGATGCGTCTATGCCGGTTATCGAGAGGTCCGGCCGCCGCTTGCTAAGTTCGTGTTCGACGACGGCGGGGCCGCATCCGACGCTGAGCAGGCTGCTGCAGCACCGCAGCCGCATGTCGAGCAGGGCTGCCTCCGCCGTGGCGATTGCCTTTCCCTGCGCTGTCCGGTAAAAGGAGAGATAATCAGTGGCCTCCGCCTCCCCTGTGTCGGTCATAGCTCCTCGAGACGCTGCCGCACCCGGCGCCAGAGGTCGGCGATGCGCTCGGCTGTTGCTCCATCGTCGTACTCCACGATGGTTTTCCCCTGCACCATCGCCTTTGTCATGGCTTCGTCGTAGGGGATGCGGCCGACGACGGGGACATCCTTCTCTCGGCAGTAGGTGGCGATGTCGTCGCTGTTTTCCTCGTTGATGTCATGCTTGTTTATGCATACCACGGCGGGCACGTCGAAATGCGCCGCCACGCTGAGCACGCGCTCCAGGTCGTGGATGGCTGACAGCGTTGGCTCGGTGACCACGAGCACGAGGTCGACGCCGGTGATAGCTGCGATGACGGGGCAGCCGATGCCCGGCGGCCCGTCGATGACGACCAGGTCTCTGCCGTGCTCGTCGGCGAGGTCACGAGCCTGCTCCCTGACCATCGTCACCAGTCTGCCCGACGCTTCCTCACCGGCATACAACCGGGCATGCGCCATCGGCCCGAAACGCGTTGCTGAAACGAACGCCTGGCCCGCGGTGCGCGGCTGCATCTCGACGGCGTCGACAGGGCAGATGTACATGCAAACGGAGCATCCCTCGCAGGCTGCAGGCTGCACCTCGAATGATGCATCGATGGCGTCGAACACGCAGTGGTCGCGGCATTTTCCGCAGCCAGTGCAGCCGTCGCTGTCGATGACCGCTACCGGTAAACCGGTGAAATCCATGCGCCGCTGCACCGAGGGGTCGAGCAGCAGGTGGAGGTCGGCCGCATCGACATCGCAGTCCGCCAGGACTGCGTCGTCGGCCATGGAGGCGAACGCCGCGGTGAGAGATGTTTTGCCCGTGCCGCCCTTGCCGCTGATGACGGTGAGCTGCTTCATCGGTCCACCTCGCTCCGGATGCCTTCCCACAGGCCGCGGAAGCGCTGCTGCCATTCGCTGTGGGCGGCAACGAACGCCTGCCCCTGTGAATACAGCCGCGCGATTTCGGTGCTCTGCGGGATGCGCAGCAGGATGGGGATGTCTCGCTCGTGGCAGAAGTCCTCGACGCCTGCGTCGCCGATGCCGTTCCGGTTGATGACGACGCCGTGCGGTATCCCGAGCTGCTGCATGACGTCCGCCATGAGCTTGAGGTCGTGCAGCCCGAAGGGCGTCGGCTCGGTCACCAGGATGCCGTAGTCCGCGTCTTGCACGCTCTCGATGACCGGGCAGGAGGTCCCCGGCGGCGCGTCGATGATGACGTCGCCCTGCAGGTCGCGTTTCAACGCCTGGATGAGCGGTATCGCCTGTATCTCTCCGACGTTGAGCAGGCCGTGGGAAAACGATATATCTCCGGCGGCGCCGTGTTCGAGGACGCCGACGGGTCGCTCCGTGAAAGATATGGCATCTTTTGGGCAGACGAGCTTGCATCCGAGGCAGGCGTGGCAGAGCTCGGGGAACACGAGCACCTCTCCCGGGACGACGGCGAGGGCGTTGTAGACGCAGAAGGAGGCACAGTCGCCGCAGTAGTCGCAGCGCTCCTCGTCGACGGCTGGGACGCTGACCGTTACCTCCTCCTGCCGGTCCAGGTCTGCCTTGATGAAGACGTTGGCGTTTGGTTCCTCGACGTCGCAGTCGACAAAGTGGATGCCGTCGACGCTGAGGGCGAGGTTGGTCGCCACCGTTGTCTTGCCGGTGCCGCCTTTTCCGCTTGCCACCGCTACGATCATGGCATCAGTGACGGTGGCCGCCGTTTCCGCGGAAGGCGTGACGGGTGCATGCGTCTCCCGTGTCGGCGGATTGCAGTTCGTCGGCTCTAAACGCCTTGATGGTGTCGCGGACGGTTCCAGATGCGCCGATGCAGACGTCGATGTCGAGGTCGCTGAACATCTGGATGGCGCGGCGGCCGAGCCCGCGGCAGAGCATCACGTCGACGCTATGTTCGGCGAGCAGCTCGGGCGGATAGCCCTGACCTCCCTTGTGATGACTGGTGTTGTCGATGACGGTCACCTCGTCGCTGTCGAGGTCGACGATGGTGTAGGATGGCACGCGGCCGAAGTGCTCGCCGACTTCCTCGTTTAGTCCGCGGTCGCCCATCGTGGGCACGGCGACCTTCATCGTTGCCTCCTGCCTCTACCCGTGCCGTAGTGGCTGCCGACGCTTGCCCCGGATGCTTTGTCAAGCTCGTCGCTCTTGTATCGCTGCAGCGCGTCACGTATCGTGCCTGAGGCGCCGACGTATACGTCGATGTCGGCTGCCTGCAGCGTCTGGTAGGCGTTGGGACCGATGTTGCCCGTGATGACCGCTTTCACGCCTGCCTGCGCGAGCTGCTGCGCCGTCTGGATGCCGGCGCCGCCTCGTGCCTGCGCACTCTGGTTGTCCATCGCTTCCGTCGCCATGGTTTCGGGGTCGACGAGCAAAAATGCGGGACATCGCCCGAAGCGCTGGGCGACCTGGTCGTCCAAACTGTTGCCGGTCGTCGAGATAGCTACTTTCATGTCTCCCTCATTTGCATGCGGCTACTTAACGTTTCGTATTACTCCCTGGTCATGGGGGCGCCGCAGCGCGGGCATTTCTTGGTGTTGCAGGGGACGCCCGGCTCGTGCGGCGTGGTGTGACCGCAGTTCGGGCAGCGGCATCGTCCCGGCCTGCCGTATCCTCCGGCGCCGCGGCCGCGGCCTCTGCCCCCGCCGGGTGGACCGGTTCCGTCTCCTCCGGGCATCGCTTGCACCTGTTATTCTTCCGATAGCTGTTCGAGGCGCTCTCGCACCGCGGCGAGCTCTTCCTCGAGCCGCTGGACTGCGTCGTGCAGGTATGCCTCCTCGTTTTCCCGCTGTTCCTGCGGTGGCTCCGCTTGCTCTGGCGGATAGTACGCCTCCCGGTATCGTGGCGGGTAATATGGCTCCGGGGGTGGTCCGGGTGGATAGTACCGCCATCGTCGTCCGCTGCCGAATCCTCTGCCGAAGCCGCGTCCGCGTCCGTAGCCTCGTCCGCCGCGTGGTACTCCTTTCGTAAAGCCGGGGCTGTCGTAGCCGGCGCAGTAGCCGAGCCCGCGTCCGGTCATGGGGCCCCGTCCCTCGGGGCCGGTTCTGTCTCCTGCTGGCATGATATCACGTAGGAATATATAGAAATAAATATATAAAATTTGTGGACACTTTTTTTATATAACATGCTAAAACCGTACTCGTGTGATGCCGTCAACCGGGCTGCCGTGTGCCCTTGATTACAACGCCCGCCGGCAGCGGCAGCACCACCCGGCCGTGCAGAGACAGCCACTGTCCGGCTGCATTGCAGGCGGCAACAGGCGATGGCGGCATCGCTGCATCAGCCGTCCACGCCACGCTGCGGCGGAGCATCCACCAGTTGTACGACGGCGCCGACAGCGTCCCGTCGCTCCAGTTATAGATATACCATGTGAACGGCCCCGCCCGGGGACGCACCGGAAACTCCTCCACATGCCCGCCGAACCAGGTCGGCTTCTCCGGATGCGGGCCAAAAAGCGCCACCCGACCGTCGCCGTAGGTCGACGCGACAGCTGCATACTGGCCCTTGACATCTGTGGTCACATTCGCCGCAATCTCCCATCCGGTGCGCCACCGCCAGAAATGCAGCGGCGCCACGTCCATCGGCTCCTCCGCATACACGGCAAGCGGCACAACCGGTCCACATCTGTCGCATGCCACGTCGGCGGGAACCATGCCGGGGCCGCCGCCGTAGCGCATGCTCCGCCGCCGGCCATACCAGCCCTCAAAAATCGGGTTGCTCGATGGAGCAATGGCCACGTCAACGGGCGGCATCCCCTGCTCCCAGTTCGCCTTCCACAGGTACTGCCACTCCTCCCGCTGCTGATCGTTCACCCAGACGGTGGCGATGCCCAGCGTCGACATGTTGAGCACGGCGTTGACGCTCCACTGCTCCTGGAAGCCCATCGACGCCAGGTTGGCGCCCCCGCAGATGCCAATGTAGCCGCCGCCTCCCGCCACGAAGGAGCGGACGGCTATGCGCCACCGCGGGTCAGCCGCGTCGACGTACGGCCGGCCGCTCCCCGGGATGACCAGCAGGTCGAACTCGCCGCCATGGAGCGACGGCGCCGCCAGCCCGAGCACCTGCCGCCGGCCGATTATACGGGTTATTATCTCGTAGCTGGTCCCGTTGGCCCGCCAGGCGTAATCGAGTGCCCGTTCCACCTCAGCAGCGTAGTCATCGACGACCGAGGTGTAGATAGCGACCCGTACCTCGGCGGTCCCCGAGGATGTACCGTACTGCTCCATCATGCACTGTGCTCCCCCGGCGGGAACGAGCAACACCGCGAGACAGGTCAGACAGAGCCACCGCTGCATAGACGGCAAAAGCGCAGGGGTTTAAAAGGATGTCAGGTGCTACGTGCCAAGGTAGTCAGCCACGCGCTCGAATCCCTCGCGGATGACCTCCGGCTGCTCCACGTGTGGGCCGTAGCTGATGCGGACGCCCTCCCGCAGCGTGTCGCCGAACCCCTTCCCCGGGATGAAGAGCACGCCGGTGTTCTTCAGGACGCGCCTGACAAATGTATCGCCGTCCTCGCCGACCTTCATCAGCGTGTAGAGACCGCCCTGCGGCGTCAGGTGCGGCATGCCCAGCTGCTCCTCTATCTCCTCGGTGGTTATCTCAGCTGCCCGGCGGTAGGCATCCCGGCGTTCCTCGAGATATCGCTCCAGGGAGCCGTTCTCGAGTCCCTGGTTTATGTACCGGATCATCGCCTGCTGATGCAGCGAGTCCGGGCACAGGATGGAGCACTGCTGCGTCCGCTCGAGCCCGTCCACCACGTCCACGTGTGCCTCGATCCAGCCCAGGCGGCGGCCGAGACCCCGGCACCACTTCGAGTTCGAGTTAACGGCAACCAGGTGCGGATGATCGCGGGGACTCCACGAAAAATAATCCGGGGGCGAGGCGAAGCACTGCGTCTTGTAGGCCTGATCGAGCACCAGATACATGTCGTTGTCCTCGCAGCAATCCATGCACGCCTCGACGACCTCCTGCGGCAGCACCTGCGACGACGGGTTGTCAGGCGTCGGAATGACCATCAGCCGGCTCGAATCCATGGAGCACAGCTCCTTGCATCGCTCGACAACATCGGAGGGCGAGGGAATGTACTCCCAGGTATCCGGGTCGAGCACCGGCACGCGGTGCAGCCGGCTGCCAGGCAGCGTCATCTCAATCTGTCCCATGTAGTTGGCGTACGTCGGATCAAGCAGCACCACGCCGTCGCCCGGGTCAGCAACGGTGACCAGCAGGTCATGGGTGAGCTGCGTCGACGACTGCCCGACAATAATGTTTTCCTCCTCGAGGTCGACGTCGAACAGCTCCCGTTCCATGGCAGCGATCGCCGCCCGGCAGTCATCGAAGCCCAGCGTCGGGCTGTATTTGCCTGATGCATGGAAGCACTCACGATCAGTGCAGATGTCCCTATATGCCTCGCGGAAGCCCTCAGGGGCATGATGGCCGACCCATCCACCGCCGTACGAGATCACCTCATCGGGATCCAGCCCCATGTTTATGATGTTCTTCCGGCTCGCCATCTTCATGATCTGCCGGATGGGCGACGGTTTCTCCTTCATAGCCTGCAGGAGCGATGACAGCTCTGGCATGAAGAACGGTATGCCATCGGCACAATATACCTTTTTCGCTATCCCACCAGGCCGGCAACCCGCTTTTTATACCTGCCGGCAAGTTCCTCCGCCCGCTGCTGCCCCGAGGCCTCGACGTACACCCGGATGATCGGCTCGGTGCCCGACGGACGTACCAGCACCCAGGCATCGTCGAAATACAGCTTGGCGCCGTCGGTCGTGTCCACCTCGCCTGCCTCGCCATCGATGAACGCCTCCATGACGGCCTGTTTTTGCTCGCTGGGGCAGGCCACCTTGGTCTTCACCAGCGCGTAGTCGGGTACCTCGTCGGCCAGCGACGACAGCGGCTCCTCGCGCAGCGCCATGATTTCGAGCAGCGCCGCGGTTGCCATGCCGCCGTCGCGGCAGTACTGATGCCCGGGAAAGATGAGACCGCCATTTTCTTCGCCGCCGAACGTCGCGTCCAGATCGATCATCCTCCTGGCGACGATGGGCGAGCCCACCCTGGTGTAGGTGACGGTGCCGCCTTTCGCCACCACCATGTCCTCCACGCAGCTCGACGTCGACACCGGCGTGACGACCGTGCCGCCCTGTTGCTCGACGGCATGTGCAGCCGTGACGGCCAGCGTCTTGTCACCCGAGATGTATCGGCCGTTTTCGTCGACGAAGATAGCCCGGTCGGCATCGCCGTCATATGCGACGCCCATGTCTGCGTCGCTGCGCTGCATCAGCGCGATGAGCTCGCCGACGTTGTCCTCCACCGGCTCGGCATCGCGGCCGGGAAAGGTGCCGTCGGGCTGCGCGTTGAGCGTGATGACACGGCATCCGAGCTGCCGCAGCAGGTAGGGATAGGCGACGCAGCCGGCGCCGTTGCCGCAGTCGGCGACTACAGTGAACTGCCGCTCGGCTATCGCCGCGCCGTCGACCGAGGCAGCAACGCCGTCGAGGTAGCTGCCGATGGCTGCGATGGACTGGACCACACCGACGTGGTGCCAGGCGCTGCACTGCCAGCTCTCGCTGAAATAGATGTCCTCTATCTGTTCCTCCGTCGCTGCATCCAGCTCGGTGCCGTCGCCGGCGACGACCTTTATGCCGTTGAACTCCGGTGGGTTATGCGAGGCGGTGATGATGACGCCTGCTGCAAGCTCATGCTGCTTGACGTAGTACTGCAGCACCGGGGAGGGCACCATGCCTGCGTCGTAGACGTCGCAGCCGGTCGAGGTGACGCCGGCGACGAGGGCCTGCTTCAGCATGTCGTTGGACGTCCTGGTGTCGGTGCCGATGGCCACGTCGCCGTCAAAATAGGTGCCGACGGCCCGGCCGAGGTTGAGGGCCAGCTCCACGTTCATGTCGTCGTTGGTGACGCCGCGCACGCCGTTGGTGCCAAACAAGCGGGGCATGCTCTCGTATCATACCTGCTTATAAAAATTTAGCCGTCTTTCAGGGGGTTGCCGATTTGCTTGTCGGGGTATCCCTCAGGCGTAGGCGTGCTCCACACCGCTTCGCCTATGACATCGACGCCCGCCTCAACGGCCTCGTCGTCGCCGACGACCGCGTCGCGGATGGTGGCATCTTCGCCGATGTGGCATCCCTCGCCGACGACAGAGTTGTACAGCGACGCGCCGCGTTCGATGACCGCATCGTCAAACACCACGCATCGCTCCAGCTCCGCGCCGGACGCGACGGAGACGTTGCTGCCCAGGCAGCTCTCGTTCAGGGTGCCGTCGACCGTGGAGCCCGGCCCCTGGTAGTAGGGCATGTCGTTCCGCTCGAGGAGCGTTACGTTCACCTCGATGTAGCTGCTCGGCCGGCCGACGTCTATCCAGAAGCCGTCGAACCGGCAGCCGTAAAAAGGCTGCCCGTCGGCGATGAGCCGGGGAAAGATGTCGTTCTCCATGGAGACCATCTCCCCCGTCGGGATGTAGTCGAGCACCTCCGGCTCGAGGCAATACGCACCGGCATTGATGAGGTTGGACGGCGCCTCTCCCGGGTGTGGCTTCTCCACGAAGTCGGTGATGCGCCCGTCGGGCTGCACGTCGGCGACGCCGAACGCCGATACGTCGTCGACCGGCCAGAGAGAAATCGTCGCCGTCGCCTCCCGGTCCCGGTGGAAATCGATGAAGCGCTGGAAGTCAAGCGACGAGATGATGTCGCTGTTGAGCACCAGAAACGTGTCATCGATGTACTCCTCCGCGTACTTGGTGGCGCCGCCGGTCCCCAGCGGCTCCGGCTCCTCGTTGATGGTGATGTCCCGGCCGATGCCGTCGAAGTACGCCTGTATCTCGTCGGTGCGGTAGTTCGTCGCCAGGATGACCTCTGTCCCGTCGGGCAGCTCGTCCATCAGGCGATGGATCATCGGTTTGCCCAGGATAGGCAGCATGGGCTTCGCCCTGGTATAGGTGAGCGGCGCCAGCCGGGTGCCGAACCCGCCGGCGAGCACGATTGCCTGCATGGATTGGTATACAGCCGGCTACTAAAAAATTTATCTCTCTGTGCTGCCACTCTCGTGAACGAGGCGGGACACGGGAATGCCGTGTGCGGTCACGGCAGAAAAACGACGGTCTCTCCTTCTTTAAAAGGCCTTGCGGCCGCCGTCGTTTGTACCGTTACCTCTCTTTTTGTCTCTCCCTCTATCATATCTCGGAAAAAATAGAAACCTATAAGTAACATAGGTTGATAGCCATCCATGAAACCCTTCAACAAGTTTTTGGGTGTTGCCCTCGCGGCACTCCTCGCGGTAAGCATGCTGTCCGGGATGGCGCTGGCACAGGATATCGACCCGAGTAACGCGGGATGGATGGGCGGCCTCTTCGCTGGTGCATTCTGCCTGGTCTGGGTGGTCATGTTCGTCATCTGGATCGCTATCGGCGTCTGGATGTACAAGGATGCTGAGAAGCGCGGCAAGAGCGGTGCTCTGTGGCTCATCATCGGTCTTATCCTCGGCATCATCGGTCTCATCGTCTGGCTCATCGTCCGACCGCCGGAGCCCTCCCACTACGAGAAACAGCAACAGCAGGGCGGGCAGGAAGACGACCGTCGCCGATGCCCCGAGTGCGGCCGCAATATCCCCTTCGACGCGAGTGTCTGCCCCTACTGCGGCAAACGATTCGGCGAATAAAGCCGCTACCCCTCTTCCTTTCTCTTCTTTCCTTTCTTGTACCAGGATAGCGGTATAAACAGAAAACTATTTTTACGCCGTGCCTTTACCGTTCCCATGAACGGCAACATCGGCATCTTTACCGTCATCGCGCTGCTGCTTATATGCGCCGGATTGATAGCCGGCCCAGCGGTTGCACAGAACGAAACCGACATCGGTGATGACTGGGGCTGGGAATGGCTGGGGTTCGCCGGCCTCGGCGTGTTTATCTGTTTCATTCCTGTCATAGCGGTCATCATCGCCATCGCCATCGGTGTCTGGATGTACCGTGATGCGGAGAAACGCGGCGAGAGCGGCGCCCTCTGGCTCATCATCGGAATCGTCGGCGGCATCATCGGTCTCATCGTCTGGCTCATCGTCCGGCCCGAGATAGGGGAGAAAAAGGAGGAGCAGGGCGGCGAGCGGTACTGCCCTGACTGCGGTCGCAGCATTCCCATCGACGCGACAGTCTGTCCCTACTGCGGCACCCGGCTTGAGTAGCCAACCTTTTTAAACACCGGGCTATTTGGCCTCCAGCATGAACGAGCTCACCCTGGACAGCGAGCCAGTTCTCGAGGCAGCGCGCAGCATCGCAGCCAGGCCGCTCTGCAACCACTGCCTGGGACGCCAGTTCGCGCAGGTCGAGCACGGCCACACAAACAAGGAGCGTGGGCAACACATTCGCGACACGCTCGGCCTGGAGCCCGTGCAGCCGGAGGACTGCTGGCTCTGCCAGGGGCTCATGGACGACATCGAGCTCTTCGCCGAGCTCGTACTCGAGAAGCTGCAGCCATACGAATACGACACCTTCCTTGTCGGCAGCCGCATCGACGACGACGTCGAGCGGAGGGAGGCCCAGCTGGAGCAGACAACTGGCCAGGGAGAGCTGATGAAACGAGAGATAAACAGGGAGGTCGGCAAGCTCCTTGAGGACGCGACAGGGAAAGAGGTCTCATTTGAGAAACCCGACATAACCGCCATCGTTGACACCCGTTTCGACCACGTCGAGCTTGATGTCCGGCCGATTTTCATCTACGGTCGCTACCGGAAGCTGGAGCGCGGCATCCCGCAGACAAAGTGGTACTGCCGGAAGTGCCACGGCGCCGGCTGCGACTACTGCGGCGGCACGGGGAAGATGTACGAAGAGAGCGTGGAAGAGCTCGTCGCCCACGAGGTCATGGCCGCCAGCGGGGGCACCGACGAGTCATTCCACGGCGCCGGTCGCGAGGACATCGACGTTCGCATGCTCGGCACCGGCCGCCCCTTCATACTCGAGGTCACGGAGCCACGCCGGCGGCATATCGACCTTGAGACGCTGCAGCAGGAGATAAACGCGTTCGCGAATGGACGCGTCGAGGTGTCAGGGCTGCGCATGGCATCGCGAGACGAGGTGGCCGAGATAAAGGAGGCGTCGTGGAGCAAGACCTATCGGGCCGTGATAGCGCTGCACGGGAAGGGAAAAATTAATGAAGCAGTGCGTGCATTACGGGGTATATATATAAATCAACGAACGCCATCTCGCGTAGCTCACCGAAGGGCCGACAGGGTGCGGAAGCGAAAGATACTGGACATGACGGTGGAACAACAGGATGCCCATGCGGCGACGCTGGTCATCACGGCCGAGTCAGGGACCTACATCAAGGAGCTCCTCAACGGCGACAGCGGTCGCACCGAGCCCTCGTTCAGCGAGTTGGCAGACACCGCCATCGACGTTAAAAAACTCGACGTCATAGGCATAGGTGATACCAATGGCGAAAAGATCCAAAGGAACAAGAAGTAAGACACGACACGTCTTCAGGAAAAAACCACGGGAACGCGGACTCAGCCCCATCACCCGGGCGCTCCAGGAGTTCGAGGAAGGAGACCGGGTGTCCATCGTGATAGACCCGTCCATCCACAAGGGCATGCCCCACCGCCGCTACCACGGCAAGACCGGCTACGTAACCGGCCGGCAGGGCAACGCATACCGGGTGGATATTCGGGAAGGAAACGCGGTCAAGACCGTCATCGTGCGGCCTGAGCACCTGCGACGGGAGTAACATGAAAATCGTATCTCTGGCAGCGGTAAAAAACAAGTTGAGTGGCATCAGCACCGAACGCGAGGAGCTCACCCGGGAGCAAAAGATAGCGCTGGATCACAGCGAGCACGTGGTCACGCTGTCGGCCGCCAAGACGATGGAGCTCATCCGGGAGCTCAAGGAACTCGACCGCGTCGACAAAAAACAGGCGTACAAGATAGCCGATACGCTGCCGGAGACCGAAGACGAGCTCATGGCTCTTTTTACGAAGGAAACATTTGTCCCCTCCAAGGAGGAGCGGCAGCGCATCCTCGACATCGTCTGGGAATATCTTTGAGGAAGACCATGGAAGATTACGTCTACATTTTGGACTATCTGGCTGCCGGAAGGCCAGGTCGCCGCCGGGAGTCGCTTGCCTATGGAGTCGGCGACAGCCAGTTCACGCTGCTTGAGCTGCTGCCGAAGCGAGACGTGTCGCTGGCCATCGGCGAACGCGTCTACGTCGGCAAGGACAAGGACAGCCGAGAAAAAATCGCCAAGGTGAAGGGCCGTGTGACCTACGACGAACTGACGGCTGCTGCGCACGGTGAGCTCCTCTACATCATCATGGACATCGTCAAGGACAAGGAGGAGCGATTCGTGAAGTTCTACAATGATTGCCCGTCCATCTCCACCCGCTACCATGCGCTCGAGCTGCTCCCCGGCCTCGGAAAAAAAACCATGCGTGAAATCGTCAGCGAGCGCCGGAAGCAGTCGTTTGAGAGCTTCGAGGACATCGCGGACCGCGTCAATCATCTCACGCACCCGGAAAAGCTGATTGCCAAGCGGGTCGAAGAAGAACTCCGTGACCCGGACCAGAAATACCGTCTTTTCACCCGGCCGCCGCTCAAGAAGTAACATGCGTCGCGGCCAGCATTTCTTGGTCGACGACCGCGTCGCACAGCGGCAGGTTGCCTCCGCCGAGTTGAGCCGGGATGACGCGGTGCTTGAGATCGGCGCTGGAAAGGGAGCTCTCACCAGACACCTCGCCACGGTTGCAGACCACGTAGTCGCCATCGAGATAGATTCATCGCTGGCCGCTCTGCTTGAGAATCTTGAAAACGTCGAGGTGGTGCACGGCGACGCCCTCGCCGTTGATTTCGACGCCCTCGAGTTCAACAAGGTGGTCGCCAACCTGCCCTACCAGATATCGTCACCCGTCACCTTCAAGCTCCTCGAGCAGGACTTTGACCTCGGCGTCCTCATGTACCAGAAGGAGTTCGCCGAGCGTCTCGTCGCGTCGCCGGGCAGCGACAGCTATGCCCGCCTCTCGGTGATGGCGCAATATGCAGCTGACTGGGAGCTGCTGGAGACGGTGTCCCCGGGAGCGTTTCACCCTCGCCCCAGGGTTCAGTCAGCTGTCGTCCGGATGACGCCGCGGAAGCCGCTCTTCTCGGTCATCGACGAGGCTGTCTTCGCCGACGTTGTCAGAGCCCTGTTTTCCCATCGGCGCAAAAAGATACGGAACGGGTTGCTCGCCGCCGGTCTTGTCAATCGTGACCAGCTCGTCGCCGTCCCGTTCATTCACCGGCGGGCCGAGCAGCTTCTCCCGGCGCAGATAGGAGCGATAAGCGACGCCGTAGCAATGTTGCAGGAGGAACGATGACGCAGCGCATCCGGCGTTTATTCACTCACGCTGATGAGGCCGTCGACGCCATCGCCATCGTCAACGGCACCGCCGTCGACGCCACGTTTTTCTGGGCCACTGGCTACCGGAACGGCCGCTTTGAGCGGTCAGCAGTCATTCTCTATCCCGACGGCAGCAGAGAGGTCATCTGCCCGGAGCTCGAGGCCACGGCTGCAGATGCCGATGCACACGTCTACCATGACAGCGAGGAAAAACACGCGCTTTTCGAAGCACATTTGACGGGCGACACCGTCGGTGTCAACGCCCCATCGATATCCTACCGCGACGCAAGGTGGCTGCAGCAGCTCCGCAGCGACGCGTCACTCGTCGACGTCTCGTCGGCCGTCCGACGGGCCAGGATGGTGAAAGACAGAGCAGAGGTGCAGGCTATCCGGAGCGCCTGTGACATCGCAGCCGACGTCGCTGCCGGGCTGCCCGCCTGGCTGGAAGACGGGGTGACGGAGAGCCAGGTGCTCGCCGAGGTGCAGTACGCGCTTGCCCGGCGTGGAGCCACATCGTCGTTTTCTCCCATCGTTGCCTTTGGCGAGCACTCGGCAGTGCCGCATTACACCACGGGTGCGGCAGCGCTTGCATGGCCGGCTCTTGTCGATTTTGGTGCACGCTCCGACCGGTACTGCTCGGATGTCACACGGACCTTTGTCGACGGCGCAGAACAGGAGAGGGTTCGTGAGACGGTGCGGCAGGGTCAGGCACTCGCGCTTGACACGATGGAACCCGGCGTGCCGGCGCGGGATGTCCATGCCGCCGTTGACGATTTTTTTACCCGCCATGGATATCCACGGATGCCGCATTCGCTGGGTCATTCGCTTGGCCTTGAGGTCCACGACGGCGTCTCTCTCGGCCGGGAAAGCGACATCGTGCTGCGGGAGGGCATGGTCGTCACGGTGGAGCCCGGCATCTATCTGGAAGATAGGTGGGGTGTCCGTATCGAGGATGACGTGCTGGTGACGCGCAACGGCGTGGACGTCTTAACGAGATGAACAGACAGCTTCATTCGTCTCGTGGCATCGCGTCCCTGCTCCCCTTCGTCAGCCACCGTCACGAAAGAATCGGGCATAGCTCAACAGGTGAAGCACTCACAAAAAAAAAGGAAAAAAAGAGGGAAAAGAGTGGCGGGCTTACTCGTAGCCGCCGATTTTGAGTGACGGGTCGCCGAGCAGCGCCCATTCCTCGACGGTCTTGGTATGGATCTTGTCGTCGTTTATCGGGAACTTGTTGACGTAGTGCTGCAGCGCAGTGCCGTGTACCTCGCCAACGGTGTCGCTGGTGTTGTTGCTGTATACCTTGAAGAACTCGCTGTCGATGAAGCCGCCGTAGAACTGTGTCGCGTCGGGGATGCCGTCGCCGTTGTTGTCGCCGATTGCTCCGTAGCCCAGCCCGGTGCAGCCGATCGTGGCTATGGAGCCGCCGCCGAACGCTCGGGCGAGCCACCAGCTCCAGCATTCAGGCCCGTACTCGCCCTTGAAGATGTAGTCCTGCCAGTGGCTGTACCCCTCGTATATCTTGAGCAGGTTGAGCACGCTGATGTTGAACTGGCTGTTGTGGCAGCCGCCGACCACGCACACCGGGTACTGCCCGTCGTTGGACAGCTTCGTCATGTCCTGCAGCCGCAGTCCGTCGATCCATGTTTCGCCGTCCTTTGGCGGATGGGTTGCCCATCCCATCGGGTTGCCGTGCCCCTCGAAGCTCAGGAGACCGCATCCCTCACTGACGGCGGATACAACGTCTTCCGGCCCGGCCAGGGTGCCGTCCGATGTATACAGCGTGGTGATGTCAAAGCCGGCTTTCTCGGCAAAGCCCGCTGACTTGTTGACGGTTACCTCGCCGTCCATATACGGGTCGCTCTCGCTGGGGAAGGTGTCACCGCCGACGCCGACAAACTTCTTGAACCAGTCGCTTCCAGCAGCAGTTGTCTCATAGGTGATGATCTTTTCGACCATTTTTTCGACTTCGTAACTGTTCCGGCAGGCGAGACGGCCGACATAGACGTCGGGGGATCCCTCGATCTTCTCATGGCTCAGGCCGCCCCATTCCGCGTAGACGCCGTTGTCGTTGCTGTCCCAGCTCGCAAAGACCTTTTCACCGCCCTCGTATTTATAGATGTCGGCGAAGTAGAGGTCGCTGAGATAGGCGTCTTCCCAGCCGCTGTTATCGTCGAGATGTGCGTACCGCACGGGGCACCACCACTGATCCTGCAGGAGGCCGCCGTGGCGGCCGCCGACCAGCATGGCGTATTCGATGCCCCAGTTGTCGAGCGCGTTTTTGATGAAGTACTTGATCTTTTCAGCGTTGTCGCGCCCCTCGACGCTGAAATATTCACCGTTGTATATCTCCTCGAGTGTTACCAGCTGCGTCGCCAGGCCGTGGTCCTCCTTGTGCTGGACCAGCGGCTGCAAGGCGTCCGTAAACTCGCTGGGTGTAATGACAACCATGTCGTAGGTATCGACGGTCGGCACCGGCTTTGCCGGTGGCTTATAGGAGATGTCTATCTGCATCTCTTCGGTGTAGGCAAGCGTGTTCTCCCCCGGGGTATATTGCGCCGGGTAGAGCTCCACGGTGAGGAAGAGCACCTGGCTGCCGTCGGTCCGTCCGACGTTGACCCGCCAGTCTCCCCAGGTGCCGGGGTATGCCTCGGCGTGTTCGTACACGGTGCCTTCCCGCTGGACTGCCTCGGCGGAGTCCATGTTGGCGCTGACCGCCGTCGGAGCGGGCACCACTTTTTTGGATATATGCATTTCCTTCGTTGCCCCACGCTGCACGTCGACGTTGACGATGTCCGTGCCGACGGACAGCTCGAAGGTCTTTGTCCGGTAGGGCAGCATGGGTTCTCCACTGACGCTCAGCGTTGTATCGCCGCCGCTGTTGACGGTCAGGTATTCTCCTGTACTTTCAACGGTCGGGGCTGAAAAGTGAAACGTTTTCTCTATCGTCCTGAGGCCGCTGTTGCTGCTTGCAATGCCTCCATCGTCGGAGGTGGAGACGGTGGCCGTGTCCGTCGGCTGCATCCCGACGAAGACGGTGCCGCTCAGTGCAAACAGCGCGACCACCATTATGGTTAACAGTTTTTTCATAGTAGCCCTCGCCCTCCTTAAATGACGGTTCCTTATAAGGTTATCGGTAACGCATGTGCACATTGCCTCAGTCCCTCATTGCAGACCACTAACTTTATAAATGATGGGCCAATGTTAGGCGGTGTTATCATGTCACGAAAGCCAGCGAGCATGTACAGGCAAATCAGGGGACGTCCCACCACACGGAAGGAATACATGGGCGGCATCCCTGGACTCCGCATCACGCAGTTCGACCTCGGCAACAAGCAGGCCGACTTTCCCGTTGCCGTCTCTGCAGTGGCCGAGGAACCATGCCAGATTCTCCATCGTGCATTGGAGGCCTCCCGTGTGGCGGCCAACAGGTACGTGGTCAAACGAGCCGGCAGACTGAACTACCATCTCAAGGTCCGTATCTACCCCCACGTCGTCGTCCGGGAAAACAAGCAGGCCACCGGAGCCGGAGCCGACCGTGTTTCCCAGGGCATGCGCAGCGCCTACGGCAAGCCCGTCGGCGCGGCGGCACGAGTGCAGCCCGGCCAAAAAATAATCACCATCTTTACCACCGCGGAAAACGTCGACCATGCACGGACGGCGCTCAAACGCGCGAAGGCCAAGCTTCCCTGCCCCTGCCGCATCGATGTAGAGAAGACGGCCGAGTAGGCCGGAATGTGTCACTCGACAACAAGGTTTTTGAATGCCCGCGTATTTAGGGTGTGAGAGATATGGCATATGAAAACGATGCACAGACAAATAACAGCCTCTCCGAGCGCCTGCAGACGGAACTGGGATTGCTGGAGCGCCATATCCAGATGTTGCAGGTCATCCGGGATGAGGGCCCCATCGGCATTATCAAGCTGTCAGAGTATACTGATTTTCCGCAGCACAAGGTCCGCTACTCGCTGCGGGTGCTCGAGGGAGAGGGACTGATCCGTCCGTCCCCCCGCGGTGCTCAGGTTACCGATCAGGCCCCGGAGTTCATCATCGACTTCAAGACTCTGCTGGAGGAGATGGAGGACAAGATACGCAGCCTGCATCACATGTTATAGCTGCCGCGGTAGCTCAGTATGGGAGAGCGCCAGACTGAAGATCTGGGTGTCGAGGGTTCAAGTCCCTCCCGCGGCATTTTCCGCTCTGATCATGAAACGGACTGACGTCGTGTCGATGCTGTCCCTTGCGGACTCGTTTACCATCGTCAACGGCGTGCTGGGGCTCTTTGCCATGCTGTTGCTGCTGTCCGGCGAGCTCCGCTGGGCTTTTGCCTTCATCATGCTGGCGGTGCTGGCGGATGGCTTGGACGGAGCGGTGGCCCGCCGGTATGGCGGCTCCATCGGCATCTATCTCGACCAGTTCGCGGACATGGTGTCGTTCTGCGCCGCCCCGCTCGTCTTCGCGTACTTCGTCTACGATGTTTCCTTCGCTGTAACGCTGGCCGACGTCGTGTTTCTGGCCGGCGCCGGTCTTTTCCTTGTCTGCGGGATGCTGCACCTCGTCCGCTACCATGTCGGCGAGGAATCCTACTTTGTGGGGCTTACCACGCCGGCTGCAGCCATCGTGGTGGTGACGCTGAGCCAGTTGTCCGTGCCAGTCTCGATTGTCACAGCGACGCTGCTCGCTACAGCGGTGCTCATGGTGGCGGGGCTGCCCTACCCCAAGATACGCGGGTGGCTCTATCTGCCGTCGGTGGCGCTGCTGCTCCTGCCTGTGCTGCTCGACACCACCGAGGCGTATCTGCTGTTGCTTGCCGGCGTGGCTATCTACACGGTGGCGGGGCCGGCGTGGCTTATACACCGGGGTAAAGCGTCTGTGTGAGATGCAGGCATCCATGTTTCCTCCCGGCTAGCGCATTTTTTTCTGCAGGAAGAGAAATCTATAAATAAACATGACCGGCTGGTATGTGTGTTCCGACCACGGCAATGGCATGGGATGACAGCCGCGATTTGCCTCCTCATGTTGATGGGGGCTGCCCTCTGCGGGCATGACGGCGGGAACGCCGGGTCGTTGGAGCAGTCAGACGCCCGGCAGCCCGCGCTTCCCGTGCATGTGAAGGAGACCTACATGGTGTCGATGCGCGACGACGTCTCGCTGGCGACCGACGTCTACCTCAAATATGCCGGGTATCCCTCGCACGGCTCGGTGCTCATGCGGACGCCGTACAACAAGGACGCCATCGCGTTGTTCCATCCGCGGTGGCAGGTCGGCCAGAACGCCGACAGGGGATGGCCGACGGTGGTGCAGGACATGCGGGGCAGATATGCCTCGGAGGGCGTCGACCGCGTGTTATGGCGGGCGCATACGGACGGTCCTGACACGCTGCAATGGATGGCCGAGCAGGACTGGTCAAACGGCAGAGTGGCCACCATCGGCCGCTCGGCGCTGGGCATCGCGCAGTACTTGATGGCCGGTGCTGCACCACCCGAGCTGTCCTGTCAGTGTATCTTCTACGCGACGCCCGACCTGCATCGCGACGCCTTCTTTCAGGGCGGCCAGTTCCGGAAGAGCCTGATGGATGGATGGCTGGGGCTCATGGGGAGCACCCACATCCTGCCGGCGGTGCTGCAGCATGAGAACTATACCCGCGCCTTCTGGGGGAACGTCTCGCTGACAGGTAGATGGGGCAACGTCAGCGTCCCTGCCATCCATCTCGGCGGCTGGTACGATGTCTTTCTGCAGGGCACCATCGACGCCTTCACGGGCTACAACGACAGGGGTGGCGACGGCGCTCGCGGCGCCTCGAAGCTCATCATCGGCCCCTGGGTGCACACCCGTGAGCTGCAGACGCGGCAGGGCGAGCTTACCTATCCTCCTAACGCACTGGACACGTTTTCGCTGGACATGTTCAGGGACATGATAGCGCAGTATACCGGCGACGGCCCCGACCGCTTTGACCGGTGGCCGACCGTCTCCTACTACGTCATGGGGGATGTCGACAACGCCAGCGCTCCGGGTAACGAGTGGCGCTGCTCCCCCGTCTGGCCTCCCGGCGCCGAGAGGACCTCGTTTTATCTGCATGAAAACGGGTCTCTGCTTCGCAGCCGGCGGGCTGATGCCGGCAGTATCTCCTATCGGTATGACCCCACTGACCCGGTGCCGACGGTGGGTGGCCAGAACCTCGCGCTGGTGCAGGACGCCGGTCCCTACGACCAGCGAGCCGTTGAGGATCGAAGCGATGTCTTGGTCTTTACGTCGCCGCCGCTGGCGGAGCCGCTGGAGGCTACGGGCCCGATTGAGGCGCGGCTGCACCTGTCATCTGACTGTGTGGATACCGACGTCACGGTCAAGCTGACGGACGTGTACCCCGACGGCCGGTCGATGCTCATCACCGACGGCATCCTTCGGATGCGAAACCGAAACAGCCGCGGGCGCTGGGACCTGATGCAGCCCGGAGCTGTGTACGAGGTATCGGTGGACCTGGGGAGCACCTCCTACATATGGAACGAGGGCCATCGGATACGCCTCGCTGTGTCCTCGTCCAACTACCCTCGGTTTCTCGCGAATCCAAACGTCGCCGCTGGCGTCAGGCAGAACACCTCGTTCCGGGTGGCGAACAACACCCTGTATCTCGGGCCGGTGCGGTCGTCGCGTCTCATCCTGCCGGTCGTCGGGCAGAAGCTGCTGCAGAGACCCAGGCAGGGGTATCTCTATCTGGCCGGGCGGGAGGTAGCGCCGATTCCGTCGGAGCTGCCCGTCGTCATGGGAAAAATGGTCGTTGCGGCGAATCCCGAGGTGGAGTACGCCGTCGAGCGGATGGAGTTCTACGTCGACGACGAGCTGCAGGCCGCCGACGACGAGGCGCCCTACCAATGGGTGTGGGACGAGCCGGCGTGGGGACGCCACGAGGTCACGGTCGTCGCCCACGATGTGCTGGGGAAAACCCGCTGCGGCACCCGTGCAATATGGATTGCGAACCTGTGACGTCCAGCATGCTACTTCCAGTGTGAATCCTGGAAAAAGGTGAGGTCGACGTGGCTCCAGTCGTCGAAGTCGCCGCTGCCGCGGGAGCCGTCCGAGTAGTCCAGTATCTGCCAGGCGTACTGGTAACTCATGCAGCTCAGGTATCTGGCGTAGGTCAGCTGTCCCTCGATGAACGGGAGCGGAAACGGGATGAGGCTGCTTTCGTTGTCGATGCCGGGGTAGACGTCGTGGAAGAGCCCCAGGGTGTGGCCGAGTTCGTGCATGAACACCGTCGCGTGGACGTGGTCCCTGAACACCGCCGGGATTTCCTGCCGGTAATAGCCCATGTTGAGGGTAAACGAGTCGGCCTCGTCCCAGCCGATGAACACGAAGCCGGGCATGGCCTGGAAACAGGAGTCGGAGAGGATGACGTAGTGGAAGACGCCTTTCCGCCAGTAGCCAGGCTCTTCGTTGAGGAAATACGTCCAGTAGAGGTCCACCAGGCTGGCGTAGTTGACGCATCTCTCGTGTGGGATGACGTCGCTGCCGCCCATCCCTCCGTCGTCGATGTGAAGCGAGATGTTGTGCGCTGCAAACGCCGCTGTCATCTGCTTCTTCTTTTTCTCGGTGAGGCCGTAGGAGGCGTTCATCACGTCCACCTCTATGAAGAGGTCCTTGTGGAAGGGATGGGAGCCCCATCCGTCGGTGAGATATTCCTCGACGTTGTTCAATCCATCGCCGTCGGGGTCCAGCTGGCTGTGGTTGTTCCATTCCTCCGGGTCGTAGCCGTATCGTTCCTCCCACCAGTCGGGCACGCCGTCCCCGTCGGTGTCGTTGTCGACGGAGCACGGTGCCGCCGTGTCGTCATCCAGGACGGCCGTGCTGACTGGAGCGTCACTGCCTGCGGGCAGTGAATGGTTTTCGGGCTCTTTGAGCCAGGGGTAGGTCTGTATCTGCATGACGCTGCCGTGGACTTCGTCGATCGGTCCGAGCCGGCTGCCCCACCAGTTGTAGCGTGCGTCGCACCGGGTGTCGTTTGAGGCCAGCGTCGAGACGTAGTTGCGGTGGAAGTTGTTGTGGGAGACTGTCAGGTTCTGTGACTCAATCAGGTAGACCGCCACGTCGTTGGCGTAGACGTCCGACCGGGCGACAGTGCAGGCGGCACAATCGCTGAATCGGATTGCTATCTTGTTGTCGTGGATGTGACAGTCGGTCATCGAGATGTCGGTGCATTCCGCGAATTGAGCTGCGAAGCCGCTGTCGTGAATGTGGCAGCTGTCGACCCGGATGTCATCTGTATACGCAGCGTAGAGGTTGACCTGGTTTTCGTTGTTGCTGGACAGCGTCGACCGCTGCACCAACACGTCGTGTGCTGCCTCCAGCATCACTCCTGTTCCGCACTGCTCGCTGAACACGTCGTCTATCACGAGGCCCTCTGTTTCACACGCCCATATCCCGATGCCGGTTTTGTAAAACGTGCACGTCGTCACGTTCACCTCGCGGCAGGAGAGCAGCGAGATGCCCTTGGCGACATGGGAAAACGTACAGGTGTCCACGGTGACGTCGGATGCACCGTCAACGACGACACCATGGCGGGCATCTGCAAAGACGCAGTCGCTGATTGAGCAGTCGGCAAAGCACGTCGATACAAGTGCATCGTCCGCCCCGCCGCCGCTGCTTCGCACCGTGAGCGATCGCAGCTGGATGCCGGGAGCCACGAGATGGAAGGCGGTGCCGTGTCCCTGCGCGTCAACGACGGCGTCGGTCGACGCCCCCGTGACGGTGACCGACGACGTGACGGTGACGTGCTCCCGGTAGGTGCCATCGTAGACGACGACGGTGTCACCGTCGCTGGCGTCGTCGACGGCGGCCTGGATGCTGCTGTAGTTCCCGGGGCCGGAGCCGCCGACGTACAGCGTGTTGCCCGCCGTTACTTGGGAGGGCGAGGCGGGTGAGGTGGCGTGGCGAGCTGCAGCTGAGACCAAGGGAACGGCCACCATCACGGCGACGAGGGCGGCTATGCTCTTTTTCATGGGGACAACATCGGCAGCTCCATTAAATGTGTTACCGTCGACCCAGCAGCCACTGCAGCAGGCGGTGCAGCCACGACACCCGTTCCTCTGAGAAATGAGCCGTGACGGATACATCGCCGTCCATCTGTATCTGGATGGTCCTCGCGCTGCCTGCCGCGTCCCCCGACCAACGACTGAAGGTGTATCCCTCCCGTGGCCGGGCCTGCAGGGTCACCTCGCTGCCGGCTGGATAGCTCCCGCCGGCGGGAGCAACCATCCCGCCCTCCGGGGGCTCTCTCCGCACCTGCAACGTGGAGCTGTCTTCGCCTGCTGCAGGCGTCAGCCGGATTTTCAGCACTTTCCCGGGGTTCCAGGCGCCGGCGAGCACCACGTCGCCCTGTCCATCCACGGCGATGCCCTTGAGATAGTCGTTGAAGGTGACACCCGAGGTGTTCACCGGGCCAAGGAAAAGATCCTGTATTTTGCGGCCGGCGGCGTCGTACAGCGCCGCGTAGTATTCGTCCCGCGAGAGATGCATCCCGGCCGCGATGATGCTACCGTCAGGCAGCACGTCAGTACCGTAGAGAAAGGCGTTGACGTCATCCTCCGTCTCCCACCGGATGTCCAGGTCAGCGGAAAAACACAGGAGATACGGCTTCACGTCTGCCGTCTCCGCTGCCTGGATGTGGCCCACCGCGTGGAAGGCCCCGGCAGGGTGACGGGCCAGGCCGGCGATCATCCTGCCGCTGTCCGGCGGGACGAGACAGCGCGTCCAGAATCCGCCGGGACCGCGAAACGTGCAGACGACGGGATGGATGCCGCTGCCATCGAAAGAGTAGCCCGACACGACGAGCATACCGTCGTCAACGGCGGCGTCGTGATACCACATATACTGGCCGCGTTTCCGCGTCCTCGTCCACAGCACCCTGCCGCGTGCACCGTCGATTTTCATCGCGAGCGCCTTCAGCGTTATCGCGCCTGGCTGCAGCAGCGCTGCACCGACGCCGCCTTGCCCGACCAGGTAGATGTCGTTGTCGCTGTCGACGGCGACGCCCATCGCGTGGTTGAGCACCCGCCGCATGTATTCACGCGTCCAGACGACCGTGCCGTCCGGACGATATTTCTGGACCATGATGTAGATACGGAGCGGCTCCGTCCGGCAGAACGACCCTGCCACGACGACGTTGCCGTCGAGGTCCACGGCGATGTCCATGAAGGCACCATATCGTTCCCCCTCCGGCAGGGCGGCCGTGATGCCTGGGTCGCTTTGCCCGGCAATGGAGCGATACCTGCCGGGGTCCAGCGGCTTCGGCAGCGTGCTATCCGTCCATTCGAGGTCGCCGTTGGGGCTGTACTTGGCGACCACGCCGTGCTCCTCGTCGGGCGCCACCCCGCAGGCGTAGCTGTTGCCCTGGCTGTCGACGGCCAGGCTGCTGAATCCCTTGACGCCGGCGTGGTCGTGCTGCCACAGGATGTCAACGTCGTATCTTTCTGTCTCTCCCTCGTTCATTGCAGGTTCCTCCGCTCCATTAATCAGGTCAGCGCATATAAACCTAGTTCTTCGGTGCCCGGGCTGCCGCCTACCGGTGTGCCGTTTTGCAGCGGATGTGCCTCCAACAACACCAATGAGAGCGGGAATAAAAGCCGAAGACACCAGGGCCCCGGGAAGCGAGTACGGGAGCAGCAGGGGAAGGGGGGGGGGGCATGAACGGGCAAGGCCATGGGAGATGGCGGAGGCAGCACTGTCCGTCACGACGCCGCAGACGGCGCCGGAAAAAAGCGAGCGGAGATACACCACGCTGCATACGCCGAAAGCCATCTCGCGTCACAGCGTCCATCCAGACATATCCCGCCCTTTTTAAAAATGGCTGTTCAGTCGGCCGGAGCCCCGGCGTCACCGGCTTTGGGACAAAAATAGCTACTCTTCTGTCTCTGCCAAAACCTCGGCGTCAGC
>CAYPWJ010000015.1:0-32123 GCA_964414415.1 uncultured Thermoplasmatales archaeon | reverse complement strand
GGCCGACCTCGTGTGCACCGCCGAGAAAACGCACGTCCATGTAAACAGGGTAATATCCCCCACCATTTAATGTTTGGGTTTCCGTGGCCGGAAGCCGCACCCCCGCCTGTGTGCAGGGAGGGACATTGGACATTACCCACACAAAAATAGTAAATATAAAATAACACGTATTATTTGTCAATCGTTACCATGACGTCCAGCCGCAGGAGACGTCTTCCCGGAGGAGTATTCATCTGGACAGGTGTCGCAGCAGCGGCGGTCTACTGGATACTGGAGGCCGCCGTCGACGCCGTTTTCTTCGGCGGCAGAACGTTTGCCAATGAACTCGTCAGCCCGACAACTCATGAGATGTGGATGCGCTCCGTTGGAACGGCTATGTTTGTCCTGCTGGGCGTCGTCGCTCAGATGCTGATGAATCAGCGCTGTCGAGCGGAGGAGGAAACCCGGCGGATCAACCGCATCCTCTCCACCATCCGCAAGGTCAACCAGATCCTGGTGCGAGCGGAGGACAGAGAGACGATGCTGCGGCAGGCATGCCACACACTCATCGAGGGGCGGGGCTACTACAACGCATGGATAGCCCTCATGGACGAAGACAACAACGTGACAGATACGGTGGAGGCAGGCCGAGGCAAACGGTTTTCGCTGATCGAAGGCAAAATGGCGGAGGGATGGCTGCCGAACTGCGCAGAGCAGGCACTCTCAAAACCTGATTGCGTTGTCATTGAGAAGCCCGCATGGGACTGCGCCGAGTGCCCCGCTGGGGAGCAGTATGCGGGGCGGTCGGCCCTCGCCTGTCGGCTTGAACATGCCGGCGTGACCTATGGGTTCATCTGTGTGTCTATCCCGAAGGAATATGCGCGGAGTGAGCGGGAGCAGGCGTTGCTCACGGAGGCAGCTGACGACATTGCCTTCACGCTGCACAAGCTGATGCTGGAGGAACAGCAGGGGGCGATGGAAGCGGCGGTGCGGGAGAGCGAGGAGCGGTATCGACGGCTGTTCGAGACGGCTCAGGATGGCATGCTGATATTGGATGCATCCTCCGGGGAAATTATAGATGCGAATCCGTACCTCCGCGAGATCATCGGCTACTCTAAAGAAGAGCTGAAGGGACGGCATCTCTGGGACATTGGAAGCTTTAGAGATATAGCGGAGAACAAAGAGAAATTCGATAAACTTCGGGATGAAGGATACGTTCGATATGAACATCTCCCTCTCCAGACAAAGAGCGGTGAGGAAGCCGCTGTCGAGTTCGTGAGCAACACCTATCAGGCTGGAGGGAAAACGGTCATCCAGTGCAACATCAGAGACGTCACCGAGCGGAAAAAGGCGCAGCGGGAGCTGGAGGAAAGCGAGGAAAAATACCGGGCTATCGTGGAGAACAGCCACGACGCCATCTACATCTACCGTGGCACCCAGTTCCTGTTCGTCAATGACAGGGTAGCAGAGGTAACCGGCTATTCCAAGGAGGAACTCTACCACATGGATCCCTTCGCGTTGTTCCATCCCGATGACCAAGAGCGCATCGAAGACATCGCACGGCGGCGGGCACAGGGGGAAGACGTTCCCAACACCTATCAGGCACGAATCATTGACAAAGAAGGAGACGTCAGAGTCTGTGAGTTTGCCGTCACCGACATCACCTACAAGGGTGAGTATGCCGCTCTGGGCTCCGTGCGGGACATCACCCAGCAGAAAATGGCGGAGGAGCAACTCCGGCAGTCGGAAAAGGAAAAAACGCTCATCCTTGACACCTCGCCTGCCCTGATAGCCTATCAGGACACCAGCCATCGGGTGATATGGGCGAACAGGGCAGCCGCCGAATCCGTCAATGAAACCCCGGAGGATTTAAAGGGACGACGATGCTATGAAATATGGCATCAGCGAGACGAGCCCTGCGAGGGCTGTCCCATAGAGCAAGCCATTGAGACAGGCGAGATGCATGAAGGCGAGATATCGTCGCCCGACGGGCGGTATTGGCTGATACGGGGCAGCCCCGTCAGAGACGAACAGGGAAACGTCGCTGGCGCCGTGGAGACCACCCTCGACATCACCGAACGGAAACAAGCCGAGGAGGAGATGGAACGAGCACTTGAGCAGGAAAAATTATTCAAACTGAAGGCAGCGCATCACTTTTTTAACCCCCTCGCCATATCAAAGGGTTATATGACTATCGCGATGGAGGAGCTCCCAGAGGAACACCATGCAACCATCCAGCAGGCACATAACGCCCTCAAGCGGATAGAACGAGTCGTGAGAAACATCGTCGAGCGAGGTGAAATCCATGAATAAAGAAAAGGTATTGATTGTGGATGACGAACAGGACATACAGGACATCCTCACCATGTATCTGCAGCGGATGGCTGATGCCGAGGTGGTCAACGCCGTGACAGGCGAGGAGGCAGTGGAACGATACAGTGAGTTGATTGAGGCAGGCGAGCCACCGGCGTTGGTCGTCATGGACCTGAACCTGTCGGGCAGCAACCAGGACATGGAAGCCATCGACCGCCACCGGGAGGGCGAGGACAGCAAGATGGACGGCGTGGACGCCACACGTGCCATCAAGGACATGGACGCCGACGCCGTCATCTGGGGGTACACGGCATGGAGGGGCAGCGACTGGGACAAGGAACTCCGAGAGCAGGGCGTCGACAGAGTGGTGGGACGACAGGTGCCCTTCAAGGAGTTTGCAGAGCAGGTGAAACAGTTCCTCCAAGAATAGCCTCCATGCCGTCACATGGAGTATATAACCTGACATATTACAGGGCGGCAGTACGGAGCATGATATGCGGGGTGGCAGGATGGACGAGATGAAGGACGGGCAGCCGAAGAAACAGGTCGATGAAACGGCAACAGATATATTTCCACGGGATGTGCTGGATGCAATGGAGGATGCCATCCACGTGGTTGACGACGAGTTACAGATCATATTTTTCAACGACGCCTTCCGTCAATGGAACGACGAGCTGGGACTGCCCAGCACCGATGTCATCGGTACATCAATCACCGAGCTCTTTCCCTTTCTCTCGGAGGAGATAGCGAACGAGTACCGGCGGGTGTTCAGGACGGGAGAAAAACTGGTCACCGAGGAGCACGTGACCATCAACGGGCGGACCATCTACACGGAGACCCAGAAGATACCAGTTGTCCGTCAGGGAGAGGTGGCCCATGTCGTGACCATCATCCGTGACATAACCGATCAGAAGGCAGCGGAACGGAAGCTGCGGGAGAGCGAAGCCCTTTACCGCGGGGTGGTCGAGCACGCCAACGACGCCATCTACATCATCACGCCTGATGGCTTCGAATTTGTCAATCCCACCTTTGAGGAACTGACAGGCTACCGTGAGGATGAGGTGACCGCCGAGGACTTCGACTTCTGGGACTTACTTCATCCCGATGACCACGAGGTCATCAGACAGCGTGAACGGGCGAGAGAACGCGGTGAGGACATCCCGAGCCGTTACGAGTTCAGAATCATCGACAAACAGGGACACGTGAAAACCGTGGAGGTCACCACGGTCGACATCGGTGCCGCGGGAGAGGCACGGGTGATGGGTATCCTGCGAGACATCACCGACAGGGTGCAGATGGAGGAGGAACTGCAGGAAGCGCACAACAAAACCACGGCTATCCTTGAAGCCATGCCCGACATGATGTTCATCCAAGACACGGATGGCACCTATCTCGATTTCTATGCCACCGACGAGGACAAACTGGGTGTACCGCCGGACAAAATCACGGGGGCGCATATCCGCGACGTCGGCTTCACGCAGGCCAAGATAGCGGAGATAGAGGAAGCCATTCAGACGGCGTTGGACGAACGAACCATACAGAAAATCGAATACGGATTGGAGACACCTGCAGGCAGACGTGTCTTTGACGCACGTATCGCCCCGCTGGGCGACGACACCGTCTTGTCTATCGTCCGTGACATCACCGAGCGGCGGCGGGCACGGGCGCGCCTGCAGGAGTCCAACGAGGTACTGCAGCTGACCAACAAGATCATGCGGCATGACATCCTCAACGACGTGCAGGTCGCCCGGAGCGCCCTCGACCTCTACCAGGATGAGCAGGATGAGGAACTGCTGGATAAACTGGCGTCCCGCCTGGAGCAGAGCGCCTCGCTTATCAACCGAATGCAGGAGCTGGAGACACTGGTAACCGCCGGGGACACACTGAAGCCGTATCGAGTGAGAGATGTGGTGGGGGACATGGCGGAGGATTACGACGTGGACGTCTCCATCAACGGGGACTGCACGGTGCAGGCCGACGCCGCCTTTCCCTCCGTCATCGACAACATTCTGGAGAACGCCGTGGTGCATGGCGAGGCAGACCACATTGACGTCACGATGGAGGACCAGGATGGACGATGCAGCCTCTGTATCGCCGACAACGGAACGGGTATCCCCGACGACGTCAAGGACCGGGTGTTCGAGGAGCGCTACAGCCACGGCGGCCATGCCGGCTCGGGTCTCGGGCTGTACATCGTCCGGAAGGCCATCGAGCGATACGGCGGCAGCGTGACCATCGAGGATAACGAGCCGTCGGGCACCATCGTCAGCATCCACTTGGAGCAGGAACACCCCCCGAAATAAGAGTTGCGCCGGTCGCCCCCGTCATCTCTACAGCCTGGCTCGATGGAAACACGCCACAGGTTTTTTGCCTCCGTAGATGCCTCGCGGTGCACATTGTCGTTCCGCTATGCCTCAGCCGTCTTGGACGGGGTTACTCGATGAGCGACGCCACGTAGGCGATGAACGAGGAGAGCTTCATCCCCTCGCTCCACCGGAGGTCATAGTTGCCCGCATCGGTCTTGCCGATCGGCGGCAGCCGGCTGTGCAGCAGCCTGGCGCGGCCCTCCAGCTCGGTGACATCCAACGCGAAGACGCGCCATGCATCGCCACGGTAGCTCTTCCGGCGGAACGCGAACAGCGGCAGGGCTTTCGAGCGCTCGCAGGTCTCCCGCATCTGCTCGGTCTTCCGCTGGAGCTTGTCTTTCTTTCGGCTGAACAGGATGCGGTCGCGCTTCCGTGTCTTGATTTCGACGAGGAACGAGATGCTGCCGCGGACCGCGACGATGTCGGCGATGCCGAGCGAGCCTGCCGCCCGTACGACGATGAACGGCGCGTCGCGTATCCTGTAGTAGCCGTCACGTTCCTCCTGGGTGCAGCTCCGGGTGACCGTCGCAAGTGTTGCCTCGTCTGCGGAGAGGATGCCCCGGAACTCGCGCTCGTAGCTGCTCATCGATTCAGTAGCCCCCGATCTTGAGGGTCGGGTCGCCGAGGAGGACGAACGACTGGATGGTGTGGAGATGATACCGCTGGGCGGGCGTCTTGAAATGCTCGGTGTAGCTGGATACGGCATGGCTCCAGCATGCGCCGAGGTGCTCCAGCCCATGCTGCCCGTAGCCGTTGAACACCTCGAGCTGCATGTAGCCGTAGCCGGACTCGACGCAGTCGGGCTCCTCGACGCCGTCGCCGTCCAGGTCGCCGTCTTCGCCGGGGGTCGCCACGGGGAACGCGGTGTAGCCGAGCGACGCGATGCCGCCGCCGTTCACCTTGCGGGCGAGCCACCAGCTGGTGCCCTCCGGGGAGGGAACGCCGCCGGTCCATGGATGTACGGTCATGCTGACGTTGAACATCGCGGTGTGGCAGCCGCCGATGACCGCGATGGTGTACTCGTCGTTGAAGAACAACGGCAGGTCGAGCACGTCGATGCCTGGCTCCCATTCGTCGAAGTTGCCGGGCTTGTGGGTGCTCCACGACATCGGGCTGCCGTGGCCGTGCATGTGCAGGAAGGCAGCGCCGGTGTTCAGTGTTTCCTTTATCGCCCCGGTGGTGACGTCCATCTCGCTTGCATAGACCTTGGATGCCTCGTACCCGTCGAGATATGCGAGTGACGTGTCGCAGACGATTTCTCCCTCGACGCCGGACGCGGGGAAGTTGTCGCCGCCGATCAGGGAGACACGCTTGCTGGCGCTGCCCTGCTCGTAGGCGATGGTCTTGTCGACCATGACGTTGACCTCGGCTTTGCTCCGGCAGGCCCACCGGCCGAGGTGGACGTCGGGGTAGAGGTCGCCGTCGTCCTTGAGCTGCCCCATCTTGTTCCATTCGTAGAAGACGTCGTTGTCGTCGGTGTCCCACGAAGCAAAGTCACCGGTGCCGTTGTATATGTCAGCGAAGTAGAGGTCGCTTACGTATCTTCTTTCTATGTTTTCGCTCGTCGGCCAGGTGACCGCTACATATCGGACGGGGATGTGCCATTGCTCCCTGATGCCGGGCTTGCGGCCGCCGACGAGCAGCACGTACGTGACGCCCCATTCCTCGACGGCGTTCTTGATGAAGTATTTGAGCGTCTCGGCGTCGTCCCGTCCTTGTGGCTCAAAGTACTCGCCGCTCTTGACGGATGCCATCGAGACCACCGTGGTGTCGATGCCGTGGCTTTCCTTGTGCTCCGCGAGCGGCTGCAGCGCGTCGGTCCAGCTTTCGGGCGAGACGACGAGCAGGTCGTATTCATCTTTCTGTACCACCGGCGCTGCGGGTGGCCGGTAGTCGACCGTGACGTCTGCCTGCCGACAGAACCGCAGCGTGCTGTCGGCGGGGCTATACTGCACCGGGTAGACAGTCACCGTGACCGTGGTCACGCGTTCGCCGTGCTGGATGCCGCTCGCCACGTCGTAGTCGGACCAGCTGCCGGGGTAGAGCGCGGCGCTCCGGTAGACGTCACTGTCGGGACTGCGCTCCGCGGTCATGGGCTCCATGCCGGGGGCGACGGCCTGCCTGGCGGGCCGGACGGGATGATGCAGCTTTTGCTGCTGCAGGTCGCCCGTCGTTACCGATACGTCGTTGACTGTTGAGCCGAAGGGCAGCTTGATTGTTGTCCGCCAGACGGGCAGCATCGGTTTCCCCTCGCCGCCGGTGACGCCGCAGTTCTCCATGTGTATCTGGATGTAGCCTCCCTGCTCGGTGATGCGTGGTGCCTGAAACGTGGCGGATGTGGTCTTGGTTGCCGTGGCTTCGCTGCCCTCGATGTGGCTGGTGGTCTCGGGCTGGGTGACACCGATGGTTCCTGCGCCGCCTATAAGGAGCGCGGATACGACAAAAACAGCAAGTAGTTTTTTCATGGCTCTTTTATTAGGAGATGCTATTTAAACCTTCATGTCCGGAGTGGCTCGCCTGCCGGGAAAAAGATTTTATTGATGGAGACGTTGTATCTCTGTATGCGGACGGAAGTCGCTGTCAGCGACGTCATGAACGACAACCCGGTCATCATCAGCCGGAAGGCAAGCGTCAGCGACGCCGCCCGGGAGATGAAAGGCGAGGACGTCGGCAGCCTCATCGTCGTCGACGACGGCCGTCCCGTTGGCATCGCCACCGAGAGCGACATCCTGCGCAAAGTAGTCGCCGAGGGAGCAAACGCCGCTGACGTGTCAATTGAACAGATCATGAGCCAGCCGCCGATCACCATCTCACCCGGGGAGAAGATGACCGAGGCGATACGGACGATGAGCGACAAAAAGATACGGCGTCTTCCCGTAGTGGAGGACGGCAAGCTGGTGGGGATGGTGACCGAGCGCGACCTCCTCCAAATTTCTCCGCTTTTACTCGACATCGCCCGTGAACTCGCCTCGATTTCCGGGGGCAAGGAGACAGCGGAGCCCCGCGAGATATCGCTGCCCGGCAAATGCGAGGAATGCGGCATGCTGTCCGACCGCCTCGTCGAGGTCGACGGGCGGCTGCTCTGTGAATCCTGCACAGACGCGTACCAGTAGAGTGAGGGGATAGAATGCAAATAATGAACATAATGACCACAGATATTATCTCAGTTAACAAGAACGACGACCTGCAGCACGTGATGGACCTGATGGAAAAACACAACATCAGCAAAGTTCCAGCGATGGCAGACGGCACACTGGCCGGCATCGTCACCGACAACACGATAGCAGACGAGCTGGGCAGCGTCCGGAAGCGCGGGGTCCCCCCGGCGCACATGCACGCGTCGACGGTCATGGACCGCGACTTTGAGCCCATCTACCCGCAGATGGATGTCAGAGAGATCCTGCGGACAGTCGGTGAACCCGGCCTGACGATGCTGCCGGTCCTGGAGAACGAGATGCTGGTCGGCGTGGTCACCAAGGCCGACCTGCTGCCCTACGTGGAGGACGACCGCTGCATCACGGAGGTCATGACCGACAACGTCATCACGGTCAAACCCGACGACCGGGTCGTCCACGCGCGACGTCGGCTTCTCGACCACGACATCGCCCGGCTGCCCGTCGTGGTGGACGGCCAACCGCAGGGCCTCATCTCGGACATGGAGATCGCCTTCGCCCTGGCTGAACTGAAGCGGTCTGTGTCGCTCGGGCAGCAGAACCATCGGCTGCGGAGGCTCCTCGTCGAGGACGCGATGCGTGCACCGGCGCTCGTCGCCGGTGTGGAACGCACGATAACCGAGGCGGCCAGGATTATGCTCGACCAAGCTGTCGGCTGCCTGCCTATCGTCGACGACAGCGACGCACTGCAGGGCATCGTGACACGGACGGATCTGCTCCGGACGCTCCCCGACCGGTTATAGCAGCGGAGCGGTGCGCAGCCATTCCAGGTCACTCAGGTATAGCTGCCGTATGTCCGACAGGCCGTAGAGCTCCATCGCGATCCGCTCGAGGCCGAGCCCCCACGCCAGCACTGGCTCATGGATGCCGAGCGGCTCGGTGACCTCGGGCCGGAAGATACCGGAGCCGCCGAGCTCCATCCACTTGTCGTGCCATCTGACTTCGACGTCCATCGACGGTTCAGTGTAGGGATAGTAGGCCGGCCGCAGCCGGATGTTCTCGAAGCCCAGCCTCCGGTAGAACTCCGTCAGCAGCCCGATGAGCTGCCGGAAGTTCGCCTTTTTTTCGTGGACGATGCCCTCTATCTGGTAGAACTCGGGCAGGTGTGTGCTGTCGATGGTCTCCCGCCGGAAGACCCTGCCGATCGAGAAGACCTTGGCGGGCGGCTCCGGGTGCTTGGCCAGATACCGGATGGTGTTCACCGTTGTATGCGTCCGGAGGACGACACGCCGCGCCTGTTTTTCGTCAAACTGATATTGCCAGCCGGTGGAGCCCGTATCACCGCCGTTCTCGTGCACCTCGCGGATGACCTCGAGGAGCCCCTCGTCTATCGGCAGCTCTGCAGGGGTGGAGCAGTAAAAGGTGTCCTGCATGTCCCTGGCCGGGTGGTCCTGCGGGATGAACAGGACGTCCATGTCCCAGAAGCACGGCTCGACGTAGCCGCCTTCGATTTCTTCAAAGCCCATCTCGACGAAGATACGCTGCACCCGCTCGATCAATCGGCTCAACGGATGGCGTTTGCCTGGATGCACGGCGGGCGCGAAGCTCGAGACGTCGTATCTGCGGAACGACTTGTTTTTCCATTCACCGCTCTGTATCTGCTCCGGGGTCAGCTGCGCGATCTCCTCCGTTATCTCGAGGTCACGCCCGGCAACGTCTTTTCCCTGGTCGGTGAGGATGACGGTCCTGGCGATCGCTTCGCTCTCTGACAGCGCGTTCCGCTGGACGAGCGTCTCCGCTGTCTCCTCGTCGCCGGGTGGTTCGCCCTGCTGTATCTGCCGGAGCACCTGGATCTCGGGCTGCACGTCTTCGAGGGCCTGCCTGCCCTCGTCGGTGGGCACGAGCACCTTATCCCCATCCTTTTTGTCGATCGTGGTCCAGCCTTTGCGCATCAGCCAGCCGATGGCGATGTCGAGGTCGTCCCGCTGCTGCTGCAGCTCGCTGAACCGGTCGACGCCGTCCATGACGAGCTCCATGACCTGCACCTCGGGCAATCCCTCCTGCAAAAAACGCTCGCCTTCCTCGGTGACCTGGTAGCTGCTCTCGAGGTCCTCCTCCATCCGGGCGAGGCCCTTGGACTCGAGCCACGACGAGGCGTTCATGACCTTGACCTGCTCCAGCCCCGTCTCGTCCATCAGCTTGCCGGGCGACGCGTCGCCGTCGTACTCCTGCAGCGCCTGGAGGACTTTTTTCTCGGCGGTGGACAATGTTTCGACCAATTCGTCGGATGTGTCACCTTCGGCTTCCATTGCTTTGGGAAACGTCACCCGGCTATTAAAACTTGGCTATATTTGGATGACCGGAGATGGTTGTACGGGGGCATGGCTCCCTGCGTCTGGCAGCGGGATTCCATGGTGGCGCGGCAGGAACGTTGGAAGGGAGAACGACGACGAGCGGTGGCAGACGGGTTACTGGTTCGCTGGAATGACATAAAAGTTGTAGCGGGGATAATTGAAAAACTATTTTAATTGCCTCCCGATGGATGTGTATGGATACCGCGGGGAGATATGTCCCTCATATCACAAATGTCGTTTCCCGATTCGAAAAGATACGGTTTGCATATCTCTTTGGCTCCATTCTGGAAAGCGACCAGTTCAGGGACATAGATGTCGCAATATATCTCCCGGCCGAGATGGATTCCTACCGGCGGGTAAAGTATGGCATGAAGGTTGCACGGGAGATAGAGAAGGCACTGGACTATGCCAAAGAAGTGGATGTACGGATTGTCAACGTTGCACCTGTCGAATTTCAGTATGAAGTGGTGAAAACAGGAGAGGTGGTTTTTTCCCGGGATGACAAGGAACGGATACGGTTTGAAGCCCAGGTGTTGTCCTCTTACATGGACTACCGGGAGACATCGGGGTGGCTGAAACGGGAACTGCTGGAGGCATAGCGTGATAGACGAAGAGCGAATACTTGACCATCTAAATGAACTGGAAGCGTCGCTGAAAGACTGGAGACGGTACAAGGCGTTCCCGGCGGAAAAGCTGAAAACGGACAGGGACACCCGAAACATGGTTCTCCATGCCATGCTGGTGGCCATCCAAGCCGCGATCGACATTGCTCACCACGTCATCGCCGAAAAGAATCTGCGGAAGCCGTCTACATATCGGGAAGCATTTGATATATTGGCTGAGGAAAACGTGATATCTCTAGATATGGCCAGCGAACTGGCAGATCTGGCAGGCTTCCGAAACATGCTGGTTCACATCTACTGGCGGCTGGACCTGGATGTCATCCACGAAATCCTGCAGCGTGACCATCGGCATCTGGAGGCTTTTTCCAGCCAGGTAAAAAAGATGCTCGCATCAGACTGATACGATGCTGGAGGATGAGATAACAGTGTCATCTATGATATTACAGAAAAACTGGCTGAATTACGGAAGCGAAAGTATGACGACCGAGAGGAATACGTTGAATGGCAGCCGGGCGACATCCTGTAGCCGTCATGTCTTTCACCCTACAAATATTGGGTCTTCAGAATAAATGTTTGCGTTCGGCCTCGCCGGAGGCGAACGATTGCTGGGATAATCTGTGCCCGTGGGCTACGGACTACAGCCCGTTGACGTTGTCGCAGTGGGGGCATTGCATCGCGTCTTTGTCGACTCGTTCGCCGCAGGCGGGGCATTGCTTGGTGAGGACGAAGCGATGGACAGCCAGGAGGACGACACCTCCTATAAACAAGAAATACGACACGCCGACCAAGAGCATAATCTTGAGCGGGAACAGCAGACCGAATATGGCGAGGGCGATCAACGCCACGCCGAGCTCCTTCGCATTCATATACAGGATCCACCTCGCTGGCCTCGCAACCGAAACTGTATCCACCTGTACATCACGCCGGCGGTGTTAAACATTGTGCCACATCTCGAATCATCCCTGTTTTGTCCTCAATCTGTTAGCAGCCATTTTAGAAATGTTTAAATAAATCGCGGGGCTTGCATTGGTGCGATAGCATGGGCGGGGATGCGGACGCAGCAGCGCCACCGGCTTCACTCCAGGCTATCCTGGATTATGTCCCCGTCGGCGTCATCGTCATCGACACCGCTGGCGACGTCACCTACCAGAACGAGGCCGCAGCTGAGATGACAGGCGACGCCTGCTCGCTCACCGATGAACAACGCCGGAGGTTGCTCGACGACCGGCAGTGCCTCACCGGCGTCCACTGGCAGCCCGACAGCCAGGCATACACGATCGACGGCGTCCCGGTGCCCGGCGGTGCAGCGTTGGTTATCCGCGACGTCAGCGAACAACGCCACGCCCGGCAGGCTCTCAAGGAACGCGAAGAAAAATTTCGCTTGTTGACGGAGCACGCGCCGACGGGCATCGCCATCCTCCGCGACGGTGAATGCATCTACGCCAACCATGCCTTCACGACGATCATCGGCGAAGGCAGCGTCACCGGCACCCGGTTTCTCGACCACGTCCACCCGGGCGACCAGAAAGCCGCCCGGAATCTCCTCCACGCTGCACGGGACGGCACCCCGCCGCCGTGCATCATCCGGCTGCAGGCGCACGGCAACGGCACCTGGCTCGAGTGCACCGCTACCTCCATCAGCTATGAGGGCGAGCCGGCGGTGCTCGTCAACGTCATGGATGTCACCCGGCACAAGCAGCTTGAAAACGAGTACATCAGCTCCCGCCGGCGGATGGAGCAGGCCGTCGAGCGCGAGCGGCGGTTCATCGAGGACGTCTCCCATCACTTCTTCAATCCGCTCTGCATCGCCAAGGGCTACCTCAATCTCTCCATCAGGGAGGCCGACCCGGAGACACGCCGAAAGCTCAGGATCACCCGTGACGCGGTCGACCGGGTGGAAAGCGTCGTCAAAAACGTCGTCCGGGATGGCACCATCTGCGAATAGGCAAAATTTTTTATAAAATACCCCTATTAGGTTGTCCGTATAATGTCCGTCGAGGAGCTTCAGAAGAAACGGGAAGAACTGCAGGAAAAAATCGGCAAGGCGAAACAGAAGAGAGACCGCCTCAACAAGAAAACCCGCGAGCTCAAGCAAAAAAAATTCGATATCGCCCACCGGATAAAGGAATCAAAGGAGGAAGGCATCCGGCATAAGGAGAAACGCGACGAGATCAACGAACGCGTCGCCAGCATCAAGGAAAAACGAAGGGAATACAACGACCGGCACAAGGAACTCAAAAAAGAAGCTGAAGCTCTTCGTAAAAAATACCTGCCGCAGGAGACCCCCATCGAGGCGCTCAAGGACCGCAAGCAGAAACTCGAGTTCAAGCAGATGACGCAGCAGCTCTCCAAGAAGGCGGAGCAGAACCTGGTCGAGGAGCTCAAGGGGCTCAACCGGAAGATCAAAGAACGACAGCGGATCCTCCAGGAGAACCCCGAGCTCCGCGAGGTCATCGAGAAACAGAAACGGATGAAGGAGAAAGGCGACAAGGCCCACGAAAAAGTCACCGAGCTCGCTGAACGCGCGCAGAACCACCACGTCAAGATGATCGACGCGTTCAACAAGTCAGACGAGCTCTACAAGGACCTCAAAAAAGTCCAGAAGCAATACGTGCTCACCCGCCTCGACGCTGACAAGGCCCACAAAAAGATGGTCTCCCACGTCAAAGAGATCAGGGACGTCGAAGACGAGATAAAGGCCATCAAGAAACAGGAGAAAAAAGAAGCCATCCAGGAGAAGCGGAGCGCCATCCAGGAGGAAGCCGACGACGTCTACGAGCGCTTCAAGAAAGGCGAGAAGCTCTCCACCGAGGATTTCATGCTCCTGCAGAAGGCCGGGCTCATCTAGCGTTCCCAGGGCATACTGTCGGATAGCTGCCTGGTCCAGAATCGGGCGTATTTGTTCTGTGCCAGCTCGCCGTCGGTGAGCACCGCTGCCTCGCTGGTCTGCCGGCTGATGTGTTTGCCGAGGTTGAGTTCATCGAGCTTGTCGTGGAGGAGCTCTCCGGCCTGTCGGTACCGCCGCGTGATGGTGACCTTCCATCGTCCGTCGTCCAGGAAGGGTGCCTCCACCGTCCGGGGGTGTCCTTCCCATTTTTCTTTGAATGCCGTAGCGTGTTCTTGTTGCTCGGCGGGTGGTCCCTGATGGACGCGCTGCTGTGGCAGCTCCCGTTGCTTGAGTCTGACGGCCAGCAAAATCGTGTCGTCGACGTGGTAGGTGCCCTCGAGGGGAGTAAAGCTGTGCTCCTCCAGCAGCGTCTCCAGGCTCCGGACGGCCTTGCGGACCTGTGAGTACAGGATGTCGTCGACGACGTCGGGCCGCGGCAGCTCGATGCCTATCCATTGCTGGAGCCGTGGCTGTATCTGCTCGGGCGGCCAGGGGTCGACCGGCCGGGGGAAAAAGAACGTCAGCCGGGGGCCCTCGAGGTAGGCGGCGGCGGCCTGCATGAACAGCCGTCGCTTCGCGTCGGATACGGCGGCGGCGACGTTCCGCGACGGGTCCACCGGGTCGATGAATACGAACGGCTCGGGGAACGACGCCGCGGTGTCGTCGGACAGCGACAGCACCGTCCCGTCCTGCCATCCAGGGGCATGGCGGAGCACCTCCATGAAGGAGCCATATCTGATGACGAGCAGCTCGGCGAGGTAGCCGGCGAAGCCCCGCACGCGTTCCTCGGCGCCGTAGCAGCCGACGCCCTGCATGAACTGTTTGAGCAGCCGGACGTCGTCCTTCTGCTTTTCCTGGAGATGCCGCTGGATGTACTCCGTGTGGAACGGCGTCCGGTCGACGGCGCTCTGCATCTCCGCTGCATCGCTCACCTCGTAGCAGGGTACCACGTCGGCGTCGTAGCCTCCATGGGTGCCGCGGACGTAGGGATGCTCCGCGTACTGGATGTCCCAGTCATCGAGCACCGCGGTGCCGATGTCGAGCGCCCGCTGTTTCATCGTCTCCCTCGGCGTGTTCGGAGGGAACAGCAGGAACAGGTCGATGTCGAGCGCGCCGTGCAGGTAGGTGTCCTTGGCGATGGAGCCCACAAGCATCACTGAGATGTCGATGTCCTTCCGTGCGGCTACGTCGCGTATCTCCTGCTTCAACGCCTCGACCGCCTCCTGCAGCTCACGTCGCTCCGCCGTGGTGGGCACCACCTCGTTGAGCACCTGCTCGCGTAGCTCCCGGTGCGTGGTCATAGTCCGATGTGGCTGAGCGTCGTGTAGACGGGCCCCTCCGGCTGCAGCTCGCTTTTTTTCAGCTGGATGCCGTCGACGCTGAGCTCGCCGAACCCCGTATCCTTGTGCCGCTGGACGAGCTCCTGGACCGCGTTTTTGCCGCGGGCGCCTTTCATCCGGGCGACGGTGGCATGCGGAGTGAACTCGTGTCGTTCCTCCCGGAAGCCCTGCGCCGTCAGTTCCTGCTCCAGCGTCTCCGCTATCTGTTTCGTCTGCCCGTCGTCGTCGACGCCGATCCAGACGACCTTGATGTAGTCGAGGTGCGGGAAGACGCCGACGCCCTGCAGCGCCGCCTGGTAGGGCTCCACGCTGGCGGCGGCGGTGCGCATGGCATCCTCGATGGCCGGTATCTTCGCTTCGTCGGTGTCACCCAGGAACTTCATGGTGATATGGATGTTCTCGGGGTCCACCAGCTTGAGGTCGGCCCCGGTGTCGTCCAGCTCTCTCTCGAGCTCCACGAGTTGCTGCCGCCTGCCGATGTCGATGGCGGTAAAGAGGCGATGTGTTGCCATGGTATCCTGTCTACATGCACCTGACGTTATATCACGTTTATGTCCTGCGATGCCGACACGCCAGGGTATTATCCCTACCGGTATAGAAAGCGAGATGTGGAGCCCCGGCTGCAGAAGCTCGTTGCAGGTATCCGTCCCCGGGCGTGTCATCACCCACGCGTTTCGGTTGCCGCGTCAGCTGTGTCGACCACCGCGAAAACCGCCTCCCGGATGACCTCCTCGGGTATCTCCTCGTATGTTTCTCCGTCGTAGGATACCGTCCTGCAGTATGCCTCTCTGCCGGTCAGGCAGGAGCAGGACCCGCAGTAGCTCTCGCCTGTCTCGGCGCCGGCGAGGACGTCCTCCAGCGGCCGGTCGTTTATCAGGATCATGTTCGACTGCGGGAGCTTTTCCTCCGGGAGCGTCGTCTCCGTGAACGAGAGCTCGACGCCACGTGCCTGCAGTTCCTCCTCCAGTTCTGTGATGACTTCCTGCAGGCTCTTACCTGTCTCGGAGCAGCGGATGCAGGTGCCATCGTCCAGTTCGAGATGCCGCCATTCTATCTCCAGCGTCTTCATGTTTTCTTTACTCCGGGCAGCAGCGGATATTGTCTTTCATCACGTCCTCATAGTCGTCGAGGACGTCGTGGACCCAGCAGTCATCGTTGCCGGCGCTCTCCCGGAACACCAGCGCCATGATGTATGCCAGCTCCTTGAGCGTGGCGCCGGCCTCCAGTGCTCCCTTGAAGTGCTTCCGGACGCAGGGTGTCGACCGTCCCCGGATAGCCAGGGCGAAGCAGATGAACTGGTAGGTTTTTTCGTCTATCATCCGCTTTTCCCGGTAGAGCTTGTCTATCTCGTCCAGTTCCCCGGCGAACTCGGGGAACCATTCTTCCAGCAGCCGCATGCTATCCGGACTCCTCCAGCAGCCGTGTGAGCTTCTCAGGGCTTGGCACCTGACCAACGATTTTGACGTCGCCGTCGATGGCAACGGCCGGTGTCATCATGACGCCGCGCTCCATTATCTGCTCGACGCTCTCGACTTTCTGTATCTCGACGTCCAGTCCCAGCTCGTCGACGACCTGCCTGACCACTTTTTCCGTCGACCGGCATTTCGGGCAGCCGGTCCCCAGTATTTCTACCTTCATTTTTCCTCCTTGTATCTAGCTATCTTTTTGCATCTCATCGACCATTCGCTGCACCTCGGCTATGATGTCTTCCAGTTTTTCTTCGCTTGTCAGGTTTTTGTTCTTTTGGACGCCGAACCGCTCGGTGATGACTATCTCCTCGGTCACCGGTATGTCTGCGTTTTTGAGTGCCTTGCTCGCGCATTTGACCGGGCAGCCGTTGAGCGCGATGTAGCCGTCGCTGCTCTTTCCCTGCTGTATGATGCCCTCGATGCCCAGAGGGAGCCCCAGGGCGCAGACGAAATCGGTGTCCTCTCTTTCATCCATCGTTTGTACGACCGCCTTTGTGGACAGCATTCCCGCGTTGCAGGCCCCCGAGCAGGGCAATATACCTGTCTTTCTCATATATTTTCACCTCTTTTTTTTGTTGCAGGCGCTCCGATGCATATGCATGCATGGCTTCGTCGCCTGCTGCACTAGTACTAGTGTCTCTGGCAAACGCACCTATTTCCCGGATGTCGTCCATCGGTATCTCCAGCTCCTTTGCTTTCCTGAAATGACGCCGGAAACACCGGCGGCAATGCCCGGCTATCGAGGCCGCTATGCCGGCTAATTCTTTGGCCGTTTCATCCATGTTTTTCCTCCGCTTCGTGTATTTTTTCCAGCAGAGTGAGTATCTCCCGGCCGTAGGGGGTGAGCGCGTAGATGAGATAGTTGCCGAGGTGCTCCGCCTCGATGAACCCGGCGTCCTTCAGCCTCGCGATGTGATAGGAGCATTTCGAGTAAGGGCAGCCGGTCAGCTCCGCGAGCATGCAGACGCACATCCGCTGCCGGGCGAGCGCCATGAGCATCGTCAGCCGTTTTTCGTCGCCGAGCGCCTTCGCTGTAGCCGCCATCGCCGAGATGTCACGTTCGGATAGTTCCCGGCATATCTGCTCGAAGCCACCGGCCGCCTCGACCTCCCGCTCGATTTCGTCGGGGATGTCTACGTCGATGTTTTTAAGAGAGCAGCATTTTTTCATGCTATTCCTCCATACAGGAATCCAGCCATGGTTGATATAACCGCCACCAAAAGGATGTACACGCTTGCTTTTTTGAGCCCCATCACCCGGACGATGACCGCCATGTTGGGCAGGCTCAGCGACGGGCCGGCCAGCAAAAGCGCCAGCGCCGGCCCGGCTCCCATGATGCCGGAGCCGAAGCCGAAGAGGTCGTTGACGATGGGGACCTCCAGCAGCGTCGGCATGTACAGCACCGCCCCGATAATAGAGGCGGTGAAGCAGGACGTGAGGCTGTTCCCGCCGATGTAGTCCTTGACCAGCACGCCGACCGCCTGTCCGGGTGGCGCGTCGACGAACTGTGCGGCGATGCCGCCGATGACGCCGACCAGGAAGACGCCGGCGAGCAGAATGGGGAAAATGCGCCTGGTGAGGAACCAGGTCTGGCGTCCCCATTCTTTGACCTCCGCCCGGCTGTAGTAAAAGATGAGCAGGACGGCGATGAGGATGGTAAGCGCATATATGATGGGGAACTTGGTCATCCAGGATATGCCGGTTGTCGCGACGATCAGGATGCCGACGAGGGCGATGAACACGGCGAGGGAGGGCCACCGCTTTTCGTCGTCATCGCTCTCCTGGTACTGGAAGTCCGGGTTGGATTGTGTATCCTGGTCGTGCTGCCGGAACACCGTGGCCATCACGAGACCGATGACGATGGCCATGGTCACGGCAGCGAGGGCACGAGCGGCGCCCATCTGCCAGCCGAGTATCCGGGCGGTGAGCACGATGGCGAGGACGTTGACCGCTGGCCCCGAGTACAGGAAGGCCGTGGCGGGGCCGATGCCTGCGCCGCGCTTGTAGATGCCTGCAAACAAAGGAAGGACGGTGCAGCTGCAGACGGCGAGGATGGCCCCGGAGACGGATGCCACCGAATACGAGATGTATTTTTTGGCCTGCGCTCCGAAGTATCGGAGGATGCTCTGCTTGGAGACGAAGGCGGCGATGGCCCCGGCGATGAAAAAGGCGGGGATGAGGCAGGTGAGCACGTGTGCTGACAGGTACTCCGTCAGAGCGTCGACGCCGGCCTGAAGTATCCCTAGCATGCTATCATTGTTTCAAAATATTTTGAAATAATATATGGGCGGAGGTATATAAGCGTAATGGTTTCAAAAATATTTGCAACGAACCAGGGGAGTGTATGCATCCACCGGAATCCTCGTCCACGTCGGCCACCAATAAAATAAAAAATACGCCGGCTATATCCTTCCATGGAGCAGACGGGCACCCCGCTCCCCGAAAACGAGGCAAAGGAACTGCTGCAGCGATACGGCGTCCCCACGCCGGCGTTCGCCGTCGTCGACAGCGCCGGCGAGGCAGCTGCCCTCGACATCCCGTTTCCGCTGGCGGTCAAGGTCTGCTCGCCCGACATCACGCACAAGAGCGACGTCGGCGGCGTCCGCCTCGACGTCCAGAGCGAAGAGGAGCTCCGCGACGCCGTCGCCGCGATGCTAGAGCGTTTCAACGAGCCGGTGCTCGTCGAGCACATGGAGCCATCCGGCGTCGAGATGATAACGGGGCTGCTGCACGACCGCTCGTTCGGCCTCTCGATCATGCTGGGCATGGGCGGCGTCTACACCGAGCTGTACAACGACGTCTCGTTCCGGCTGATCCCCATCGAGCGGCGGGACGCCGACGCGATGCTCGACGACCTTACCGCCTCGCTCCTCTTCGAGGGATTCCGGGACATGCACCTCGACAGAAACGCTTTAATAGACATGCTCCTTTCCCTCTCAACCCTGGGAAGCGACCATCCCTCTCTCCGGCAGATGGACGTGAACCCCGTAATCGTCTACGAGGACGGGATAAAAGCAGTTGACGCACACGTCGTCATGGGTGAATAACAATGGATGTATTGTCAGAACGATCAGAGAAAAAAAAGGCGCTGCTGCTCGGCAACGAAGCTGTCGTCCGCGGCTCCCTCGAGGCGGACATAGACGTGGCGACCACGTATCCGGGGACGCCGTCGTCGGAAATCGCCGACACGTTCTCAGCGGTCGCGAAGCACTACACCGGCCAGGACAAGGAGCCGGGCTTTTACTTTCAATATGCGACCAACGAAAAAGTGGCCCTCGAGTTCGCTGCGGCAGCAGCCGTGTCGGGGCTCCGCTCGCTGACCTGCATGAAGCACGTGGGGCTCAACGTCGCCAGCGACGCCTTCATGACCTACATGTACGTCGGCTGCCGCGCCGGACACGTCATCGTCAGCGCCGACGACCCCTCCTGCCACTCGTCGCAGAACGAGCAGGACAACCGCTACTACGCCAAGTTCGGCAACGCCCCGATGCTCGAGCCGGCGACGGCGCAGGAAGTCAAGGACATGACCATGGCCGCCTTCGACATCTCGGAGGAGCTCAAGCTCCCGCTTTTGTTTAGGATGACCACCCGCAGCAGCCACGTCCGTGGCCCCGTCGAGCTGGGAGAGATGCAGCACACGAAACGTGTCGGCCACTTCGACAAGGACCCCATGATGGTGACCGTGCCCGCCGTTGCCAGACAGCAGCATCCCGTCCTGCTGGAGAAAATGGAGCGAGCCGCCGCCCTGTCGGAAAAAAGCCCGTTCAACCATGTCGAGGAATACGGCGGCGACGTCGGCATCGTCACGTCGGGCGTCGCATACAATTACGTCCGGGAGGTCATCGCCGAGCACGGGCCGGCATGCCGCGTCCTCAAGCTGGGGATGACCAATCCGCTGCCCCGGCGGCTGTGCCTCGACTTCATGGATAGCTGCAGCGAGATACTCGTCGTCGAGGAGCTCGAGCCCTACCTGGAGGAGCAGCTCAGGGCCATGGCGCAGGAGGCCGGCCTTGACGTCTCCATCCACGGCAAGGGCTACGGCGGCCTCCGCCGCATCTACGAGTACGACGTCGATGTCGTCGAAACAGCTGTCCGCAAGCTGTTCGACATGCCCGACAAGCCATCCGTCGCGCCCGCCAGGACGGAGCTACCCCCGCGACCGCCCGTCATGTGCCCCGGCTGCCCGCACCGCGCCACCTACTACGCGGTCAAACAGGTCGCCCCGACGGATACCATCTATCCGACGGACATCGGCTGCTACACCCTGGGCAAAGCGCCGCCGCTCAACGTCGCTGACTTCCTGCTCTGCATGGGCTCAAACGTGGGGACCGCCGGCGGCTTCGGCGAGACAACGGACCAGCCCGTCGTCTCCTTCATGGGCGACTCGACGTTCTTCCATTCAGGGCTGCCCGGCATCGTCAATGCGGTGCACCACGACATCGACTGCGTCATCACCGTGCTCGACAACCGCACCACCGCGATGACCGGCCACCAGCCGCATCCCGGCACCGAGCTGGACGGCATGGGGTATCCCGCGGTGCAGCTCAAGGTCGAAGACGTCGTCAAAGGCCTCGGTGTCCAGCACGTCGAGGTCGTCAACCCCAACAACGTCGCAAAGACCAAGGAGGCATTCCAGCGAGCGCTTGACTACGACGGCGCCGCCGTCGTGGTCGCCAAGGCGCCCTGCCGCCTCATCATCACGACGCATGGCTCGTTCGAGGTCGACCAGGAGGAATGCAGCCACTGCGAGACCTGCATCGAATCCTTCGGCTGCCCCGCCTTTTACTACGACGATGACGGCAACATACGGATAAACGAGACGCTGTGCACCGCCTGCGGCGTCTGCACACAGGTCTGCCCTGCAGGGGCGATCAGGAGGCGGAAACAATGAAGCAGCGGTTGCTCTTCGCCGGCGTCGGCGGTCAGGGCGTCCTCACCGGCGCCAAGATCCTCGCGCAGGCGATGCTTGACCAGGGTGTCCACGTCTTCATGTCCGAGGTCCACGGCATGGCGCAGCGCGGCGGCAGCGTCGTCTGCACCGTCTGCGCAGGCGACCTCCATTCGCCGCTCATCGCCGACGGCGCCGCCGACGCCGTTATCTCCATGGAGCCCGTCGAGGCACTGCGCCGCATCGACAAGCTCCGCGGCAGCGGCGTGGTGCTCACCGACGTCAATCCCGTGATTCCGCCCAACGTCTCCCAGGGCCAGCATGAGTATCCCTCGCTGGACGACGTCTTCACGGAGCTCGAGGAGCGCAGCAGCCTCGTCACAATCGACGCGCTGCAGCTCGCGCGGGATGCCGGTCACGCGATCACCAAGAACATCGTCATGCTCGGCGCTCTCGTCGGCCTTGACATGCTGTCGGTTGAACGTGCCGCTGTCATGACCTCGGTGCGTGAGGCCGTCCCCGACAGCTACCTGGAGATGAACGAGCAGGCGTTCACGCTGGGCTTTGAGGCGACCCGGGAATAAATCAGACGAGCGCTCTCTCACGCGGCCTTGTTTCGCGTGACATCGTGATTTTCACGGGTGCCTTCCACCCATATCCTCAAAAACATGGAGGGGTTACATCTACATGGACGAGGCGACGCGGCAGCATGCCGGGCACATGCGAACGGCGACCTTTGCCGCCGGCTGCTTCTGGAGTGTCGAGGCTGCCTTCCGCGAGCTCGACGGCGTGGTCTCCACCCTGGCGGGCTACACCGGCGGCACCACGGCCGATCCATCCTACCGGGAGGTCTGCACCGGCAGGACGGGACACGCGGAGGCCGTCCAGGTGACCTACGACCCCGGCGTGGTATCCTACGAGGAGTTGCTCGACGCGTTCTGGGAGATGCACGACCCGACGCAGCGGAACCGGCAGGGGCCCGACGTCGGGAGCCAGTACCGCTCCGCGATCTTTTATCACGACGAGGAGCAGCGCCGGGCCGCCGAGCGGTCAAAACGGGCGTTGCAGCCCTCCGGTCGCGTCGACGGCGACGTCGTCACCGAGATAGCGAGGGCGGGCGAGTTTTACCCGGCTGAAGAGCGCCATCAGCGGTACCTTGAGAAGCGCCGTTGCCGTCGCTAGTCCTGCTCCAGCATCTGGCGGTACTGCTCGGGGGTCATCAGGCTGCTGCAGGCCCGCTGGACGACCTCCGGCATGGCGGGATGGATGTGCATCGCCTGGAGCAGTGGATGCACCTGCCGCCCTCGCGTGTACATCAAATTGATGATTTCCTGGATGAGCACCGAGGCCATCGGCCCGACGATGTGCGCGCCCAGGATGCGGAGCTCCTCGCGCTCCAGGATGACCTTGACGAAGTAATCCCTGGCGTGCATCGCGTCGCCCTTGCCGGTGTCCTCGTAGCGGTAGAAGCCGATGAGCACGCCGCCCTCGCCGTACTCCTCGACGGCCTCCGTTTCGAGCATGCCGACCGCCGCTATTTCGGGCGACGTGAACACGGCGTGGGGCACCGCGTGATGGTCGACCTTCATTTCTTTATCGAGCAGCGCGTTGTGGTAGACCACCTCGACCTCGTGGTTGGCGACGTGCTTGAAGAGATGGCGGCCGGTGGCGTCGCCGAGCGCCCAGACGTTTGGCTGTGAGGTCTCCAGCGTCTCGTCGACCTCGATCCAGCCGTGCTCGTCGACCTCGACGCCGCCGTTTTCGGGCTGCAGGATGTCGGTCTCGGGCGCCCGGCCGGTGGCGATGAGCACCTGCGACGCATTGAATGAGATCTCGCTGCCGTCGTCTTGGTTGACCGCCGTGACCTCGACGTTGTCGCTGCCGGGGGACATCGCCCGGACCTCGTGGTTGGTCTCGATGTCGAGGTGCTCCTGGAGCTTCCGTCGTGCCACCCGGGATACCTCGGGCTCCTCGTCGGGCAGAAACTGCGGGTTGCGCCCCACGATGGTGACGTCGGTGCCCATCTGCGAGAAAAAGAAACCGTATTCGGCGGCGATGTAGCCGCCGCCGACGATGACCAGGCTGTCGGGTAGCTCCTCCAGGTCGAGGATGGTGCTGCTGGTGTGGAAGGCGACGTCGTCGACGCCCTCGATGGGCGGGATCGCTGGCTTTGAGCCGGTGCACAGCACGATCATGTCACCCCTGACGGTGCGGTCGCCGACCTCCAGGACGTACGGCTCGACGAAGCGCGCGGCAGCGTGGTAGTAGTCTATCTGCTCCGCCTGCTCCAGCCCTCGGCGGAGGCTCTCGATGTCGTCGCCGATGTTGTCACGCATGGCCTGCATGATACCGCCGAAGTCGACCTCGTTGACGGTGACGTCGATGCCGAACTCGCCGCCCTGCTTCATCGTGTGCAGCATTTCAGCCGGATAGAGCAGCAGCTTGGAGGGAATGCAGCCCCGGGTGAGGCAGATGCCGCCCGGCGTGTTCCGGTCGATGACCGCCACGCGGGCGTCGGGATGCTGCTGCAAAAACGGCTCGATGAGGCTCGTGGCGGTGCCGGTGCCGATGATGACGAGGTCGTAGTCGATTGCCATGGCATCGAAACAGGCAGGCTCATTTATAATGTTTCATCTATATGCCGTGGCGACGTAGTCGCTTGTATAGGCGGCAACGAGCGCTCCATAGCTCGGCCGGAAGCGGACGACGTCGCCGACCTCGTAGCCGTCCTGCCTGAGGTGCAAAACAAGGTGGTCGCTGCTGCTCGCCAGGATGTCAACGCTGCTGTCGAGCGGCGTCAAGCCGGAGGGGATGACGTCCTGGCGGCCCAGCGCTGTGATGCCCCGCGTGATGACCCCCCGGTTTTCAAAGGACGGCGTTTCGCCGTATGCGTTCTGAGTCAGCTCGCCGTCGGGCACCGATGGCTTGTCCTTGACCTCGATGAGCTCCGCCTCGATGGTGAAGGCGTCCTGGCTGGTGCCGGGGATTGCCTCGCGGTTGACGGTCTCGAGGCCGAGGAGGATGCCCTCGCCGACGCGGAGGTTGTTGATGAACGCCGCGGGATGCTCGCCCTGCAGCATGAGGGGAATGTTGGCTGAGTTGCCGGCGCCGACCATGGCCAGCTCGAGGCCGAATGTGTCCTGGATGTCCCGGGCCAGTTTTTCGAACGTCTGCATCTTGTCCCGGGTGGGGATGACGCCGGTCAGGCAGGTCAGGTTGACGCCGAGGCCGTGCAGCTCGATGCCGTCGAGCGACAGCGTGAGGTCGACCATCTGGTGCAGCTTATCGGGAGGGATGCCCTCCCGGCGTTCGCCGAGCTCGGCCATGAGGAGCACGCGGTGGATGGTGTCGCGCCGGAGTGCCTCCCGGGATAATGCCTTGATGACGGCTGGCTCGGTGTTGAGCGAGATGTCCGCGTGTCGGACGACGCTGTTGATGCGGCTGAGCCGGGGGGTCCGGAGCAGCATCAGTTCGGCTTTGATGCCCGCCTGGCGCATCCGTGCGATGTTTTCGATGCGTGAGTCGGCGAGGCTTGCTGCACCGCCGCGGAGCATCGCCCGCGCTACCTCTGGATCGCCGCGGCATGCTTTTGTAACGCAGGTGACCTCGATGTTGGAGCGTGCCGCGAGCTCGACGATGGCGCGGGTGTTACGTTCAAGCTTCTCACGGTCCACGGTGATGCGAGGGAAGCTGGCGTCGTCCATCGAGTGGATTAACCCGCCGGGCGTTATAAATGTGCGGGATGTCGCTCCTACTGCAACCCGCCAGCGCAACATTTATATAGAAGAATTATTATACACCTCCGGTGATTGACATGATGTCTGGAAGACAACCGATATTCATCCTGAAAGAAGGAACAGAACGAGAACGAGGCCGCGACGCGCAGCAGAACAACATCCGCGCAGCGCTGGCCATAGCAGACGCGGTCCGCTCCACCCTCGGACCCAAGGGAATGGACAAGATGCTGGTCGACAGCATGGGCGACGTCATCATAACCAACGACGGCGTCACCATCCTCAAGGAAATCGACGTGGAGCACCCCGCGGCAAAGATGATCGTCGAGGTCGCGAAGACCCAGGACGAGGAATGCGGCGACGGGACCACCACCGCGGTGATCCTCGCCGGCGAGCTCCTCAAAAAGGCGCAGACGCTCCTCGAGCAGGACGTCCATCCCACGGTCATCGCGGACGGCTACCGCATGGCGAGCCGCAAAGCAGTCGAGATCCTCGAGGACATCGCCACTGACGTCGAGCCCGACGACAAGGACGTGCTGATGAACATCGCCGGCACCTCCATGACGGGCAAAGCGGCGGCGGCGAACAAGGACCTGCTCTCCGATATCGCCTACCGGGCGGTCAGCGCCGTATCCGACGAAGAAGACGGCACCATCTCCATCGACCTCGACAACGTCAAGGTCGAAAAGAAACAGGGCGGCTCCGTCGAGGACACCCGCATGATCGAGGGCATCGTCATCGACAAGGAGCGCGTCCATCCCGGCATGCCCCGCTCCGTCAAGGACGCCAAGGTCCTGCTGCTCAACACGGCTCTCGAGGTCAAGAAGACCGAGGTCGACGCAGAGATCCAGATCAACGACCCCACGCAGCTCCAGAAGTTCCTCGACGAGGAGGAAGGCATGCTCCGCACGATGGTCGACAGGATCAAGGAAAGCGGCGCCAACGTCGTCCTCTGCCAGAAAGGCATCGACGACCTCGCGCAGCACTACCTCTCCAAGGCGGGCGTCTTCGCGGTGCGACGCGTCAAGAAATCAGACATGGAGAAGCTGGCCCGCGCCACCGGCGCGTCGATCGTCTCCGAGCTCGACGAGCTGGAGGACGCAGACCTCGGCCACGCGGGCACCGTCGAAGAACGCAAGATCGGCGACGATGAGATGACCTTCGTGACCGGCTGCCCCGAGGCCAAGGCGGTATCGGTCCTCATCCGCGGCGGCTCCGAACACGTCGTCGACGAAATCGAGCGCGGCCTCCATGACGCGCTGTCCGTCGTCGCTGCCACTCTCGAGGACGGCAAGATGACCGCTGGCGGCGGCTCCGCAGCCACGGAGATATCCCTCGCGCTGGAGGACTACGCCAGCAGCGTCGGCGGCCGCGAGCAGATGGCCGTCAAATCATTTGCGGAGGCCGTCGAGGTCGTCCCCAAGGCGCTGGCGGCCAACGCGGGCATCGACGCCATCGACATGATCATCGGGCTGAAGAAGGCGCACAAGGAAGGCAAGAAGGACCACGGCGTCAACATCGTGGACGGCAAGCCCGGTGACATGAAGGCGCTGGACGTCATGGAGCCCCTCCGCGTGGGCACCCAGGCCGTCAAGTCCGCGACCGAGACAGCGGTGATGGTGCTCCGCATCGACGACGTCATCGCCTCCAAGGGCGCCGGCGAAGGCGGCGGCGAAGAAGCCGGCGGCGGCATGCCACCTGGCGCTGGAGGCATGGGCGGCATGGGTGGCATGGGCGGCATGATGTAACGCCGGCCCACCGCCTCTTTTTTCCCCTCTTTTCCCTCTTCCCTTTTCTACCCATCTTTTTTATATTGCCTTCAGTTGCCACTGCTATGCATCCCGTCAGCGACCTCACGCCCCGTCCAGGCATGAGCGCCAGCGAGCTCGTCCGGCAGATGCAGGAGGGCGGCGGGTTCACCGCAAAGAAGATCGGCGACGCGGTCGACATCCTCGAGGAGATGATCGCCGGTGATTTCCACGTCAGCCTCACGTTTCCCGCCTGCATCGTCGCCACCGGCGTCCGGGGGGTCATCCGGGAGCTCGTCAAGCGAGGCCTGGTCGACCTCGTCATCACCACCTGCGGCACCCTCGACCACGACGTCGCGCGGACCTACCGCGACTACCGTCACGGCTCATTCATGATGGACGACGTCGAGCTCCACCGGAAGGGCGTCAACCGGCTGGGCAACGTCCTCGTCCCAAACGACAGCTACGGCGGCATCATCGAAGAAAAAATGCAGGCCTGGCTTCCAGAGCTCGCCGCGGCGCAGGAGACATGGAGCACCCGGGAGCTCTGTGCAGCGCTCGGCGAGCGACTCGACGAGGGCAGCATCCTCTACTGGGCTTCACGCAACGACGTGCCCGTCTACGTGCCCGGCATCACCGACGGCGCCGTCGGCTCCCAGCTATGGCTCTACGGGCAGTCGCATTCCCTCCAGGTCGACCTGCTCCAGGATGAGCAGGAGCTCTCCGACACGTTTTTCAGCCACGAGCGCGACATGGGCGCTCTCATCGTCGGCGGCGGCATCTCGAAGCACCATCTCATCTGGTGGAACCAGTTCCGCGGCGGGCTGGACAGCGCCGTCTATCTCACCACGTCGCCTGAATGGGACGGCTCGCTCTCGGGGGCGAGGATGCGCGAGGGCATCTCTTGGGGCAAGCTGCAGGAGACAGCGCGGCATGTCACCGTGGAGGGAGAGGCGACGGCGATCCTGCCGCTGATGACGGTCGCGCTGCTGGAGCGGCTGCCCTAGGCTCGATGTAAGTTCGATGACTGTTCCACATTTTTTATATGAGGAAAGCATATAGTGAGAAGGAGATGAAAGGATCCGTTCTCGTCGTGCTGCTGGCCGCTGTGCTCATGTGCGCCGGGAGCGCGTCGGCGGTGCCGGTCGACGACGCCTCGGGGTATTTTGACATCGGGAGCTTCCAGTCCTATGAGGCCGGCGGCGTCATTGGAGACCATGCAAAGCAGCCTGAAGGATTGATCATCTCGGTGTACGCGGCGGACGGCTCCCATATCCTGGATATCGGCTATCACGACGAGGCCATCGACCTCTATTTCCAGGTGCTGAACGACGCGGTGCTGGAGACGCTGCTGGAGAAGGAAGAGTGGCTGCGGGACTACGTCAACGAGCTCTCCTACAAGAAGATCACGTTCCAGGGGACCGCTGACTCGACCTGTATCTACCGGGATGAGCACTGCACGGTGGAGATACATAACACCTCGGTCAAGTTCCTCAAGATCCAGACGACCGGCGACGTCATTTTTTCCAACCTCGGCCCCTACGCCATCACGGAGGATCCGCGTCGCCCGGCCAGCGTCAACATATCCCGGGAGAACGAGGCAGGTGAGACCATCTTCTCCGGGAAGATCATCAGTTCAAACGAGCTGTCCTGCCACAACGAGACCACCGTCGTCGCGCATCACACGGCGATGTTCCGCGGCGTGAAGACAGGGACCGTCGACGACGAAGCATCGATACGGACGGTGGCCGGGGCCATCGAGGCCGGCAACCTCGGCGGAGAGATCACCGTCGTCAAAAACGGAGCGGGGTACAAGACCGACGCTATCTCGTATTACGCCAACGTCACCATCACCAATCGAACGCTCTCGGATACCCGGGCCGTCTTCAACGTGAGCGGCGACAGCCACGCAGCCGGCAAGACGATCAAGATAAACTTCGGCCGGGACACGCTCTCGTCCACCGAGATAGATGAACTGCAGGTCCTCTTCGACGGAAGCGAGATGGAGAAGGCATCGAGTCTCGCCGACGTGCTCAACCCCAACGACGACGGTCTCCAGCCTGAATATCTGCCCGTGCAGGTGCACGCCGCAGATGGCAAGGAATTTTTCGTGCTGGTCAGCATCCCTCATTTCAGCGACCACCAGATCGTCATCGAGACAGTGGCGGACAACCCGCTGCTGTTAGCCATGGCGGCCACCGGCGCCGTGGCCATCGTCATGGCCGCCGCCTGGGGCATGTTCCGGCGGGATTAGCCGCCGTTTTCTTCCGCAGCCTCATCGGGGCGTGGATGCAGCGACGTCCACGTATCGATGAAGCTGTCAACCGCGCTGTCGACAAAGGTATCCCGGTAGGTGATGAGCGTGTTGACGACCGCGTCCGCATCCACGACGTCGTAGGCGGTCTTCCGGCCGAGAGAGACACGCTCGGCGATGCCGGCCTTCACCAGTTTTTTGAGATGGAACGACACCGTCGACGGGGACTTATCGACAGCCCGGCAGATGTCCTTGTGGATGGCACCGGGGTGCTCCAGCAGATACAGCACGATCTGCCGTGGCGTCTGCTGGCGGAGCAGCGAAATGATCTTTTTGTCCTGGATCCCCACCTTTTTGGCGGCAAAATAGCGGGTGTAGCGGCCGTCCTTCCTGGTCACGAGCAGCCCGCGCTTCTCCATGTAATGCAGATGATAATCCAGCGTGCTCAGCGAGATATCCAGACGGCGGGCGATTTCCCGTTCATGCAGCCCGGGATACTCGACGATGAGATTGTAGATGTCCCGTCGCGTCTCCAGCGCCAGCGTGTCCTCCTTCATCATGGCCACGCACCGTTGCCTATCGCTTCGCGGTCGCCAGATACAGGAACACGATGATGCAGAGATCCAGCGCGATGAGACCGATGCTCTGCTCTACCAGCCCGGACAGCAGCAGCCCCCCCTTGGCGACGAAGAGCGCGAATGCAGCGGTGAGCAGCCCAAACGTTACGTCTCTCGTCCTGGCAAACGAGATAGCTGACACTACCGACAGCAGCAGCGACAGCCCGACCATGATAATGGATGAAAATAATACGATTTCCTCGATGGCAACACCCCGTGATGGTTATCAGGAGAGAATATAAAAACCTTTATGTTTCGATGTCTGTCCCAGATAATTCGACGTTTGCACAATAGCTTTTATAAACGATGGCCATGCTCTATAGCTACGCACTGGGGGATAAGAAGAGGGTTTCCCTCCTCTCTTTTTTCTCACAATCACCGCCTCTTCTTCCCCCTTGCCTCCATTTCAGGCCACAATGTTTATATTGCCTCGCTCACCCCCTCATCCCACTTTTTTATACCCTGCTCCGATAGCTATCCATGGGACGGGCAGGCGTCGCCTCGCTGCCGCTCCACGGCGGCACGGCACCCCGCTGGCTGTTCGACCGCATGGTCACGCTAGCCAGCGCTATATTCGACGTCATGCTCCTTGAATACGACCCGGCATCCATCCTGCAGCTGCTGGCCGACCCGTTCTGGTTCCAGGCGCTCTCCTGCGTCCTCGGGTTCGACTGGCACTCGTCGGGGACAACCACGGTGACCTGCGGCGCTCTCAAGGAGGCACTGGCCGACAATGACGCCATCCGGGTGACCGGCGGTAAGGGCAGCCGGTCGCGTGACACGCCCGACGAGCTCGCGGCGCTCGCCGAGCCATTCAGCCTGGACGAGCACCGCATCGGCAGGCTGCAGTACCGGAGCCGGATGGCCGCCACGGTGGACACCGCTGCGCTGCAGGACGGCCACCAGCTGTATCATCACTGCATGCTGGTCACCCGGGAGGGCGACTGGGCCGTCATCCAGCAGGGGATGCATCCAGAGCGCCGGTCCGCCCGCCGTTACCACTGGCTGAGCGACACGGTGCAGGACATGGTCGAGGAGCCCCACACCGCGGTGCTCGGCCAGCGCGACACAGCGATGAACATGACCGCCCGTGACAGCGACGAGGCGCGCGACACCTCTGTCGACCTCGTCAACGACGGTCCCCGGCATCTCAGGCGGGACTGGAAGCTGTTGACCCTGCCAGGCGAGCAGACCACGCTCGACGGCCGCCGCGGCATGCAGCCCAAGACGCTGGATATGCCCCGGCAGTTCAACTGGTCGCTGCTCAACGAGGCATACGAGCTGCAGCCCGGCAGCTACGAGGACATGCTCGCCATCCGTGGCGTCGGCCCGGCGACGGTCCGCGCGCTGGCCTACATCGCCGCCCTCATATATGGATCGCCGCCCGCCTGGGAGGACCCCGCCAGGTTTTCGTTCGCCGTCGGCGGCAAGGACGGCGTCCCCTACCCGGTCAACCGCAGGGCGATGGACGAGGCCACCGCGCTCATCCGGGAGGGCATCGACGAGGCGTCAGTCGGCGAAAAAGACAAGCTCCGCGCCATCGAGCGCCTGCAGAAGCTCCTGCCATAGAACCCCTTTAGAAAAGGGGTTTCATCCCCAAAGCCTGCAGAATCCCTTTAGAAAAGGGATTTCATCCCCAACCGTCGGCGAATCTCTTTGGAAGCGGGCTCTCGCTCTCGAGGGGAATGACGGCAGCGAACGATGCAGCCCCGGGTTGAGAGGTCAAAAACTATATCTAACCGGTGCCTGATACCACCTGGCATGAAGGACACGATACCGGTCGTTGCAGCGGCCTCGATCATCGCGCTCTCCGCCCTCGGCGGCTGCCTCGACGGTGGCGACGGCGACGGCAGCGGCAGCGGCACCAGCACCGCGGTCATCGAGACCACGGAGGGAACCATCACCGTCGAGCTCTACGAGGACAAGATGCCGAAAACGACGGACAACTTCATCAGGCTCGCCAACGACGGCTTCTACGACGGCCTGGTCTTCCACCGCGTGATAGACGGCTTCATGATCCAGGGCGGCGGCTTTTGGCCCAATGGCACGGAGAAGCAGAGTCCCTATGGCCCCATCGAGTTTGAGACGCATCCCGACGTGACGCATGTCGACGGCGCCATATCGATGGCGCGCACGAGCGACCCGGACAGCGCGACCAGCCAGTTTTTCATCTGTGACGGCGCGCAGCATTCTCTCGATGACGAGGTACGACAGCAGCAATATGGCCAGCGGGGGTATGCGGCATTCGGCAAGGTCATCGACGGGATGGACGTCGTGCGGGACATCTCAGCGGTGCAGACCACCGCCAGGTACGGCCATCGGGACTGGCCGAGCAGCGACGTCGTCATCGAGAGCGTGACCGTCGAATAGCGTCGATGTGACGGGGTGAAAAATTTATTATATCGCTCGCGCATAAAAGTGTATGAGATTCGGAAAGG
>CAYPWJ010000014.1:0-34779 GCA_964414415.1 uncultured Thermoplasmatales archaeon | reverse complement strand
CGCTGCGGGATGCCGACGGCTGCCTGTTGATGACTGACTGGCCGTTGTTTGCCGAGCTTGACTTCAGCGGGATGGCTACGCCGGTGGTCATCGATGGGCGCCGTATCGTTCCCGAGGAGCGACGCCACGACATCACGTATGAGGGTATCTGCTGGTAGATGGGCGTTCGCCAGCATTGACCTCGAGCCGCTGGAGTGTGCAGCCCGGTGTATGGGAGAACGTTTATTAACGCTGGAGGTATTCCTCCTGTGTTCATCTCGGTTGTCGTTGCAGTCAAGGACGAGCGTCCGCACATCGGGAAATGCATCGAGGCATTGTCCCGGCAGGACTACGACGACTACGAGGTCATCGTCGTCGACGGGATGAGCACTGACGGCACCTGGGAGCTGCTGGAGGAGCTGCAGGAGATGCATGGGTTCCGGCTGCTGCGGAATCCAAAGGAAAACGCGGCGGCGGGGCGCAACCGTGGCATCGCGGCGGCGGAGGCCGACGTCGTCGCGTTTGTCGATGGCGACGCCGTCCCGGCGGATGACTGGCTCAGCGAGATCCAGCGGGCGTTCGAGCGGTGTGGCGGTGACGTGGCCGGGGTCGGCGGCCCGGATCTTTTGCCGGGGGACAGCGTCTACAAGTCATGGGCGATCGGCCGGGTGATGACGTCGCCGCTGGCCCGGGGCGGCCAGCTGAATCCGTCGACGCAGCATACGATGGACGACGAGGGCCGCTACGTCGACCATATCCCGACGTGCAACTTGGCGGTGCGCCGCGGGGTGCTGGACGACGTCGGGTTGTTCGACGAGGATTTCGTGAAGGGGCAGGACCTTGAGCTCAACTATCGCATCCGTCAGGCGGGCTACCGGCTGTATTATACGCCACATATTCGGGTGGTGCATTACCGGAAGCAGCATGTCCGTCATTTTGCGCGGCAGATATACAAGTGGGCGAAGGCGAAGATCGCGATTGTCAGGAAGCACGGGATGCATGGCCTGTTGAGCCACGTCTACCTGTGGCCGGCGTATGGGCTGATGGGGTTGCTCGCGGGCGTTGCCTTGTTTACGTTGCTTGCCGCTGTCGATGTTTTGCTCGTGCTGTTGTTTCTCGGCACCGTTGTGTATGCTCTGCTCGTCGCCTTTGAGTCGGGACGGCTGTCACGGCGGTTTGGTGACCCGCGGCTGTTCCTGTATGCGTTGCTGCTGCTGCCGACGGTGCATGTCTCCTACGGCTATGGGGCACTATATGCTCTGGTCCGTAGGCGGATATGGTAGCTGGATGAAAGCAGATAAAGGCGGGGTTAGACTTCGTCTTTCTGGAGTTTTCTGAGTGGCTGTGTGTGGATGCCGCATTCCCCGGCTTTTTTGTTTGTTCCTCTCCATCGGCCTGCGCGCTCTGCCTCATATTCATGGACGGGGACGGTGCATGGTGCGCAGCCGAGTGAGCGTATTTTTTTGCCGTTTTCGAATTCTTTGTTGTACCATGGATGGATGGGGACGTTGTTTTCCTCCAGATATCGCCATACCTCGTTTTCCCACCATTCCAGTATTGGATTTATCTTTACTTCTTTGTCACTCCGTTTTTCTTTTTCGTCGAGAAATGTGCGTGTGTGTCCCTCTGTGTTCCGGAGGCCGCTGAACCATGCCTGCAGGTTCATGTCTTTATATGCATATCTGGTGGGGATGACCTTTAGCAGCTGGCAGCACAGGTCGGGGTCTTCGTAGTAGATATCGCGCCCGGTTTCTGTTTTTATGCGCTCTGCCTCTTTTGTGTACTCGTCCGTGGGAAGCAACGTGACATCCATTTCCTGGAGGGGCTCCGGCACGTTGTCTGCCACCATGTAGATGTGGGGGTCAAGGTTGTATTTCTGGGTTACCTTTTTTGCATATTCGAATGTTTCATCCGGCTTGTGGATGGTAAGGATGGAAAACACCGGCACATCGGGGTCGACCTCGAGGGCGAGATGTAGCAACGCCATGCTGTCTTTTCCCCAGCTGCAGCCGACCGCCGCTTGGTCTCCGTATGTCTCTATTCCCTCTCGTATTAGTTCCTTTGCGTGTTCAATTTTTTGTTGCATGATAAAACCTCGTGGAGGACCTGTTCCAGGTCATAGTCTCGTGTGAGGGTAATGGACGGCGTTACTTTAAATTTTTTCATCTGCATCTCCTGTCTGCCGCCGCCGGTGATGTTGAGGAGGATGGCGTCGTCGTGTTCCACCCCGCCGTTTTTGACTGCCTGTATCAGGGCGGCGACGGTGACCCCGGCGGCTGGCACGATGCTGCATCCCTCCAGTTTTTTGAACAGCTGCTGTGCCTGCCGTGCTTCCTCGTTGGAAATGGAGTAGAATTCTCCGTTGGTGGCGGCGAGCGCGTCGCAGACGCCTCCTTTCATCTCGTAGGCAGGGTGCCGGTTGGTGAGCACGTGGGCGTGCACCTGCTGGATGAGGTCCTTTGCCTCCTCGCATTGATATTTTGGGTCGATGCATCGGGATTTGGCGTGCCAGGCGTCGTACATCGGTGCGAACGGGGCGTTTTGCGCTCCGTGTATCTTCGGCAGCGTGGTGCCGTAGCGGCCGTCCTGCTGCAGGCGGAGTGATGCCTCGTAGGCGGCGATGGCGCCTGGCCCGGAGCCGAGTGACTGGAAGTAGTGGTCTGGGAGACGGCCGAGCAGCCTGGTAGCATCGAGCATGATGGTTCCCATGCCGTCACGGCGGGCGATGTTTCGTGCGCCGCCCTCTGCTACGAAGTGTCCGCTCTCCCCGAGTTCCCCTGCGAGGTTGATGGCGTCACAGTAGTCACAGTGGTCGTGCATGGTTATCATTGTTACGTAGGGATTGGAGTCGTGGTAGGACCATATCCTGTGCTGGCGGGCTTCTTCGGTAGCGGTGAGCACGATGGGGTATTCGATGATGTTTGAGTAATATATGAAGGATGTTCCGGTGTTGCCGGCGGAGGAGAGCACGAATGGTTTGCCGTTGTCGTTGCTGTTCATGAGACGCTGGAACGACAGCTCGGCTTCGATGTCCTTGAACGTGGCGGTTTTCATGCTCGCCTGCCGGCCGGGGCGGTAGGCGTTGAGGCAGATGATGAGGTTTTTGAGTCCGAGGTGTTCCGCCAGTTTTTCGCTCCGGTAGGTGTGGAAGCTGCTGCTATGTTCCAGAAGGCGGTCGTCGACGTCGTCGACGGGCAGCCAGTTGATGTACCGCCAGAGCCCCGGGTATTTGTCGGTGGGCTCCAGCTGTTTTTGCTCGTATTCGGTGCGCAGCATCGCGTCGCAGCCGTTGCTGCATCTGGTCACGTATTCGTCTTCACTGTATGTTTTCCCGCAGCCGAGACATCTCACCTTGTATTTCATGATACCACTGCCATGAGGTAAATGCAGAGCAATATCTGGTTGTGCACCTGCATCCATGGCAATGAGGCTGCTGTATTTAAGTTATATGGAAACTCGGGGTGCGGTAAAACAACAAATTATATAAAAAAATCCGGCATGTTCCGCTAGCTGCAGGCATATATCATGGCAGACATCGATGACATCGGGTTTCATTATGTTGACGGCGAGCTAACAGTCAATCTGAACCAGGTTTTTTTTGATGACCTATATGAGTCCAGTGACGTCGTCATCGCGGTCGACGGCTACCTCGTGCTGGAGGAGGACGTCGGTGAATGTCTGCGGCAGGAGACGCTGCATCGGCTACACGAGCTCTACAAAAGACATGGCATCCGCTTCGTCGAGAAGATAAAGACCGGCAAGTTCAACCTGCTGGTGCACGACAAAAACGACGACAAGCTGTATGTGGCGAACGACTACTTCGGCTCGCTGCCGTTCTATTATACCACCTGTGAGCCGTTCATGTGTTCCTCAAGCATCCTCAACCTTCCCCATCGGGAGATCGACTGGTACGCCATCTCGCAGTATCTCACCTACGGCTACTTTTTGTGGCAGCGGACGCAGGACAGATATATCAGGGTGCTGCCGCCGCATGCAATCCTGGAATATGACCTGCAGGAGCACGAGCTACGCATCCACGACTACACCCCCGGGGACGTCACGCTCTCTCGGGATGTGGAGGCGTTGTTCCGGCAGGCCTGCCAGCGGCTCTACCACGACGACATCGACTACGAGCTCGGCCTGTCCGGCGGCGTGGACTCCCGATATATGCTGTATCACTGGCCGAACAAGGAGGACCTGGTGGCGGTCACCGGCCACGGCGAGCCAATGGACGCGGCACAGCGCGCCGACGTCACCTACGCCCGGGAGCTGACCGAGCATGTGCCGGTCAAAGACCATAGAATTGTTTCGCATTCAGCCATCGAGGATGAACACGAGCTCAGAGAGCTTTTTTCGGCGACCAATCCCTTCCTGGTCAGAAAGCTGCGCAAATCATCGACAACAGGTCAGCGGCGTGATGTATGGTTAACCGGGGCGAACGCTCCTATCATCGGCGGGAAATTTTTCATCCTCCGCCATAATCTTTTCCTGTTGACCATCCTGTTCGGCGTTCGATTTCCCGAAGTGGATAAACGGATATTGCATGAGGGTGCCCAAAAAATATCAGGCGACATATGGAAAACGTATCTGTCGGATGTGGCCCGGGAGCGGTTGACGTCGGCTCCTGTTCCGTTTGACCGGGTCAACGTCGAGGATTACCATTTTTTCGTCCGGATGCGCCGACGGCAGATTTTCACACAGTCCAGAGGGAAGGAGGCGTTGTTTCCCTTTATGGATTATGATTTTTATTTTAGCTGCAGGCGGCGGCGGGACCGGGTGAACAACAAGCTCTATTATTCGCTGCTCCGCAGGATGCCGGAGCCATACCGCCGGGTGCCGGTCACCACGTTCGGGTTGCCGCTTGGGGCGCCGCGGCGGCTGCAGCATGTGACTAATGTGGCGAAGACGGTCAAGAACACGCTGTCTCCCGGGGCGAGCACGATCGAGGAGGTCGGCGCCACCATCCAGGCGAAGCCATCGCTCCTGGATTACATGGCGGGGGAGATAGCGGAGGCAGGGCTGTGCGACAACGTTGAGGGGCTGGCGGAGAACGTCGGCGGCGGCAAACACGGCTATTTTTTCTATCTGCTGTTCGTTACATCGTACTGGATGAACAATGTGGCGGATGACGATCACCGGAGAGATACGGTATCATGACAAAAACGGTTATGATACCTCATGACCACGAGTACATTCATCGGCTTTGTCAGTCGCTGGCACAGCGAGACGTGGAGGTATCCCTGTTTCCTCCATTTCATTATGCCACCCCGCTGAATTTTTTGCGGCTGTGGTGGCTCCGGCGGCAGGGCTATAGCGTTGTGCATGTCCACTGGCTGTATGTGTTTCCCTTTGTCTGGCTGATGAAGCTGTTTGTTAGATGGTGTCGTGTCCTCGGCTATCGGCTGGTCTGGACGGTGCACAACGTGTTGCCGCATGAGGCCAGCGCGGTTGACGTGGAGAAGACCCGCTGGTTGTATTTGCAGGCGGATGCCGTCTTTGTTCATTATGAGGCGAACGTGGAGCGGCTGCGTGACATCCTTGACGTGGACACGGGGAAGGTGACGGTGATCGCGCATCCGACGTTTGAGGATTCGTATCCCGATGAGGTCGACAGAGATGAGGCACGCCGGCGGCTGGGCATCCCGCTGGAGAAAAAAGTCGCGCTCTGTTTCGGGATGATGCGCCCATATAAGGGTATGGAGGTCTTCGCTGACGCTATGGCAGGGCTGGATGACGACTATCTGGGACTGGTTGTGGGGAGCGGGGAGAGCCGGGAGGTGGTTGCTTCGCTGCAAGAGAAAGAGCGGTCGGTGTCCAATCTCCGGGTTGTCCCCAGATATGTGCCCGACCAGGAGGTGCAGCTGTATTTTAACGCTGCCGATGTCGTTGTGCTACCCTATCGGCGGATTTCGACGTCGGGGGTGGTACCATTGGCGTATTCGTTCCATCGGCCGGTGGTGACGACCCATTGTGGCGGGATGCCGGAGGTGGTCCGGGAGGGGGAGACGGGGCTTTTGGTGCCGCCGGGTGACGTCGATGCCTTGCGTGACGCCGTTGTGGAGCTTTTTTCGATGGACTATCAGGGGATGGGCGACCGTGCCTATGTGTGGGCGACCAGCCGGTTTTCGTGGAGGCGTCTTGCCGGGCGGACCGCCGGGGTTTACCGGGAGGTGGCTGGATGACTGTGGACCGCGAAGGCGAGGGCGAGGTCAACCGAGTACTCATCCTGGGTATTGACGCCGTGGAGTACGACCTTGTCGAGCGGTGGAGCCTTGACAACCTGAAGCAGGAGGAATACGGCCGGTCGAGGCTGCCGATAGAGCCGGAGGACGGATACCTGTATGGGGATCCAGTGACTCCCATTATGTGGACGAGTTTTATCGCGGGTCGACCGCCGAAGGATCACGGAGTGGATACGGTTAAGATATATCCGCTCAATTCTCTCTACCGGTGGTATCTCCGGCATGTCGGGCGGCAGGCGGGCGGCGATCATTTTACGCCGGTGGAGGAGCATAAGTCGACGAAGCGGAAGATGCTTGACGCTGTCAGCGATGCGATTGCTTCGCTTCATCTCTCGCGGGAGCCGGGGCGGAAGGACATCCAGTCGGATACGCTGTTTGATGATTCGTGGGCCAATCATTTGCATATCCCTGTATATGACGATAATGCTTTTCCTTCGTATAAGAAAAAGATCGTGAAAGCCATCGAGGAGAAGGCGTATCGTCCCATCTTTGAGATGGCGTGTAAGGAAGAGTTCCAGCAGCGCTCGAACGAGGTGATGGAGTGGCTGGACAGGCGGAATGACTGGCGGCTGTTGATGCAGTATTTTTATGTGCTTGACGGCGTCCAGCATGCCTTTTTTTATAGCGATAAGAAGATTGCCAGGTTTTATCTCATGTTCGACGAGTTTGTCGGCAATCTACGCCGCCGTCTGGATGATGACACGTTGTTGCTCATCGTCTCCGATCACGGCCAGAATAGGGGTGTTCATACGGATCATGGCTTTTTCTCGGTGAACCGGCAGCTTGGCTTGGATCAGCCGCGATTTGTGGATTTCAGATGGATTGTGGAGGACATCCTGGGAGAATGAAGATAGAACGGGTTTTGGTTCTGGGTATCGACGCGCTTGAATACGACCTGGTGGAGCGGTGGAATCTCGCTAACTTACAGCAGGAGGAATACGGGAAGACGAGGCTGCCGCTCTATCCCGGTGAGGAGCCGAACACCCGTATCGTGTGGCCGTGTTTTATCACGGGGCGGATGCCCCGGGAGATGGGCTACGTGACCCATCGGGTGTTCAAGCAGCCGCTGCAGTCCGTGGTCAACATGGTGCTCCCACGGGTCAAGTTTTTGTTGAACCCGCAGTCGGATCGGCCGACCGACGTGGTTGAGCGGAAGACGACGGAGAAGTCACGTGTCATGACGACGTTCTATGCGTTGCTTGGCCGGTGGGGGCTGGTCCGTCGTCCTGTCAGGGCTGACATCCAGGCTGACACGATGTTTGACGTAATCCCTGAGTCGATCCATGCACATGTCCCCATCTACGACGAGTACATTCCGCCGTATGCGGAGCGGACGCTTGAGGCAATCGAGGATAAGGCCTATCGCCCGATATTCGAGATGCAATGTAAAAAGGAGTTCAAGCGGCGGTCCGGCGAGATGCTAGGGTGGCTGCAGGATTCGGACTGGCGGCTGGCGATGCAGTATTTCTGGTGTCTGGACGGCATCCAGCACGTGTTTTTCGCCAGCGACAGGAAGATGGCGGAGTTTTATCTGATGTTCGATGAATTTGTCGGCAATCTACGCCGCCGTCTGGATGATGACACACTGTTGCTCATCGTCTCCGACCATGGGCAGTGGAAGGGTGTCCATACCAGCCATGGCTTTTACTCGGTGAATAAACCGTTAGGCTTAAAACACCCTAGGTTGATTGACTTCCGCTGGAAGATCGAGGAGATGCTAGTCCATTGAGAAATCAGAAACTGTAGTGTCCTGAAAACATTTAACAAACGGAAATGCTATGTTGGGATGTCGAAGCTGGACGATGCGAAGATCAGGTGGATCATCCGGGAGATGGAGAAGGGAGAACGCACCGAGCAGGAGATCGGGCAGGTGCAGGATGTGACCCGGCAGCGGGGTCAGCCAGCTCTGGAACGAGTACAAGCAGACGGGAGAGATGCCAACGTTGCAGCGGCCGGGGAGACCGGCTGAGCCGCTCTCCACAAGGGAGCGGGAGCTCATCGATGAAGCCTACCAGGTCTATCGGATGGGCGCCCGGATGCTCGAAGACATCATCCAGCCGACTATGGAGTGAAGATTAGCCACAACAAGATTCATCGGTACATGAGGAGGGATGGTATGGCCAGCGGGAATAGAAAGAAGCAACAAAAACGGCGATGGGTGCGATGGGAACGCCAGCATTCCATGAGCCTGTGGCATACCGACTACAAATGGCTCAGCAGCCTGGAGAAATGGATCATTGCCTATCAGGATGACGCCTCACGGCATGTCATGGGACATGCCCTGGTAGACGCAGAGACGGCTGGCAATGCCGTACAGCTGCTGGATGACTGCATCCAGCAGTGGGGCACACCACGGGAAGTGCTCACCGACCAGGGAACACAGTTTTGCGCTGCCGGCGGTGAAAAGAAACAGAAGGGCCTGTCCCGGTTTGAACGACATTGCAGAGAGCTGGACATCCGTCATATCGTGGGGCGGGTCAGCCATCCGCAGACCAACGGCAAAATCGAACGGCTATATCGAACCCTGGAAGAGAAACTGCCGCTCTTCAAGTATGATATGGGTCAGACGGTGCACTGGTACAACCACGTCAAGCCCCACATGAGCCTCATCTTCCACGGACACTACGACACGCCACACAAGGCCTTCTACCGGAAACTGCCTCCTGAACGCATCATGCAGTATGCCAATGAATGGCTCTGGAACGGGATAGCATGACAGGTAAAACAGACCACGATGACACGATGTTAAATAATTTCAGGACACTACATGAGAAATCAGAAACCAAAACAATTTTATTGATTGTCGTTATGCTTGTTCGACAAAATGAAAAAAGCTTTGATCACTGGTGTTACCGGGCAGGATGGATCTTATCTGGCTGAATTGTTACTTAGCAAAGGATATGAGGTACACGGTATAAAGAGACGAGCGAGCCTCATCAAAACCGACAGGATAGACCACATTTATCAGGATCCTCATGAAAAGAATGTGAAGTTTATTTTGCATTATGGAGATATGACTGATTCCAGTAATCTTAACAGGATACTGGACAAGGTAGACCCGGATGAAATTTATAACTTGGCGGCGCAGAGTCATGTAAAGGTATCGTTTGAGGTGCCAGAATATACTGCGGATGTCGATGCCTTGGGTACTCTCAGACTATTGGATGCCATAAAAGAAGTAGGAGTCAAATGTAGGTTTTATCAGGCTTCCACGAGCGAAATGTTCGGAAATGCCTCTGAGTCGCCACAATCGGAGACCACCCCATTTGATCCGGAGAGTCCATATGCAGCGGCGAAGGTGTTTTCCCATTGGGTCACCAAAAATTACAGGGATGCATATAATCTCTTTGCATGTAACGGCATTTTGTTCAACCATGAATCTCCTCGCAGGGGAGAGACGTTTGTTACTCGTAAGATTACTCGTGCTGTCGCCAATATAGCGGCTGGTAACCAGGATAGAATTTATTTAGGAAATTTAAATGCCCAGCGAGATTGGGGGTTCGCCCCTGAATATGTAGAAGTAATGTGGGAAATGTTGAACCATGAGATGCCTGATGATTATGTAGTTGCTACTGGAGAATCTCATACTGTACGGGAGTTCACGAAGGCAGCGTTCAACTATGCTGGATATGATATAACATGGGAGGGGACGGGCAAAATGGAGAAGGGGCTACATAGTGACTCCGGGGATGTTTTAGTTGAGGTTGACCCCCGTTACTTCAGGCCAGTTGACGTCGAAGTGCTATGCGGCGACAGTTCAAAAGCTGAACGGAAACTTGGCTGGCGTCCTAAGATAGGATATAAGGAATTGGTGAAAATAATGATGGATGCAGATATGCGAAGAACCGGATTGGATGCGCCAGGGGAAGGCGATAAAATCATCGAGGATACCTTCCAGGAAAAATGGTGGGGTGGCGACTAATGAGTTATTGGAATGGAAAGAAAATCCTGCTTACAGGGGGAGCAGGATTTCTCGGGTCACATGTATATGAAAAACTCATTTCGAGGGGAGCATCTGAAGACGATATCATAGTTCCTCGGTCAAAGAATTGGGACTTGCGGGAAAAGGAAAACTGCCGTAAGGTCTCTGAAGATAAAGATGTTGTTATCCACCTGGCAGCCAATGTCGGTGGGATAGGATACAATCAACGGCATCCAGGGGACCTCTACTATGACAACATTACCATGGGTACGCATCTTATGGAGGAGGCCCGGAAGGCAGACGCCGGCAAATATGTCGCAGTCGGAACGATTTGTGCGTATCCAAAGTATACGCCGGTGCCATTCGAGGAGGAAAATCTATGGGATGGATATCCTGAAGAGACGAATGCTCCATATGGGCTAGCGAAAAAGATGCAGCTGGTACAGTCTCAGGCGTACCGGCGGCAGTACGGGTTTAATTCCATCTTTTTGCTGCCAGTCAATCTCTATGGCCCTCGAGATGAATTTGATCCAGAACGGTCGCATGTGATTCCTGCATTGATCAAAAAAATATATGATGCTCAAGTAGAGGGGAAAGACCATATAGTGGTGTGGGGGACCGGGAAGCCGACCCGGGAGTTTTTATTTGTGGAGGATGCTGCTGAAGGAATCATCTTGGCTGCGGAACGGTATAACAAGAGCGAACCGGTCAACCTCGGCTCGGGCATGGAGATATCGATCCAGGATCTAGTTCAGTTGCTCGTTGACTTGATGGACTTTGAGGGCGATATCCAGTGGGATACCTCTAAACCCGATGGACAGCCACGCAGGCGTCTGGATGTCTCCAAAGCCAAACGAGAATTTGGATTCGAGGCAGGCACCTCGTTTCGAGAGGGGTTACGGAAAACGATTGAATGGTACACGAGGGAAAGAGAAAAATGAGTGACCCCGAAACCTCTATCATTCTTTATGATGCCGGGTATCGTGAAAATTTCCATTTGCTAGAATGCATGAAAGAGCAGACCTACCGCGACTTTGAGATTCTATGGGTAGATTACTGGGGAGAGATAAAAGAGGAACTGCTGATGTATGAAAAGGAGATAGAGGAGCTCTCTATCTTGTGCACTATGGACAGAGATGATATTGAGTATGACGGCGACGAGTACCATCACCCGCAATCCATCAATTACGGCGTTGCAAAGGCTGAAGGAGACATCGTAATGGTGATGGATGCAGATCTTCTCATCAAGCCGGACTATCTCAAGAAGGTCATTCAGATGCACATTGACAATACCGGGCTGTTGACCACCGGCCGAGACAGAGCGGAGCCTCACCCGCATGCCTACGATGAAGCAACATGGGAGAATGTCTATCCGCATACCCGGCTGCTGTCCATCACCAACTTTGGCACCTGCTTTACTACCAGGAGGGAACATATTGTCGAGTGCAATGGCTGGGATGAGGACGAGATATGGCGAGGCGGTGGGGGTATGTTTAACGCCGATATGGGATGGCGTCTGGTCACCTATGGCCTGGAGCATCGCTGGTATATGAATCCTATTGCGCTGCATCCGTGGCATCCAGGCAGTCATCGATACCTCTTCACCATGCGGAACTTCAGGGCGTTTCTGCATCGGCTGTCCCCCGGGGTTTTCCCTCCGGCTAAGGAGCAAAGCAGACGGAAGATTTTGTATCATAGACTGGAAAACGGTATCTATCGGGTGGATAATGGCATATCAAGCTGCCTATTGGATTGAAGAACTTGTCTCTGATCTTCCGGGTAAAGCGGTTATCATTGCCGATCATGGACAACTGTTTGGAGAGATGGGCATGTTTTCTCATCCCTTTGCTCATATTCCTACCTCGATTGAGGTTCCATGGCTGAAAGCAAATAAATACTGAACTTTTGCGTTTTTCAGGCGAGTAGTGCATCTACTAGGTAATTCACGTTCACATTTTTTACTCCTTCATCAAGTATCTTGGTGTAGATCCATTTCACCAATGACTGCACCAAGTCTTTGCAGGCGTTCCTACATCGTTCACCAATCGTGCCCAGATTGGTATCTATCCATCTACCGATCGTGCTCTGCTCGACATCCAGCTTGAGGAGAGAGTACGCTAGGAAGACCAGATACCAGTATCGCCTGATACCTTGCGGTCTCCGAAGCTGACAGTCCCCCAATCCTAAATGCTGCTTCGCATCTCGATAGAAGGTTTCGATGGACCACCGCCGGCTATACAGGTGCAGGATTTTCTTTTCCTCCCAGTATCGGACATTGGTAGCCAGATATATTGGCCCCTCATCGTCATCTTCCGCTTCATCTTCGTCTTTATCTTCATAGGCTATCACGATGCGTACCTTTCCCATGTTTGACATCTGGAGGGCCTTAGTGAACGTCAGATAGGTTGTGTCGCCCAGTTCTATCTCTCTGAAATCGTCTCTGTCGAGCATGGCGGCAAACTCCTTTATCTGCATGTACTCCCCCTTGATCCTGATTTTTCGGTTGGATTTAACGGCCCCGATCCAGTCTCGGTCATAGCTTTCAATGTGATTGGCCAGCTGCTTGGAGAGATACCAGCTGTCGAAAAGAAACACCCGAGCCGGGCATCCCCGCTCGACAGCGTCATCCACCAGCTGGCAGGCCAAATCAATCTTCGACCGGAATCCGTATTGTTCAGCTTCATCAGAGTCTCTCTTGAAATACTGGGCGAATTGGACGGGATAATGTGTGTCGCTATCCACGTAATGGCTGGTGACCAGCTGCTGAGCCTGCACGTAGCTGCAGGTGCAATGGTCAAACAGCTTTCCCACCCCAACAATCTTTTTTCCTTCTTTTTCGATGAGCACGTCATCGATACTGACACAGCCTGACTTTTTCCACTCCAGCCCATTTTCCTGGAGTAGCTGCAGCCTGCGGTGGTTGAGTTCGTCCTCTGACCATGGTGCTTCGGTGAGAAATCGGTTCATCGAGCTCTGGTCATTTCGCTCCACAAACCGCTCGTTTATCCCTGTCACGGTATGATTGGTGCCGACAATGGTTCCGGTCAGGAACCGCCGGAAATGCTTATGTTGTGGCTTGGAAAACATCCCCTCGAAAAACGAGCCATACTTCCGCACAATCCGTGGATGTCTCACTATCGGTGTCATCCACATCCCTCCCTCCTGAAGGAGCCTCATGAATTATAAAATTTTATAAAAATTGCAAAAGTCCTGTAAATATAAAGGATATGTTTTATTGCACAATATACAACGATTCAGAGTAATGCAAAAAGTATAGCTTAATAAAATATGACAGTTATCCAAATTGGAAAGGCAAAAAGTGGAAATTCGTGGGTTTACAAGATTATCAGATCGATTTTAGAGACAAAAGATGATTTTCAAACCCCATATATTGTCGAACAACCGATTTACGATGAGGCTAAAAAGTGGCCGTTAAGTTTGGATTGGCAAGCTGAGGTAGATGTATTAGATATTACAGACCACGGATATTATTATAGAATAAGCTCTCGATTTAGGGAAAAAGTCGAAGATATTGATCATTATCTGAAAAACACTTCTCATATTTGGACGCATTCGAGATATTGTGACAAGACGGATGATTTGTTTTCAAAAATCGGTAAAAAAGTATATGTATGTAGAGATCCCAGAGATGTATTGATTTCAAGAGCTCATTTTACCCAGTCGGATTACATGGAAAAATATTATCCTAATGTAAAAAGATATTTGTCTGCCCAAGATTATATCAACAAAATGTATGAATGGCAATTTTTTAGCTGGGCATATCATGTTTTTCCTTACCTTGTTAATACCGATGTATATGTTATCTTTTTTGAACGATTGAAACAGGAAACATTTGAAGAAATAAAAAATCTATCTGAATATTTGGGTTATAAATTATCCGAAGACGAGATAAAGAGGGTGAAAGAGATGACTTCCTATAAAAAAATGAAACAGAGTAACCCAGATCATGTTCGCAAAGGTAAAAAAGGGAATTGGAGGCAGGTATTATCTAAAAAACAAATTGAATACGCTAAAAAAAATATCGGCGCTCTTTTAAATATGTTAAACTACCCTCTGGATACAGAGGAAAAGAAGTTACCAAGGCTCACCGATAATATCAACAAAAAGGTGGTGAAAGAGGAATTAAAAAAAGTCAAGAAAAACTATTATGTAGAGGCCTCTATCGGAAGGATAAATAAAATATTAAATTTCTTTAAAAACAAGATATTATACTCTTAATTATTTCAAGTGGGAATCTGACTGGCACAGGAGTATTTTAGCAGGGCTTGACCGATTAGCCTTTATATGTTTATATAAGAGACTGACTTCCAAATAAATTAAAGTTTAAATAAGAAAGCTGTTTTACATAAACGTAATGTCGAGCCCGCTAGCATCTATAGTAATACGAGCCTATAACGAAGAGAAACATATTGCCCGATTATTGCATGGTATTTCAGCCCAAACCTTCCGAGATTGCGAAATAATTTTGGTTGATTCTGGTTCTACCGACGCTACTGCGTCACTTGTAGAGGATTACGGAGGAAAAGTCGTATTTATCCCTCCGGAACAGTTTACGTTTGGCCGTGCCCTAAACCTCGGAATAGAAAATTCCAACGGCGAGTACTGTATATTTGCTAGCGGTCATGTGTACCCCCAAAAGAAGAATTGGCTAGAAAAATTAATGAAACCATTTGAAGACGATGACGTTGCGCTAGTTTATGGTAAACAGAGAGGATGTAAAAAAACCAAATTTTCAGAGCATCAAATATTCAAGAAGTGGTTTCCTGAAGGAAATGGTAGCTACGTGCAAGACCATCCCTTTTGCAATAATGCAAACGCCGCTATCCGGAAGGAGGTGTGGAACACCATAAAATATGATGAAACACTAACGGGACTCGAGGATTTGGATTGGGCCCAAAGGGCAATGGATAGTGGATACAAGATTGTATACGCACCTAAAGCCACAGTCATACATGTACATGAGGAAACTTTTAGCCAGATAAGAAATCGTTACGAAAGAGAGGCTATGGCATTAAAACAAATTAGACCGCAGCTTGATTTTAATTTTGTAGATTTTATCTATTTATGGGCGACGAATAGTTGGCACGATTTAAAAGCAGCATTTACCAAACAAATGCTAAGCGGAAATTTTTTAGATATACTTCGCTTTAGATACAACCAATTCATTGGCACATATATGGGCCATAAGAGAAAATCCGGCTTGACAGAACAACTTAGGAGACGATATTATTATCCAAATCATAATGATTTTTCCTCTGACCAAAATACTATTGCAGATGAACGTGATGCTTCATATTTAGAAGTGGATTATACAAAAGGTAAAGGGTGCCAAAAATGGAAGAAGTCGTAGCTTTGTTGCCAATAAAGCAACATAGTGAGCGAATACCAAATAAAAATTTTCGTGACTTCTGTGGGAAGCCACTGTACCAATGGATTTTAGAGACATTGCTTGGCTGTAAAAGTATATCTTCTATACATGTTAATACAGACAGCACCCACCTTATAAATTCGATAGCAGGTATGGAAAGAGTTAATGTCGCCAGACGGCCAGAACATTTATGCGGCGACTATACATCTATGAACTCAATCCTCCAGTATGATGTTGGCATTGTTAATGCAGACTTATATATACAAACTCACGCGACAAATCCTCTCTTGAGAGGAGACACCATCGAGAGTGCGATAAAAAAATTTAAAAAGGAGGAAGGGGACTCCCTCTTTTCTGTTACTCCACTCCAAGCTCGTTTTTGGGATGTACAACTAAATCCAATTAATCATAGCTTAGGAGATTTAAAAAGGACGCAGGATTTAGATCCCTTATATGAAGAAAACTCAAATATCTATATATTTACCAAACAGAGTATTTTAGATACCGGAAGAAGGATTGGTAAAAATCCAATTGCTTTTGAAATATCGCGAGAAGAATCCTGGGATATTGATGAACTTCTTGATTTTCAAATAGCCCAGTTTTTAATGGAAAGGCGTTTAGAAATGGAGTGTTAAAATATGAGATACAAAGTATTAGTTTCGGCACCTCAAATGAGGGAAAAAATTTTCGAATTTAAAAAAGAATTAGACAATAACGACATCGCTATTGATATAGCGAATGTTTCACAAAAATTATCTGAGGACCAACTATTATCCACCATTAAAGAGTATGATGGCGTAATAGCTGGCGATGATGAATTCACTTCGAAAGTACTCAAGCAAGCAAAAAATTTACGAGTGATTTCAAAATGGGGCGTAGGTATTGATTCAATAGATTTGGCTGAGGCAAAAAACCAGCAAATCAAGGTATACAATACCCCGGCTGGTTTTACTGAATCTGTTGCTGATTACGTATTTGCTTTTATCTTAAATTTATCAAGAAACCTACATAAATTGGACAGATATGTACGCTCAGGAAAATGGCAACGGGAGGGTGGCTGGAATCTCCACAATAAGACGATAGGAATAGTTGGCGTGGGACATATCGGACAAGCAGTAGCAAGAAGAGCACATGGGTTTAAAATGAAAATTCTAGGTAACGATATCCGAGAGGTCCCAGCACACATTTTGGAGAAGTATCAGATAAAGATGATTGAAAAAGACGATTTATTGAAGCACTCTGACATCGTGAGCCTAAATTGTGACTTAAACCCGAGCAGCTACCATCTCATCGATATGCGTGAATTAAATATAATGAAGGAAGGGGCTTATATAATAAATACCGCTCGTGGCCCGATTATAAATGAGAAGGCTCTTATCAAAGCATTAAAAAATCGCGATATAGCAGGTGCTGGATTGGATGTTTTTGAAAAAGAGCCACTTCCAGAAAAAAGTTTACTGAAAGAATTAGATAACTGTATATTATCTCCGCATAACGCTTATAATGGAGCAACTGAGGTGGAAAAAATACACGAAAATACCGTTAAAAACTTGATTAAAAGTTTAAAGGAGGAGGATGATGAATAAGCATGTGGTCATAACTGGTGCATGTGGCGGAATCGGTAGGAGTACCGTCCAAAAATTTGCGGATAACGGTTATAATGTAATTGGCATAGATATAAAAGAACCAAAACAGCAATGGAAAGGAGATTTTTATCATGTTGATATTTCTTCTCCAAAGGATATTTCAAATTTTTCTAATCAATTGGAGGAAAGAAACATTAAAATCGATTCTTTGATTAACATAGCTTCAATAGTATACTATAAATCTATATTACAAACGAGTATAGCGGAGTGGACAGACACTTTTTCAACAAATGTTCGGTCGATTTTTCTTTTAGTTAAAAATCTTTATGACAAATTAAACAAGCCCAGTTCCATCGTTAACGTTGGCTCAGTTCACTCTATAGCGACATCGAAAGAAATCGGTGTTTACGCTGCGAGTAAAGGGGCCATTGAGGCATTTACCCGGGCACTTGCTCTAGAATTATCTCCTGAAATCAGAGTAAATTGCATATTGCCAGGGGCTGTAAAAACCCCGATGCTAACTGCAGGACTTAGTAGAGGAAAGAAAAGTATTGATTCTAACTTAAAAAAACTCGAAAATAAGACCCCTTTAAAACGAATCGGTCATCCAAACGAAATCGCTGACGTGATTTATTTTTTATCTAGTTGTAAGAATTCTTTCATGACCGGGGCTAGTGTGATAGTCGATGGCGGCGCACTGGCGAAACTGAGTACAGAATAAAATATAAAGGGGTGTGTTATTCAATTTCACGATGTCGGTAGCAATTGGCAAACGGAAAATATTAAAGATAAAACTTAGGCAATTTCAATATTTGCTCCTTCAGGGTTGGAAAAAGATATTGAAAAATATAAAAAATCCTCGGCAGGGCCAGAAGTTGACTATCTACCCCCCCGTTGAAGACCGTACAATTCTTGGTGATATATTAAATAGAGTTTCTTGGTATCTTCCATCTTTTAAAAGCATAGGTATTTCTCCTCCTCGAATTCCTGTCCAAGAGGGCATCGGAGATGTTAGTATTAAAGATATACCGGTTCCCAAATTTCAGGAAAATTATTTGAATGAACACGAAAGTTTCCAATTTGTTAGTATAGAGAAAAATATCACATTTGAAAAAGATGAATTAGTATTGTTATATAAAAAGCAATACTTAAAGGAACATAAAATACTTAATCACATCGATCTCGTTGAGATAGTTGATCCGACCTTTTACTCTACTACTTCTTGTGGTAATTTTCGGAAATTATTTTTTGAATTGATGGATTCAACTGAGAAAAAAAATTTATTGAAATTGTATAAAAGCAATTTTAAAAATTTAAAACAAGAAACAGATGGCTATGAAAAGTCATATGTCTTCGGATTGGGCCCTTCTCTTACAAGGGCTTGGGACTATAATTTTAGGGATGGGTTTTCTATAGTGTGTAACAGCATGGTTAAAAATCAAGAGCTTCTGCAACATATAAATCCAACATTATTGGTTTTTGCAGACCCTGTTTTCCATTTTGGTCCGTCTAAATATGCAGCTACATTTAGAAATGATGTATTAGAAACAGTTGAGAGGTTTAATTGTTGGGTCGCGGTTCCTCATCACAGTGCCCCTCTCTTGCTTTATCATTATCCTCAACTGAAAAAATACATTATTGGTATCCCTAATATCTCTCCAAAGATTAATTTTCCAGATTTGGATACTTTTTCGTTGATGCCAACGGGCAACATATTAACAGCTTACATGCTTCCGATCGCTTCATCTTTCACAAAAAACATTGGCATTATTGGGTGTGATGGAAGAAAAGAAAGTAGTAAATATTTTTGGAAACACGAAAGCTCTGCCCAGTATACCGGGTTGATGAAAACGGTATTTAAAACTCATCCTTCTTTCTTTAGGGATAGAATTTATACTGATTACTACGCTCAGCATTGTCGGCTGTTAGAACGGATGCTCAGATATGGAGAGGAACAAGGAAAAAAATACCGCTCCTTAACTAATTCATATATCCCGGCCCTGAAGATGCGTCATTGAATATTAATGCACAGAGGATGTATTTTGCATCAAATTTAAATAAATTTAAAGAATTGATATGGTATGTCAGAATATATAGATATCAGCATGCCGGTCCATAAAAATATGCCCCATTGGCCTGGTATGCCAACTCCAAAAATCAGGTTAATTAAAGAATTTGATAAGGATGGGGTAAAAAATAGCGTAATGAGTACGGACCTCCATGCCGGCACTCACATTGACGCTCCTTCCCACTATTTTAAAGATGGAATTTCAATTGATGAACTTCCACTTCATAAATTTTTAGGAAGTACATACGTACTAAAAACCGACGCTCAGGTAATAGATAGTTCTGTAATCCAAAATAATAAAGAGGTGTTTAAAAAATATAAAAGAATCTTGTTTAAAACTTCAAACTCAAAATTATTAAATAAGGACTTCAGGAAGGATTATACTGCCTTTGATAATTCCGGTGCTATGGAATTATGTAAACATGATATTGAGTTAGTAGGTATAGATTATTTGTCCATCCAAAAATTTGGAAATAAATATTCTGATGTTCACAAAGCATTGCTGTTAAATAATATACTAATTCTAGAAGGTTTAGATTTATCACGTGTTAACGAGGGCATATATAAGCTATATGCCTTCCCAATACATATTATCGGAGTAGAGGCTTCTCCTGTAAGAGCTGTTTTAAAAAGTATTTAGGCTCAGCCAGTTATTTCATCCCATATGTAAGCGAACATTTTTCTAATATTGAGTGCATCCATGAAGAAATCAAAGTCGTCTTTGGTGAACTCCCGCATGACGAACAACACTCCGATATAGATGCCAAGGCCGAGCAACGACGCAGCTATCAGCTCGTACCACCGCCCGATAAACCAGACGCCCTGGAGCTGATACAACGCGAACGCCATCACTCCGGCGGCGACCGCATGCAGTGCAATCCTGTAATTCACCGTTATCCCGGTGAGACGCCACGCCACCCACCGGATATACAGCAACCCGACCAAGAACGACGAAACCGTCGCAATGGCCGCCCCCAGTGAGCCGAGCCCTGCCAGTTCAATCCCCAGGCTGCTGATACCCCGGGGTACCAGCAACAGGTTAAGAACCACATTTGCCGCTGCCATAAGAGCCACAGTATCGCGGTTAATTCTTGGTCTGTTTATCCCCTGGGTCAAAGTCATATATGGCTGCTTTAAAGCCTGCAGCAACACGAAAAACGGCAGCACCTGTAGCACCATCACCGCCGGCAGATACTTGTTACTCAGCAAAATCCTGATGGCAGGCCCCGCCAGCACCGCCATCCCGACCACCATCGGGAACACAATCATGCTCATGTATCGCTCAGACACCAGCGTCAGCCGCTCAATCTCCCGCGTGTTGTTTTTGGCGTGCAACGCCGAAATCGTCGGGAACAGCAGCGACGACACCGCCGTCACGAACACCGTGATGAAGCGAGAGAGATTATGCATCGCGAAATAACGGCCGACCTGCTCGGCACCCCAGAACAGCTGGATGAACACCTTATCCACGTTCAAAATAATCATGTTCCCCGCAACCGCCACCACCACGGGAAGGGCAAAGACCTTGTAGCTCTTAAGATAATCGAGCGACGGCGAACCCACAGGATACCCCCGATGGAAATACAGCGCCAAGACAAACTCCAATATCTCGCCCGCTAGGTATGCGTAGGCCAGTGCCAGCGCCCCCAGACCGCTCAGTGCCACGAAAACCGTGACAGCTATCCGGCCAACCGTGAAGGCAAAGCGAGGGAGATTCGCCTTCGCCATCTCCTTCCGGGCCATAAATGTATAGATGAATCCACGGCTCAATGTGAACAGGAAAAAATAGGCGAGCATGACATACAGAGCCTGCTCGTGCACCGGCGACTCAAACCCACGGCCCAACACCATCGTCCACACCGCGACAGCGCCGATGACCACCGCGGCCAGCAGGCCGGCCAATCCTAGCTTCGTCGACAGATACGTCGCGATACACCTTCCGAGGTCCTTGCCCTCCGACACCCGCTTGATGTGCGCCTGGTCGAAGCCCAGCTTGCCGACGATTTTAAAGATCGAGACGAAGCCAAAAGCGAAGCCGATGACGCCGTACTGCCACGGCTCCATGTAGAGAGCGATGAACTTCAGCCCGACGTAGCCCAGGATACCGTTGGCTACCTGCGAAGCGATTATCAACGCCGACTTCCGGGCTATCATCGCCCCCATGAATACGCCATGGTTTTAAATAGATATGGAAACACAGGAGCGCGCAGGTCAAATTATTTAAGCCCGATGGGCGTTTCAGGGTGATAACAATGCCGCACCAAGTGAGAAAAGCCGTCGTCCTCGCCGCCGGCGAAGGCACCCGGCTGAAGCCCATCACCGATGCGATCCCCAAGGAGATGATACGCGTCGGCAAGCGACCCGCCATCGAGCACGTCCTGCGCGTCCTGAAAGCCGGCGGCATCAGGGACGTCCTGGTCATCGTCGGCCCCAAGAAACACGCGATCATCGACTACCTCGGCTCCGGCCAGCGCCTCGACCTCAACATCTCCTACCGCGTCCAGGAGCAGCCCAAGGGCACCGCGCACGCCACCGCCCTCGCCGAGGACTACATCGACGGCGAGGACTTTGTCCTCATCTACGGCGACAACTACATCACGCCATACGAGGCGATGGACGACATCGTCCGCTACCATAGCGACAAAGACGGCAGCGGCACCCTCGTCCTCCACCCCGTCCAGGATCCACGCCGCTACGGCGTCGTCCGCGTTGACGAGGACATGCAGATACACGACATGATAGAAAAACCCACCCTCGAACAAGCCGAGCCCTACAAACAAGGCGACCACTGGCTCAGCATCGCCGGGCTCATGATCCTCGACGCCACAGTCTTCCAGCACATCCACAACGTAACGCCCGGCAAACAGGGCGAGCGATGGCTGACCGACGCCATCGCCATGATGACCGACGAAAAAGACGGCCTCTACGGCTACCCCTACCACGGCACACGGTTCGACATCGGCACCTTCGAGTCCCTCCGCGAGGCCGACCGCCTCGAGCTCCAGCGGCAGCAGAAATAACCCTCCCCCTCCGGCACATTCGACAGGTCCACACCCGCCATCCCGGCATGGCAGCTGCAGCCGCCATCACTCACTACGCAGCTCGAGGTCACACGGCAAGGAGCAGGTGTCCAATCCAGATCGACGCCATGACCGCCGCCGTTGCGGTCAACAGAAACACCTCCATGTTTCCCTTCAACACGCGACATTTCCGGTGCATTGATGACTGCTCGCGGCTGCCGTACGTATGTCTCCCTCCCCCCGCTGTCACCGCCTCCTTACCACGCGAGGGTTTTACATATATCCAGGAAACAACGTGCTGTAATACGTAAAGTAAACTTTAAGTAATACTTTTGGTATTACATCCATGGCGTCGCAGACTGTCTCCGCGAAGATACCCGACGAGATGAAAGAAAAAATAAAAGAACACCATATCCAGGTGTCCAAAGTGATACGCGACGCACTGCAGTATGAGATCAACAAAAGAGAAGCACAAAAAATCAGACAGGACAGAGAGAACATAACGCCGATCCTCAAAAAAATACGTGGCAACGATGTAACCCGGCTGATCCGGGAGGACAGGGAGCGATGATCCTCGACACCAGCTCCATATACCGGGCCATCGAGAGCGATAGAATCGACGTGCTTATACATGAAAAAACGCTTGATCTGGCCGCGTATGAACTGGGAAACGTGGTGTGGAAACATGCCATGCGGGAGAACATATCGTTCAGCGAGGGGAAAAAACTGATGAGCATCATCGCGGATTGTCTTTCACTCATGGAGGTACTCCGCCCCGGCATGCGCGAAAACGTGTACCGGATAGCAGCTGAGGCCGCCATCACCTACTATGACGCCTCTTTCCTGCACGCCGCTCGCTCTCGCGGAGAGCCGCTGGTCAGCGAGGACCAGAAAGTATCAAAGGCTGCCCGGAGTATGAATATCCCCGTCCACGATGTCACCGCTCTCTAATGCCCTCTGCACGGGCGAGAAAAAGGCCCGGTACGACCGGGAGAGACATACATCTGGACCTGGACGCCGTGGTTGACCGGATACGCCGCCCCGGATGAGAGGATATCCGGCTTTATCGTTCTCTATGGCCCCCTTCGACGCGGCATACGACATCCATGTCTTCCAGGATCCCCCTGCTTCACATCCGAAAAGATGTCATATCGCACGGCGTCGTCCTCTACCAACAAGACTATGTAGAAACCTTCAACGTCTTCCTTCGCACAATCCGGGAATACGAGGATTTCAGACCCCGGCTGGACCTATGCCATGAGGGCCTGCGGCGGTAACATGCACGAGCGGGACGAAAACAGGATACGACTCAAACTGGACGACATGGCCCGGCCCCATCGAGGGCCTCGCTGCTGGAGTAAGAGCCGGCGTCCGGGCTGTCATCGGCATCCCGAATGCACTCTGGTTTTACATAGATATGGGAAATGGATGCTTCACAAACAGAAGGGTTTAAATGGTTGGTCAGATTGAGAGAGACATGCAGGATCAGAATCTGGATGCCGCTGTTCACCAGATACACCGTCTCGGGGGCGCCAGCGTCCGGTTTGTCATGCTGTACGGCTCACAGGCAGAAGAACGAGAGATGCCGATATCAGACATAGATATAGCGGTGTACTACCGGGCATCGGCGGAAGAACGATTCCGGTTCAGGATGAACGTGGCGGGCTCCCTCAGCAGCCACTACGACATCCATATTTTCCAGGATCTCCCACTTCACCTGAGAAAAGATGTCATCTCGCATGGCGAGATTCTCTACCAAAAGGATTATGTGGAAACATTCAACATTTTTCTGCAGACGATTAGGGAGTACGAGGATTTTAAACCCCGGCTGGACATATACTACGAAGGCTTGCGGCGATAAGATGGATGAGCGAGACAAAAACAGGATACTCGTCAAACTTGAGGACATGACCCGCTACATCAGCGAACTTCGCGACATGTTGCCTTCAAAACAGGAGTACATGAACGATCTGGTAAAACGAAGGGCATGTGAAAAGACCATCGAATCCGCCATAGAATCCATGATAGACGCTGCAGCTATTATCGTATCCAGTGAGCGGTTGGGACTTCCAACGGACGAGGAAAGCATCTTCGATCTCCTGATTGAGCACAACGTTATCCCTGAAACGGTGGCTCAGCAGGCTAAGGAAATGAAAGGCTTTCGCAATATTCTCATTCATCGGTATGCGGATGTTGATGATGAACTCGTGTATCAGCATCTTCGGCACCGCCTCAGCGACTTCGAGACCTTCAGAGAAGCGGTTGAATCCTACCTGAGATGATAGTCCTCCCTGGCTTCCGGGCTGTCATCGCTCCTTCATATCGGATGCGGCTTTTTGATATAGTGGCCATGCTGCTGGCCCTCGGTGACACCGGGGGAGACATGTACCAAAAACACATAACATTTAAATATATGTTTAAACATAATATGGGTGATGCCGTTTAAGACGCTGACTATCAAGGAAGACGTGTACAACAAGCTCGTCGCGCTGAAGGAAGACAGCGAGAGCTTCAGCGACCTGCTGGACAAGCTGAGCAGCTGTCGCAACGTCGCTCTTCTCAAAAAAATGCGGGGCTCCGTTACCTTCGAAGACAAAGCCGCCATGACCCGGGAGATACGTGAAAAGCGAAACGAAAAACGGTACCACCCATGACCATTCTCGATACCGACGTCCTGGTAGAGATACTGGACAAAAAGTCAGAGAAAGGAGAGCAGGCGTTACAAAAAATCATCCACGCCGGCGACGCCGTCGCCATTACCTCGCTTACGCTCCACGAGATACGCTATGGACTGCGGAAATATGCAACAGCGGCGCCCGCAGAGCTGCAGCAGATGGATGTCCTTCCATTTCGGGGCGACGACGCGAGGCTGTCTGCGCAGCTTGCATTCGCATGTGAACAGGCGGAAAACATGACATCAAGGATCGACGCCATGACCGCCGCCGTCGCGATCAACAGAAACGCCACCCTGTATACCTTCAACACGCGACATTTCCAGTGCATTGATGACCTCTCGCTGCTGGAGTGAAAGCCGACGGCCAGGCTATCATTGCCCCCCCTGTGAATGTGTACTGTGCTGTTGGATAGATGTGGAAAAAGCTGTCTTCCACTACCATCTCCTTCTAGGTCATGTCATTTATGTCATCCCTGCTAGCAGAACGCCTCCCGTTCGTCCTTTATCGCTCTGAGGGCATCAGCTATGGTCATTGCAGCTGACCGCTCCGGTGTCCCCTTCCCGCCCACATGTTTGTGATGCGGGGAACTCTCTATCTCCGGGTAACGCGGAGCGTTGTCCCATCTGGCTCGCATCTCTCCGGTTTCGCTCTGCCAGTGATACGAATACAGATATTTCTCCTCAGAAACATACTGACGGGCATACAGATCACCCCCGTCAATGAGGACCAATCGCAGCTTGAAAAAATAAAAATGTTCTCCCAGTTGAACGTCGAGGACCTCGTAATCTTGACGACGTCGCTTTCGTCAAGCAATTCTAAAATGGTTCGCATGCTCGACGTCGTCACGTTCTGGCTTCAATTCATCCGGCTGCTATGTATGCTACTCATCCCATATCTCGCGCCCTCATCGTCTATTTCCTCCCTGACATCGTCAACGTGACACCTGATGTATCGTTAGCCGTTCTCTTCTTCCAGGATTGTGTTCATTATCTCCTTGTAGAGGTCGAGGGAACAGTACCAGCCACAATCTATCATGGTGTCCACCGTCCTTTTGGCGTCATCGGGGTCCATCTCCTTCTGCCTGAGTAATCTCACGATGAGGAATATGGTCCCCCGGTTGTCTATGTCCTCGATACCGGCGATAGTCCGTGCATACTCCTCGTCAAGTATCGCCGTTCCTCTCCTTTTCTTTGCCATGGAGAGCACGGCTGCATCTGCCTCGCTCAGATGCTGGTTCTGCACGAGCGCGGTAAACAAATCGTCACGGGCGGCCGCTGCAACGCTGAACATCCCTGCATTCACACATTTTTCCACCATGAAAGCGTCCGCTATCTCTTTTTTCTTCCCCGTTTTTACCACCTCCTCGTACACCGTTTCCGGGATCACCTTTTTTTCTTCCAGTGCATCCAGCTTGTCCAGTTTCCCCGCCTTCGCTAGGTAGATCAACGGTGTGGCATCGAACACGTACATCTATGCGGCCTCTATGTCCTTCCGTATCTTTTCCATGTCCCGTATCCAGACTGTTTTTTGCTCCTGTACCAGTCGGGCAAAATCCCACACGTTCATTTCTGCCATGTGTGCAGCTGCAGTGAACGAAATGTCGCCCTGTTCCAGCCGCTCGAGAGCTTTTTCCTGTTTCCATTCCGTCAATGCTGTCTTCAGCAATTTCCGTACCGCTACGCTTTTATCCAGCTTTTCTTCCCTCATGAATTCCTCGATGTCCGCCTTCAATTTTTCGTTGATTCTCGCCGATATCGGAGCCATTGTATACAAAATAATAAAATGTATACTTAAACTTTTTGTTTCACTGCCAGGGAGAGGCCACGATAAGCACTTCCTGCAGGTGTAGAGCGTCACAAACGAGACAATCCATCGCTCCACGTCGATGGCAGCCCAGACAATCCATCATTCACCGTCAATCCGCACCTTGCTCTCGTCAATAGCCACGGCGTCACGCTCACAAGCTTCAAGCCAGAACAGCCCGGCAGCCGATGGTACCACTGCCACAGCTTCATGACTCGCCCGCTCACGCGAGGAAACCATTTCCTCAAGATCCCTCGTCACATTGGTGGCTGCGGGCAAAACAGCAGACGACATCGTGGATGACTATCCCGAGCTGGAAAAAGAAGACATACAGCAGGCACTCGAATGTGCCGCCTGGATGACATCGGAAAAAACGCTGCTGACGACGATTTCCTAGGATTTCTTATCTCTGTTCGTATGGTCTCCAGCGTTTCCCGTATCACTTGAAGGATATCGGCTATCGTCCTCTCAGCTGAATGCTCCGGCATCGCTTTCGTCAAGCAATTCTAAAACGTGTTGCATGCTCGACGTCATCCATTTTTTTCTTCAATTCTTTCAGCCGCTCCGCGTACGCCTTCCATTCTATGTAGTCATCCCATTTCTCAAAGTCTTCCTCTTCCCCCTTCTCTATTGTATCCTCGAAAACGTCGAGCGTTGTATCATATTTTTCCTCAAAAAGCGTATTTTTTCCTTTAGGGGAGTAATATGGGATAGCAGCTTCAGTTTTTCAAACCGTTTCACGTCTTTCTCGGATACGGTCACCGGCATGCTACTCATTTAACTTCCCTATACTATTAAACTTTTCTGACCTTTTTCAGTCAATGACCCCCGGCTTCCGGGCTATCACGCCCCTGTGAATGCACAATGCTTTTAAATAGATATGGAAAAATGGATGCCAGCGGTCACAAACAACATTTATGTACCTCTCGGCGATAGACATACATGGGCGAAAACAGCCCCCTGCAGCATCTCATCGGAAGGCCGTAGAGGCATTCGCCGCCGAAGCAAAAAAACGGCTGTCCGAAAACCTGGTTGACATACTCATGTACGGGTCAGTTGCCCGCGGCACGGCTGGACCGGAATCAGACATCGACATCATCATCGTCGTACAAGACAACCCGGCGGAAGCCCAGAAGACACTGTCCAAACTGGCCTTCGACATCCTGCTGCAGACCGGCGAATACATCTCCCCGCAGGTGATGCAGCCTGGAGACCTCCAGCGGGATACCATCTTCCTGCACAACGTCAAAGAGGAGGCAATCCATGTCCTATGAAGCATATCTTGAACACATTAAAAGCCAAGGTCCTCAGGGGTGACCGCCTTGACCCTGTCTATCCTGCTAAAATGCTCGATATCTCTCGTGACGACGCTCTCGATATCAAGGGAAAGAGATGAAGCGGCTATCAAACAATCATGTAACTCAATTTTTTCTCCCTTTTTTACCAGGCCAGCATAAATTCGTCCTCCATGTATGGCGATGTCTTGGCTCAACGCCACGATGTGTGCCGTAGACAATAGCTTATGGGTGTTCTCCATAGCGTTTCTTCGGGGAGAACGATACGCACCGACGCTCAGTTCCGCCACTGTTATAACTGAAGCAAAAGCACCATTTTCCTTTCCCGCCTCTTTAAGCAACGACGCGGACGAATCAACTGCGTTAGATCTCAAAACATCAACGAAAATGGAGGTATCGATGAAACGGTCCATGCTACCCGACTCGCCTGGTCTGTCGCAGGTGCCGGGCAAATTGCACGCTGTCCACCTCATATCCCCATGTCCCCCGTGTGGAGTCCACTATTTCCTCTGTGTCTTCACTTCTCCTAACCATGGCCAGGATATGATGCAGTTTCCTGTCAAGTTCGACTAGCTCCTTCTCCACCTCTGCAATACTCATACGCTTTTATGTATCACTACGTTTAAATAATTTTTCTAATTGCCCTGGTCGCTGTACAACAAACCAAAAAAACACGTGTACAACAAGCTCGTCGCGCTGAAGGAAGACAGCGAGAGCTTCAGCGACCTGCTGGACAAGCTGAGCAGCTGTCGCAACGTCGCTCTTCTCAAAAAAATGCGGGGCTCCGTTACCTTCGAAGACAAAGCCGCCATGACCCGGGAGATACGTGAAAAGCGAAACGAAAAACGGTACCACCCATGACCATTCTCGATACCGACGTCCTGGTAGAGATACTGGACAAAAAGTCAGAGAAAGGAGAGCAGGCGTTACAAAAAATCATCCACGCCGGCGACGCCGTCGCCATTACCTCGCTTACGCTCCACGAGATACGCTATGGACTGCGGAAATATGCAACAGCGGCGCCCGCAGAGCTGCAGCAGATGGATGTCCTTCCATTTCGGGGCGACGACGCGAGGCTGTCTGCGCAGCTTGCATTCGCATGTGAACAGGCGGAAAACATGACATCAAGGATCGACGCCATGACCGCCGCCGTCGCGATCAACAGAAACGCCACCCTGTATACCTTCAACACGCGACATTTCCAGTGCATTGATGACCTCTCGCTGCTGGAGTGAAAGCCGACGGCCAGGCTATCATTGCCCCCTGCCCCTGTGAATGTGCTGTGAATGTGTACTGCGCTTTTGGATAGATGTGGAAATAGCTGCCTCCCACGAGCACGCCCATCCAGGTCATGTCATTTATGTCATCCCTGCTAGCAGAACGCCCCCGTTCGTCCTTTATCGTCGACCGCTCGCGGCCTGGCTGCACCCGCTGACAGCCGGCATGTCCGCCGCGCTCTGACACAGCCGTTTTTACAATATGAAGACATCCCTGTTGATGCTATACACCCGTCTCTGCAAAATAGCTCTGTATCTCTCGTCGCCAGGCTCTGACATGTGCCGTGCATTGGACCTATGTTTCTTCCTCGATGGATTTGAGAAAGGCAGCTGCGGAAAGGATGATAATGCCCTCAAATTGTTCTACAGTCAGCAGATGTCTGTCTCCGGATACAATATGGCTTGCTCCTCCGGCCAATGCGGTTTCCAGAAACCGGTTGTCCGACGGGTCTTCCTGGATGACATCAAGTCTTTTCGACGTCTCTACAAAACATCCAATGGCTGAGAGAATCAGGATATATCGAGCCTTCTGGCTCTCCGAAAAACCACATTTCGGGTAGTCCATCACGTCGACCATTTCCTCGAATGTCTCCCTAGAGAACACCAACTTCACCCGGCCATCGATGGCCAGTCGAATGATTCTTCGGTCATTTTCCCTGCCAGCCCAGGGCAGAGATAAGCACGTTGGTGTCCGCCACTATTCTCTGGACCATCTGACGGCCTCGTCGACGTCTCCTCTGGTCACGTCTTTCTCACTAAACTGGGTGGCCGTCTCTGAAGCCAACGCTTCGAACTCTTTTTCTATGTCAGGGGATTCCATCTTCTTGAGCAAAATAGATTCGTTTATCCTGACAGCCAAGAGCCTGTCATCAGGTTTGAAACCCAGCTGCTTCTTGACGTTTTGCGGCAGATCTACATAGTCAAGGCGGCCCATATTGCATTTAAGCATGGATTAATATAAATAATTTGTCGGTGGACAGCTGGAGCGTCTCAGAATGAATATGAATACAATCATATACCTGTAACTGCGAATGCCATCAACCCCTGACGGCAAAAACAGTAAACCTTTAAATGCCCGATGGCGATTACCCGGCAATGTCATCACCCGCCACCGCAGAGGCGCAGGAGCTGCTCAAGGAGCATGACATCCGATGGGTCCACGGCCAGTTCGTCGACCTCCTCGGCGTCATCCGCTCACTGTCGATGCCCGTCCAGCGGTACCTCGACGACGACATCTGGCAGCAGGGCGTCGGCTTCGACGGCTCATCCGTCCACGGCTTCAGCCAGGTCGAACAGTCAGACATGGTCGCCATCCCCGACCCAGCGACGCTGCAGCCCATCCCGTGGCTCTACGGCGGCGACCGCGCCCGCGTCGTCATGGACGTCGCCACCGTCGACACCCGCGAGCCATTCACGGGCGACCCCCGCCACATCGCCCGCCGCGCCGGCCAACGCGTCGAACAGCGCACCTCCGGCAGCGTGGCGCTGTCACCCGAATACGAATTCCACGTCTTCCCTGCATCGAGCCCCGACAACAGGGAGCCCTCCCGCGGCGTGTTCGACCCGGCTGAGATGGCGGGCTACTTCGCCGCCGTCCCGTTCGACAACCGGGAGCCCTTCCGCAACCGGCTCTGCAACGCCCTGCAGGCCGTCACCCCCGTCAAGTACCACCACCACGAAGGCGGCACCTGGCAGCACGAGATAGAGGTCCATCCCCTCCACGGGCCGGTCCAGGCAGGCGACGCCACCATCTACTTCAAGTTCCTCGCCCGCGCCCTCGGCGCCCTCCAGAACCATCACGTCACCTTCATGCCGAAGCCCATGCAGGGCGACGCAGGCAGCGGCATGCACGTCCACCTCGAGCTCCTCCGCGACGACACATCCGCCTTCTATGACCCCGACGACAGACACGGCCTGTCGCAGGACGCCCGCTACTTCATCGGCGGCCTGCTCGACCACGCCCCGGCGTTGACCGCCGTCACCAACCCCACCGTCAACTCGTACAAGCGCCTCGTCCCCCACTACGAGGCACCCATCCACGTCGCCTGGGGCAGCTACAACCGCAGCTCCCTCGTCCGCATCCCCGACCATGCAGGCACCGACAGCGGCATGGACATCGAGATACGGCACCCCGACGCGTCGTGCAACCCCTACCTGGCATTCGCAGCGCTCGTCCACGCCGGCCTCGACGGCATCCACAGCAAGACAGCGCCAGGTCCCGCCATCGACGAAAACATCTACCGCATGAGCGAGACGGAGCTCCGGGAGCACGGCGTCACCCGGCTGCCGGCATCGCTCCGCGACGCCCTTGAGGCGATGCAGAGCGACGACGTCATCCAGACGGCGCTCGGCGACCACGCATACAACGCGTTCCTCGACCTCAAACAAGAGGAATGCACCGCCTACGCGGAGCACATCACCCAGTGGGAGCGCGACCGCTACCTCGGGGTGTAACCGCGTAGACCACCAGCCGCTCGAAAAACAGCGGCAGCCGCTTTTTCTCCACGAAGCAGTATCGACCGCTGAACAGCCGCTGCAGCCCGGCTATATCTCCCAGGCTCGAGAGCAGCAGATAGATGCAGCCGCCTCGCTTGAGATACCCGTCAGCCCAGTCAAGGAACCGCCGCGCCGTGGCGACGCCGCCCCGGCCGCCGTCCCACCGCAGGTCGCCGTCACCGGCGGGCAGATACGGCGGATTGAACACGATGACGTCAAACCATCCCGCCACCGCGTCAAATAGATCACTCTGGACCACCTCGACATCCAGGTCGTTGCAGGCTGCATTGCACCGCGCGTTGTCCACCGCCGGTGCATCGACGTCAGCCGCCGTCACCTCGCAGCCCAGCCCGGCGGCGTGAAGCGCAAGGACGCCCGTGCCGGTGCCCATGTCCAGCACCCGCTGCCCCGCCCGCACCTCGACGGCCTCGAGCAGCAGCCACGTGTCCCCCGCCGGTTCGTAGACGCCGTCGTACACCGCGATGTCGATACCCGGGTCGACCTCCATGCAGCGGCATCCCGCGCCGCTTCTTATGGCTTTCCCCACTCCGACAACGTTTAATAGCGCTCCGTGATGTCGCTGTATGCGACAGACATTCGTCTTCCTCATCGGCATCGCCCTGCTCTTCAACGGACCATCCCTCGGCCTTTTCGGACAGCTTGCGCCGCTGCAGCGCGACGCCCGTAAAGCAGCGGATGCAGGACAGAGCTTTGGCGTCCAGTGGCAGCGCAGCTACGGCCGGCTGGCCATGTGGAGCGCCCGCTACGAGGGGCCGCAGCCCGTCGGCGACGCCGACAACGACGGCGACAACGAGCTGCTCATCGGCGGCCGCGACCCGTTCATGCGGGTCATGCAGTGGGACGCAGCACAAGAAACCTATGTCGAGCAGGCCAGGATCATCGATCCGGTCTTCGGCATCGGCTACAGCCTGCTCGGCCTGGGCTCCGCCACCGGCTTCTTCATCGGCGACGCGGACAACGACGGCGACAACGACGTCGGCGTTGCCTGGGGCCGTCACTTCTCAGCCTTCGAGTGGGACGGCGGCGGCTACCAGAAAATCGGGCAGCACGTCGTCACCGAGGCACGTGGATGGGAGACCACCCTCGACTGCATGGTCGGCGACGTCGACGACGACCGCCTGAACGAGGTCGTCGTCACCGGCGGCTACCAGAGCGGCGCCCCCGAGGTGCTCGTCCTGCAGTGGAACGGCGACACCTTCACGGAGGAAAGCAGCTGGAACGCCCCCGGCAGCAAGAGCGTCTACTTCCCCTGGATCGCCGATGTCGACGACGACGGCCGCAACGAGATCATCGTCAACACCAATCAAACCGTCGCGCTGAACTGGGATGACGGGGCGTGGCAGCCCACCGTCGTGGCGCGCTACGGCGACGACACCGGCTACCCGTTCGGCTGCGTCTCCAAGGACAGCGACCACGATGGAAAACCGGAGATACACGTCACGTTCTACACGCCTGAGCTCCAGGTCTACGAGTGGACCGGCGACGGGTACGAGCAAAAATACCGCCACGTCTGGCAGGGAGAAGACGCCACCATCGAGGCCATCGACGTCGGCGACGTCGACCAGGACGGCATGGCGGAGGTATGCGTCGGCACCAACCACGTCCACATCCTTGAATGGAACGGCGACACCTACCAGGAGGAACACGTCATCGACGAGACCTACGGCATGCTCGCCGTCACCTGCGTCGGCGACATGGACAACGACGGCGCCCTCGAGATCAACGCCGGGGCGGTCGGCGTGGACTCCCGCAGCACCCCCTACAAGGCCTGGATCCTGAAGTACGGCTGGAGCGAGTAAAGGCGAGTAAAGCGATTCCTTTTTATTACCCCGGCTGATATAGCATCAGGGTGACCACATGGCGCAGGACAGCATCCTCAAGAACGACATCGCATCGGACATCGCCTTCTTTTTCCACATCCTCGTGGTACTCCCCGCCATCTCGTTTTTCTTCCTCGCCGTCGCACTCCTCCGGTTCTCCCCGCTGCTGACCGCCGCGGGCATCGTCGTCATCTGGACGGCGCTGATACCCTACCCCGTCTGGTGGTACTGGCAGCGGCGCATCAGCCGGTAGCCGGCGGCTACTTGTGCGCCAGGATCGCCCGGCCGGGACCGTCGATGCGGACGAAGCCGTAGCGCTCGAACTGCACCATCGCGCCTTCGTCGAGCTCCTGGACCGCCGGCTCCCCGTAGCCGGCTACCACGGCGAGGCTATCCGGGTTGAACGACCCGTCATCTGCGACGAGGGCCCCGGGCTCCCAGACCTCCATCTCGACGTGCTCGTCGGTCACCCACTGCAGCTTCGCCGTGTCGGGCAGCAGCTCCTCGCCGGCGTAGCGCCCCGCGATGCCGTCGCCTGCCGCGACGACGTCGACGTTGTAGCAATCCTTCAGCCGAAAGATCTCGCCCTCCGTCAACCCGCGGGCGTCATCGCCGGGGATGTAGAACGTGTCGCCCGTCTCGATGCGTCGCTCCCCGAGGTCCCGGGCGGGATGATGCGGGAGCACCGCCGTCGTCCCCGGCGCATCTGCAACGGTCACCTGTACCGGGTCGGGCACAAAGAAATACCGCTTTGCGACGGGGTCCAGCTGCGTGCGGTTGCAGGCCTCCACCTGGTCGAACGTGACCGTTGACTCGGCGCGTGAGATGCCCTGCGACAGCACGAACTCACGGATCGCCTCAGGCTGGATGCCACGCCGTCGCAGGCCGAGCAGCGTCGGCAGCCGCGGGTCGTCCCATCCCGTCACGGCGCCGCTGTCGATCAGCGGCCGTATCTTTCGCTTGGAGACCGGCATCCCCTCGATGGACAGCCGCGCGAACTCCATCAAGTGCGGCTTCCGCAGCCCAAGCCGCTCGAGCAGATAGAAGTAGACCTCGTCACGCAGCTCGTATTCCTTCGTCCGGAATGGATGGGTCACCCCGGACAGCGAGTCCTCGATCGCGCCCGTGAAGTCATAGGTCGGCCACACCCGAAACGCGTCGCCGTGGACGGGATGCGGCTCGTCGA
>CAYPWJ010000013.1:0-38389 GCA_964414415.1 uncultured Thermoplasmatales archaeon | reverse complement strand
TCATAGGTCGGCCACACCCGAAACGCGTCGCCGTGGACGGGATGCGGCTCGTCGACGATGCGGAGCAACGTCGGGTCCCGCATCGCCGTGTTATCCGACTGCATGTCTCCCTTGAGGCGGAGCACCGCGCTGCCCGGCTCCATGTCGAAAAACGCCTCCCATTTCTCCATGGTCATGCTGTCCCGGCAGCTGCATGTCCGCCGGCGCCGGCGGTTGTCCTTCACCGTGCCGGGTGGACAGGTGCAGAGATAGGCGTCGCCCTGCTCGATGAGCTGCTCCGCAAGCTCGTAATGCCTCGGCAGGTTGTCCGACGTCCGGTACTCGCGATCCCAGTCGACGCCCAGCCAGCGCAGTCCCTCACGCTGCGCCTCATAGTACTCCATGCTCTCGTTGGCCGGGTTGGTGTCGTCGAACCGCAGGATAAAGGTGCCGTCGTACCGCCGCGCGTACTCGTGGTCGACGATGGCTGCCTTGGCGTGGCCGATGTGCAGGTAGCCGTTCGGCTCAGGCGGAAACCTCGTTACAACGTCGCCCTTCACTGCATCGGGCAGCTCCGGCAGCCCCTCCTCGTGTTCGGTTTCCTGGCGCTCGTAGCCCGCCTCAGCGATTTCGGCCTGCTGCTCCTCCAGCGACAGCTCGTTGACCTCGGCCACCGTCCCCCGGACGACAGGGATAACCTTTTTGGGGTCCGCGTCAACGGCGGCCATCACCTTGCCGATGACGGCGTTGACCTGCGCCTCACCGTCGAACGAGGCGGCGTTCAGCAGCGCATGTTTCCGGGCCAGCTCCTCGATGTCGTCGGTCATCTTGTTCGTATGACCAGCTGCTCTTTTAAGCTTTGCTTCCGCTACGAGGCGAACCGGAGCAGCATGATGGTGTCCTCCGCCACCCTGTCTGTGCCGTTGTAGCCCTGGGCGATGAGCGTCGCCAGGCCGGTGTCCTGTATCGCGTCGCTGCTCCCCCGCCAGACGAAGCCAAATGGTGCATCGTCGTCGCTGCCGACCTCCCGGGGGCGGCAGCCCACCTTCGGCGGCACCACAAAGCTCACGCGGTCTATATCCTGTGAGGCTGTCACCTCGACTGTTACCGGCCCCACCACTATCTGCCCGGCCAGGGGCAGCACACGAAGGTCGAACAGGTAGACGCCGTTCCGCGGCCGGGTGATGGCAACGGAGCTGTCACCCCCGCTCTCTATACCAACGGCGGCCGGTACAAGCAGCATGCAGAGCAGCACCGCCGCCACCAGCTGCTGTCTCATGAGGACTATACCGGCTGCTGGCATAAAACCATTACGCAGCCTATGTGCCCCTCGAAACCGCGAAGGACGACAGCTCCGCCAGCCACTGCCGCGCGTCGCTTTCAGGCAGCACGTCGAGGCAGCGCGCCGCCTCATCCGCGTAGCCCGTTGCCGTGTCCGTTGCAGCCTCGACGGCGCCACACTCTTCGAACACCTCGACGATGCCGTCGATGTCCTCCTTTGTAGCCTGCGGGTCGCCGTATCCCTGCAGCCACGCGTCGCCGTCGGCGTGCTGCCTGGCGTGGATGTACATCAACGTCTTCTTGCCCTCGCGGATGTCGCTGCCGACGGGCTTGCCGATGTCCGTGCCGACGACGTCCAGGCAGTCGTCCCACAGCTGGAAAGCCATGCCCAGCGCGTGGCCGTAGCCACGGAGCGCCTCTTGTTCTTCCTCGCTGCCACCCCCAATGATGGCGCCGCCCAGCGCCGCGTGCTCGAACAGCCGCGCTGTCTTCCGTTCGATCATCGCGAGGAACTCCCCCTCGGTCACCGTGCTGCGTTCCTCGAAGCTCATGTCGAGCTGCTGCCCCTCGCATATCTCCCGGGCCATCACCGCGATGTTGTGCGCCAGCCGTCGTTCCACCGCGGCGGGCAGCCGCTCCGCAGTCGCGATCTCGAACGCCATCGCGAACAGGGTGTCGCCCGCCAGGATAGCCGTCGCCTCGCCGAACTGCCGATGGACAGCCGGCCTGCCACGCCGCGTGTCGTCGTCGTCCATGATGTCGTCGTGCACCAGGGTAAACGTGTGCAGGAGCTCCAGGGCAGCGCCATAGGGCACCGCCTCATCGGGGTCGCCCCCGACCGCCTCGCATGACAGCATGGCGATGACCGGCCGCAGTCGTTTACCGCCAGCCTGCGGCAGATGCCGGACCGCCCTGTAGAGCGCTGCCGGCTCCTCGCCTCCAAGGACAGCGGTCATCGCAGCGTCGATTTTCTCGCGCCACGGCGCCAGCGCCTCGGTTACCTCATCCATACGTCCACCTCGCGGAGCTCGTCCAGCGTGCGGCATCCGGTGAGAAACATGGCTGTCTTGAGGGCCCGGGTTGCCGTCTCGAACACCTCGTCTGGGTCGTCGTCGAGAAACGCTGCGGCCATGCCGGCCGCGTCGGCGCCCAGGGCGATGGCCCGCGCGACGTCGAGCCCGGTGCGGACGCCGCCCGTCGCGATGACCACCATGCCTGTGTCGCGGCACACGTCAGCTGTTTCGAGCACCGACAGCGGCGTCGGGATCCCCCAGTCACGGAACAGATGCCCGAGCTGTTCCTGCACATGGTCCCCGCGCTCCCTGGCCCGGTGCGCCTCGATCGCCGCGAACGAGGTGCCGCTCATCCCGCCGACGTCGATGCCCGCCACGTCGGTCTCGCAGAGCCGCGTCGCAGCGTCACGGGAGATCCCGGCTCCGGTCTCCTTCACCACGACCGGCGTCGACAGCGAGGCTGCCAGCGTCTGCAGCTCGTCGAGGACGCCCCTGGCACGGCGGTCGCCCTCCACCTGGATGCATTCCTGCAAAAAGTTGAGGTGCACCGCCAGGACGTCCGCCTCCACCATGTCGATCGCTCTGCCGGCCTGCTCCGCCGGATCGCTCCATTCAAGGAGCTGCGGCGCCCCGACGTTGGCGAACACGAGCGGCACGTCGAAGCCGGTGACGACCTCGTAGCTCTCCACCGCCGCCTCGTCCTCCAGAGCGACGCGCTGCGAGCCGACGCCCATGCCGATACGGTGCCGCTCCGCCACCGCCGCAAGCCGCCGGTTCAGCTCCGTGGCGTCCGGGCAGCCGCCGGTCATCCCGGCGATGACGAGAGGCGCGTGCATCTCGGCGCCGAACGCCCGCCACGTCAGGTCGACGTCGTCCATGTCGACCTCGGGCAGCGCGTCGTGGACGAAGTGGACGTCGTCCCAGTAGTTGTAGCTCGATGCCACGTCCTCACGCTTCGAGATGTCGATGTGATCCTGCTTCCGTTTATTCATGGATGCTCACCCTGGTCCCGTGGACGTCGCCGTGCACCGCCTGTTGCAGCCTGCCGGACTCGTTTCCATTGACGACGGCTACGTCGATACCGGAATACGCCATCTCCTTTATAGCTTTCACCTTGCCGGCCATCCCCGCGGTGACGTCGGCGCCTGCAACGCCGTCGAACAGCGCTGCCGTGAGCTCGTCGGGAGTACACCGCTCGATGAGCGTCTCCGGCCGCCCGGGATCCCGGTAGATGCCGTCCACGTTGGTGACAAAGATGGCCAGGCGTGCGTCCAGCGCCACGCTCAATCGCTGCATGAGCCGGTCGCCGGAGACGATCGCAACCGCGGGATGCACGAGCACGTCGCCGAAGGTCACCGGGGTCAGCCCCGCAGCCAGTATCCGCCGTGCCTTGCCGGCGAGGCCGTCGTCGAGCGAGGGAAACGGCGGCAGCGACACCGCCGCTACACCCGCACCGTGCATCGCCGTGAGCAGCCGAAGGTTGAGATCCCTGACGGCGGCGTGGGTCACCGCGACGCCCTCCTGCACGTTCGGGCCGCCGCCCTGCTGGAGCTGGTAGCGCTCCGCCTGCGGGTGGCCGAACGAGCCGGCGCCGTGCACCACGAGGATGCGCTCGTCGACGCCGCTCAGTTCGTGGGCCAGCCGCGCCGCCGCTGCCTCCCGGTAGCAGCACTCGCGGCGCTTGTCAGTGACGACGGAGCCACCGAGCTTGACGGCTATCATGCCTGCTCCACCACGGCGTCGCGTTCCCCGGCGTCTATCTGCAGCCGGTCGCCGCTCTCGATGCCGTCGATGTCGACGTGGTCGACGCAGGGGATACCGGCCAGGATGGCGCCCGTCGCGACGATGGTCTCGGTCTCCTCGTTGACGATGGCCGCCGGGCCGACGTTGTTTTTCTGGAGCCCGTAGATGACGTAGGAGCCGACGGTGGAGCCCTTGCCGCAGGGAAACACCAGCACTTTGCCGGTGACGCATTCACCCTCAAGCTCGTGGCCTTTCTCTATCACCACGCCTGTCTCCGGGTCGACGCCGCCGTAGAACCCGATGGGCTCGCGGGAGACCAGCGCCTCGCCTGTCGCGCTGCCGGGGTTGATGGCTCTCGCGTTCATGCTTCCTCCACGAGTGCTCTGATGTTGTTGAACACGACGTTTTGCTGGCAGAAGCTCGGCAGATAGGTGGCGGCCTTGCCGGAGTTGACCGCCGTCGTCTCAAACATGTCCTCGATGGGCGACACCACCATGCAGGTATCTGCGACGATGTGCCCGCCCGCCTGCTCGACGACGTCGCCGAGGCCCATCCGCTCCGCGACCTCCTTCGTCGCCCGCGAGGTGCATATCCAGAGCTCACGCTGCAGCGTCTTGCCCTCAAGCAGCCGGGCTATCTCGATGACCTCGCGGAGCGACGCATGCGGGCAGCCGGCGATGACCACGTCCGGCTTGTCGCCCGTGTTCAGCGCCTGGTAGCTCTCCGTCAGCTCCTCCTCGCCGACGTGGATGGTCTCCAGACCGGCTGTCTCGGCGTCGTCCGCCTCGGGCGTCATGCCCTCCACGTGGTAGAGCGCGACGGCGCCGGCGGCCGCCATCGCCGCGCCGAGCCCCTTCAGGTTGTCCGTGTTCGCCCGGCGGATGCCACGGAAGTAGGGTATCTTGTTCTGCACGATCTCGCCGACATGGTGGCCGAGCGCTCCATAGTCTGCCGTGTACTCCAGCTCCGCGTCGACCTCGACGAGGTAGTCAGGCTGCCTCGCCTCGTCGAGATGCAGCCCGTAGTTCGGCGTTAAACCGGTGATGGCCGCGGCGAGCGCCGACGGGCCGCCCTCCCGGTTGGTCCGCGCGCCGATGACGCTGTTGGCGAAGGACACCGCCGACGATTCAGCCCAGGCGACATGTTCACGGAAGCGCGGCAGGTTGCCGGCCAGATACGGCGTGCATGTTGCGGTGACGACGATGCCCATCTCCCGGAAGGCGTCGATGATGGCCTGCTGTTTCTCTGCAAACGCCCGGGGGATGCCCAGTTCTTCCCAGTTCTCCAGGTCCATCCCGGCGGGGTTGAGAAACGTCAGCGTCCTGACCGTTGCTCCCTTCTCTGCGAAGTCCTGCAGAAACGCCAGGCCCGGGTCGCCGATTGATTTATATGAAACGCCGGAGACCTGGACCGACTCGACGGGAATCATCCGGTCGGCGCCGTAGACGTCGCCCAGCCGGACGAGCAGCCGCATGAGCCGGGCGGTCACCTCGCCCTGCTCGCCGTCCAGCATGCGCTCCTGCTCGGTTGTCAGATGCATCACGGGTATATCCGCACTCGTTTATTAAATGTTGAGGATGACCGCCGCCGTCCGCCAGGTGAATGCATAATTTATATATCCATTTCGTATATGTACATGATGTCAGAGTACAGCACCATCTCTGTGCCGCAGCCGCTCCACGACAAACTCCGCCACAGCGTCAAGGGAAACCCCCGCCTCGGCTACTCAAGCATCGCCGAGTTCTGCAAGGAAGCCATCCGGCTGCACATGGCGGGCATCCGCCGTGAACGCCGCGGCGCCTTCATCGAGCAGCTGAACCTCGACGACCTGTTCAAACAGGTGTCATTTCTCGCCAGGACACGGGGCGGCGAATACCGCGACGCGTTCGAGCAGAGCCGGACCCCGGCCTGCCTGGTCGCCCCCGACGGCACCATCCAGAACTGCAACGCATCCTTCGTCGACGCGCTCGGCTACACAAAAAAGGAACAGCTCCTCGGCAGCGACATCGCCACGGTGTTCACCAGCACCGCCCAGCTCAACGACCTCATGCGCCGCGCAGCCGACGGAAGCACCCACAGCCAGGAGATCCAGCTGCAACGCCGCGACGACAAATCCTTCGACTTCATGATGACCGTCGGCACCATCACCGACAACGGCGAGATACAACGCTACGTCATGGTCGGCACCGACATCACCGCCCGGAAAAAAATCGAGCGGCGGGTGCAGCGGGAAAACAAGCTGTTCAGGACGCTACTCAGCGAGATGTACGACACCATCACCGTCGTCCAGAACGGCAAGATAAAATACGCTGCCGGCCACCCCACGATATCCGGCTACACCACCGAGGAACTCGTCGGCATGCAGCTCTCCACGCTTTTCACCGAGGAGAGCATGGAAAAGGCACAGCAGCAGTACGAGCAGAGCACCGCCGGCGAAGACATCTCATCTGTTACCACCTACGAAATCAAATGCAAGGACGGCGAACACCGGCATGCAGAGGCCGCCACCCGCGTCATCGAATACGACGGAGAACCCGCGCTGCTGTCCGTCGTCAGAGCCCTGGAGGACTGACCTCCTCCGGTAACCAAATCTTTAGATATGCTGTCCGGCATGCAGCATTATGCATCACGAGGTCCATGACATGGAAGCCGGCCGACTGAACGAACACGAGGCAAAGCAGCTGCTGCGCAACGGAGGGATACCATGCCCACGCGAGGCATTGCTCACCGACGACGAGACACCCGACGATATATCCTACCCGGCATACGTCAAAATCTGCTCACGGGACATCATCCACAAGAGCGACGCCGGCCTCGTGACCCAGGCAGCCTCGAAGGCGGAAGCCGCCGCTGCAGCCCGCGACATCAGACAGCGCGCCCGCCGGTCGTTCCCCGAGGCATCGATACAGGGCATCCTTGTCAGCGAGGACGCCGCCACGCCGAACAGCCGCGAGCTCATCCTCGGCACGACACGGGACCGCGACTTCGGCCCCGTCGTCTCCCTCGGCGTCGGCGGCGTCTCCACCGAGATCTATGCAGACGTGGCATTCCGCGCCGTCCCGCTCCAGAGGAGCGACGTCTACGACATGCTCCACGAGCTCCAGGGACGAGCGATGCTCGGCCCCCACCGCGGCCGACAGCCCGTCAGCCTTGCATCACTGGCCGATGCCGTCCTGGCGTTTTCCACCCTGCTCGAGCGGCACCCCGAGATCGTGGAGGGCGACGTCAACCCGCTGCTCGTCGACGACGAGCACGCCATCGCGGCCGACGCATACCTGGAGGTGGAACCATGAAGCTGGACAAGCTGCTCCGGCCTGACAGCGTCGCCGTCGTCGGTGCCTCACGCACCGAAGGCAAGGTCGGCAACATCATCCTGCGAAACCTCGCCAAGTTCCAGGGCGACGTCCACCCGGTCAACCCGGGTGCCGACGAGATCATGGGCATGCCCTGCCATGACAGCGTCACAGACATCGACCAGGTCGACATGGCCGTCATATCGCTCCCGCAGCGCATCGCCAACCAGGCCGTCACTGAATGCCGCGACGCAGGCGTCGACGTCGTCGTCATCGTGACCTCCGGCTACGGAGAAGCAGGCAACGCGGCGGCGGAGCAGGAGCTCCTCGACATCGTCGAGGGCACCGGGACACGCATCCTGGGCCCCAACTGCCTCGGCGTCTACAACGCCCACACCGGCCTCGACACCCTGTTCATCCCCGAAGAAAAATCAGCGCGGCCGCCGCCAGGCCCCGTGTCAATCGTCACGCAGAGCGGCGGCGTCGGCTTCATGATAATGAACGAACTCGGCCACGTCTCCAAATACATCAGCTACGGCAACCAGGCCGACATCAGCGAACTCGAAATCATGGAGGCACTGGCCGAGGATGACGACACGGCGGTCATCGCCAGCTACATCGAGGCACTCAAGGACGGCCGGGCGTTCCTCGACGCGATGCCCGGCATCAGCGCCCGGAAGCCCGTCGTCATGCTCAAGGCCGGCCGCTCCAGCCAGGGCAAACAGGCCGCCTCGTCACATACAGGCTCGATGGCGGGCTCCGAGGCCGTCTACCGCGGCGTCCTCCGGCAGACCCACGTCGTCCAGACCGGGACGCTGGCGGAGACCATCGACGCCGCCACGGCGCTCTCACGCTGCCCGCCGCTCCGCAGCGGCCGCATAGCGGTGGTCACCAACTGCGGCGGCATGGCCGTCATGGAGACCGACCTGCTGAGCAGCGAGGCAAACGAATTCGACACACTGCTCCCGGAGCCATGGCAGCATCGGCTCCACCTCGCAGACTTCAGCGAGGAGCTGCAACGTCGCCTCGACGACATGCTGCCGTCACATGCAGCCACCGGGAATCCGGTCGACCTCGGCGGCGACGCAGACGCCGACGACTACCGCAACGTGCTGGACATCCTCGCCGACGAGGAAACAATCGACGGCGTCATCGCCATCGGCACCCTCCATCCAGCGTCAATCGACGGCGGCCAGCTCGCCCTGGTCTTCCAGCGCTTCGCCGAACGCTACGACAAGCCGTTCCTCGTCTCACTGGGCGTCGAAATCGAAGGCAAGACAGAGCAAGGCCCCAGCGAATACTACCGGCAGGTCTCCAGGATAAGCCTGCTGGAAGACGCCCTCAAGGAAATGGGCATCCCGGTCTACGGGACGCCGGAACGCCTCGCCAACGGCATCCAGGCGCTGCACCGCAACGGCAGATATCGGCGCATCGACGAGAAAGACTTTTAACCAGCGCCGCTGCTATAGATACATGCTCTCAGATGAAGACGGCAAACGGGCGGTCCACTACGCCCGCACGGTCATCGAGCGACACCTCCACGGCCACGAAGTGCCAGCGATGGATGCAGGCAAGCCATTCACGACGAAGGCCGGCGTGTTTGTCACCCTCAACCGGCATCCATCAGGGGACCTCCGCGGCTGCATCGGCATCCCGGAGCCATCGATGCAGCTTGCCGCAGCAGTGCAGGAGGCGGCCACGTCGGCCACACGCGACCCCCGCTTCCCGTCACTGGAGGCAGATGAACTCGACAACGTTACGGTCGAGGTGACGGTGCTGACACCCCCCGAAAAAATCGAGGTTGACGACCCCGAAAGCTACCCTGCATGTATCGAAGTCGGCCGGGACGGCCTCATCGCCGAGCGGCGCGGCCGAAGGGGACTGCTTCTGCCGCAGGTGCCCGTCAAGCAGGACTGGGACGCCAGAACCTTTGTCTCGCAGACGTGCTGGAAGGCCGGGCTGTCGCCCGACGCGTGGCTCGACGGCGATACCGAGCTCTATTGCTTCCAGGGCGAAGTGTTCCGGGAAACGGAGCCGCGGGGCGACGTCATCCGGGAACCGATGGACGATGACTGACCAGCCAGGCTACCTTCAATGCAAACGGATTCCCGTCAGCTACGACGACACCGACGGCATCGAAGAGCTCTGGAAGGAACACGACAGGGCGCTACAGCGGACTCCGGCAGCACGGCCGGAGCAGTCGCTCCTCGACCTCAAAATCGAGCTGGCGTGGCGCATCTACCACGACTGTCATCTCTGCGAGCGGCGCTGCCACGTCGATAGAGCAGCCACGCGGGGCTACTGCGACGTCGGCGACGCAGCTGTCGCATCCGAGTTCCTCCACCACGGCGAGGAGCCCATGCTGGTGCCCTCACACACCATCTTCTTCTCGGGCTGCACCTTTGCATGCGTCTTTTGCCAGAACTGGGACATATCGCAGCGGCAGCGCGGCATGTGGGTCCGGCCTGAACGCATGGCCGCGGTGATCGAGCAGCGGGACAGCAGAAATGTCAACTGGGTCGGCGGCGACCCGACGCCAAACCTGCCGTACATCCTGGAGGCGCTGCGTGCCTGCAGCCGCGGCATCCCGCAGATATGGAACAGCAACATGTACTGCAGCCGCGAGACGATGCAGCTGCTCGGCCACGTCATGGATGTCTATCTGACTGACTTCAAGTACGGCAGCGATACATGCGCGGCGGAGCTCTCCGACATCCCCGACTACTGGGACGTCGTCACCCGGAATCACCGTATCGCGGGAGGGCAGGGCGACCTGGTCGTCCGTCATCTGGTGATGCCCGGCCATGTGGAATGCTGCTCGCTGCCCATAATGGACTGGCTCGCCAACCATGTGCCGGAGGCATCGGTGAACGTCATGGACCAGTACCGGCCGTGCTACAAGGCGGGCGAGCACCCCGGCATCGACCGCCGCATCACGCGGGAGGAATACCGCCGGGCCATCCAGCACGCCCGGGAGCTCGGGCTGGAGCTTATTGAATAAAACAGCCGGTTTTCGATATACCAGGAAATATCGTGCTTCCGAAGAGATGCGTAAACCACTCGGTTATCCAGTCTCTCACGGGGCTGGCACGGGCGTATGGCTCCGCCACCGATAGCGGGTCTGACCATTCCGTTATGGCACCACGCTCATCTTTTGCTCTTACCTGGACGTTGTACCGGTCTTCGGGCGGTATCACGCCCGACCAGTCGAAATTATGCTCAGCAGAAACTGTTTCTCCGCTTTCGTAGGGACCCATCCAGTCGCTGATGGTACCGTCGTTCCAGTCCCATTGGTAGTAAAGGTGTTCTCCCTCTGGCTCAGTCGTGGCAGCACGGTATGTATAGGTTTCCAGGCGGTTAACTCGTGTGGGGCCGGTTGGCGCCTCCGGTTTTTCGGGGTAGTAGTTGTAATCGATGTCATCCGTAATTTTAAGATTCGGGTCTCCGCGAAATTTTACCTGTTTTGCTATTACAGGATACCTAGCACACGCTCGATTGAACGCTTTTTTGACAGTGTAGTTTCCGTCCATTTTCTGGAACATCAAGTCCTGCCATGGAAGAGTATAACGCCATCCTTCTCCGGTGACCTGATAGTATCCAACAGTGGTTGTATTTTCAATTTTTCCTTTTCTAAAAGCATAAGAGAAAGAACCGGGCCCAGTAGAATCCATACCCCCGCAACTACCTAGAAAAGCAAATTTCATAGGGGGCCTCCCTTTCATATCCTCTATAGCATCCGCAACTTCGTAGGTCGAACGTTCCCCACATTGAAAATATTCATAGTTTCCATGCGCAGATTCATAGAAACAGGATACATGGTCATCCTTGATATACGAGGAAACCTGTTCAGGGGTTGGTAGAGATACCCTCGCGCTTTCATCAAGCCATTTGCTGAACCATTTATCCGCATTTTCACTTAATTTTCGCCAATGATCGGGGTCCCTACTGTTACAGTATCCATTCATGGAGAATCCTTTTTCACTTGGAGCGGGTACTCCGCTGCCAATCACATCTCCATCAAAATCATGGAGCAAGGTAGTTCCGTCTTTGTATCTTACCTCCCGACAGGCCAGGGGGAAATCTTGGTCTACGTCGAACGAATAGAACCATCCGCCGTCAGCTTTGGCTAAAAACACCACTTTTTCCGTCCAAACATATGGCTTCTCTGGCTCAAAACCACTGGTGCTGTCGGGGATAATAGTCTCGTTGATGCTCCGCCATTGTTTCTCGTATTTGATGAGCTCGCCGGTGTCGTTGTCCGTCTGTACGAGGATGGAATCGTTCATCACCTCGAAGCCGTCGATGACGTGCTCGTAATATTGGACGTCGATGTCACCGAAGGTCGAACGGGCAGTCAACGCCTTGTCAGTCGTGGCCTCGACGTCGGCTATCGCTTGATCCAGGTCGCTGGTATGACCGGCCGAAAACACGCTGCCTCCATCGGTCAGCACGCCGGACAGCCCGGACGAGATGAACATCATCGCCACCATCATACACACCGCCATGTCCCACGGCTTTCTATCCTTCCTCGGTGCCATCACAGCATCAATAGTTACCGGTTTATAATATCTACTTTTTGCCTTTGTGCGGTAACGGTCCGCGCGGTAACGGTTAAAAAGCAGCCGCTGCTACATATCCGAGCATGAAACGACCGCTGCACGTCCGGCTCATCGAGGCCGTGTTTCCATTTCGCTTCGCCCTCGCCCGGCTCACCCGCATCAAGCCCATCGGAAAACTTGTGGACAGGCTGCTATTCGAACACGACGACCTGTTCTATCTGCCGAAGGACGACGTCGTCGAGATAAACCGGGAGGTGGAGACGCCGGAGTCGATGGTGGTGCCGTCGCAGGTCGTCGAGCATTTTATCGACCGAGCTGAGCATCGCTTCATCATGGACTTCTGCATCTGCCGCGAGGCATCGCAATGCGAGGACTACCCCACGGGGCTGGGCTGCCTGTTCCTGGGCGAGGCAACCCGGCATATCGACCGCTCGCTCGGCCGCGAGGCAACCAGGGAGGAGGCGCTCGAGCATCTGCAGCGATGTAGCGAGGCCGGCCTGGTGCACCTCGTCGGGCGGAACAAGCTCGACGTGCAGTGGCTGAACGCGCATCCCGGCGAGAAATTGCTAACGGTCTGCAACTGCTGCCCGTGCTGCTGCCTCTACCTCATGCTCCCGCGGCTCGACGACGGTATCGCGCGGAAGATACACCGGATGGACGGCGTCTCTGTATCGGTGAGCGACGCATGCACCGGCTGCGGCCTTTGTGTCGACACATGCTTCGTCGACGCCATCACGGTCGAGGACGACCACGCCATCATCAGCGATGCATGCCGCGGCTGCGGCCGCTGCGCCGACCTATGCCCCAGCGACGCCATCGAGGTGGCCGTCGAGGAAGGCGCGGTCCAGCGGGCCATCGAGCGCATTGACGGCGTCGTCGACGTTGGATAGTCTTTTGCCGTCAAGGTTAACGTTATATATGCCGCTCGATATGATGAAGACACGATTACCATGAACACAAAGATATGGTTTGTTTTTGGTGCAGCATTGATCATGCTGGCGGCGCCGCTGGCGGGCACCGTCAATACCTCTTTTTCCACGGACCGCATGTATCGGGGGAGGGCGACGGCTGACGGCGACCTCGACCCGCTGGTCGACCTCTCGCTTGAGGTAACACTGGAGCGCGTCCGGAAGCTTGCTGTCGTGATCGGGGAGCCACCGTCGTTTTCCGTGCAGGTGACCGTCGGGAGTGAGACATGGCAGAGCGACCAGCTGGACGGCTTCGACGTCTGGAGCGCCGGCACCGCGTCGTTTGACATCCCCGACGACGAGGCAGAGGTGCCGGTGACCATCGAGGTGCTGGAGGCCGGCGAGGCGATGGACATCGCACGTGGCAGCAATGCGCTGGAGCTCACCTATGACGTCCGGCGGGGCGACTGGATCGGCGGCGACGCCCTGGGTGACCCGTCCGGCTACGGCCACGCCGTGGGGAGCGAAGGCAACGAGAGCGACAGCAGCGACTACGAGCTCTGGTTTGATGTCGGGTTCAATGATTACGACGATGACGGCCTGACCTACTGGGAGGAAGTCAACGTGTACGGCACCGACCCCGAGCAGAGCAACATGGGCGAAGATGCGGACGGGGACGGCGTGCCCATCGAATGGGAGGACCGCTGGGGCTACGACCCATTCGAGGCCGACAACCATGCCACGCTCGACCCCGACCGGGACGGCCTGCAGAACACCGAGGAGTACATGATGCACCAGTGGCTGGCCGACCCGTTTCGGCAGGACATCTACCTGGAGAACGACTACGTCGCCTCAGGCAATGGAGTCACGCCGGTGATGCCCGCCGAGGCGTTGCAGATGCAGTACACGTCGTTTGCCGAGCACGACATCATGATGCTCGCCGACGACGGCATGATGGGCGGCAGCGACGAGATACCGTTCGACGACACGCTCGGCTGGGACGAGCTCGGCGAGATATACGACGAGTACTTCCTGCACGGCGACGAGGACAACCCCCGGAAAGGCGTCTTCCACTACGTCATCATCTGCCACGACATGCAGCGTCTGTTCGGCCGCGGCGTCGCGGGCTGCAACTTCAAGCGCGACGCGTTCCTGGTGGCAAGCGCCTACGTCCAGCGGTGGCGTCCCTGGGAGGAGGGCATGATACTCGGCCACGGCGGCACCTACATGCACGAGCTCGGCCATCAGCTCGGCCTGCCGCACCTGCGCACGTTTCCCTGGCAGCCGGCCTACTGGCTCTCCGGCGGCTACCGGAGCTGCATGAACTACCGCTACAACTTCAAGATCGTCGACTACTCCGACGGCAGCGGCGGCGGCCCCTACGACCGTGACGAATGGAGCAGCCTCGACCTCACCCAGGTCGACGGCTAACGGGTACACGGGTACGAAAGAGTTATAATGGCATCCCCATTTGAGCCCAGTGTATATGATCAAGGAAGAGATAGGCAGGGTCAAGGAGGCGGAGCAGCAGGCGGCGGACCGCATCGACCAGGCCGAAAAAGAGGCCGACTGGATCGTCCAGAAAGCCCGGGAGAAGGCAGAGCAGGAAGCGCAGTCCATCATCGCGTCGGCGCGCGAGACGGTGGAGCAGCAGGTCGAGCAGGCCCGCCGGGAGGCAGAGCAGGAAGCGCAGGACATCCGGGCGGAAGGCAAACGCGCGGCGGACCGCCTCGGCAAGGCTGCCTCATCTCGCATTGAAGCGGCTGCAGAAAACGTCGTAGATACATTGCTTGCATAAATATGCTGTTTCCGTCAGAGATGAGCCGGGTCGCCATCCTCACGCACCAGGACCAGAGCGACGAGCTCGTCGACCGGCTCCACCATGCCGGCCTGATGGAGATATCCCGGACCTCGATTGACGAGGTGGAGGAAGGCAGCATGCATCCCGAGGTGGACCGCTGTGCCTCCCGGGAGCTCCGGCTTACACGCATCCTCAACATCCTCAGACAATACAAGAAAGAGCCGTCGGGCATCCGGGCGAGGCTGCAGCCCTCCATTCCGGAGCCGCACCAGGTGCACCGACGACCCCTCGACGAAAAAATCGCTACGGCCGACGAGCTGCTGGAGGACATCGAGCAGTTCGTCATCAACGCCGAGGAAGACATCGAAGACATCGACAAGCGCCTCGAAACCGTGGCGGAGCAGCGGGCGACACTCGAAAAGCTCGCTGTCCTCGACGTCGACCTCGCCTGGCTCGGCACCTCACGGTTCACGCACATCACCGCCGGGCTGACCACCAACATCGCAGCATTGCGCTCATCGCTGGCGGACAGCCCCATTCATGTCTTCGATGCAGCGGTGGACGACGACGAGGAGGAATGGGCGGTGCTGCTCGTGGCGCATCGCTCCGATGCCGAGGCGTTACGCCAGGCGAAGCACTTCGAGGAAATCGAGCTATCGGCGACCGGTCATCCACGGCAGATCGTGTCGTCACTCAAGCAGGAAAAAAAAGACCTCGAGGCGCAGCGGGAGCAGCTGACGGACAGCCTCCGCGACATCTACCACCGGCGGCGGGACGACATCCTCGCCATCAGGGAGGAGATATCGCTGGAGAAGGAGCGCCGGGAGATACCCGAGCGCTTCGGCCAGACGCGCTACACCTCGCTCATCGAGGGCTGGTGCCTCGCCAGCCATGCAGACCGCCTCGAGCGGCTCGTCGAGGAGGCAACGGATGGCACCGCTGCCTTTACCGCCGAACGGGCGCCGCGTGACAGCGACGACGCGCCGATCCACCTCGACCTGCCGGACTGGGCGGGCTCCTTCCGCACGTTCCTGGAATTGTTTGCCCTGCCCAAATATAACGAGGTCAATCCCTCCATGTTTCTCGGCGTCTCGCTCATCGTGTTCTTTGCCATCATGCTCGGTGATGCCGGCTACGGCATCTGCATCCTCATCCCCTCGATATGGGCTTATTTGAAGCTGGGGGAGCACAGCGACACCATCCACGACTGGTCGCTCCTCGGCGTCTGGATGGGCGTCGGGACCATCATCGCCGGCTTCCTGTTCAACGGCTTCTTCGGGGACTTCATCCCTCGCTTTGTTTACGGCAACCCGGATGCGACGTTCTACAGCGCAACGCTGCTCGGCTTTCAGCTGCCGATAGACGCGCTGCACAAACCCCTGATTATTCTTTCGATGACGCTGCTCATCGGGCTGACGCATCTCAACCTGGGTATCCTGCTCGGCGCGTATCAAAATTACAGGCGCGGTAGGGTGAAGGATCTGGCGCTCGACCAGGTGGCCTGGGTCGTGTTGCAGTTCGGCGGCGGCGCCCTCATCGGCAGCATGCTGCTCGACCTGTGGACGCTGCCCTCGTGGCTGTACTATCTCGCTGTCGCGTTCACCGTTGTCGGCCTCGTTGCCTTGTTTGTCAACAACGGCCCGATGGGCTTCTTCGAGCTGACGGGGTACATCGGCGACTGGCTGTCGTATGCGCGGCTGCTCGCCCTTGGCTTGGCGACCGCCGGTATGGCGATGGCGTTCAACATCGTCGCGGAGCTGCTGCCGTCGCTCGTTCCATACGTCGGGGTGGTGCTCGCCCCTGTCATCCTTGTCGTTGCGCATCTTATCAATCTGCTGTTGCAGGCGCTCGGCGCTGGCGTGCACGCGCTTCGCCTGCAGTACGTCGAGTTCTTCGGTCGCTTCTACGATGGAGGCGGCCGCAGATATACTCCCTTTCAGATAGAGAGAAAATATACGGAGGAAATAAAATGAGGAAAACTGTGGCAATAGGACTGGCCCTCGTGGCCCTGGTGCTCTGTGCTGGACCTGCATCGGCTGCCGGCCTGGCGGAAGGACAGGCGGGTGAGACCCAGGCGAACATCCTGATCGGCTGTATGCTGGCGGTCTCCATCGCCGGTATCGCCTCCGCCTTCGGCCTGGCCTTTGCAGGCAACTCGGCTGTGGCGGTCACCGCGGAAAAACCCGAGCTGTTCGGGCAGCTGCTGGTGCTCCAGGTGCTGCCGATGACCCAGGCGGTCTACGGCCTGCTCATCGCGGTGCTGCTCATGATGGGCGCCGGCCTGCTGGGCGGGAGCCCAAACATGGAGCTGCTGGGCAACAGTGCCCTCGGCCTCGGCGGCATCGCCATCGGTCTCGTCGTCGGTCTGACGGGTATCTCCGGCATCGGGCAGGGCATGGTCGCCGCGTCGTCGATATCGGCCGTCGGCCGCAATCCCGACGTCGCTGCGCGCGGCATCATCTTTACGGTGATGCCTGAGACCATCGCCATCTTTGGGCTGCTGGTCGCCATCCTGCTGATGTCCGGCCTGAGCCTGCTGTAGACCATGTCGCTGGACGCCCTCATCGAGCGGATAGAGCACGACGCCTCCAGGGAGGCAGAGCAGATTATCGGGGAGGCAGAGCAGCGCGCCGACCACATCATCGAGGAGGCGCGGGAGGACGCCGAAGAGCAGGCGGAGGACATCCGCAGTCAGGGCGAAAAACAGGTCGCCCGCATCCGCGACAAGACACTGGCCGTCGCCCGCCGCAAAGCACGCCAGGCGAAGCGGCAGGCCAAGGAGCAGGTGATGCAGGAGTGCATGCAGCACGTCCGCCGACATCTCGCCGAGGCAGACGGCGACGCATACGAGCGCCACGTCAAGCAATCGATACAGGAGGGCAAAGAGCGCTTCGGCGACTGCGCCATCCTGGCATCCCGCGACGTGGACGAGGACATCGCCGCGTCACTCGACGTGCCCGTGGACGGCCATGTCGACAGCATCGGCGGCGTCGTCGTCAAGAGCGTCGATGGCAGCCGCCGGCTCGACGAGACCTTCGAGTCCCTGCTGGAGCGACGCATGGAGGACATCCGCATCCTGATGGCCGAACACCTGTTCGAGGAGGACGACACGTGAACCTGGCCGCTGTTCTCTGGGTTGGAGCCGCAGCAGCCGGCGTCGGGGTCGCGGCGAAGTTCATGCCGTCGCTGGTCTCAATGGCCGGCTTCACCTACCCCAACGCCAAGTTCAACGCCATCGGCAGCCCATACATAGAAAAAAAGGGACTGGCTCCGCTCGTGAACAGTGACAGCCTTGAACAGTTCACCGGCACCGTCACCGGCGACTTCGCCGTGGAAGGCGACACCGTCACCGAGGTGCAGCGCAGCGTCGACCGCTCGCTCTCCAGGGCGGTGCAGATGGCACAGCGGGATTCGCCGGACACCGTCGCGTCGTTCTACGAGGCATATCTCCAGAAGCTCGACGCCCGCCCGGTAAAGGAAGCCGTCAAGGCCGTCATGCGCAGCGAGGCCATCGAGGAGCGCGAGGTGCACTCGGACTGGGCCACGTCGCTGCTGCAGGCACTCCGCACAGCCGACAGGGGGCAGCTGCTCGACGCGCTGTCCGCACACGACATGCACGAGGTCCGGGAGCTCGTCGCCGACGGGGCGGCGCCGACAGCCGTCGAGTACGCGGTCGACCGCTACCTCATAGACCGGCTCCGTGCGGCTGAGCTGTCGAAGCCGACGCGGCATGTCAGGGACGTCTTCGTCAAGCGCCTCATCGACGTGATGAACCTGAAGGCGATATTCCGGGCCAAGGATTACGGCGTTGAAGACGTCGAGTCGATGCTGTTCGGCGAGGGCCGTGAGCTCGCCGGGTGGACGCTTGAGCATATGCTCAAGATTGATTCCATCCCCGAGATTGTTTCGCTGCTCGAGGGCACCGCCTACATCGACGCGCTGCGGAACGCCATCCCGCGCTACGAGGACGAGGGCGTCCCGGCGCTGGAGATGGCGCTCGACGGCCAGCTGCTGGACATCGTCGCTGACCTGGCCCGTGACGACAGCATGGGGCTCGGAGCCGGCATCCGCTTCGTCGTGGAAAAAGAATACGAGGCGCGCAACCTCAAGGCCATCGCCAAGGGCGTCGGCGAGGAGCTGCCGCCGGAGACGATATGGGAGATGGTGGTGATGACATGAACGATATGAACGAGGGCATGAAGATAGCGGCCATCGGCGACCCTGACACCGTCGCGTTGTTCAAACTCGCCGGGGTCAGCCGCGCCGTGGTTGCCGACGACGTCGCGGCGCAGTTCGACGAGCTCGTCGCCGATGCGGATATCGGCGTCATCATCATCACCGAGCGCATCGCGGACTCGATTATGAAACAGATTACCCAGATACGATTGCAGAGAGAGCTGCCCGTCATCGTGGAGATACCCGACAAGCGGGGTAAGATGGAGGAGCGGGAGGACTCCATCGACACGCTGATACGGCGGGCGGTCGGAGTTGAGATTTAAATTGGAATTGGAGTGTGAAATGTATGGCTGACAGTGAAGGAAAAATCTACAACGTGGCCGGTCCAGTGGTGACGGCCACCGACATGAGGGGAGCGAAGATGTACGACCTGGTCCGGGTCGGCGAGGAAGGCCTGATCGGCGAGATCATCGAGCTGGAGGAAGACCGGGCGACCATCCAGGTCTACGAGGAGACGACCGGGCTGCAGCCCGGCGATGCAGTCGTCAACACCGGCATGCCGCTGGCCGTCGAGCTTGGGCCGGGTCTCATCACGGCGGTCTACGACGGCATCCAGCGGCCGCTCCCGGACCTCATGGAGAAATCAGGGGATTTCATCTCGCGGGGCGTCGAGGCACCGGCCATCGACCGCGACGTCGAATGGGATTTCACCCCGCAGGTCCAGAAAAACGACACTGTCCGGGGCGGCGACATCCTCGGTACCGTCCAGGAGACCCCCGTGGTCGAGCACCGCGTCATGGTGCCGCCGGACATCGGCGAGGCGACCGTCGTCTCAGTCAGCGAAGGCAGCTACACCGTCGAGGAGGCCATCGCAACCCTCGACGTCGACGGCGAGCAACGCGAGATAGCGATGCTGCAGCGCTGGCCCGTCCGGCAGGCCCGGCCGCAGCAGGAAAAACTGCCGCCGAGCATCCCGCTCGTCAACGGGCAGCGTATCTTCGACACGTTTTTCCCGATGGCGAAGGGCGGCACCGCGGCCATCCCCGGTGGCTTCGGGACCGGCAAGACCGTCGCGCAGCATCAGCTGGCGCGGTGGAGCGACGCCGACATCGTCATCTACATCGGCTGCGGGGAGCGCGGCAACGAGATGACCGAGGTGCTCCGGGATTTCCCGGAGCTCAAGGACCCCCGCACCGAGGAGCCGTTGATGAACCGGACGATCCTGATAGCGAATACATCCAACATGCCGGTGGCTGCCCGTGAGGCATCCGTCTATACCGGTATCACGCTCGCCGAGTATTACCGCGACATGGGCTACGACGTCGCATTGATGGCCGACTCTACCTCGAGATGGGCCGAAGCGCTGCGGGAGATCTCCGGCCGTTTGGAGGAGATGCCCGGCGAGGAGGGATACCCCGCCTATCTGGCATCGCGGCTTGCGGGCTTCTATGAGCGCGCCGGGAGGATCAAGACCGTCGGGAGCGGCGACCGGGAGGGCTCGCTCTCGATCATCGGCGCTGTCTCGCCGCCGGGCGGCGATTTTTCGGAGCCGGTGACGCAGAACACGCTCCGCATCGCCAAGGTCTTCTGGGCTTTGGATTCGGACCTGGCTGACCGGCGGCATTTTCCCTCGGTGAACTGGCTGCGGAGCTACTCCCTGTATCTCGACCGGGTGAAGGAATGGTGGGGTGACAACGTCGGCGACGACTGGCTTGAGCTGCGCAACGAGGCGATGGCGCTTTTGCAGCGTGAGGACGAGCTGCAGGAGATCATCCGGCTTGTCGGCCCCGACGCGCTGCCGCCGTCCGACAGGGCGGTGCTGGAGGGCGCCCAGATCATCCGGGAGGACTTCCTGCAGCAGAACGCCTACCACGAGGTTGACACGTTCTGTCCGCCGGGGAAGCAGTACGAGATGCTGCGCATCATGCTCAAATATTATCATCTGGTCGAGGACCTGGCCTCGCCGACGTTTGACTTCGACGAGGTCAAGCAACTCGACTCGCGGGTGCGCATCGCCCGGCTGGGCACCGTGCCCAACGAGGAATGGGAGGAGCGCTTCCAGGAGATAGAGCGCCAGATGGAAGAAGAAATAGCAGCGTTGGAGGGATAACATGGAAGGAATGGTCTACACCACGGTTACAGAGGTCTCCGGCCCCCTGATGGTCGTCGATGAGGTCGAGGGCGTCGGCTACAGTGAAGTCGTCCACATCACGACGTCGGACGGTGAGAAGCGTACCGGCCAGGTACTCGAGGTCGGGGGCGGCCGCGCCGTCGTCCAGGTCTTCGAGGGGACCACCGGGCTGGATACCGACGATACGGCTGTCCGCTTTACGGGGAAGCCGATGCAGCTCGGCGTGACCGACGACATGCTCGGCCGTGTCTTCGACGGCATCGGTACCCCCATCGATGATTCGCCGGCGCCCATCCCGGAGGACATGCGGGACGTCAACGGCGCGCCGATTAATCCGTCGGCGCGGGAGTATCCGCGTGACCCCATCCAGACGGGCATCTCGACGATCGACGGCATGAACACGCTGGTGCGCGGGCAGAAGCTCCCTATCTTTTCGGGCTCCGGTCTACCGCATAACAATCTGGCGGCGCAGGTCGCCCGGCAGGCGCAGGTCCGCGGGCAGGAGAACTTCGCCGTCGTGTTCTGCGCGATGGGCATCACCGCCGAGGAAGCCGACTTCTTCATCCGGGATTTCGAGGAGACCGGCGCCATCGAGCGGAGCATCCTGTTCCTCAACCTGGCCGACGACCCGGCTATCGAGCGCCTCATCGCGCCCAAGATGGCGTTGACCGCCGCCGAGTACCTGGCGTTCGACATGGACATGCATGTGTTGATCATTCTCACCGACATGACCAACTACGCCGAGGCGCTACGCGAGATCGCTGCAGCGCGCGAAGAGGTGCCAGGGCGGCGGGGCTACCCCGGCTACATGTATACCGACCTGGCGCAGCTGTACGAGCGCGCCGGCCGCATCCAGGGTCGGGAGGGCTCCATAACGCAGATTCCGATTTTGACGATGCCGGATGACGACATCACGCATCCCATCCCGGACCTGACGGGCTACATCACCGAGGGTCAGATCGTGCTCTCCCGTGAGCTGCAGAACAAGGACGTCTACCCGCCGATCGCGGTGCTGCCGGCGCTGTCGCGTCTCATGGCCGAAGGCATCGGCGAGGGGCGCACCCGCGCCGATCATCATCAGCTGTCGACGCAGCTGTACTCTGCCTACGCGGAGGGATGCGACCTTCGTGACCTCGTCGCCGTTGTGGGTGAGGAGGCGTTGACGGAGCGTGACCGCCGCTACCTCGACTTCGCCGAGGCGTTCGAAGAGCAGTTTGTGTCGCAGGGCGAGGAGGAAAACCGGACGTTCGATGAGACGCTGGACCTCGGCTGGGAGCTGCTTGGGATGCTGCCGCGGGGGGAGCTGAAGAAGATAGACGAGGAATACCTCGAGCAATATTATCCGGAGTAAACCATGGCACAGGAGATAATGGAGGGTGTCAAGCCGACCCGGATGGAGCTCCTCGAGATTCGGAAGCGGAAGGCACTGGCCAGCAAGGGCCACGAGCTGCTGTCGCAGAAGCGCGACGCTCTCATCGCTGACTTTTTCGACATCATAAAGGACCGCCGGGAGCGGCGGGAGGAGATGGAGGACAGGCTGCGGCAGGCGTTCACGTCACTCATCCAGGCCGAGATGCTGATGGGTGAGGGGCAGGTGCGCGACCTCGCCGACGCGATGGAGGACGACCGCTCCATCGCGGTTGACAGGAAGCACGTGATGGGTGTTCCCATCGTTGCCTTCGATCTCGATGAGCGGGACATTGACCAGTACGGCGTGCTTGACACCCCGGCCAGTTTTTCGGAGGCTATCGAGAAAAGCCATGCAGCGTTGCGGGAGACGATAGCGGTGGCCGGTATCGAGGCCAGCATCCAGAAGCTCGGGAAAGAGATAGAGAAGACGAAGCGCCGGGTGAACGCGCTCGAGCACATATTTATCCCGAAGCTGGAGGGCACCATCGAGTACATCGAGCGGCAGCTCGAGGAACGTGAACGCGAGGATTTCGTCCGGCGGAAGCGGATGAAGTCGTTGATGGAGGAAGATGCATAGCATCGAGGATGACCCTATCCTTGGGTCGTTTTTCGATACGCCGGAGAAGAAGGCGCGGTGGATGCGCCGCCTCAATCTGGCCTATATATTATGGATAATATTTGTTATTATTGGTGTTGTGGTTTTCGTCGCTCTGCAGGTGCTGTAACCCTGTATTTCTCCCTGAAAAATATCGAAGGATTTAAATTCTATTAAGAGATACACGTAAGAGGCGATAACAATGGCATTTACATATAAAAGCAAGGGGAAAGAATATACATTGTACACACGCGATGTGGAACTGAAAGGAGGAAAAACCCAGACCATCTACTTCTTCAGCGCCCGGAACCCGAAGAGCGGCAAACCGACGGAAAAGCCAAAGGGGTACGACGTAAAGGTAAACAAGCGTACGGGTCTCCCCTTCCTGAAAAAGAAATAGACCCCTTTCTTCTCTTTTTCTTTTTAATTTTCAGAGCTTAACGACTCCAGTTGACTCATTATGTTCCATATCGCCGTCCGCCCGTGAATGGGCACGTTTGGGTCATTCACGAGGTCGTTGAGCACTGAGATCGCCGACGCGACCCGGACATCAAGCGATTCGTCGCTCCGCTGCAAAATCTCCCGTACCTCTTTTGCCCCCTTGCGAATATTCCGGGGTACTGACACATCTTCCTGTAATTCCTTGAGGGCGTCGCGGATATGTGCTACCTTTTGAGACGTCACGTTATCACCTAAAAACAGGGGTGTAATGCTCTCCGGCATAAAAAACTTTTGTCTCCCATTCCCGTATATCCGCCAAAGCGAAAGGTTTAAGAGGAGCCGATTCATTAAGGTCTGGGAAGGGATGAGGATGCAGAAAGAGGAAATCATACAGCTCCATACCCTCTTCGCTCAGATAAAAAATGAGCTGGAGCAGCAATCCCCGGACGCCGTGACGTTTGAGGAATACGACGCATTGGACGTCCAGCCGCACCACGTCCACAAGTCAAAGGATGACCACAAACGAGCCGTCTTCCTCCTGGGTAAGGGGCTAGCACAGGTGTTTTCCCACGATAAATATTCTGGTACCGGGCGTGTGGCACAGCGCCTCGCCAGAATGGAAGCACGATTGCGATAAGCTGGGAGGCATCCAACCACCCGTCAGCACGGCCATAGCTTTAAGTAGGCTCCGACTCTATACAGCCATGAAAGAGGCTGCCCCCCATGCTCCAGACGACGCTTTTTCTTCAGTTCTAGGTCTGGAGCGCCGCCGCTACATGCTCTCCGCCGCACAACCGTCTGTCTCCCCGTGCTTTCATCTATGAACACTGTCACAGTGGCGGGGCACATCGCCTTCGACCACATCTTCGAGATTCCCCGGCATCCGGAGCCTGAGCACTCCATCTTCATCCAGCGGCACGAGCGGCATTATGGCGGCGGAGCGGCCAACATCGCCGCCGGCATCGCCAGGCTGGGCGGCCGCAGCCGACTGGTCGCCGCGGTGCCCACCGATTTTATCTCCAGTGACTACGCCGCCCGGCTCGACGACCTCGGCGTCGAGCTGGCGGTGACCTCGTTTCCCGGCGAGATGCCCACAGCCTACATATTCAACGACGATCAGCATCGCCAGATAACCTATTTCTCCTGGGGCGTCTCCGAGCACCTGGAGGATGTCGATCCAGCAGGCGACGTCGTCCACCTGGCACCCGTCCACCCCGCGTTTGCCTGCCGGATGGCCGAACACGCGCGCTACCTTGCATTCGAGCCCGGGCAGGACCTACCGCGCTACACGCCCGGGCAGCTCGCCTACATGCTGGAGCGCGCTGACATGCTCTTCTGCAACACGACCGAGCTGCATACAATGGCGGCGGCGCTCGACGTATCGCAGCGGGAGCTGCTTATGGACCTCGATGCTGTCGTGACCCGCGGTGACCGCGGCTGCCTGATATATGAGGACGGTGAGACGCACGAGGTGCCGGTCGTGCCGGCTGACATGGTCGACCCGACCGGGGCTGGCGATGCACATCGTGCAGCGGTCTGGGCGGCGTTGCAGCGTGACGTCGACCTGACGATGGCCTGCGAGCTGGGGAACGTCGCCGCCGCGTTGACCGTCGAGCGGCGAGGGGCGCAGTACGGGATGCCCGGCTGGGCGGCGCTGCTGCAGCGGCATGCGCAGCATTTTGATGCGGCAGAAAACATTTAACTGCACGGTGCTTTACATGCAGCATGCTCCGTACCCATTACGCTGCAGATGTGAGCACGGACGACTGCGGCGACACCATCTCCATTGCAGGCTGGATAGAAGAGATACGCAACCTTGGCGGCATCGCCTTCATCCTGCTGCGCGACAGGACCGGCGTTGCGCAGATAACCTGCATCAAGAAAGAGATGCCTGAGCTCTTCGCCCGGCTCACCGACCTGCCCCGGGAGAGCATCATCGCCGCCACGGGAACATGCCAGGAAAACGACCAGGTACGGCACGGCTGGGAGCTGCTGCCGAGCAGCGTCGAGCTGCTCTCCGAGGCGGATGCACCGCTTCCCATGGGCGTCGCCGACAGGGTCAACGTTGATTTTGATACGAGGCTGGACAATCGCTTCATCGACCTGCGGCGGGAGGAGGTGCAGGCTATCTTCGCGATACGCCACACGTTCATCGAGGCCGCCTGCCGGTACCTGAGCAGCGAGGGCTTCACACACGTTCACACGCCGAAGATGACGGTCTCGTCGCCGGAGGGCGGTACCGAGCTGTTTACCATCGACTACTTCGGCCGTGACGCCTATCTCGTCCAGTCACCGCAGGTCTACAAGCAGATGCTGATGGCGACCGGCCTCGACCGGGTCTACGAGCTGGCATGGTACTTCCGGGCCGAGGAACACGACACCTCAAAGCACCTCAACGAGTCCACGGCCATCGACGTCGAGATGGCGTTCATCGAGGACGAGCAGGAAGTCATGTCCGTCATCGAGGGAATCATCGCTGCCTCGCTTCAGGAGATACGGAGGCAGCACCCGGCGGAGCTGGAGCTCCTCGACGTAGAGCTGCCCGCGCCGCAGCAGCCATTCAGGCGTGTCGAGTACGACGACGTCGTCGACATCCTCTCCGGGCACATCGACTTCCAGTGGGGCGACGACCTCGGCACCGACGAGGAAAACCTGCTCGGCGAACAGCTCGACGACGACTTCTACTTCATCACCAGGTTTCCGCTTGAGACCAAGCCGTTCTACGCGATGCCTGACAACGAGCATGCGAGGGCCTTCGACCTCGCCTGCCGCGGCACCGAGATATGCTCAGGGGCACAGCGCATCCACGATGCAGTACTGCTCGAGGAGCGCATCGCCGCGCTGGGATTGAACCCCGACGACTTCACCGGATACCTCAAGGCGTTCCGCTACGGGATGCCGCCACATGGTGGCTTCGGCTTCGGCATCGAGCGCTACCTCATGAAAATCCTGCAGCTCGGCAACGTCCGGGAGTGCATCCTGTTCCCTCGGGACAAGAAGCGGCTGACCCCCTAGCTCCGTTCCGGCACGCGCCGGATGCTGTCGAGGATGGTGCCGTCCACCCATTCAACGACCGCCACGACCTCGCTGCCCAGCTCCGGCGTTGGTGCCTCGCCGCCGCAGATGTCCTCTGCCTCCTGCTTGATGTCCTCTATCGGCCGGATGGGGAGGTCGCTGTCCCGTGTCCCCTCGAGCAAATCGGTGCGGCGCGGGTTGACGGCGATGCCTCGCTCGGTGACGACGACGTCGATGAGCTCGCCGGGGCCGACCAGCGTGGTGACCTCGTCGCGTATCATCGGCGTGTCGCCCCGGTGGGAGGGGATGACGAGGATGGTGCAGCCTGCGTGGAGGCTGTTCTGCCAGCCCCCGACGCCATGCAGGAGCATCCCGTCTGAATGCGTGACCACGTTGCCGTTGAACTCGACGTCGACCTCCGTTGCGCCGAGGACGACGAGGTCGGTCATCGAGACAGTGGCACCCTTGGAATGGAAGTTGTAGTAGGTGTTCACGTCGAACGCCACGTGGCGGGGGTTTTTCCGGAGGCTCTCGATGGCCGCCAGGTCAAAACTCTGGCCGTCAAGCAGGTAATCGCCGAGTCCCTCTTCCAGCATCTCGACGAGATAGCGGGTGGTTCCGCCGTTCATCACCCCCGCCGTCACATCGTTGCTTCGCATGATATCCCGGAGATACTTTACGAACGCCAGCGACGTGCCGCCGGCGCCCGCCTGGAAGCTGAAGCCATCCTGCACGATGCCAGCCGCGTCGGCGAACCGGGCCGCCAGCTCCGCCATCTTGAGCCCCCGCGGGTTGTCCGTTATCTCGGTGGTGCCGGACACGATCTGCTCCGGGTTGCCGACGTTGTCCATCGATGCCACGAAATCAACGGAGCTGCCGTCGATGTGCCAGGGGTGACAGGGATAGCGGACGAGGTTGTCGGTCACCACGACGACACGGTCGGCGTACCGGACGTCCGCCTGCGCGTAGCCAAGCGGGCCGCACGCCGACTGGCCATACAGGCCGTTCGCGTTGCCGTACCGGTCCGCGGCAGGGGCAGCCATCACCGCGATGTCGATGTGGACGTCGCCGTCCTGCACCGCTCGATACCGGCCGCCGTGGGAGCGCAGAACGCCCATGCCGTCCATGTGGCCATGGGAGCAATATACCCCCAGCGGGCCGTTCAGGCTTCCCTCGATATGATGTACCACGCCGTCCTCCATGTGCTCGATGACGGGCTCATGGCAGGGAAACGACGCGCTGGGAAACCACCGTAAATCAGTGACGCCGAGCTCCGCCGCCAGGTCGAACACTGCATTGGCAACACGGTCGCCGTTCCGGAAGTGATGATGCGTCGAGATGGTCATGCCGTCCCGGAGGCCGCAGCGCTGCAGCGCCGTCTTGAGGCTGCCGACGTGCTTGTCGCCGTCGGCTGGATAGTCGATGCAGGACGGAATCGGCGGCGCCGCCTGATTTCCGGTTGGCCGATGGCCGCCGATGCCCTTGAACGGCGTCACCGGTCGTCCGTTGACATGGGTGGGGACCAGCCGTCCCGCTGCGTTTTCCACGAGTTCATATGTCTCCTCGATCACGGTATCCGCAGGAGGGACATTCCCTGTCGATATAAATGGGTTTGCATACTGATGGTGCTGCCATGAATGTCCTGCAACCTGTCACTCCAGCCGTGCATCCGCGACGACGGCCTGCCCGTAGGAGATGCCCCCGTCGCCCGCCGGGAGCTTCCGGTTGCGGATGCAGTGCAGACCTGCCTGTTCAAGCGCTGCAGCGATGACCCGGGAGAGATGTTCGTTGTAGGCGCAGCCGCCGGCCAGGGCGACCACGTCGACGTGCTCTCGCTGTGCATACGCTGCAGCGATGTCCGCCAGGCCCCGGGCGAGGTATGCCTCGGCGGTGCAGGCGAGGTCGTGGCTGTCGCCGCCACGTTGCTGCCACAGCCACCGGAGCAGCCTCGTTGTCTGCAGCACAGCAGGTTCACTCCATGTTATCTCTGGCGTGAGGTCCAGCGGGGCGCCGCCGCGGGCGTGGCTCTCCAGCCGCATGGCCGGCTCGCCTTCATAGCGGCGCTGGTGGCAGACGTCGAGCAGCGCCGCCGCGGCGTCGAGCACACGCCCGCAGCTGCTCGTTGGGACGCCATGCCCCTTGGCGGCTTGTTTGAGCACCACGTCGACCTCCCGTTCGCCGTGCGGAAACGAATCGGCATGCTCCCGCAGAAAATCCGCGAAGCCGTCTGCTTCATGCAGGACGCCAGCGAGCATGCGCAGCGGATAGCGCGTCGCCAGATCGCCGCCGGGCATGGGCTGCAGCTCGAGGTGACCGACCCGGGTAAAGCCGTCGAGGGTGCAGTGCAGCACCTCGCCGCCCCACATTGCTCCATCGGAGCCGTAGCCGATGCCGTCGATGGCGATGCCCACCGCCTCGCCGACGCCATGCTCCGCCATGACCTTCGCTGCATGGGCATGGTGATGCTGCACCGCCACCGTCGGGACATCCATTTTTGTGGCATAGCGGTTCGCCATATCGGTCGTCGCAAACCGTGGATGCAGGTCGTGGGCGATTGCCTCCGGCGTGACGGCGGTCAGCGCGAGCAGGTGCTCCGTCTCCTGCTCAAGGAAGCGCTGCGTCGCCAGCTTCGACGTGTCGCCGATGTACGGCGACAGGTATGCCCTGCCGTCGGACAGCACGCATGAGGTGACGTCCAGCTCGGGGCCGAGCGCCAGCACGTCGTGCGACGTCTCGGCAGCGGGCACCGGCATCGGGACATAGCCCCGGGATCGGCGGATGAACGCCGCGTCGCCGTCGACCACTCTGAGCACGGAGTCGTCGCAGCGATGTGCGATGGCCCGGTCGTAGGCGAGAAACCTGTCGGCGATGCCGTCGAGCTTTTCCATCGCCTCGTCACTGTGGTACAGGATAGGCTCGCCGGGCATGTTCGCCGAGGTCATCACCAGCGGCGTGCTGCAGCGCTCGAACAGCATGACGTGCAGGCCGGTGTAGGGCAGCATGACGCCGACCGTATGCAGTCCAGGTGACACGCAGGGCAGCTCTCGTCGTTTGCGGAGCAGCACGATGGGCTTGACCGGCGACGCCAGCAGCTCCCGTTCCTGCTCGTCAAGATGAGCGATACCCCGGGCCATGTCCAGGCCGCTGGCCATGAGCGCAAAGGGCTTCCGGGGTCGTCCCAGGCCGGCGCGAAGCCGGTCGACCGCTGCAGGCGACGTGGCGTTGCAGGCGAGATGAAAGCCCCCGTTTCCCTTGACAGCGACGATGTCTCCCTGCATGAGCAGGTCACCCGCCCGGTATATGGCTTCCGGCCCGTCATCGATCACTGTTCCCGCAGGGTCCTGCAGGTAGACCTGCGGCCCACAGTCGGGGCAGGCGATGGTCTGCGCGTGGTAGCGCCGGTCGCCCGGGTCGGTGTACTCGGTGCGGCATGCATCGCACATCGGGAATGCATCCATGGTGGTCTGCGGTCGGTCGTAGGGAAGCCCGGTAATCGTTGTGTAGCGTGGACCGCAGTTGGTGCAGGTGGTAAAAAAATACCGGTGGCGCCGGTCGTCGGGGTCACGCATTTCTTCGATGCAGTCCCGGCAGATGCTCACGTCGGGCGGGATGATGGAGGCACCGCCGCCCTGCCGGTGGCTGCTCCGCCGTATCTCGAATCCGTCATGCCGCTCCTGTTTTTTCCATGCGACGTCGCTGCTCTCGATGGACGCCAGGGGCGGCGCTTCGCGGTGCATCGCCTCGACGAAGCTCTCGATGTCGTCGCGCGGGCCCTCCACCACGATTTCGACGCCTGCATCGCCTTTATTGAGCACGTAGCCGTTCAGCCCGCGGGCTGTCGCGAGGCGGTAGATGAACGGCCGGAATCCGACGCCCTGGACGATGCCGCTGACATGGATGACAGCCCGCATGTGTCGGTGAGGCAGCGTTTCTATTTAATCCTTTTCCAGGGGAGTTATAAACGGTTTTGCGTTGGCGGTGCATGGACGTCTACCAGGCCATGCGCAACAGGAGAAGCATCCGGGATTTCCGGAGCGAGGAAGTCCCGGAGGACGTGCTCCGCCGTGTGCTTGAGGCTGCGTTCCTTGCGCCGTCCGGGGCAGACGCTCATCCCTACCTCTTCATCCTCGTCGACAGGCCGGAGCTCCGGGAGGAGATACAGCGACGCTGCGAGGAGGCAGACCGGCGGTTTCATGACGTGTCACCCCCCTGGTTCAAGGAATGGATGCAGGAGCGCGATATATCCCACGAAAAGACGTTTCTCGTCGACGCTCCGGTGCTGGTCGTGGTCGCCGGCGAGACCGGCATGCCCTACTGGCTTGAGTCGACGTGGGTCGCCATTGCCTATCTCGTCCTCGCCGCGGAGCGGGAGGGGCTGGCCTCGCTCACCTACACGCCGGCGCAGACCGATTTTTTTACTCCGCTGCTCAACCTCAAGGACCGCCATCGAGTGGCCGCGGTCATCCCCATCGGCTACCCCAAAGACACGGCAGACAGGGAGAAAAGCGCCTCCGACGTCGCCATCTACCGCAACTGGCTGCCGGACCGCTCACCCTGACAGCTCGCCGGCGACGGCGCGGACCTTGGCCACCACCTGCCGGGGCGTCTCCCCGAGGATGCGTATCATGGGTTCCTTGCCGACGCTGCCTTCATCCCAGATGACGTCCGGTATCCCGCCGTGCTGCTCGATGACGCGGCCGGTGCCCCATTCCATCGTCGAGCGTCCCGGTGGCTCGTTGGCGCGGTCGAAGCTGCCCGTGGCCAGGCCGGCTGTCTCGCAGGCAGCCAGCGTTCGCTCCGAGAAGGCGACGTTCATCGCGCTTCGCATCGATGCATCCCGGTGCATGGCGGCGAGCACGACGGCCGCGATGTGCCTCGAGGCGCCATAGCGGCATTCGCCGACCTGCACCGGCCTGTCCGTGTAGGCGAGGCGCCCCTCGACGGCGCAGACATCGGCATGCGTTGCGGCGTCGGGCAGCGCGTAGGCCACGTTGACACCCACCTCGGGCATCAGCCGACGGGGGAGAAACGCGAGCAGCTCGTCGACCGCCTGTTGCAGCGCCTGCCACACCGCTGTCCTGTCGCCGTCCATGACGGGGAGATGCGTTGCCCGTGGCCGGACGATGTCGACGCCTCGTCCGGGCGTGTATCCCCCGGCGACGGCCGTCCAGGTGTAGCGCTTTGCCTCCATGACGGCCTCACGCGGTGCTGCACCCCAGGCGAGAAACGCCGCGGTGTAGGCGGAAAACGTGCAGCCGGAGCCATGCGCATTGCGGTCAAGCCGGGGCAGCGTCATCGCTGCAAATGTATCGCCGTCGTAGAACAGGTCAACCGGCTCGTCGAGATGCCCGCCGGTGACGACGACCGCCGTGCAGCCCGTGTCATGGAGCGCCCGGCAGGCCTCCCGCATGTCCTCCGTGCCGTCGATGGAGATGCCGGTGAGTTGCTCTGCCTCCCTGACGTTTGGCGTCACCACCGTGCAGCGGGGCAGCAGTTGCCCGTTGAACGCAGCCGCCAGCTCGGGCGTCGAGAGTGCATCCCGTGTCGTGGACACCAGCACCGGGTCGGCGACCAGCGGCACGTCGCCCAGTTTTTCGGCGATGAGCGACGCAACGTCGGGGCTGTACAGCATCCCGGTCTTTGCCGCCCCGACGTCCATGTCGTCGAGCACCACGTCGAGCTGCGCCGCTATCGCTTCAAGTGCAACGGGATAGATGCCGTGTACGCCCTGGGTGTTCTGCGCCGTCACCGCCGTGATGACCGCGGTGCCGTGTACGCCCGCCGTGTGGAACGCCTTGCAGTCGGCCTGGACGCCGGCGCCGCCGCCCGAGTCGGAGCCACCGACGGTCAATGCTACCTTCATGGCTGGGTAGCGGAAACTGATTTAAGTCGTTTGTGCATGCAGAGGTATGCCGAAGAAGGTCGTCAAGCGCGAGGGCCACGAGGAGCCATTTGTCCCTGAGAAGATCGTCGCAGCCGCGGTGAAGAGCGGCGCCGACCCGGAGGCGGCACGGGACATCGCCCGTGACATCGAGCAGATAGACAGGGAAAAAATCGAGACCAGCGAGGTCAGAGAGCGGGTGCTGCAGAAGCTCCGTGCACATGACCCCGAGTGGGAAAAGCGGTGGCGGAGCTACGACAAGGGCGTCAAGCGGCTCTACCGCCGATACAAGGACGGGCTGTATCAATAACCGAGATAAAAAGCTTTAAATAAACGCTGGCAATAAGGGGGAGTGGTGATACTTTGGACGAAGAAGAAAACATCGTATATGTCGGGAACAAAGCGCCAATGAGCTACGTGATAGCTGTGATAACGGAATTCGAGCAGGGAGCTAAAAACGTGACCCTGAAGGCTCGCGGTCGAGCCATATCCAGGGCCGTAGACGCAGCGGAGATAACACGCAACCGTTTCATGGAGGACGTAACCGTCGAAAACATCGACATAGCCACCGAAGAAATCGAATCCGAGGAAGGCGGTTCACGCAACGTTTCCTCTATGGAAATCGTGCTCACCAAATAAATAGAGAGAGCAGGATTTGGCTATCTGCTTTTCCCCGTTCCTTTTTCTTCATTCTGACCGCGTTAAACATTTAATACACCATCCTGCTTTTGCATCGTGGCACAGCGACGCCCTCCACACACCGGCACAACCGAGAACCAAGCCCGGGCCAGACGCTTCCTCCAGGCAAAGAAGCAGGCCATGATCCGGCTGCAGCAGGCCGCCCGGGAGAACGATGTCGACGAGCCGGCGCTGCCGATCCTCCGCCATATCAACGACGTCGAGGATTTCTACACGACGAGCAGCTGCTCAGGGCGCATCGTCGTCATGGAGGTACCGACGGTGGGCGACAAAAATGGCGCACGGTTTCTCGGCAGCTGGGACAGCGAGGTCTCTCTGAGGGAGGTGAGAACGGCGCTGGAGCACGCCGTGGAGGGAGAGATGTGGCTGCTGGCGCAGCCGCCGATTTTCCACGTCGCCGCCGCCTCGCTTGACCGGGCGCAGGAGCTGGTATCCCTGGCGCGGGAGAGCGGCTTCAAGCAGTCGTCGATAAAGTCAGTCGGTGACCCCGTCATGGTCGAGATTGGCAGCACTGAGGAGATGGACGTCCCGCTGGGCCGCGACGGCGAACTGCTCTGCAGCGAGGCATATCTCGAGCTGCTGGTCTCCATCGCCAACGAGCTCATGGGCAACGCGGCGCGCAAGCGAGCGGTGCTGACAGAGCGGCTTGCCGGCCTGCGATAGCGCCAATGTTTATAATGCCATCTGGCATTATAGACGTGATGAGTTTCGCGGGCAGAGACATCGTTTCTATAAAGGATTTAAGCAGGGAGGAAATCCTGCATATCTTGTCTGTGGCAGAGGACATGGTGCCCGCCGCGCGAGGCAGCGAGACCAGCACGCTGATGGAGGGCGGCATCATGGCGTCGCTGTTCTTTGAACCGTCGACGCGCACCCGGCTTTCGTTTGCCGCTGCGATGAACCGGCTTGGCGGGAGGGTCATCGGCTTCGCGCGGCCGGGCGACACCTCGCTCCAAAAGGGAGAGACCCTGGCTGACACCATCCGCACCGTGGAGAGCTACTGTGACCTCATCGTGATGCGGCATCCACAGGAGGGGTCCGCCCGGATGGCCGCCGAGTTCGCCGAGGTGCCGGTGTTGAACGGCGGTGACGGCGCCGGGCATCACCCCACGCAGTGCCTCCTCGACCTGTTCACCATCCAGGAGGAGCGCGGTGACATCGGCGGCAACAGGGTGGCGCTCATCGGCGATCTCAAGTACGGGCGGACGGTGCATTCGCTGGCGTATGCGCTGGCGATGTTCAAGGCCGACCTGTCGTTCATCGCGCCGGAGCAGTTGCAGATGCCCCGCGAGGTCGTCGAGGAATGCCAGGAGCTCGGTGCCAGCATCTCGTTTGAGACGGAGCTGGAGGGCGCCATCGACGACGTCGACGTCATGTATGTCACGCGCATCCAGAAGGAGCGCTTCCCTGACCCGGAGGAGTACAAAAAAGTGGCGGGTATCTACACCATCGACACCGACCTGCTGCAGCGCGCGAAGAGCGATGCGGTCGTGATGCATCCGCTGCCGCGGGTCTACGAGATCGTGCCTGAGGTCGATGAGACGCCGGCAGCAGCGTATTTCAGGCAGGCGTTCAACGGCGTCCCTGTCAGGATGGCGCTCATCTCGCTGGTGACGGGGGTGGTAGCGTGAAGGAGCTCAGGGTGCAGCCCATCAAGGACGGGACGGTCATCGATCACATCACGCCGGGCTGCGCGCTCAAGGTCCTCAAGATCCTCCGTATCCCTGGCGATGCAGGCGGCGGCTCCATCATCAGCGTGGTCATGAACGTTGAGGGCGGCTCGGGTAAGAAGGACATCGTCAAGATAGAGAACCGGGAGCTCAAGGCCCACGAGGTTGACAAGATAGCGCTCATCGCGCCCAACGCGACCATCAACATCATCCGGGATTATGAGGTGCAGGACAAACACCGCGTCTCGGTGCCGGATGACATCGTGGGCATCGTGGAATGCGCGAATCCGAGCTGTATCTCCAATGCCAGCAGCGAGCCGATACAGCCCCGGTTTACCGTCAAGTCGCGTAACCCGCTCAGGATCAAGTGTTTCTACTGTGAGCGTGAGCTCGAGGATATCTCCGCTGGTATCATCTAGCCGCAGGTGGAGTAGCCGCAGTTTTTGCAGATTTTGCAGCCTTCCTCGAAGACCATGGGGTTGCCGCAGTCCGGACAGACGCCGACCGGCCCGATGGGCGCCTGGATGGATTGCTCTCCCTCGGCTGGTTTCTCCTGTTCTTGTTCTTCCTCCTGGAACATGTCCAGCTTCGGTGTCTCAGGCGGCGTTTTTCCCTTCATGTATGCCTCCAGTGCCTTGGCCACTGCGTCGGGACATGAGAGCATCGGGCCGCCGCGGGCCAGCAGCGGCGACGGGCAGCGGATGCCCTTGAGCTGCCGGATGATGGACTTGAGCTCGACGCCCGACCGGAGGGAGATGGAGATAAGGCGACCGATGGCCTCGAGCTGCGCATCGGCGCATCCACCGGCTTTGCCGAGCCGGGCGAAGACCTCGAACAGCCCGGAGTTGTCCTCGTTCATCGTGACGTAAAGGTTGCCGCAGCCGGTGCCGATCTTCCGGGTGACCCCACGGACGGCGACGGGGCGGGGGCGGGGCCCTGCCTCGCCTTTCTTTTCCTCTTTTTCTTCTTCCGCAGTTGAGAGCACCTGTCCCTCCCGGCTGCCGTACCGGTAGACGGTGACGCCTTTGCAGCCGAGCTCGTAGGCGAGCCGGTATACCTCCCTGACGTCGTCCTGCGTCGCCTCCTCACGGAAGTTGACGGTCTTCGAGGTCGCGTTGTCCGTGTATTCCTGGAAGGCGGCCTGCATCCTGATGTGCCATTCAGGGGGGATGTCGAGCGCCGTGACGAAGAGGCGCTGCACGTCCTCCGGCACCTCGTCGATGTCCTGCACCGAGCCGCGGTTATCGGCGATTTTTTTCATGACGTCCTGGCTGTAGAAGCCTCGCTCCTTGGCTATCTCCTGGAAGTAGGGGTTGACCTCGACCAGACGGTCCTCCTCGTCCAGGATGTTACGGATGAATGAGACGGCAAACAGGGGCTCGATACCCGAGGAGCACCCCCCGATGATTGAGATGCTGCCCGTCGGCGCGATGGTGGTCACCGTGGCGTTGCGCATCGCCTCATATTCGTCGTCCCAGATGCTGCCCTCGAAGTTGGGGAACGAGCCGCGCTCCCGGCCGAGCTGCACCGACGCCTGCCGCGCTTCCTCCTGCACGAAGGACATGACGTCGCGGGCGAGGTCCAAGGCATCGCCGCTGTTGTAGGGCACGCCGAGCTGGATGAGCATGTCGGCGAAACCCATGACGCCGAGGCCGACCTTGCGGTTCGCCAGCGTCTTCTCCCTGATCTCCTCGAGCGGGTACTCGTTCTGGTCGACGACGTTGTCCAGGAAATGCATCGCCGTGTGGACGACCTCCCGGAGCCGGTCGTAGTCGATGTCGCCGTCCTCCACCATGTGTGAGAGATTGATGGAGCCCAGGTTGCAGCTCTCATAGGGCAGCAGCGGCTGCTCGCCGCAGGGATTCGTCGACTCTATCCTGCCGACATGCGGCGTCGGGTTGTCCTCGTTTATCCGGTCGAGGAACACGATGCCCGGCTCTCCGTTCTCCCAGCTCATCTCCACGATCTTGTCGAAGACTCGCTTCGCGTCGAGCTCGCCCTCTCCTTCTCCGGTCCGCGGGTTGACCAGCGGATAGTGCCCCCCCTCCTGCACGGCATCCATGAACCGGCCGGTCGCCGCCACCGAGATGTTGAAATTGGTGAGCTCCTGCTGATCCTGCTTGGCGGTGATGAAATCCATGATGTCGGGATGGTCGACCCTGAGGATGCCCATGTTGGCGCCCCGCCGCCGTCCGCCCTGCTTGATGACGTCGGTCGACGCGTTGAAGACCTTCATAAACGAAATCGGGCCCGAGGCGACGCCGCCCGTGGAATGCACGATGTCGCCCGCCGGCCTGATACGCGAAAACGAGAACCCGGTGCCGCCGCCCGACTGGTGGATGAGCGCGGTGTTCTTGATGGCGCTGAAGATGCCCTCCATGGAGTCCTCGACGGGCAGGACGAAGCAGGCGGACAGCTGCTGTATCTCGGTCCCTGCGTTCATCAGCGTCGGCGAGTTCGGCAGGAAATCCAGGCTGGCCATCAACTCATAGAAGGCCTCCTCTGCCTCGCCTGGGTCATCGCCGTACTGCTCGTCGGCAGCGGCGATGTTGCGGGCCACCCGCCGGAACATCTCCTCCGGCGTCTCGATGACGTCGCCTTCGGCGTTTTTCTGCAGGTAGCGTTTCTCTAAGACAGTCCTTGCATTGTCAGTTAAATCACGTTTTGTACCCATCTTGGCCTATAATGACGCCTGCCTTTTAATCGTTATGCCGCCGCGCTACGCCAGCCGCTCGTGGCAGACGTCCCGTCGGGAGCAGTTGATGCATTTCCCCGTGCGCTCATGGTTCCGGTGTGCCTCGCCACGACGCCGGTCACGCAGCAGCTTGTCGCGGAGCTCCAAGACCGTCTGCTGCAGCTCGTCGCTGTTGTCGATGCTGTACTTTTTTTCCTCGTATTCGATGATGCCGTAGGGAACAGGGCCGAAGGTCTCCTCGACGAGCATACAGTAGGCGATGAGCTGCGCGATGTGCGAAAACAGGGGCCCCTTCGGCGTCCGCCCCGTCTTTTTCTCCACCGGTATATGGCCGTTGCCCCGCCTGAGGATGTAATCCGGCCGCCCGCGGATGCCGTAGCGCTCCGACTGCAGCAGCGGGCTCTCCCGCTGCATGCCCACGTAGGTGATGTCCTCCTGCGGGGACACATATTGCAGCTTCCGCATCAGCATACCCTCCGAGAGGCTCAGGGAGCGATAAAAGTACAGGTTGGCGGCCACGATCCACACCAGCGCGAGGATCTCCAGGAAGACCGCCACGTCGCGGTTCGCCGGCAGCGCCGACAGGATGACGACCAGCGCGATGACCATGGCGCCTATCGAGGACAACAGGACTGTTTTTTCGTAGCGCAGCCGCAGGACGTCGATGGTGATTTTCTCTGCCTTGTAGAAAAAATACGCGGAGTACAGCAGCCAGAGCAGGGCGACTGCCACGAAGAGATAGCTGTGCTGCCGCGCGGCGATGTCGGTGACGAAGGTAATCCCGATGACGGCCAGCAGCGACGCGGCGCCGATGAGCCCGATGACGAGATTGTTGAAATGTTTGCGTCGCTCTTCATCCCGCCGGATGCGCTCCAGCTCCTGGCCTGTCTCCTCGTGGCGGCGGACACCCGCCGTCGAGTCGACTGTTTCCTCCTGTTCGCTCAGCCACCAGGAAAGCGGGCAGTATGCATATTTCTCCAGGTCGCCAGCCGCGACCATCCCCCGGGATCCGTCGTCCATCGTGATGTTGACAAGTGGTTGTTGCAGTATAAACTTTTCTTTGCCGTCGCTCGTTTTTCCACTGGAGGCCAAACATCGG